>CAZGCA010000149.1:0-2806 GCA_964524145.1 uncultured bacterium | reverse complement strand
GTCCGTGCCCCGGCAGCAAAACACCGGGAAACTCCCGGGGATTCAGTTCGCTCTCGCAGAACCGCTCGACAATCACCTCCCCGGTGTTGCGTTCATAGCCGCTCGTGATCTCGTCTGCTGTGAGCTGTCGCGTTAACGGGACGGGTCCGAAGAAATGGTCCGCGTGCGTCGTGCCGAGGCAGGGAATCCCGCGGCATGCCTGCGCCCAACAAGTGGCGTGGGTCGAATGGGTATGTGCGATGCCTCCAATGGATTCGATCTTCTGATAGAGAACCAGATGTGTGGGGGTGTCCGAAGACGGGCGCAAGCTGCCTTCTACCGTGTCACCTGAGTCGAGTGACAGGATTACAATGTCCTCGGGACGCAGATTGTCGTAATCGACGCCGCTGGGTTTTATCGCCATCACGTTTTTGTCACGGTCGGCTCCGCTGGCGTTGCCAAACGTGTGAACGACGAGCCCGGCGTCCACGAGACCCATATTGGCCTGCCAGACCGCTTCCTTCAGTTGCTCGAATCCCATATCCGTATCCTTTCACCGCATGGCAGAACGCCGGATGCGCTCTCTCGCGTGTTCAACAACCCGGATAATACCGCAGCACAAGCCGCAGGTCAAGAGATCGCTGTGTCATAGGTCCGTCCACTCATGTGTTGCGGCCATTCACGGCTTGCTCGAACAGGTTGACACGTGCGGCAGGGTATCCTACAATTTGGTAGGATGCAGATCGGCAGGATACGGATTAGTATGTTACGCAGGGAGACGCGAACATGAATGGGCGAACGGGACAGCCGAGAGTCCACCGGGAGATCCAGGAGTTGTCACTGCTGTTCGAGATCAGCCAGACGCTCGACAGGAGCATGGACCTGCGCGAAGTGGTGGGTCCTGTGCTCAATGCGATAGCGAAACATATGGGGATGTTGCGGGGCACGCTGACCCTGCTGAACCGGCAGACGGGCGAGATCTTCATCGAGACGGCGCACGGTCTCTCGGCCAGCCAGCAGGAACGGGGACGGTACAGGCTGGGCGAGGGCGTAACCGGGAAAGTGATGGAGACGGGCGAGCCGGCTGTGGTGCCGCGCATCTCGGAAGAACCGCTGTTCCTGAACCGCACAGGAGCGCGCAAAGGGCTACACAAGAAGGACATATCGTTCATCTGCGTGCCGATCAAGCTCGGCAAGGAGGTTATCGGCGCTCTGAGCGCGGACAGGCTGTTTGCAGAGGCCGTATCGTTCGAAGAGGATGTGCGTCTGCTGTCGATAATCGCGTCGATGGTGGCCGAGGCGGTTCGCCTGCGCCAATCGGCGCAGGAAGAGCGCCAGCGTCTGCTCGAGGAGACGTCCCGGCTGCAGAAGGAGTTGAAAGACCGGTTCCGGCCGTCAAACATCATCGGCAACTCGAAGGCGATGCAGGCGGTATACGACCTGATCGCCCAGGTGTCGGCCAGTAACGCGACGGTCCTGTTGCGGGGCGAGAGCGGCGTCGGCAAGGAGTTGGTCGCGCACGCCATTCATTACAACAGCGTGCGGGCCGACAAACCGTTCATCAAGGTAAACTGCGCCGCGCTGCCCGAAAGCGTGCTCGAGAGCGAGCTGTTCGGACACGAGAAGGGAGCGTTCACCGGCGCGATCTCGAGGCGTAAGGGACGGTTCGAGCTGGCGCACGGCGGCACTATCTTCCTCGACGAGATCGGCGACCTCTCTGCCGCGACCCAGATACGTCTGCTGCGCGTGCTTCAGGAGAGAGAGTTCGAGCGCGTCGGCGGCACCGACACAATCAAGACCGACGTGCGTGTAGTTGCAGCAACCAACCGGGACCTCGAGAAGCTGGTCGCCCAAGAGACGTTCAGGCAGGACCTCTACTACCGGCTCAACGTATTTCCCGTCCACATCCCGCCGTTGCGCGACCGGAAGACGGACATTCTGCTGCTCGCCGATTTCTTCGTCGAGAAGTACGGCAAAGCCAACCACAAGTCCGTGCGGCGTATCTCGACGCCGGCGATCGATATGCTTGTGAGCTATCACTGGCCGGGAAATGTCCGCGAGCTCGAGAACAGTATCGAGCGGGCGGTGCTTCTGACCAACGACGACGTCATCCACGGACACCATCTCCCGCCCACGCTCCAGACTGCCGAAGCGAGCGGAACCGCCCATGTCGGCACGTTGCAGGCCACGCTGGACAATGTCGAACGGGAACTCATCCTCGACGCGCTTAAGAGCGCCCGCGGTAACAAGGCCAAAGCCGCCCGGGCCCTGGGGATATCCGAACGGCTGATGGGCCTTCGGGTCAACAAACACGGTATCGACCCGAAACGGTTCCGCACCTCTCGGTAGGATATCTGGCAATATCATACCTGGCCGTAGGACTTCTTGCGGCGACTGCATTCCCCCCTCGAGATACTGTCCGCTCATAACACGCGATCAGCCAGTGCATTAGAGCAGATCGCCCCAGTCTATACCCGATTTGGCGCGGCGCTTGCGCTATGAGCGGTTGGTGACACAGGAACGGCAGCGGGGTCCGGCGGGCTATTTGTTTGCAAGGGGCCCCGCTGCTGCAAGAGCTGAAAGTGTGCCCGGGTGGGACCCGGTTTGACACAACGAAAGGAGAAGGTACCGATGGCCGAGAAGGATAAGGAGTTCGTTCTGAAGACGGTCAAGGACAAGAAGGTGAAGTTTGTTCGTCTGTGGTTCACGGACGTGCTCGGGTTCTTGAAGAGCTTCGCCATCACCGCGGAGGAACTGGAGAAGGCGCTTGACGAGGGTATGGGGTTCGACGGATCGTCCATTGAGGGGTACGCGCGGATCGAGGAGA
>CAZGCA010000148.1:0-3043 GCA_964524145.1 uncultured bacterium | reverse complement strand
CGTCCACCATGTAAATGTTGCGAGGATACAGCCAGACCGTCTCAGTCTCCACCATATTGTCCTCGTTGGGCGGGAGCTTCCCGCCCCACTCGTCGGCGTACATGCTGAACGCAAGCCCTATCTGCCTGAGGTTGCTCGCACAGACAGCGCGGCGGGCCGCTTCGCGCGCACCGGCGAGCGCCGGCATGAGTATCGACATGAGAATCCCGATTATCGTGACTACCACAAGCAGCTCTATCAGAGTGAACCCGGCCGGCTTTCGAATCCGCGTGATCATGGTGCTGCCCCCTTTAAGCTGTCTACCTTTCCACAAGACAACGCATTGCGACGGTCCAACCACACTCTTTCCCTCTCTACGAGAATAGCACACCGTTCCGGTCTTGTCAAGTAAAGACCGCGCCACAGCCCGGGTGTGCTCCCATAGTCCGGAGCACGACCCACACTTCCGCAGTCGGCCCTTTGGTTCTTTTAGGAAGGTGTTTCCGGGGCAATGAAGGTTAAGATCAGTACCGTATCGGTCTGGCCGAGTTCCACACCGGAATATCCCGTGACGCGCACGTCGTATGCGGTGATGGGGACATCTTGCTCGCGCCGGAACGTCAGTGTTACCGTTTCGGATTCGTGGGGTCCGAGCTCTATCTCGGTCCGGTCGAGTTCGGCGAAGAGCATGAGGCTGATCGGCTTGATAAACTCGACGTCCAGGACGACGGGATTCACAAGATCGGTCTTATTGGTCACGGTGATAGTGTATTCGACGGAAGTATCAGGCAGGTGCATGGTGCCCACCTGTTCTTCCGGCGACAGATCGATCTCGGCGCTCTCCTCGAACGGACTCGGCTCGAGGTCGGAGCGGTAGACCAGCCTGCCGCGGAGGTACGCGAGATTCATCTCATTGAAGAAGGATTGCTCCAAATCAATCATCTCGCCACTCTGCGCTCCGTGCACGCCAGCGGCCATGAGGTTGTTGCCGGGGGTGTCGAGGTGGTGGCTGTTTGTTCGCGGTCCGGCGAACTCCGCGGCGCTCTCGCCGCCGAACAGCCCGTGCGGAGGGAACCCGTTTGCCACCAGCCCGACCGAGTGACCTATCTCGTGCGCCGCCGCCGAGGCGATAGCCCTTGTTGTCAAATCAACAGCCAGCATCAGGTCGTCATACCGTCTGTTAGCGAACCACCTTACGCTCGTGGCGCGGCAATAACCATCGGAGAGGATTAGTGCATCGAGGTCGCTCTCGCCGACCGGGGTGCCGATACCGGGCATTAAAGGACCCAACACTATCCAGGCAACCGGGCTGTTGACTACCGCGCGGAGGGCATTCGTCACAAAGACGCCCTCGTCCACGTCGGTCAGTCCGTTCGCGCGCTGGTTGTTGGGGTCGAGCTCGGCGCACCCATAGAGGACCGGGTGGTCTCCGCCTATGCAGATCACCGAGAAGTCACCGTACTCGGAGAAGTCCGCCGGGTCCGGTGCACCCGGATCCGTCGGCAGTATGAAGTCGATATTGACGCTGTCCTCAGTCAACGCGCCGTCGCGCCCGACGTGGTAAAACTCGCGTAGCTTGCCCTGGATCTCGTCCACGAGCATGGCGCGCATGATGGCGTTGGTGCCGACAAGGTTCCCGCGTCTCACGGTGGCCGCGCCGCGCCCGCTCTCGCCGGACCGGAATCCGGCGATCTCCATCGCCTCATCAAAGTCGGCGACATCGTTGGGTTTTTGGACCGAGCTGATGATGAGACCGCCCCATTGCGAACGGCGATACCATGTCGTCGTCCAGTCATCCCTGTCAAACAGCAGGAGCCAGTAATCGCGTTCCAGAAACGGGTTCAGGTAGTCTTCGAGCGGATGGACGTCGAACCGGTACGTTAACTCGTCGGACCGGACGCCGTTGGCTCTCGCGATGGAGGCCCGGATCAGATTGGGGCCAACCGGGAACGCCGTCTCGCCGGGCACCTTCCACGTTGCGCCCTGTCGGGAGCAATCAAAGAACGGTGCAAGGTTCTCGCCCGCCTCAATCGCGCCACCGCCGAGTGGCCGTGCGCTGGTGATAACGAGCGAGGTCGGGTCTATACTCCATGGCGCGCCGTCCTCGAACGTCAGCTCTATCGTGAAGCCCGTCTCAGGCGTCATCAGCCGATACACCCGATCATAATCGTCTGAGGTATCGTACGCTGTTCCGGCGTTCGAACGCGCAGTGCGGCTCCCGTTCATACTATCGGGTATCTCGTTGAGCGTGACGTCTACAGCAGGCGGCACCTCGGCACGGAACGTCACCGTGTCGATGTCGAAACGCGTCGCGTCGATCTGAATGCCATCCAGCCCCTCGGTTCCCGTCATAATCCGCGCGGTAAGTGTATGGAACCCTTTGCTCAGATCGTTCAGCGTGGCAACTGCCATGCCCGCTGTCGTGCCGGGTTCGAACATGTCGGTTATACAACGTCCATCCAACGATACGGAAAGCGACTCCCCATTGGCATTGGGCGGGAAGGAGACTTCAACCTGAAGCACGCTTGTGCTTACAACAGCCCCGTCTTCCGGCGACGTTATCCGAAGCAGGCTCTCGTCGAGCAACAGGCACGACGGCGCCATAAAAACTGCAGCAAGCAGCACTATCGTCGCTCCGGCCCGAAGGTGCCCCCAGGAATCGCTCCGAGTTCTTACACATGGCATGGTCCGCTTATAGTCCATCTTTCGCCTCCCACATCTCTCTCGGCAGACTCATCCTCTCTCTTGACCCAAAAACACGGCTCATTCTAGCGCGACAGGAACGCCTCTTTCAAGGAGAAAAAAGCCGTTGTCATAGGCACTCGTCACAATGGCAAAGCAAGCCTCTCGCCAGGGCTTGGCTCTTGCCCGTCCTCTGTAGGCACCGACACTACGTGAGATGTGTAACCCTATGCGCGAGAATATATTATAATCGCGCTTCAGGCGGCGAAAGAGCGAGAACTCGGGGCGGAACGCCGGAACATGGCGGCAACCGGCCGCGGACCGGAACGTAACCCTTCAGTGACGGGGGGAATCTCGTGAGAAGAGGAGAGGAAAGGGGTTC
>CAZGCA010000147.1:0-4260 GCA_964524145.1 uncultured bacterium | reverse complement strand
GCATGATGCAAATCACAGACCGCATAAACTAGATTATGGCCAAACTCCAGGGTTGTGGATATGTGGGTAACCCCGGAGGGTTACCCACATATCCACAACCTCTACTACTACGACTACTTACTTTGAGATCAGAAAAACAAAGACACATGAGGACATTTCTATTGACTTAAGCATGAGGACATTTCTAAAGAGTCTTGACACTGGGAGGGCGAAAACGGCTCCGTTAAGAGATCGTGTTACGCTCGTTCCCACGGTCCTCCGTGGGAACGCACACTTACAGGGCGCGATGAGCTGTGAGATGCCTGCCTGGACTGGTAGGGTGATATGCATTCCCACGGAGGACCGTGGGAACGAGAACATTCTGCGTTGTCAACTGGACGGGCGAAGACCTCCGTGTTGATTTGTCTGTTGAAGCTGGTATAATGGGGATCGATAGAGACCGGGCGTGTTTCGGGATGGACTGAGTGAAATGGGGAAAGACGTTTTTGCAGTGGTAATGGCAGGTGGCCGGGGCACACGGTTCTGGCCGCAAAGCCGGCGTCGGACACCGAAGCAGGTGTTGAAGATAGTCGGCAAGAAACCGCTGATCGAGCAGACAGTAGGCCGGTTGCGGGGCGTCTTCCCGGACAGGAACATATTCGTCGTCACGGGGCGCGGCCTCAAGACCAGGATTGCGAAACATCTGCCCTACCTTTCGCGGTCGCAGACCGTCGCCGAACCGTGCGGTCGTAACAGCGGGCCGTGTGTAGGGCTCGGCGCCATCCTGGCCCAGAGACGGCACGGCGGCGATCCGGTTGTTGCGAACTTCCCGGTGGATGCTTATGTCGGCGACGACCGGGAGTACCAACGGGTGATTCGGTTCGCGCTGGATATCGCACGTTCGTCGGACCTTCTCATCACCATCGGGATAGCGCCGACAAGTCCGCACACCGGATACGGCTACATACGTCGCGGTACGCGGGCGATAGAATCGAGAGCCGGGCTGGACTGTTATAAAGTTGCGCGGTTCTTCGAGAAGCCGGACGAGAAGCGGGCGCTGCAGTTTGTCCGGCAGGGCTCGTACTTTTGGAACTGCGGCATATTCGTGTGGCGAGCGTCCGTGATTCTCGAGGCGTTCAAGGAGTTCCAGCCGCGACTTTACAGGGACCTGCTCGATATACGGCGGCGGCTGGACCGGCAGAGTCTGCACCGAGCCCTCTCGGAGGTGTACCCACGGATACCGAAAGTCCAGGTAGACCGCGGCATACTGGAACACGCGCGCAACGTCGCAGTGGTGCCCGCAGCATTTCCGTGGAGCGATATAGGCAGTTGGGACGAACGGCACAAGCTCGTCGAGACGGACAACGACGATAACGTCTTCGAGGCGAAACGTGTTCTGACGATCGACGCTCGCGGGAACTTCGTATCGGCACCGGGCAAGCTTGTTGCCATGGTCGGCGTTGACGACCTCGTCGTGGTCGAGACGGACGACGCTATCCTGATCTGCAAACGCGACAGGGCGCAGGACGTCGCCAAGGTAGTCCAGCGTCTCGAGGAAGAGGACGCGCAGCGGTATCTCTGAGTCACGAACCCAGTTTCGCCGTCACCTCTTTGAGCGACGGGAAAACGTGGTCGGGCTTCCACTTCGAGGTATGCACCTGGTGGCGTTTGGTCTCGCCGGAGAGCACGAGCACGGTGGTTATTCCTGCTCGCTTGCCCATCCGAATATCGGTGTACAGCCGGTCGCCGATGATTGCCGCCTCGGAACGTTCCGCGTTCATCCGTCGCAACGCCATGTCGACCATCGTTCTGTAGGGTTTGCCGATAATCTTCGGTGAGACGCCCGTAGCCGCCTTGATCATGGCGATCATCGAGCCGATATCGGGTATGTTGCCGCGTTCGGTGGGACAAACGATATCGGGGTGGGCGGCGACGAACTTCGCGCCGGCCTGGAGAAAGAAACACGCCTTCTCGAGTTTCTGATACGTGAGGGTCTTGTCGAACCCCAACACCACGTATTCCGGATCCGAATCCGTGAGCACGATGCCCGCGCGTTCCATCTCGCGCTCGAACGACGGTACGCCCAGCACGTAGGCTCGCACGGATTCACCGAGTCCACTCAGATACAGTGCCGTGGCCGTACCCGAGGTAACGATCCGGTCACGCGGTGTCCGGATACCCATCCTGCGCAGCTTACGCTGATACTGTGCCGCGTCACGCGACGAGTTGTTGGTGAAGAAGACGTAATTGCGCCCGAGCCGGTCGAGCGTTTCGATGAACCGACGCGCGCCCGGCAACAACGTTTCGCCGACATATATCGTGCCGTCCATGTCGAGCATGAACGCGCCAATCTTAGACAAGTTTTGTGGCACCGTTATATCCTCGAGTATAAACCGTCCGTAGTAGAATGCACCACCGCCGGTCACAAGCCTACCACGAGCCCGCTACCCAGTCAACGGGAACGGGTAGACGCCCCGACACTGTAAGGAGCTGGCGCTTGTGCCGTGCGACGTATCATGGTAAGATTGGGCGTTGGTTGAGATGGTGTGCAGGAGTTTTCTTGTTTAGGTTCGGGGAGACGGTCACATGAGACGTCAGAATGGTTTCACGCTCATCGAGCTGTTGGTGGTGATTGCGATCATAGGCATTCTGGCGGCGATTCTGTTGCCGGCACTGGCGCGTGCGAGAGAGGCGGCCCGGCGTGCGAGTTGTGCCAACAATCTCAAGCAGTTCGGTCTGATATTCAAGATGTATGCGAACGAGTGGAACGGCCAGTTCCCGACACTGAAGAAGCGCCGGACACTTCAGGACCCGCTGGGTCCGAAGTGCGGCGCGCCGAATGTCGAGGACTTTACGTTCGACAACGAGTCGCTGTATCCGGAGTATTGGACGGACGTCGGCATATACCACTGCCCTTCGGACGCCGACCGTGACCCGGACTTCACGTACGGCCATGTCGAAGGCGGTGAGTTTGACATATGCGATGCGACGGCGGAATCGTACAACTACTTTGGCTGGGTCATTCTCAATGATCTTATTGTGGCGAGTCCAAATGATGATCCGAATGCGGACCCACCGAATCTGAACATGTCGATCCTGGGTACGCTAGCCAGTACGTTGCTTGACCACAGTAACGCTCCCTCGACGGGGGATTGGGGCACCTACGACCGTGATCTGAGCACGGTCAGTGGTGAAACCGTCTACCGGATAAGAGAAGGTATCGAGCGGTTCTTCATTACCGATATCAACAATCCCGCCGCGTCGAGCCTGGCGCAAAGCGAGATCCCTGTGATGTGGGACCAGGTTGCGGGCAAAGTCGCCGAGATGGGGTTCAACCACATTCCCGGCGGGGCGAACGTGTTGTATATGGACGGGCACGTCGAGTTTGTCAAGTATCCGACCGATCACCCCGTGACGCGCGCGTGGGCTGCGTTAGTTGACCTTCTGGCATAGAAGAGAACGGACAGTAGTAACCGGTACCATGTATGGGGGTGCCGGTCGTGATAGTGTTTGGTTTGCTCGAAGGAGCACGGAACCGTTGTCTTGCCACGTGAAGAAAGGATGAGCCGAACAATGGCTGCAGAGTATTCCATCAGTCCGGATGGCGAGAAGTTCCCAATACCGTCCCCGGACGATTATGCCAAAGAGTTTGAGCGTATCAAGAAGCTGGCCGATGAGCAACGCGCCCTCAACCGGCAGATAGTAGTCGTGATGGGTGTGGGATTCGTCGGCGCCGTGATGGCAGCCGTTGTTGCAGACGCCGAAGACGAGAAGGGCCACCCGTCGAAGTTCGTGATCGGCATGCAGCGGCCGAGCGTGCGCAGCTACTGGAAGATCCCGTTGCTCAATCGCGGAATCTTTCCCATAAAGAGCGAAGATCCGGAGATAGAGCCGCTTGTCCGCACGTGCGTCCTCGAGAAGAAGACGCTCACAGCCACGTACACGTATGACGCGCTGAAGCTCGCGGACGTCGTCGTGATGGACGTACAGTGCGATTACATCAAGGAATCGCTCGGCGACGTGAGGAACGGTTGTGCGGACATGGCAGCACTCGAAGACTCGATAGCCATAGTCGCCGAGCGCATCAGTCCGGAGACTCTCGTGCTCATCGAGACAACAGTCGCGCCGGGCACGACGGAACAGATCGCGTATCCCATCATGAGAAAGATATTCAGGCGGCGGGGAATCGATACCGACCCGCTGCTCGCGCACAGCTTCGAGCGTGTGATGCCCGGCAAGAACTATGTATCGAGCATCCGAGACTTCTGGCGCGTATGCAGC
>CAZGCA010000146.1:0-4612 GCA_964524145.1 uncultured bacterium | reverse complement strand
GTTTGACGACACGGCAAACTTCGACGACCTTCGCGTGTGGGGCGAGCGTTTCTAGAAGCGTTACGTGCCGAGCCGTTTGAGGCGTATCTTGCGGAACTCGACCAGGTGACCGTGGTCCTGGAGGCCGATGCGGCCGACGCGCAACCGTTCCTTGAGCCGGGGCACCTCGTCGTAGTTGACGTCGTGGATGGTCTGTCCGTTGAGCACTATGACGAGATGAGGCCCGTCGCAGGTTACTTCGAACGAGTTCCATTCGCCAACAGGCCGGGCGGCGCTTACCCGAGGAGCAAGGATGTCGTAGACGGACGCCATGCTATTCCGGTTTGGCGGGCGGCCCTTGTCATCGAGCATCTGGATCTCGAACCCGATTCTCGAAGCGCGCCCTTCCAACGGTGCGCGGATGAATACGCCGCTGTTGCAACCCGGGCTCAGCTTGGATTCGAAACGCAGGACAAAGTTGTCGTAGCGTTCGACACTTCTCAGCCAGCGGCCTTGGCCTCCGACGCAACGCATGATACCGTTCCCTGCCGACCAGCCGCCCCAGTCGGGCCCGAGCGAGGACCAGCCGTTGAACGTCTCGCCGTCGAAAAGCGGTATCCAACCGTCGCGTCGCTCGTCCTCTGTCAGAACATCCTGACGGGCGGTAGGAGAGACTGGCCGCGTTTCCCTTATTGACGTGGCCAACCGTGCACGCTCGATCTCCTCACCGAAGCGTTTAATTGCGTCCCAATCGATGGAAGCTTCCTCAGAGAAACCGCGAGTCCCGCCCAGGATGCAGGAACCGCCTCTAGGCGCGGGTGCCGGGAGCGAGAAGCTGCCCAGGATGTTGAGTCCACGTGTGTTCCCGACATAGGTCATGAGGTCGGGTGTCTGTTCCGCAGCGTCGATCACACAGACGATGGGTTTGTCGATGCCGGCGGCTCGTATGCGGTCGACGTGGCCGGCAAGCTTGTCGCCGCTGATGATCAACACCTCCGCGTCGTCGGAACGGCCGACGGCGATCAAGTCTTCGATCTTCGCAGCGGACACGCCCGGGACTGTCATGCGTCCGGCGCGGTTCACGGTACCGCACAGGTCCCGCAACTCGTTCGGTTGAGCAAGCGGGCCGTCAAGAGAGATGTCTTCCGAGAGTCTGGCGGGCGGAATTCCTGCTACAACCACCGCGTTGCTGCGGAACCTCAAAAACCGTGCGACCGATTCCGCGGCCCGGCGATATGCCTCCGGGCCTTTGAGCCTGGACTCTTCCGATCCGGAGAAAAGCGTCACGACGGCTTGCATGTTCCAGTTGCGGGCCGCAAGGACTACCTGTGAGACCCGCCTCCGAACATCCCGGTCGAGCTTACGGCCGTCGGACGAGAACGGGTTGCATCCGGGCGATTGGAGGCTTATCCCTATAGTGTTAACGCCGCAAACGGGGAATACCCTGAAGTTGGATATGAGATCGTCTGTGAGCTCGTCGGAGCGCACGACGGCGGGCAGCTCGACGCCCCAGAGATCGATCTGCGAATCTCCCCAGTACAGATCCTGTGCTTTCGTGGTAAGCACGGACCCGTTTGTACCGGCACAACTGCACAAGACCGCGGCCATGATTGAAATCGTCCCAAGCGTTTTGTAGATTCGATCCATCAAGTTCTCTCCTGTAAGCCGGATACTTCCATTTCAGAACAACCCAACCGTTTCCGCACACATCATAGACACAACATCTCGACGAGTCAAGCATAAGGTCACCGCAGAGAATGGACAGCATTGCGGAAACGATCTCGAGAACAGAGGTTTGACAGGGTGGGCGGGTTCTGGTAGGATGCGGGCGGTCCAACAGGTTTGCGGGAGACTGCGGGACAGCGCGGGTTTCTGTTAAGGGTATTCTGAGTTTAAAGAAAAGGAGCGAGACGATGGATCTGAACCTTACCGAAGAACAGAGAATGATGGAGGATATGACGCGCAACTTCGCCCAGAATGAGCTCAAGCCGGTCGCGAGAGACCTTGACGCGACGGGGGAGTTTCCGGTTGAGATAGTCAAGAAGCTCAGCGAGTTGGGCCTGATGGGCGTCTGCGTTCCGGAAGAGTACGGCGGCGCGGGGATGGACACGACAAGCTACACGATCGCCGTCGAGGAGATAGCCGCTGTCTGCGGGAGCACGAGCGTTATAGTCGCAGCGGGAAACTCGCTCGTTGCGTATCCGCTGCTCACGTTCGGGACGGAAGACCAGAAGAAGAAGTATCTGATGCCGATAGCCCAGGGCGAGAAGATTGGGGCCTTCGGGTTGACCGAGCCGGGGGCGGGTTCGGATGCTGCGGCACTGAAGACGACCGCGACGCTGGACGGCGATAGCTGGGTGATAAACGGTTCGAAACGGTTCATCTCGTGTGCGACGCACGCGGAGATCGCGATAGTTTTCGCGGTGACTGATAAGGAGAAGGGTTCGAGGGGGATAAGCACGTTCATCGTGGAACGCGACAGGCCCGGGTTCAGTGTGGGCAAGCACGAGGAGATACTGGGCATCCGCGCGACGGGCAATGCGGAGCTGATATTCGAGGAGTGCCGCATACCGAAAGAGAACCTGCTCGGGAACGAAGGCGAAGGCTTCAAGATCGCCATGATCACCCTCGACACGGGTCGCATAGCAATCGCCGCGCAGGCTGTCGGCATCGCCCGAGGCGCGTTCGAGGAGTGCATCACCTATTCGAAAGAACGGGTGCAATTCGGCAAGCCTTTAGCGAAGCTCCAGGCGATTCAGTGGATGATAGCCGACATGGCCACGGAGATAGATGCCGCGCGACTGCTCGTGCGGCGGGCGGCTTGGCTGAAGGATTCGGGTGCGCGGTTGTCGAAAGAGTCGGCGATGTGCAAACTGTTCGCGTCAGAGGTGGCTATGCGTGCGACGACGAAAGCCATCCAGGTGCACGGCGGGTACGGGTACTCGAAGGAGTACAACCTGGAACGGTATTTCCGGGATGCGAAGATAACCGAGATATACGAAGGAACAAGCGAGATACAGCGGCTGGTGATCGCCGCCAACCTGCTGAGGTAGTACGAACAAATCGCCCCCTGAGCCTGCAACCGTTCAGGGGGCGATTACTTTGTTGTTTGTCCCGGCCTGCTATAGCAGACCGAAAAGGTTCGATATTGTCCTCTTCTTGGCAAGGACGGCTTGACCGGCGACAGCAGTCACTCGCTCCTCGAAGTCGACCGGCCGTGCGCTTACGACGGTATCGATTATCTGCTGTTTGAGCGCTTTCCCGATCTCCGTCACGAGCTGATAGTCAGGAACGCCGGCAAGACTCGTGTTGACGCATTGGCCCACGTTCTTGCCGTCCAGTGTCCTGAAATAGACTGTCCACAGTCCCTGGTTGACGCACTCGGCCCATTTGCGTTCCTTGCCGTCCGGGGTGTCGACGCCCAACTGCACCAGGAACCATCTCTGGGTGGTTGCCAACTCGAGCTGCTCGCGATAGAGGTCGTTGAACTCTCCCATCAGTTCCGGGTAGACCCAATCGCTTTGCGCCAGTTTCTCCCGAAGGTTTCCGACCTTCTTCAGCCGCTCCTCTCGCCGGTACTCCATCGGGACGACGGGGTTGCTCTCCTTGATCTGGATGGCAAGCAGGCTGAGCTGTCGTTCGACACTGTCCCTAACCGCCTGTCGCCGCTGGTTCGCGTCCTCGAGTCTTCCCACAAGGGATTCGAGCTTTCCAACTTCCTCGGTAAGCCCGTCCCGGCGTGCCAGGACAACGGTGTACTCGCTCTGCATACGACTCAGGTCGCCCTGTGCCTCGGCGACCCTGTCGTTGATCTGTGTCAGGTAGAGCTGGAGCGCGTCGTACTCCTCTTGCTTCTCAGTCATATCGGCGAGCTTCGTTTCGAGCTGATCGATCGTTCCCTGGGCGGCAGCCCTTTCCGCGAGCTCTTGCATCTTGTTCTTCGCGTCCGGAATACGGCCGACTGCCTGCTCGTACTCGGTGACAGTCTGCTGCAGCTGATTGATCTTCTGCTCAGCCTGCCCCCGCGTAACAACGATGTCAGCAGTCTCCTTCTCCTCGCCAATAATCCCTAACCACTCTCCGCCAAAGAACATCCCTGCACCGCCGATAAGTATCCCGATCACAAAGAGCAGCACGCTGCCAAGGATGAACTTCAACTTGCCTTGTTTGGGTTCCTCTTCAGCGAACGGTATCTTGGGGAGGCCCGCTCCGCCAAGCCCCGCGCCAAGCCCCGGCCCAGCCGGGGTCCCGAGACCACCCGGGGGTGTTGGAAAACCGGGAGCAGGTGTCGTAGGCCGGCCTAGATCTCCCACACCTCCGACATCACCGAGACCTCCTGGTCCGCCACCGGCGCCGGGGGGCTCTAAGCCTCCGGGACCTCCCGGGGGAGTGCCTACTCCGCCCAACCCGCCCGGCGGTGTCGGTACGGTTGGACCACCTGAAGAGCCGCCTGCGCCGACAGGCGGAAAATCACTAAACTGTCCCATCTTGAAACCCTCCGTCTCTCGCGACTTCTATGCCGCTGGGTAACCTCCATCTCCACCCAGATTCTACCATGCTGAAACCGCAGTGTCAAGAGAAAACCGCCATCTTGTACAAGTGTCGGGCTATGTAACCCTTATGAAGGGTTACG
>CAZGCA010000145.1:0-5277 GCA_964524145.1 uncultured bacterium | reverse complement strand
ATGCTGGTCCCAACGGCGAGGTGCGTGCCCTTGACGATCTCACCTTTTCCGTCGAGCACGGTGAGTTTGTGGTTGTGCACGGCCCGAGCGGCAGCGGCAAGTCCAACCTGCTGCTGACCGCAGGGTGCATGATCCACCCGACAGAAGGACGGGTGCTCATCCACGGAACCGACGTCTACGCGATGACCGAACGGGAAAGGGCCGGGTTCAGAGCGGAGAACATCGGGTTCGTGTTCCAGATGTTTCATCTCGTGCCCTACTTGAATATCATCGATAACGTGCTGCTGGCTGTGGGCACGGAATCGAAACGAGCCAGACGGACCAAGGCGCTCGAATTCCTGAAACGGTTCAGCCTTTCGGATCGCTCGCTGCACAGACCTTCTGAACTCAGCACGGGCGAACGGCAACGCACAGCGGTCGCGCGTGCGTTGCTCAACGAGCCCACGATACTGTTGGCAGACGAGCCAACCGGCAATCTTGACCCTGACAACTCAGCCACGGTAATGGGGTACTTATCCGAGTTCCACAGCAACGGCGGCACTGTCGTGGTGGTCACACACGAACGGTCAGCCGCCGAACACGCCGACCGGGTGGTGAACCTTGAGCGAGGACGTATCGAGTCAGGAGCGTGATGCAAACCGGTAGAGATGCCGCAGCAGCCATTCCCAGAGCTTTCCTCTTAAGATTGCTTGCCTTCTTCTGTTCGGCAATCCTGTTGTGTTCGGCACTTGTCCTGCCAGCGTGCGCGGAACCGTTGTTGTACCCCTCCAACGCCAAGCACGGCGTCGAAGACGCGTCGCGCATGGTCGGGGCTGCGGCAGGGAGGTTGGCGCCCGTGTACGCCCCGCTGGCCGAACAGATAGCCAGGGATCTTGAGCTGACAGACAAGAAAGGCATCGGTATCGACCTTGGCAGCGGCCCCGGCACGTTGATTATCGAGCTGTGCAAACGTACCCGGCTGCACTGGATAAATGCTGATATCAACCCCCATTTCTTCCCACAGTTCATCGCGGCAGCCGAGAAGGCCGGCGTGGGCGGCCGGGTAAGCGCGGTATTCGCCGACGCCCAGGCGTTGCCGTTTCGGGACGGCTACGCCGACGTAATAGTCTCTCGCGGTTCGTTACAGTTCTGGGATGACAAACGGTTGGCGTTCTCGGAGATATGCCGCGTTCTCAAACCCGGTGGCGTCGCCTATATTGGGAGAGGATTCTCTGCAAATCTCCCGCCCGACGTGGCCCGGACCATTCGCAACGTGCAGAATAAGAACAAGAAGCGGTCGTCTCCCGAGTATGACGTTGCAGACCTGGAATCGGAACTGCGCGCGATCATGAAACACCTCAAGATAGAGCACTACACGATCCACATTCCCAAACCTCCCGGCAGCGACGGGATCAACTACGGGATCTGGGTGGAAATTCACAAGCAGGAATCGTAGAATGTCGTCTTAGTGAGGGACAACGTGACAGGCTTGGATTGGAAACAGCGAACCGACTGGAACTCGTCGGATCGTGGTCAGTTGGCGTGGAAGTTGACCGAAACCGTTAGGAGGTCACCATGAGCTATCGAAGTTCGCTGTGCAAATGTGCAAGGAATAGGGATTGGACGGAGCTCCCGAAAGACCGGGATCGCAAACCGGTTGGGAGGAGACGGACTGTGGGCCTCAGACGCGCTGTTACGTCGAGCGCGATTTTGCTGGCGGTCTTTTCGGTCATGTGTGCGGGGTATGCCGATGACTGGCCGACCTACCGCCATGACATCAGTCGCAACGGCATCACGTCCGAGCGATTGAAGATGCCGCTGCACGAGCAGTGGACGTTCACATCGAAACACGCGCCCGAACCGGCGTGGCCCGAGCCGGTGAAAGAGCTCGCCCGGGTTCGGTTCGACAACACGTTTCAGGTCGCGGTCGACGGCGGCCGGGTCTATTTCGGCTCATCGGCGGACGGTAAGGTATATGCCCTGGACGCGAAAACGGGCAAAGTCCGCTGGGCCGCGTTGACCGAAGGACCCGTCCGGCTCGCACCGACTGTATGGAAGCGCAAGGTGTTTGTCGGTTCCGACGACGGTCATGCGTACTGCATGCGTGCCCGGGACGGCAAGGTTCTCTGGAAGGTCCGGGCGGCGTACAGCGACGAGAAAGTGCTTGGGAACGGCAAGATGATATCGCTCTGGCCGGTGCGCACCAGCGTCGCGGTCGATGATGGTGTGGCGTATTTCGGAGCAGGGGTGTTTCCGTCCGAAGGTCTCTACGTCTGCGCGGTACGGGCGAAAGACGGCGAGATCGTCTGGAGAAACGATACCTGTGGCGAAGAACAGATCGCAGCAACGGAATACGGCGGCATATCTCCACAGGGATACCTGCTGGCTTCGGATACGACGCTCTACGTCCCGTCCGGCCGGGCGATGCCCGCCGCGTTCGACAGAGAAGACGGGCGGTTTCGATATTTCTGCAACGCGGGAGGAAAGTACGGCGGCACGTGGGCGTTGCTGACCGAAGACCAGATGGTCGCGGGCGTCAACAGGAAAGTCGTCTACGACCGGCGGGGTAAACGCACGGGGGATGCCGCGTATGCATGGTTCCCGGGCATCCAGCTCGTTGTGGATGAAGGCGTCTCGTACATGGTGACCCACAACGACATCTCCGCGCTCGACAGGCAAGCCTATCTCGAAGCGAAGGGAAAACGGGCAAAGGTGGTTGCGGAACGGGGCAAGGTCGGCGACAAGCTCTCGGATCTGGAACGACAACGAAGCAGGCTCGGCGATGCGGCGCCGGCAACGCTCAAGACGGAAATAGCCGGTCTGAGACGACAGATGGACCAGTTGAGCACGCAGCAGAAGAGCCTCGAGGATTCCGTTCGCAGGTGGCAACGCCCGTTCGATTGTACGTCATCCCTGATTATGGCCGGCGATATCTTGTTTGCCGGCGGAGAGAACAAGGTCGTGGCGATTGACGCAGCGACCGGAAAACAGGTGTGGAGCTGCAAGGTCGACGGCGACGCCGGCGGGCTCGCGGTATCCGGCGACAGGCTGTTTGTCAGCACCGACACGGGCGCGATCTATTGCTTTGGGGAAAAGAGCGCCAAGACGCCCGGGAAGGTCATTGCTGAGGTCGAGCCCGCACCGTATCCAAAAGACGAGATGACACCGGTCTACGCGGCGACAGCCGAATCCATCGTTCGAGACACCGGTGTGACGAAAGGGTACTGTCTTGTGCTCGGTTGCGGCACGGGCCGTCTCGCGTTCGAGCTTGCCAAACGAACGGACCTGGACATCATCGGGATTGAAGAGGACGCCGGCAAGGTCGAACGCGCGAGAGAGGCGCTCGACGGCGCCGGGTTGTACGGGTCGCGTGTGATTGTTGACCATGGGTCGCTCTCGGACCTTCCGTACGCGGACTATTTCGCGAACCTTATTGTCTCCGAGACGCCACTGGTATCGAGCAAGATGGACGGCTCGGCACAGGAAATGTATCGCGTGTTGAAACCGTGCGGCGGCGTGGCGTATTTCGGTCAACCCGCCGGGGTTGCGAACCAGATCGATTCGGTCGATCTGGCGAGATGGACGCTGCGCTCCGACGTGCCGACTCCCGAGATCACTACCGATAACGGTGTGTGGGCGAAGATTGTCCGCGGACCGCTCAAGGGAGCCGGAAGCTGGACCCATCAGTACGCCGACCCGGCAAATACTGCGTGCTCGACGGACGAACTGGTCAAAAGCCCGATCGGGGTGCTGTGGTTCGGCGAACCGGGCCCGGAAAGGATGGTCGAGCGGCACGCGCGGGCTGCCGCGCCGGTCGCGATGGATGGCCGGATGTTCGTACAGGGCGAGCATGTCGTCATGGCGTTTGACTCGTACAACGGCGTGCGTCTGTGGGAACGGCAGATACCGGGTGCGGTGCGTGTGCGTGTGGACTCCGATATGAGCAACCTGGCGCTCACGGAAGACAGCCTCTACGTCGCCACCGGCGACAAGTGCCTGCGCCTCGATCCTGCAACCGGCGAGACAGTGGCCACGTACACCCTGCCGCCGGCTGAGGACGGCAAGCCGCGCCGATGGGGGTACGTGGCGCGCGCGGGCAACATGCTGTTTGGGTCGACGGCCGAACCTGTGACTATGGAATACGGCGCGTCATGGGATCAGCTCGTGACCGCGGACGGGAGATGGCGGGATCCTTCCGAGATGCCGGGATCGGCGTCAGGTGACTACGCACGTTACACCGCTGAGTTCCCAACCCCCGATGCCAGGGCATACGCCGAGTTCGAGTATCGCGGCGGCATGTGGCGGTACGTGGCGCCGTTTCCGGCATGGGGCAGCGTCAGAACACCCGAGGGCTCGGTCACCGAACGGATAATGGCGAGCGATTCGGTCTTCGGTATCGACACGCAAACCGGCACGACGAGTTGGGTGTACAAGGGTGGCGACATAGCACACCCGGCGATCGCTATCGCTGACGGGATGCTCTTTCTCGCCGACTGCTCCGTTCCGGAAGAGAAGAAGCTTGCCGCCATCGAGCTGAAGAAGGGCCTCATCGCAAACGGTATCTGGGAAGACGGCGGCGAGTTGGCGTTCGAACCTGACAACGCCGATGTTCGACGTGTCGTTGCGATCGATGCCGTTACGGGAGAAACCCGATGGGAACGCTGGGTCGACTTGACCGGCTGCGGCGGTGACAGGATGGGTATGGCGTACCACGACGGCGTGCTGCTCTTCTTCGGCTGCTTCAGCAACCACGACAGGGATATGTTCTACAAGAACGAGCTGGCGTGGCGGCGTATCACTGCTATCAACGGCGCGGACGGGAGCGACATCTGGTCGCGCCCGCTCAACTACCTTCGCCGCCCCGTGGTGATGAGCGACACCATAATCCTTGAACCCCGCGCGTGCGACCTGTATACCGGTTCGTTCAAGATGCGCACCCATCCTCTCACGGGCGAGCAGGTGCCGTGGGAGTTCGTGCGTGCCGGTCACTGTTGCAGCATCACCTCGGCGTCGCCGGACATGTTTTTCCTGCGCGGCTATTTCGCCTGGTTCTACGATATGAACAACGACCAGGGCATCATTCCGTTCGGCGGAACCCGGCCCGGATGCTGGATCAACATGATCCCTGCCAACGGGCTGATGCTCTTCCCGGAGGCAAGCTCAGGGTGCAGATGTTCGTATCCGGTAAGGTCATCGGTGGTGTTCACGCGGAAAGAGAACAAGAAACCCTGGTCCATATTCATCCAGCAAGGCGAGATGACGCCCGTGAAACACATGGCCATCAACCTCGGCGCTCCC
>CAZGCA010000144.1:0-5289 GCA_964524145.1 uncultured bacterium | reverse complement strand
AGAACAGCGGCAGCAAGCTACCGCACTCCAAAACAGCCACAACGCAAATGCCTTGAACCGGCGCTCCTGTTGACACGCCTGTCCCGTGGGGCTATCATACCTACACGAGCACGGTCGGACGTGTCAGGCGATGATGTGAATGTTGGGAAGTTGTAGGGGGTATGCAGATGGGCAACCGCAGCAGTCTTAACCGATTCGTGGTGTTAACCATAGCGGCAGGCGTGTTTATCTCGGCGTTTTGCGGAGCCGGCTTTGGCGATTCCGAGACAGGCTCGTCCGGGGTGCGACCGGGTGAACGGCCCGGGCAAAGGATACTGCTTCCGACGCAGTGGTACCTCGACCCGGTGGGCGACCAGCGGCCGCTCGGCGATTTCCCGATGAACATGCGACTGTCTCCCGACGGGCGGTATCTGGCCGTGCTGCATTGCGGGGCCGGGCAGCATGAACTGATGGTCTTCGACACGACCGAGACGCGTCTCACGTCGAGAATCGTCATGCCGAACTGCTACTACGGGCTGGCGTTCTCGCACGACGGGTCGAAAGTCTATATCAGCGGCGGCGAAACAGAGGTCGTCTATCGATACACATTTGCCGACGGGTATCTGCACACGCCGGAGACCGTCCGTATTGCGCGCGAAGACGCCCGGAAGGTGCCGGGCGGGATCGATGTCAGCCCGGACGACACGCTTCTTGCCGTCACCGAAAACTGGGGCAATGCGCTTGACTTCATCGACATTGCCGCCCAGCGTGTGACGGATAGGGTTCGTTTCGGGAAAGAAGCACGTCCGTACGACTGCAAATTTTCTCCCGACGGGAAGACGGTGTACGTAAGCTTGTGGGGCAAGTCGGCGGTGGCGTTTGTTGACGTCGATGCGCCCGACGCGAGCGTACCGAAGACCGTTGCGACCGGCGACCATCCCAACGAGATGGTGCTCACGGCTGACGGTACACGGCTCTTTGTGGCCAATGCCAACGTCAACACCGTTTCCGTCATCGACACGGCGGCCGGCCGCGTTGTGGAAACGTTGAACACCGCGCTCTACCCCGACTCGCTCGAAGGCAGCACGCCCAACTCGCTCGCTATCAGCCTCGACGGCACGCGACTGTTCGTCGCGAACGCGGACAACAACAGCATTGCTGCGTTCGACATCTCCCGCCCGGGACAGAGCGCTCCGCTGGGGTTTATCCCCGTCGGCTGGTACCCGACCTCGGTCCGCGTGTCGAACGATGGTGAGACCCTCTACGTTGCGAACGGGAAAGGGTTCTCGCCCGTGGCAAACCCGGAGGGACCGCACCCGTACTGGCGCACCGACAGACGCCGTTCGTTCGAGCAGCACGTCAAGCTCATGCTGCCCGGAACGTTGTCCATCGTTCCCATGCCGACAGCCGCAGAGTTTGTCGAGTACACGGGCCGCGTCTACGCGTGTTCTCCGTATCGCAGAGACAAGCAGCCTGTTGCCGAACCGCAAGAAGGCAGTCCGATACCGGCTAAGGTCGGCGAGCCGTCGCCTATCAAGCACTGCATCTATATCCTGAAAGAGAACCGCACCTACGACCAGGTTTTGGGCGATATGCCGGAAGGTAACGGCGACGCCGACCTGTGCCTGTTCCCCGAGAAGTACACCCCGAACCACCACGCGATTGCGCGCGAGTTCGTGTTGCTCGACAACTTTTATGTCGAGTCGCAGGTCAGCGCAGACGGGCACGAGTGGTCGACGGGCGCGTACGCAACCGATTTCGTCCAGAAAACGTGGCCGAGCGTATACGGCGATCACGGGCTGAGATTCCCGTCCGAAGGAGCCTTCCCGATAGCGTTCCCGAGCGCGGGCTACATATGGGACAAGTGCCGGGAGGCGGGCGTCAGCTACAGGAGCTACGGCGAGTTTATTGACAATGCCGCAGAGGTCGGCCGGCCCGGCACGACGAACGTCGAGTCGCTTGAAGGCCATTTCGACCCGTACTTTCGGAGCTACGATCTCGAGTATCTCGACGTAGACCGGGCGAAACGGTTCATCGAGGAGTTCGACGCGTTCGTCGAGAAGGGCACGTTACCGCAGTTCATCATCATGCGGCTCCCGAACGACCACACCTCGGGCACGAAGATAGGCACTTACACCCCGCGGGCCATGGTTGCGGACAACGATCTCGCGCTGGGCATGGTTGTCGAGGCGGTCTCGAAGAGTGCGGTATGGAACGAGACGGCGATATTCATCGTCGAGGACGACGCCCAGAACGGACCCGACCACGTTGACGCGCACCGGACGGTCGCGTTCGTCGCGAGCCCCTACACACGCGGCCGCGGCCGGGACAACACGTTCTACTCGACGGCGAGCATGCTGCGCACCATCGAGCTCGCGCTCGGGCTCCAGCCTATGAGCCAGTTTGACGCGGGAGCGCGGCCCATGTACAACGCGTTCCGTTCCGAACCCGACACCCGGCCCTACAGTTGCCGACCGGTACCCGAAGAGATACG
Source organism: uncultured bacterium (assembly GCA_964524145.1). Classification (GTDB taxonomy): domain Bacteria; phylum Hydrogenedentota. The sequence goes on along the minus strand of CAZGCA010000144.1, from coordinate 2,816 downwards.
GTCGAGGAAGAACCTCGAGGGCGCGTGGGGCGCGGACCTGTCCGCGAAGCTCAATCTCGAGAAGGAAGACTCCGCCGACGATATACTCTTCAACGATATCATCTGGCGGTCGATCCGGGGCGCCGACTCGCCCATGCCTCCCCCCGTCCGGGCAGCATTCATCCATCCCATCGAGCCCGACGAGGCGGTTTAAGAGAAGCTGCCCTCGCTCCGCTGGAGCGGGTACGTTCTTTGGCTTTCTGAACCTGTGGTTGCGCGGGTTACAACTCCGTTGCACGCCCGGCGCGCCGTGCCGAAACGTTGTCACGAGCCCGCAGAATTGACTATAACCTGCGGCCCGTGATAGAATCTCGCGAGTAAACACGTTGGCGTAGCGGAGGCTGTGTCAACGCTTTCCAGTCGCTGAAAGGTACGGTCGAAACACAGTTGACGGTTGTGGTATGTCGGTAAGAGTGTGCGCGCTGGCCAGCGGGAGCTCGGCCAACGCCCTGCTGATCGGAGTTGAAGAGAGCCACCTGCTCGTGGATGCCGGGTTGAGCTTCCGCGAGACGAAACGGCGACTCGCGGAGGTTGACTGTTCGCCCGCGCACATAGACGCCATATTCGTCACGCACGAACATTCGGACCATATCGGCGGGCTCGGTCCTGTCGCCCGCGGTCTGGGCGTGCCGGTCTACATGAACGAAGCGACCTATTCCCAGTGTGAATCCACGGTCGGCAAACTGCCTGCCGTCGAGATGTTCGAGACGGGCGGGACGGTACAGCACGGGCCGTTCAGCGTGACGTCGTTCGTCGTGAGCCATGACGCGGCGGACCCGGTCGGGTTCTGCGTATCGGTGAACGGGCTGAAGATAGGCGTTACGACTGACCTGGGCTACGTGTCGGGCTTGGTGAAGCAGCGGTTGAAAGGTTGTGACGTGCTGGTGCTCGAATGCAACCACGACAACGCGATGCTGGTCACGGGTTCGTATCCGTGGGAGCTGAAACAGCGGATCCAGAGCCGGCACGGGCATCTGTCGAACGACGAGGCCGCGTCGCTGCTGCGCGATGTCGCGCACGACGAGTTGCGTGCGGTGATGCCGGCGCATCTGAGCAAGGAGAACAACGTTCCGAACCTGGCCCGTTCCATAGTGCTCGAGCAACTGAAGCGTCTCGGGCTGGGCCATGTCGAGCTGGTCATGACGTACCGGGACAGGCCGAGTGCGGTGTTGGAACTGCCGTAAACCCGGGTTGAATCCCGGCAACGAAGGTGTCTGTGAGATGTTTGATCCCAAGCGTCTCGATCCCGCAACACGCGAACGTGTCGAGTACGCGCTCGATAATGTTGTCCGGGCCTTCGGCTGGGGCATAGCGCTGCTCGGCCGCGACCTGGAGCCGGCTGTGTCGCGCGGCGATTTCAACGCACGCAGCAGATCGTATTGCACGCTTATCAGGGCCGACGAGACCAGAAAAGCCGAGTGTGTTGCGGCACGCCGCGCGGCCGTGGAGAAGTATTCGAGCTGGGCCGAGCCGTTCCTGTTCACGTGTCCGGCCGGGCTGATCGAGGGGATCGCGCCGCTCTACGACGACGGACAGTTGGTGGGGTTTGTTGCGGTAGGACCGGCGTTGTTTCCGCGCGGCGAGAAGGCCGGTATCGAAACCGCGCGCAACAAAGCGCGAGGCCTTGCTCGGAAACGCAGGCTCGACCGGACCCTGGCGGGTATCGAGCGGGTTGATGCCGCGCGGTTCAAAGCGGGGCTCAACCTCGTTCACGCTCTGTTCCAGTCCATTATCGGCAGCGTTCTCGGGCGGAAGCCTGACCAAGAAGCGGCTGCGTCCATACCGGCGAGCCGGCGAGGCGCGGCTCTGTCAAACGTTGCGCAACGCCGGCAACGGATGAGAGAGCGTATGCTGTTTGCCCTGACGCGAACCCGCAACCGGAAGGATGTAAAGGATACTGTCCGGCGGATTGTGGACGAGGATCAAGGCCGCCGGGGAGGTGCCGGGTGCATCGAGTCGCTCGCGCTGGTGGCCACCCTTGCCATAGCGTCGGGCCGCGACCGGGATGGCGTGCAGAGATCGCTCTCGCTGGCGAGCAGGCGTCTCCTGAGATGCGATGATGCCGAGGAGAAAGCGGTGCACATGGTCACGTTCGTCGGGTCGGTGGCTTCGGTTCGGCCGGACTCGCCGCCCGAGACGGTAGCCGCGCTCGGTGCCGCTCGCTGGATACGAGACAACCTTACCGAGCAAATAAGGCAGACACAGATCGCGGCCGCTGCCGGGATGTCCGTGGGCCGTCTGGGAAGGCTGATGACGCGGCAGCTTGGGGTGTCGCCGTGGGAGTATCTGGTCATCGTCCGGGTGTTGAAAGCCAAGGAGATGCTAAAGAGAACGAAACTCCCGGTCTCAGAAATCGGCCGACGGGTAGGATTCACCGACCAGAGCAACTTCTCGAAAGCGTTCAAGAGCGTTCAAGGGGTATCACCGACGCAGTTTCGTCACGCCTCTTCATGACAGAAGCTGCTCTTCACGTTGTGTGCCGGGAAGAGATCTCGCTCGTTCCCACGGTCTCCCGTGGGAACGCGTACGCCACCACTCGTATCAGTTCGGGTAGGAAGGGGAACCACCGGGGGGATTGATATGCATTCCCACGGAGGACCGTGGGAACGAGAAAACCAGCGGGGGGGGTTGATATGCATTCCCACGGAGGACCGTGGAAACGAGAAAAACGCAGGCCCATGAGGCGATTTCAACTTGACTGAGAACGCCCTTTGGCGTCATACTAGGCCGAAGTTAGCTATCCGATAAGGGTGTAAGGTTTTGAGGGAGTGAGAGAT
>CAZGCA010000143.1:0-5604 GCA_964524145.1 uncultured bacterium | reverse complement strand
CGTGCTCTTGCTCGCTCGTCGTATTGGTGATCGGTTCTGTGATTGTTGGTGTTCGATTACGAGCACGAGCACGAATCCCGAGGAAATCGATTAAATGAACAATAGTGGAATTAGGACGGGTAAGCGGCAATGGGACAGCTACAGATAGGCGGCCTCACGCTTGATAGCGTTGTCGTTGCCGCGCCGCTGGCCGGCGTGAGCGACATGGCGTATCGAGTCCTGGCACGCAGGTTTGGCGCAGCCATGGTGTGGCAGGAGATGGTGAGCGTCGAGGGGCTGGTGCGCCACAACCGGCGTACCGTCGAGATGCTTGCGGTCGCGCCGGAAGAGCATCCGGTAGCCGCACAGCTTTTCGGGAGCAACCCGGATTCGATGGCGGGAGCGGCCGAGGTCGTGAGCGGTTCGGAGGTTGATGCCATTGACATCAACATGGGCTGCCCCGTGCGCAAGGTGACGAAGAACGGCGGTGGCGCAGCGCTTTTGAAGGATCTCGGTGCTGCGAGAAAGGTCATGGAGGCGGTTGCGCGCGCATCGACGTTGCCGGTGATGGTCAAGGTGCGATCCGGCTGGGACCGCGATTCGATATGCGTCGTCGACCTGGCAAAGATGGCTGAGGACTGCGGCCTGGCGGCTATCACCGTTCATCCGCGTACGGCGCAGGAGGGGTTCAGCGGGCGGGCCGATTGGTCTCTGATAGGTGCGGCGGTCTGCGCCGTCTCGATCCCTGTTGTCGGAAGCGGGGACGTCCGGTCGGCGGAAGACGCGGCGGAGATGGTCGAGCAGACAGGTTGCGCGGGAGTCATGGTGGGCCGGGCCGCAATAGGCAACCCGTGGCTCTACTCTCAGATCCGGGATCGGCTCGGCAACGGTGGTGCCGCGGCGGAGCCGTCGCCTGCTGAGCGGATCGCGCTCGCCAAAGAGCATTTGAGGTTGGCGGTCGAGTTCAAAGGTGAGGGGCGAGCAGTGCGCGAGATGCGCAGGCAACTCCCCCAATACCTCAAAGGGCTGCCGGGCGCGTCACAGTTTCGTGCACAGAACAACCTTGTAATGAGTTCTGATGCTATGGTATCCTTGCTATCGGAGTTTGAGAGGACACTGTCGAGATGCGCATCCGTGCCGGCAAGAACGGAGACAACCGATAGGGCAGGCGAATGCTGGATCTAGAGGGGTTGTTGCACAAAGCCAACGATGAGGGCGCGTCTGACATCCATTTGAAGACGGGCAACCCGCCTATCTTGCGTGTAGATGGGGAGCTGAGACGGGTCGAGGGCCCGCTTCTGACTGCCGACGACATGGAGACGGCGCTCGCCTCGATAGCCTCACACGACGAGATCGAACGGTTCAAGAAAGAGAAGGAGCTCGATACAGGGTTCTCACTGCAGGATGTTGTCCGGTTCCGCGTGAACGTTTGTCAGGAGCAAGGCGAGATACGAATCGTGCTGAGGCTGATACCGATGGAGGTGTCGTCTATCGAGGCCTTGAACCTTCCGAAAGTTCTCGACGATGTCTGCAACAGCAAGAACGGGATAATTCTCGTGACGGGCCCGACAGGTTCGGGCAAATCAACGACAATAGCCGCCATGATAGACAAGATAAACTCGACCAGGGCCGACCACATCGTTACGATAGAAGACCCGATAGAGTTTGTGCACAAGGACAAAACGGGTATCGTGAGCCAGAGGCAGGTGGGTATCGATACCGAGAGTTTCAAGATGGCCCTGCGAGCCGCGCTGCGGCAGGACCCGGACGTCATCTTCATCGGCGAGATGCGGGACGCCGAGACTGTTGAGACCGCGCTCAGTTCGGCGGAGACAGGCCATCTGGTTTTCAGCACGCTCCACACGGTAAACGCGGTTGAGACACTTACCCGCATCATGGACTTCTTCCCGCCGTACCACCAGGAACCCATACGCAAGATGCTGGCGGCCGTGCTGCGCTGCATCGTCTCGCAACGTCTCGTGACCAAGTTGGAAGCCACCGGTCGAACGGTAGCAGCCGAGGTGCTTATCGGTAACCTGACGGTGCGCGAATACCTGATGAAAGGTGCGGGGTTCGGCGAGATGACGAAGCTGATGGAGGACGGCTACAGCACCTACGGGATGCAGACATTCGACCAGGCGCTCTACGATCTGTGGAAAGCGACAACCATCTCGGAAGAAGAAGCTCTTGAGAACGCTACGAGTCCCAAAGACCTCAAACTGCGCATGGAGGGCTTGACGGGCGGCTAGTCCCCAAGGGGATGGCAGCGTGGCGGGCGGCGATAACGCGTCTGACACCGGAGGCCCATTGTCGGTGGAGTCCCAGTAATGCTCGACACTCTCTTTTCTCCCCGATCGGTTGCAGTGATAGGTGCGTCGCGAGACGAGGCCAAGGTCGGCCATGTCACGTTGAGGAACATCAAACGGGCCGGTTTTGCGGGTGCCGTCTACCCTGTAAACCCGAAATCAGACGAGATTCTGGGATTCAAATGTTACCCGGACATTTCGAGCATCCCCGAGCAGGTGGATCTTGTGGTTTTCGTAGTGCCTCCGAAGGTGGTGCTCTCGCTGATAGACGAAGCGAGTGCAAAAGGTGCCGCGTCTGCGATCATCATCACAGCCGGATTCAAGGAAACGGGTCCGGAAGGAGCGAAGCTCGAGCGGGAGCTTAAGGCGAAGATAGACGAAAACGGCATGCGTGTGTTGGGACCGAACTGTCTGGGACTAATAGATACTGCATCGAAGCTTAACGCGTCGTTTGCGCCGGGCATGCCTGCGCCGGGCAAGATCGGTTTCTTCTCTCAATCGGGCGCGCTGTGCACGGCAATACTGGACTGGGCGCTGGCCGAGAAGGTCGGATTCTCGAAATTCGTGAGTCTGGGAAACAAGACCGACATAGACGAAGTCTCGATGTTGAGCGTGCTGGGCGATGACGATGGTACGGACGTGATTCTCGGGTACATCGAAGGCGTCAAGGACGGGCAGAAGTTCATGGAGGTCTCGCGCGAGGTCTCAAAGAAGAAGCCGATTGTGATGGTGAAATCCGGCGGGACCGAAGCGGGAGCGCGCGCGGCGTCGTCGCATACGGGCACGCTCGCGGGTTCCGAGAACGCGTTCAACGCAGCCTTCCACCAGTCGGGCGTCATACGAGCGAAGACGATCGAGGAACTGTTCGATTTCGCGCTCGCGTTTGCCTATCAGCCCGTGCCGGCAGGCAACCGGCTGGCGATCGTCACCAACGCCGGCGGACCGGGCATCATCGCGGCGGACGCTGCCGAACGCACGAACGTCAAGCTGGCTGGTTTCGAGAAGAACACCATAGACACGCTTCGGTCCAACCTCCCGACTACTGCGGCGGTGTACAACCCGGTTGACGTAATAGGTGACGCAGCAGCGGACAGGTATAAGGTCGCACTCGATGCGGTGGCTGCTGACCCGGGCGTGGACGGAATGCTCGTGCTGCTCACCCCGCAGGACATGACCGAACCGGTCGACACCGCACAAGTGATCGTATCAAACACGAATGGTGAGAAACCGGTCCTGACGAGTTTCATGGGTGGCTTGAAGATCGCCGAAGCGGTAGACTTCCTGCGCGAGGAGAAGGTGCCCAACTTCCCGTATCCCGAACGGGCAGTGGCGGCTTTCGACGCCATGTGCAGCTACAGCGAACAGCGCAAGATGCCCGAGAGAAAGCTGGAGCGGTTCGACGTCGACACGGAAGCCGTCGAGCGCGTGCTCGCGGACGCGCTATCCGAAGGGAGGCTCAGTCTGGGCGAACAGGACGCGCGCCAGGTTATCCAGGCATACGGGTTCAGAGTGCCCGGCAGCCTCCTGGCCAGGACGGTGTATGATGCGAAGTTCGCGGCCGAGAAGATGGGATATCCGGTGGTGATGAAGATCGTCTCGCCGGAGATCCTGCACAAGTCGGACATAGGCGGCGTGAAAGTCGGGCTGGCCGACTCGGAAGAGGTGTGGCAATCGTTCCACGACATGACGACCCGCGCCAAACGGCTCATGCCGGAGGCACAGCTGTGGGGCGTCAGCATCCAGGAGATGGTGGCGGGAGGCAAGGAGGTCATACTCGGCATGATGCGTGACCCGCAGTTCGGGCCGCTGCTTATGTTCGGGCTTGGCGGGATATATGTCGAAGTGCTCAAGGACGTGACCTTTCGCGTGGGTCCCGTGGATCGAAGAGAGGCCGTCGAGATGATCCGGGGCATAAAATCGTACGGCCTGTTGCGCGGTGCGCGCGGCGAGAAACCTGTGGATATAGACGCAATCGTAGATTCGGTGTTGAGGCTGTCGCAGCTGGTGACGGATTTCCCTCAGATCGTTGAGTTGGACATTAATCCTCTTTCGGTTTTTCCGAAAGGACGAGAGCCAGTTGCGGTGGACGCGCGGCTCACTATCACGGGAGGGGACAAATCGTGATACCTCTGTTTGTCGGTTCAAGTTCGAAATTCTCTGGCAAGAACGTTGTGTGCCTCGGCCTGGGAGTACACTTCAAGAACGATGGGTTGAAGGTCGGCTGCTTCAAGCCGGTCGGCGTGTTTCCGGTGGACGCGGAGGGCACGCTCACGGACGAGGACATCCTCTTTCTTCGCGACACGCTCAAGGTGGAAGACCGTCTCGCGGACATCTGTCCCGTAGTGATGCGTGAGGGTCTCATTATGCGCGCGTTGAAAGGCGAGGTCCGCGGTCTGCAGAAGAAGACCATCGACGCCTTCAAACGCATCGCCGACGGCAAAGACGTGGTGCTGATCAACGGTCTCGGCAACCTGCATCACGGGATGTTTCTCGGCTGCGGCGAACTCGATTTCATCAAGGCGGTCGGGGCTTGCGTCATTCTGACAGACCGGTTCGGCTATGTGGGTGAGTCGGTGGACAACGCGCTCGCAGCACGGCACATTCTCGGCGATTCGCTTCTTGGGATCATTGTGAACCGCATAGCTCCAGGCAAGGTTGAGACGGTCCGTGACCTGGCAGCGCCGTTTCTCGAGAAGCACGACGTACCGGTGCTCGGAATACTCGAGGAAGACCCGGTGCTGAGCGCGGTGAGTGTCGGGCAACTGATGACCACGCTGAACGGCGACCTGCTCTGCTGCGAGGAGAAGCTCGGTGAACTGGTCGAGCGGTTCAGCATCGGGGCGATGAACGAGGAGAGAGCGTTACGCTATTTCCGTCGTGTATCGAACAAGGCGGTGATAACGGGCGGTGACCGGGCGGATATTCAGCTTGCAGCGCTCGAGACGTCGACGAAATGCCTTATTCTGACGGGCGACCTGTACCCTGACGAGCGGATAGTCGCGCGGGCCGAGGAAGCCGGCGTGCCGATAATGGTTGTCAAGGACGATACGGGGACCACGGTCGACAAGTGCGATGCCGTCATGGGCCAGCTGAGTATCAGGGACGAGAAGAAGCTTGAGAGGGCGGTCGAACTGGTCGAGAACTCGGTTGATATTGATCGGATCTACGCCCAGACAGGCCTGAAAAGCTAGCCCGCATACCTCACCTGAAGAACATTCGGGGACAAAACACTTGCCGAATGCTTCAGTTTCCCTATCGGAATCCGTCCCGTAGGGAACGACCGATAGTAGCCCAGGAATTTATTCCTGGGCCTGGAGTT
>CAZGCA010000142.1:0-5710 GCA_964524145.1 uncultured bacterium | reverse complement strand
GCACCATCCTGCTGGCGGACGGCAGCATTACCAGCCAGTTTCTCGAGATGTTCGGCCGTCCCCCGCGCGATACCGGCCTGGAATCCGAACGGAACAACCAGCCCACGGACGCGCAGCGGCTGCACCTGCTTAATTCAACTCATATTCAGAAGAAAATCGAACGCAGTTGGTGGTTACGCGAACTCATGAGGACTGCCAAAGGGGACAGTCGCTTCCTGATCACTGCGATGTACCTCAAAATCCTATCGCGTCCTCCAACGCAAGCCGAGATTGCCGATAGTGAGAAGTACGCTCGAACCAGCGGGCTAGGCACGCGACAGGCGGTGAGCGATCTGTCATGGGCGTTGATCAACACGAAGGAGTTTCTATACCGGCATTAGCTGGATTGACGAGAAGCGAGGATGCAAGCATGCGCGAGCGAAAGACCGCAAACGGCATAACACGCCGCGAAGCGTTGAGACGGGGATTTCTAGGTGCGGCCGGACTGACACTGGTCGGGAATCGTGACGTTCTTGCCGGGATTACGCCCGAGCCGGCACGGGCAAAGTCGGTGATCCAGATCTGGATGTGGGGCGGACCATCACAGCTAGACACCTTCGACCCCAAGCCGGACGCGGGCCACGACTACTGCGGCCCTTTCAACAAAGCGATCCCCACCAATGTCGATGGAATACAGATCAGCGATCAGCTGCCGCTGTTGGCGCAACAGGCTGACAAATATGCCATCATCCGCAGCATGACCCACGGCGTGAACGCTCATGAGACGGCATCGTATATAGTGCAGACCGGCCGCAATCCCGGGAGGCTGGTCTACCCGTGTGTTGGGGCTGTCGTGTCGATGTTCAAAGGGTACGATCACGGGTATGAAGGGCTGGCCCCGCCTTACGTTGTGTTGACCCAGCCTCAAGGCCGTTTTTCCGAGGCGGGTTTCCTTGGGCAGCAATACAAACCGTTTGCCACCGGCGGCGATCCCAATCGGGACCCGTTCGTAGTGGAGGGAATCGTCGCGGAAGGCGTCTCCGATGATCGCCAGCGCGGACGGCGTGAACTGCTCCATACGCTCGACACGCTCGGGCAGGCTATGCCGGACAACCCGCACTTTGCTCTGCTCGACGATTGCGAGGAGAATGCGTACAGTCTCATGTTCGGCGAGGCCAGAAAGCTGTTCGATCTGTCCGAAGAGGGGGACGACGTGCGAGAGCGGTACGGCCGCAATACGTTTGGGCAGTCCTGCCTGATGGCGCGTCGGCTGGTCGAACACGGTGTGCCCTATATCACCATCAACTACAAGGGGTGGGATACCCACAAACAGCATTTCGAGACCATGCGACGGAAGCTGCCCGAAATGGACAAGGGCATGGCCACGTTGTTGCAGGACTTGGCCGATCGCGCCCTGCTCGACAGCACGATTGTGTGGTGGAGCGGCGAATTTGGACGGACTCCGACCGTCCAGTGGAACCCGCCCTGGAACGGTGGTCGCGGGCACTACGGCAAGTGCTTCTCTGCGGTGCTTGCCGGCGGCGGGTTCAAAGGCGGGCGCGTCGTCGGTGCCTCGGACGCGAAAGGCGAAGAAGTGGCGGAACGTCCTGTATATCCGTGCGACCTGATCGGGAGCATGTACGAACTGCTCGGAATCGATCCCGACGGACCGTTGCCCAATCCCCGGAGATTGGATGTTCGTGTTCTGCCGTCGGCTGAAGCCGGCACAAAGAGCGGCGGACGCCTGAAGGAGATCATGGTCTCATGAGACTCTCCAAACCAGCTCTCGTCGTGCTCGCAACCTTGTATGCTACAAGCGCGTGGGGCCAGTCGACTCAAAGAGAGCCAAATATCGGCTATCTCTACCCCAGCGGCGGGCAACGAGGAGACGTGTTTCATGTCACGGCCGGCGGCCAGTTGCTCAGAGGCGCCAGAAAAGTGTTCGTATCCGGTGACGGCGTGCACGCAAAGGTTATTAAGCATTACAGACCGGTCAGGAATATCCAGAAAGAACAGCGCGAGGAGCTCCAGAAACGGTTGGAAATGGTGAGAGAAAAGCGGTTGGCCGAGCTGCCCGGGAAAGGTCGGCGGCTGAGGCCTCCCGGGAGCGGTCCGGCTCAAAAGGACGCGGGGAAACCCACTCCAAGAAAGGGCGCGGAGAGTACCGCGGCAGCGAAAAACGAAACCCCAACGAAGAAGGATAACACACGGAAGTCGCCCTATAGACCCGTCGAGCATCCGTTATTGTATAACCTGGAAGATAAGAGTCTAAGAGAACTGCAACATCTAGTACATCAGCTCTTTTTCCCCAGATGGAAGAGACAGCTCAACACACAGATTGCCGAAATGGTGCTGATCGAGGTCAGCATCGATTCCAATGCGGCGCCCGGCGACCGTGAGTTGCGGATCGAAACGCCACTCGGACTGACCAATCCCATGGTATTCCAAGTTGGTCAACTGCCCGAAGTCTGTGAGCTCGAACCTAACGACTCGAGAATCATTCCCAATGCGAAGCTGCCGAAGGCGCGCCCGATTTCTCTGCCCGTGTTACTGAACGGACAGATCATGCCCGGGGACATCGATCGCTTCCGCTTCAGGGCGAAGCGAGGACAACAGCTTGTCATGCAAGTGAATGCCCGCCGGCTGATTCCCTATTTGGCGGATGCTGTGCCCGGTTGGTTCCAGGCAACACTGACCCTTTACGACGCCAAGGGCAACGAAGTGGCTTTTGCAGATGATTACCGGTTTGATCCCGACCCGGTGCTGTTCTACAAGATTCCCGCGAACGGGGTGTACGAGTTGGAGGTCCGCGACTCGATCCATCGCGGAAGAGAGGATTTCGTGTATCGGATCGCCGTGGGGGAACAACCGTTCATCACGGGGATGTACCCGTTGGGCGGCCGAGCGGGTGTTACTACGGTCGCGTCGATCACCGGATGGAACCTTACCCGGAACCAGCTGTTCCTCGACACTCGACCGAGCGGCGAACGCGTCCGCCGGACGGCATTGCGTCAAGGTAAATGGGTTACCGACAGCGTCACGTATGCCGTGGGTGCCATGCCCGAGTGCAGCGAAACCGAGCCCAACGCCATCGTGCGGAACGCGCAACGGATCAGCCTGCCTCGAACTGTCAACGGTCGCATTGCAGGGACCGATGATGTCGACGTGTTCCTGTTCGAGGGACACGCCGGCGACGAAGTGGTGGCTGAGGTGTGTGCTCGCAGGTTGCACTCCCCGTTGGACTCGCTGCTGCGGCTTACCGACGCATCGGGAACCGTGCTGGACTGGAACGACGACGACATGCAAAAGGAAGGCCACCTGCACAGGGATATGGGATTACTGACACACCACGCCGATTCGTATCTACGTGCCCGGCTTCCGGAGGACGGGGTTTACTGTATACATCTGGCAGATGCTCAGCATCATGGAGGCGCTGCATACGGCTATCGGTTGCGCATCTCGCCGCCGCGGCACGATTTCACGCTCCGCATGACGCCCTCGACCATCAACGTGCCCGCCGCCGGGTTCGTTCCCCTCTGCGTGCACGCGTTGCGTAAGGACGGATTCGACGGCGATATCGAATTGGTGTTGAAAGACGCGCCCGCTGGTTTCGCACTGAACGGAGGGAGGATTCCTCGAGGACAGGACAGCGTCCGCATGACTCTGGAGGCGCCCCTCCGGCCCACGGGTCGGCCGGTCGCGTTGCGGCTGGAGGGTCGAGCCCTGATCGGCGGACAAACGGTCAGCCGTCCCGTCGTTCCTTCTGAAGATATGATGCAGGCATTTTTGTACCGGCACCTGGCACCGTGCCAGGAGCTTGTTGTCTCGGTAAGGAAGCCGAGGTTTCGCGGACGGCTGTTTGGACTGGCCGACAGCGATAGTGTCCGGGTTCCCGCGGGCGGCACGACGCAAGTGCGGATCAGAGCTCCGAAGCATCCGAAGCTCCGAGAGGTTGAGCTGGAACTCAGCGAACCGCCCGAGGGGTTGACCCTTCAGGAGGTGACCGTTGTGCCCGGTGGCCTGGCGTTCCGTCTAAATGCCGATGGCGATGCGTTGGAGCCCGGGTTCGCGGACAACATGATTGTCGAAGCGTTCATGGAAACTGAGGTGGCCGGCCGAGGCGGAAAAGCGCCACAGAGAAGACGTGTCTCTCTCGGCGTATTGCCGGCCATGCCTCTCGAGATCGTGCAACGATAAGACTCCAAAGCATATGCCGTTTCTACCTCCGTACCGCGGCGACCGAGTATCGTGGCTAAGGAACGCAACGTGACCGGTCGCGGCAATGAACGCTGGTAAGCCTGGCGCGAACAAATGATCGAAAACGCGAAGGGCACGACTGTGAACCGGCGTCTGTACTGGCTTGACGGGATGGCGAACAGAAGGGATGTCCCGAATGGATTTCTGCTCCTTTGACTGCGGCAGCCTTCCCGCATTGGCCAACATTTCGCGTTTTGCGGGACCAGGCGGCGTGGATGAGTATCACCTGATTATACGCCCCACAGAATGTGGGACTATCGATACCCAATTGGAATGGGTATTCCGTGCGTACCAAAACGCTCTCGATTCCATGGGATTGGATACGCGAACGGCGCTTTTGAGGCGCTTCTTCTGCACTGACCTGCCGAACCAGGCCGCCGCGCTCGAAGCCCGGCCATTGTCCCGCCGAGGCCGCACGGACGAACCGTGTGCCGTGTCGTGGGTCTGCCAGCCTCCTCTTCCTCCGGCAGACGTGGCGCTTCACGCTTACCATGTGAAGGACTCCGGCACTGAACTGGACAAGGCACTCGAGGACTCGTCCTTGACGCTGAGGCGAGACGGGCTTTCCCATCACTGGACGACCGGTGTAACAGGCGTGACAGGCAAGACGTCCTACGATCAGACATGGCGCGTCTTCGAGGAATACGACGCATTGCTCCAGGCCCGGGGACTGTCGTTGGCTGACAATGTTATCCGCACCTGGCTGTTCGTAGAGAACATCGACGTGAACTACAACGGGATGGTGGTCGCTCGGAGAGAGTTCTTCGCCCAACGCGGGCTGACACCCGATACCCACTTCATCGCCAGCACGGGGATCGGGGGCTCGTCAACGAATGTCGACGCCAAGGTGACCATGGACGCGTACGCAATCTCAGGCGTGCGACCCGAACAGATTGCGCATCCGGAAGCGCCCGACTACCTCGGCCCGCCGCACGCTTACGGGGTGACATTCGAACGTGCGACCTCGGTTGCCTACCGCGACCGGAAGCATGTCATCATCTCGGGCACGGCAAGCATCGATCCCGAAGGCAATATCCTGTATCCCGGGAACGTGTCGCGCCAGCTTGACCGCACAATCGAGAACATCGAAGCGTTGTTGAAACAAGCCGGCGCCGCGCTCAGCGACATGTGCTTTGTTATCGCATACGTCCGTGACCCGAACGATCAGGCAGTGGCCAGGCAGCAGATGCGGGAGCGTTTCGGCGATCTTCCATTTGAGACCCTTGTGGCCCCCGTCTGCCGTCCGGGATGGCTCATCGAGATCGAAGGGAACGCCATTGTGCCGGCATCCAACCCCGGACTTCCCGCGTTCTAATCGGTTCGTCCAACCGCGCGATCTCGATGTGTACCAGCAACTGCTTGGTAGACAGAACTGTACCTTATCAGAAAGCTCAAAGAGACAACGCTCTCTGCCTTGGGGCATATGCGCTAACTTAAGGCATTGAGTGTGAAGGTTGGATATGTTATAATAGAT
>CAZGCA010000141.1:0-6118 GCA_964524145.1 uncultured bacterium | reverse complement strand
CAACGGGTCGATGTACTCGCCCCACGGGATGACAACCTGGCGCCTGATGTACCTCGCTTCGTCCTCCGGAGTGATAGGCGGAATAGGCGGTTCGTCAGGGTTCATGTACTCCTCTGAACTCCAGTTGAACGCGATCTCCACCGCCCACGGGGTTACCCCATCGGCTGCCCGGATGTAAAAGAACTCCAGCGACATCTCTTTCGTCCTGAACGGGTGGTAGAGGTGGTCGAAGAACCACATGTTCCACCAGCCCGTGTCCGGGTAGTAGTAAAAATCGGGCCAGTCACCGGTTCCGATCTGGTCGTCGAGTTCTCCTGCAGGGCCAAGGATTATGCCAAAGAAGTTCTCAGCCGGTTGTCCCCAGGCCAGAGTTGCCACGCACACCATCGCGACTACTAACAGTGGTACGAACTTATAATGCTTCATTGCTGCTCCTCCTTCTTCTGCACGCGGCACGCTGCCGCGGTTCGCAAGACTGATTCCCGGAATGTCACATTACACGAGCATTGGAAACGTTCATAGGCCGATATGGAATCACACCACCCCCTTTGAGATTGTGCAACGTTACGAATGTACCGCTTGGTAGGCGATAACATCCTCCCGCATTCTTGGAGAGTCACAGACCCTTCCACTTCCTATAAACCATAATAGACCCGAACGCGGCATTTTGTCAAGAACTTTTTTCGGATCGCGGCAGTGACGATGGCCCGAACCACGAAAACTGCTTGTTTTTGTCAACTGATAACCAGGAGGGGAAGCAAGCTAAAATCTAAAACTGACAACGGACAATGGGGAATGCGGGAGGCGGGGGCCGGGATTCCCGCTTTCGCGGGAACGACGGAAAGGGATGGGCCGGGAGCATCGAGCGAGGTGGTAATCACGACAAGGGGAAGGTTACTGCCTCGGATGAGATTGCCACACCCCGCTCATGCGGGGTTCGCAATGACGTGTACGGGCCGTTGCTTCCGCTTGATAATGCCTGGCGTCGGCCGCCGCTTCTAGCCGTCTATACGGGCGCAAAACTCAACGAACGAGTCAAGTTCTTCAATCGGCAATACGTCGATCAAGAACAGCACCCAGATGCCCCGCAGGGGCAATGGCAGGTAGCCTGGGGTGAGCGGCCGCGGCGACGCAGTCGCGGCCCGCGCTACCCCAGGAGCACGAACGGGAACAAACGTCTCCGCTCCAGCGGAGCGGAGGCAGCTTTGGCAGGTTGGATTTGTGCAGTTGCATGTGTTCCACCGCCCGGCTGGGGCGGTCGTGGGTTTGGTTGATGTTCCTGGGGTGTCGCTTCGCTCCACCCCAGGCTACCCGCCTGCGCCCCGTGCCGGGGCGCGTGGAGATTCTTCGCATTTGCTCAGAATGACAGAGGGGAGGGGCAGAGCAAGCTGAAATGTAAAACTGACAACGGACAATGAGGAATGCAACGGGCGGGAGCCTGGATTCCCGCTTTCGCGGGAACGACGAAGGGGGACGGGAATGAGGATAGGGGCTGGCTTCGAGGGTTTCGATTACGATTGCGAGCACGAGCAGGAGCACGAAAGAAAGGCTTTTTTCGGATCAGAAACAGTGAACGTGGCGGGTGGCCTGTTTAGCGAGCTTGTTTGAGCGCTTCGATGTCTATCTCTTTGACCGGGCCGAGCTCGGAGAGCGGTTTGTCGAATTCGTTCGAGTTGCCGACGACGAGGATGGTCATCGTGTCCGGATGGAGATACTTGCGTGCGGCGTTCAGCACGTCTTCGGCGGTGACGGCGGCGGTGTTGGCCTGGTACGTTTCGAGGTAGTCGTCCGGGTACCCGAAGAACTCGAGCCGCACGCGCTGGCTCGCCACCTGTGTGCTGGACTGGAAGTTAAACACGAAACTGTTGAGCAACGTGTCTTTCGCGGTCTTGAGTTCCTCGTCGGTCACAACCTCTTCGGTCACGCTTCCTATCACGTCGGTCATCACGTCGATAGCCTCGCGGGTGGTGCCGCCCTTTGTCTGGCAGACAGCGTAGAAGAGCCCGCAGTCGGTTCCGGCACCGAGCCGTGCGCCGACGCTGTAGGCAAGGCCGCGGTTCGAGCGCACCTCGCGCATCAGCCTCGAGGTGAACCCGCCGAGACCGAGAATGTAGTTGAGCACGTTGACAGCGTACCGTTCGGGACTGTGGCGGCGCAGACCGAAGTGTCCCATGCGGATGTTGCTCTGGTTGATCTCGCGCTGGATATGGTGGACGGACCCGGCAAACCGTTTCTCGATGAGCCCGACGTCGGGAAACGCTATCTCGGCCTGTTCCCAGCCGGCAAAGACGCGCTCGATCTTCGAGACGATCTCTTTGGAATCAAAATCGCCGGCTACACCGAGTATCATGTTGTTGGGATGGAAGTACTTCTTGTGGAACGCTACCATGTCGGCGCGGACAACGTTCTCGACAGTCGAAACGGTCGAGAGCCGAGCCCAGGGGCTTCGAGCACCGTAGACCAGTTTCGGGAATTCCGCGGCGGCGGTACCTCCCGGAGTGTCGTACCTGCGCCGTATGCCCTCGAGCGCCTGGTTCTTTGCGAGCTGGACCTTCTCGTCGCGAAACGCGGGGTTGCGCACCACGTCGGCGAATATCTCGATCCCTCGGTCGATATCGTCTTTGAGAACGGACAACGACGCGATGGCTGCTTCGATCCCGATCGACGTCTCGACCGACCCGGCCATAAACTCGAGTTCCTCGTCTATCTCGTCGCCGGTCATGGTTTCTGTGCCGCCCGTGCGCATCACCACCCCCGTCAGCCCGGCCAGACCAATCTTGTCTTCAGGGTCGTATATGCTGCCTGTACGAAAGTACGCGACGACGTCGAAAAGCGGTAGCTCGTGGTCTTCGAGCAGGTGAACCACCATACCGTTGTCGAGCACGAGCCGCTCGGTCTTGGGCGGGCTGAACGTCAACTCGGGGATGGGCACGTCGTCCGGCCGTTTCGCGCCGCATAGACACACCGCGAGCAAGAGCATAATCGGCAACAAACGGGCACGTCTCATGTCGCACCCTCCTGTTCGGCGACCGGCGGAGGCGGCTTCTCTTCGACAGGCACGAGCGTTGCCACTGTCCGGTTGGCCTTGGTCAGGTACTGGTTCACGACACGCACCACGTCCTCTCTGGTGACCTTCTCGATCATCTCGCGGTGGGTTACCGCATATCGCCAGCCTGCTCCGACCGCCTCGAAGTACGCCAGCTTCGACGCAAGCCCGCTGTTCGAGTCGAGGTCGCGCACGAAATCCGCGCGCAACTGGTTCCTGACCTTCTGCATCTCCTTGTCGGACGGCGGATCCTGCACGAGCTTCTCGATTTGAGCGTAGATCGCGTCCTCGAGTTGCTGCGCGGTATGCGGGTGGCGCGGCGTCGCGCTGAATACGAACAGGTTGTCGAACCTGGCGCCCGGAAACCCCTGCCACGTCTCGACAGCGACTGCCACCTGCTGTTCCTTGATCAGACTCTCGTACAGACGCGAACTCCTGCCCCGGCTCAGAATACTGTCCACCACGTCGAAGACGTAGTCGTCGAAATGCGGCAACGTCGGTTTGTGGTAGCCGATAAGCAGTTGCGGTTGTGCATCGAACTGTACGTCCGTTCTCCGTTCGCCTTCCTGCGCGGGTTCGTCGGTAATTCTGTCGCGCGCGGGCTCTCCTTTCGGGATACGCCCGAAGTAGTTCCCGACAAGTTCTATGGTTGCTTCCGTATCGATATCGCCGACGATGGCGCAGACCGCGTTGTGCGGAACGTAGTACCGCGTGCGAAACGATTCGGCGTCCTCGACGGTAAGCCCTGCGATATCCGAGCTCCATCCTATTGTCGGGTCGCCGTACGGGTGCGCAACGAACGCTGCCGCGCGAAACGATTCCATCAGCTTGCCGAACGGGCTCGTCTCGTAGCGCAGCCTCCGCTCTTCCATGACCACGTCGCGCTCGGAGTAGAACTCGCGCAGCACGGGATTGATGAGCCGGTCGGATTCGAGCGACGCCCAGAGCTCGAGCCTGTTCGAGGGCAGGCTCACATAGTACGTGGTCGTGTCGGCACCGGTTCCCGCGTTAAGCATATCAGCGCCGTTCCGGGAGTATATCTCGTCGAGCTCGTCCTTCACGATAAGCTCGCTCTGTTTCTTCGCAGCTTCGGCAAGCTCCTCGAGCAACTTCTCGACCTTTTCCGGATCGGCGTTCTCGCCCTTGAGCTGTTCGTCGGTGAGCTCGCGGCCGATCCGGTTGACCTCGTCGAGCAGCGGTTTCTCCTTGGCGTAATCTTTCGTGGCAATAGTGGTCGTGCCCTTGAACGCCATGTGTTCGAACATGTGCGCGATACCGCTTTGCGCGGCGGGCTCGTCGACCGACCCTGCCTTGAAGATGATGTATGCGGAAAACACCGGGGTCTCGTGCCGTTCGACAAGCAGGAATTTCATGCCGTTATCGAGCACGTGCTCGGTTACCCTGTCCTCGAGTTCCTGACCGTCCGCCGCGACAGAAAAGAGCCCGACGGTGCAGACCGCCAGCAACCAACGGCACGTTCTCAAATAGCGTTCAGCGAATGTCAACACGTCGGCCTCTCGTTCTTGTCCTTGGAGAGTTTCTCTCTCTTGGCCTCGGCCTCTCTGCGTTCGAGCTCGTTCCGGAACGACTCCTCCCCGACAGTATCCTTGTAGATCACCCGCTTACGCTCGATGTAGTGGTCGTACAGCTTCACAGCGTCGTCGATGGCCAGAATCGTCACAAGGAAGAAGAACACGAATTGCGCGATGAGATAGTAGGCCAGCTTATCGGGGGATTTCCTGATGTAATAGTAGCTGAGCCCAAGCAGAAGCATCGTGAATATCGCCGCGAGCAATATGATGCTGAGCGGCCTCAACGGCTTCGTCTCGGGCGATTCGCCCGGGTCTTTCTTGTTATGCGGCAATTCCGTGAGTCCCGTCGGCATCGACTCCATCCTCTTAACGGTTGAGCAGCTTGCCGAGTTGCAACGATTCCACGCGCTCGGACTGGTGCCGTACGATAGCATGAGCGCGCGGTACGACGATGTCGGCGTGCCGCTCGGAGACGTAATCCACCTCTACCGGCTGGTCAGCCGAGCTGAGCGCCCACTGGTGTTCCTCGCCCGGCCCCAGTTCCACTCCTGCCGGGATCTCGTCGGAGGCGACGATCTTGTCCACGGTGAACGGAGCGGTCCCTTCGTTCCGGACTTTCAGGGTACCGGCGTCCAGAGAACAGATCACGCCCCGTTGCCTCTCGACGGTTTTCCCTTGTTCGACGCGAACAACGTCCCGGTCGGTGAACACGATGTCCATTATCTCGAGGAAATCGCTCGAGTATTCCTTCAACACCCCCACATGCTCGGTTGTCTCGTCGCCCCTGGTTATCTCGACCACGATCTTGCTGCCGACACGACGTTCGAGCAGCGGTTCGTAAGAAGTCCCCACGTAGCCCACCACCATATGACCCAGCACGGACGCCTCCTTCTCCTGGGTAGACAGTACCGCGCCTGCCATGCCGCCACGCTTCTTCGCCTGACCCAACAACATATTCAGCGCCTTCGTAAGCGAATCTTTCACGGTGGAGACCGTGTTGGTCAAGCGGCGGCGCGTCCGGCGGAAGAACGATGGCTTGTACGATTTGTCCAGGATGGCGAGCCGCTTCTTCTGTTCCTGTTCGCTCAGGTCGTCGTAGTTGCGTGACAGCAGGAACAGCTTGCCGGGAAACTCTTCCTTGTAGAGTATAAAGCTGGTTTCGATATGATCGCCGTCGTAGTAGTCGTCCAGGTACGAG
Source organism: uncultured bacterium (assembly GCA_964524145.1). GTDB lineage: Bacteria > Hydrogenedentota. The sequence continues at coordinate 342 of CAZGCA010000141.1, read as the reverse complement.
AGTTCCAAGCCGGTCGGGGATACGTGGAGCCGTCCCCATACCTTCTTGCCGCGAGAGGTTTCCAGCGTGACGAAGAAGCCGTGAAACCCTTTGAGGCACCGGTCTCTAGCGCGACCGGAGATCAACGACCCCACAAACCCGGCCCCAACCACAAAAACAATTGTAATGGGAAACGCAAATTCGGCCAACTTATCGATTATCGCGCCCACGTATACCCAGTCCTTTGCATCCTTCGGTCGATCGGCACTATATCAGAACAAAGAACGGGTGTCAATGCGAGTTGCCGGAACGCATCGAACGACGGGACAACTTGAAGTTCTTATGGCGGAGAGGGCGGGATTC
>CAZGCA010000140.1:0-6182 GCA_964524145.1 uncultured bacterium | reverse complement strand
TCCGCTCCGGAATCTTCTGCGAGAAGCGGGTCGTGTCTGGCAAATCGGAAATAGACGACCTTTCTACCGCTCGCCACCGCCGTGCAGCAATACGGCTGGACAACGGCCAGATAGTCCTCGATCCTCTCGACCTGCCAGACGACGTTGTCGCCGGCCATCAGCCCGCGAAGCAAACGGTCGAGTTCAGGAAGTCCAGTGCTTAACTCCGTATCTGCTTGTGCCATCCTGTCTTCTCGCATGCGCGCCTTGCGGTGAGTCGCCCCGCTCGATTGAGGACGGTTAGACCAACCCTTGATCCAGCATGGCGTCGGCAACTTTGATGAACCCGGCGATGTTCGAGCCCGCCACATAGTTGCCGGGTTTGCCGTATTGTTCCGCTACCTCGAAGGCTTGAGTGTGAATGGCGGCCATAACCTCTCGAAGCCGTTGCTCGACTTCATCGCGGGTCCACGTGACGTGCTGAGCATTCTGAGCCATCTCGAGTCCCGAAACCGCAACGCCACCGGCGTTAGCGGCTTTGCCCGGGGCAAACAGAACGTTATGTGCGACAAACTGTTCGACCGCTTCCGGTGTACTGGGCATATTGGCTCCCTCGCAGACAAGACAGCAGCCGTTTTGCACCAGATCGCGCGCGTCCTGGCTCGAGATTTCGTTTTGCGTGGCGCTCGGGAAAGCGCAATCGCACTTGATGCTCCAGGGCCGCGCGCCTTCGCGGTACTCTATGCCCGGAAACTTCTCAGCGTATTCCTTGATTCTGCCGCGGCGGATGTTCTTCAGTTCCATAACGTAATCAATCTTCTCTTCGTCAAAGCCGGCAGGGTCATAGACGGTTCCATTTGAGTCAGAAAGCGACACACATTTGCCGCCCAGTTGAGTGATCTTCTCGACAGTGTACTGCGCTACGTTTCCGGAACCCGATACGGTGCAGATTTTGCCCTCGATGCTGTCGTCACGTGTCGCGAGCATATTCTGCGCGAAATATGCGGCACCGTACCCCGTGGCTTCGGGCCGGATAAGAGAACCGCCCCACCCGAGCCCCTTGCCCGTCAGCACGCCGGTGAATTCGTTGCGCAACCGTTTGTATTGGCCGAACAGGAATCCGATCTCCCGGGCGCCAACCCCGATATCACCTGCAGGCACATCGGTGTCCGGCCCGATATGCCTGGCCAACTCGGTCATAAACGATTGGCAGAATCGCATGACTTCCGCCTCGGTTTTCCCCTTGGGATCAAAATCAGAACCGCCTTTCCCCCCGCCCAACGGAAGAGTCGTCAGGGCGTTCTTAAGAACTTGTTCGAATGCCAGGAACTTCAAAATGCCGAGATAGACGCTTGGATGGAACCGCAACCCGCCTTTGTACGGGCCGATGGCACTGCTAAACTCGATGCGAAACCCACGGTTTACCTGGACAGTTCCGCTGTCGTCCATCCAAGGGACACGGAACATGATCACGCGTTCTGGTTCGACAAACCGTTCGAGGATTCTCGCCTCCTCATACTCCGGATTGCGGTCGAGAACGATCTTCAATGAACCCAGTACTTCTTTGACTGCCTGATAAAACTCCGGTTCGGCAGGATTTCGCTTTTCAACTAATCCAAGTACCTCTTCGGTGTAGGACATCTATCGCCTCCCAATAATCGCTGTTTCCCGCTACCATTACTCCGACGTTGTCCCTACAAAACACCTCTCGCGTCTGCAAGAAGAAGTCTTCCTTGGAAACCGCTAACTTATTATTGCAGATGCATAGGTGTCCGGTCAATCGCGCGCCCCAGCGGCGGCACAGATGCAACGGCCTAATCCAACCTGTTAAAGCTGTCTCCGCTCCGCTCGAGCGGAGACGCCTGTTCTCGTTCGTGCTCGTGGGCTGCGCCTACATAGAGGGCGCTAGATGCGGAGAAAGAGGGATAGGAACGAGAGGAGGCCGTAGAGTATGTCCTCGGCAACGGTGGCGAAATCGGTGCCGTCCGTAGCAAGCGGATTCTCGCCCGCCGAAGAGCTGAAGTAGTTGTGGAATGTGGCGGCGGGATCCCGCCGCCTGGATGCCTTTGATTCGGCAGCGAAAGCGTCTTTGCGCTGCCGTTCGATCCGTTCTTTCTGCTTCGCTTTGAAAGCGATCAGTTCCTGTTTGCCTATCCAGATCCCGCCGCAGCCGGGGCAGAGGTGCAGCATCACCTCGAACGCCGTGCTTTCTCCTAAGCTCTGGGCGCATCGCGGACAGATGAGTATGCGGCTGGCTGCGTGCTGTATCTCGTCCAAGTCCGTTGCAGGAACCAGGTTCGTGAATCGGGTGGCGGAATCGTTTCCGGCGCGGGCGATGGTCGCCTCCACTTCGTCCGGCTTTGCGGCGAAGAGTTCCATCTCGTCGAACCAGACGCCGCCGCAATGGTTGCAGACGTCTATGGGAACGTCCGTTCCATAATGGCTCTTAACGAGTATCGGTACGAGTTTTCCGGAGCACGCAGGGCAAGAAAGCACGGTTCGACTGACCCACAATTATCCAGTACACTATCGCTGCTGCTAACGTTAGCACGAGGGTAAACATCTGCAATCAGCTCTGGTTCAACGGCGGCGACGCAACGGTCGGGTCGGACCCGTCGGTGGTGAATCGTATCACACCGCTCTCATCCATGAAGAACCTGCGCACGCCCGTTCGCCCCTGGTCCAAGGGACGCGCAACCACCTGGTAGGCCTCGTCTCCTACTGTCAGCGTAAAAGTATACCCTTGCTTCTGACCGGTGGCAAGCACCTCGTCTATGTACGGGGCCGAGCCTCCCGGAGGATTCAGAAGCTCCGCGAGCGTTCCGTAGTCGTAAAGAGTGTCAGCGTCCAGGTCGACGAAACCCGCCGACTGGAACTGTATCTCTGAACTGACTATCGTTCTCAGAGCGCCCACTGCCGCCGCCTCGTTCCCCGAGATCCTGTTTCGAAGCAACTGGGGCATCGCTATCGCCGCGACTATCCCTATCACGCTCACGACGATCATCAACTCAACCAGCGTAAACCCTTGTTCCGTTCTCATGACTCCCATCTCCCAATATCCCCACAGCCTCACAAATACCGCAGCTCTTGGGTCTCCACACTAAGGAAGGAGCAAGAGAAATGCCAAACTCATGGCGCGACAGCGGAGGCGGCGTCGCAAACCATTGCATGGAAATGCGTTACAGCGATCCGCCCGGCTCCGCAGGGCGTCGATGACTCCGGTGTGCGCGGCTCGATTGTGGCCATCAAGGCTGCCAGGCAAGGATTTGAGTACAATTCTTGTCGCTCTCCGACGCAAAACGTCTCGCTCGGATCCGGATGTTGAAGCGGTCGGACAACAACAACGACGTACGATGGCGGGCCAATCAGTCGTAGAGGACTAAGAAACCGAGTAGGAGGGAGAATCGCTTCTCCCACACCTCAGGCCACCGGGCATACCTGCTCGGTACCACAGCGGTCCCTCCGAGTCTCTGAGGCGCATCTCGGAAGGATTGGGGCAGCCACGAATGCTGCAACGCGCCGGCTCAGTTACTCCACCCGTCTATCGCAGCTTGAGCGACGCAAAGGGTGAACGACCGCGCAATTTGTCCATCAGGACGGCGGCGAGAATGATCAGACCAAGCACTACCTTCTGTGTGTAACTCTCAAGGCCCATCAGGTTCATGCCGTTTTGGATTACCGAGATGATGAAAGCTCCGATCAGCGTGCCCAGTATCTTGCCGGAACCTCCGGAGAGACTTGTACCGCCTACAACCACTGCGGCGATGACGTACAGCTCGTACATCTGTCCGCAATTCGGTGTACCCGTGTTGAGCTGAGACGCCTGTATACAACCGCCGATCCCCGCGGCCAGCGCACTCACCACGTAGACGAATACCGTGACTCCTCGTACGGGGACGCCTGAGAGACGCGCGGCCTCCTCGTTCCCGCCGACCGCGTATACGTATCGGCCTAACCTGGTGCGGTTCATAAACACATGCGCAACGACATACAACACGGCCAGCAGGACTACGGTGTTGGGTACGCCGAACGAGCGTCCTTGCCCGAGCCACGGGAGCGCCTTCGGGACCTGGTAAATGGAGAATCCGCCGGTGATCATGAATGCGAGACCCCGGGCAACCATCATGAACGCAAGCGTCGTAATGAACGGCGCCACCCGAAACCGCGCGACCAGCATGCCCCCGAGAGCGCCGACCAGACCACAGGACAGTATCCCCATGGCGAAACCGGCGACGACAGTCGATGCGGGCGCATCGAGTCCGCCGAGCTTCTTCATCACTACCGTGCTGATGACTGCCGAGAGTGCGATCAGACTCCCCACCGAAAGATCGATCCCGCCCGTGATGATGACCATCGTCATGCCGATGGCTATGATGGCAATCACGACGATTCGGTCCACCACGGCCAACAGATTTGACGGCTTGAGAAAGATAGACTGCCGGGATAGTGGTGGCGTGATCACCTGTGTGGAGCCAAGTTCGGGATACGCCTGAGGCAGAATCTCCCAGAGCCGCCAGTTTATCTCCTTGCCCGTGACACTGATCACCGCAGGCGCTCGCTTCTCGTCTCGAAGCCGATCGACCGCCGATCGGACATCATGAGGGTCGCCGGATACCTCGAGCACATTGGAGTATGAGGCTTCCCTGAGCGCCGCTGCGATCAGAGCGGCCGTTTCCTGAGATGACGTCTCTCTCGAAGACACCACCAGGATAAAGTCTGCCTGGTCGGCTTCCCGCTGGATGAGGTCAACAACCTGGCCGGCTGCGGCCGCTCCTTCCGGCAACTGCCTCTTTATCGTCGACAGACTGAAGAACACACAGAGCAGCAACAACACCAGGACCATTCCGTAATCACTAGTGAGTCGTTTCATCACTCTGCCTGGTCTGGGCCGAGCATCATCGATATGATCTTTGCCTGCGCGGCTGTTGGCATACCGGTAATCTCGCCTTTCACCTCGCAACTGTGCATAAACGGTACTGTCGAAGAGAGTCTGGGTACATACTGTACCGCCAGTCGACCCCGGAAGGCAAGACACGTCCGGGTAGCGTGTCCAAGCGGCTGCGTGACAAGTCTCCCAGACCTCCAGTAGCGTGATGCCGCAGCTTGTGTGCGACCTGCTGCTTGACAAGCCATCTAGAAGATCGCATAATCTAGGTAGTTGGTGTTTCACTTTTAGTCCGCTGTTTACAAATCGGGTGTTTGGGGCAATCGTGATCTGGGCGTTGTCGAAGGAGGTAACTGCAGTGTATTGGAGAACGTGTTTGATTGTGGCGGGTTTGCTGGCGGGTGTGTGGGCTGTTCCTGCGGCGGCTGTGGAGACGGTCGGCGTCATTCGCAGCGGTTATTTCACGGAGATCACCGACGGGGAATCGGACGGGTTCTATGTCCGATCGCTGCGCATGAGCGCGGATGGCACAAAGATCGTCTACTTGACGAGCGAGTTTCCCTATGGTCACGACACGCTGCGTATCATCAATGCGGACGGTAGCGGGGACGCGGTCATCTACGCCAATTCCGACGATACGGAGTACGATCTCACCGACGCGTTCGACATCTCCGACGACGGTTCGCTGGTAGTGTTTACCGTGTGGATCACCGGCACCTCGTGGAACGGCGAGATCTGGGTATACGACACGGAGTCGGAATCGACGAGCACGCTGCTGACGAACGTGCCCCACACGAGTTACGGTGTTCCCTCAAACCCCGGAATAGAGCCGCAAGCGGGCTTCACCACGCTTCGTATGACGGGCGACGGCACAACGCTCTTCTTCCTCAACCGGTGGGGTCCCCAGGGAGGCAACAACGACGGTTTTCCCGTATCGGGATTCACCGTCTACCAGGTCACGATCCCGGCCGGAGAACCCACGCCGGTCTTCTCCCAGGCCGACATACCGAATGTGCCGGGCGTCTCGGCTTCGGCAGTGTCTTTGATGAGTGCGGACGGCACGCTAGCCACGGACTACACCGGCAGCGTGCTGTTGCTGCCAGTCGGTGGGTCCGGCGCGTCGGGTGTGCTGCCCCATCATCTCTTGACTATCGATCCGAGCCAGGGCGCGTCGAGCGCCCGGATTGTGCTCAACCTGACAAACACGATCTTCCATGGGCCGAGCGTGTCGGGTAACGGCGTCACCATGGTCTTCTCACGATTCGCCGGCGACGCGCCCGAACCCACGGGGCTTCTCGCGATGAACGCGGACGGTTCG
>CAZGCA010000139.1:0-6955 GCA_964524145.1 uncultured bacterium | reverse complement strand
CATCCTCAGCACACCATTGCCCTCTTCCGTGACCCCTCCGTCACTGAAGGGTTACACCTTACCCGACATTGTGCTTGCAAACCAGTCCCGTGTCATGTATAACGTAACTGATTTCTAAGCCGACAGAGATGGCTGGTTGACCGATGCGAAGGTTCTATCGCGAGAGGAGACAGTTATGAACGCGAAGTCGATGAAACGGCGACAGTTTCTCAAAACTTCGATCGGCACTGCGCTGGCCACGGGAACGGTGTCGCTGATTCCGGGTAAGGTGCTCGGCGCAAACGAGCGGGTTGTCGTCGGGGTGATGGGAGTCAACGGTCGCGGCGACGCTCTTGCCAAATGGTTTGCCGAACGCGAGGATGTCGAGCTGGCGTACCTGGCCGACTGTGACAGCCGCCTGCTGAAGAGTCGGGGCGCGTCGATAGAACGCATCTGCGGCAAGCGTCCGCAACTCGTGCAGGATTTCCGCCGGATGCTCGACGATAAGGATGTGGACGCGATCGTTAACGCCACGCCCGACCATTGGCACGCGCTCGGCACTATCCTTGCCTGCCAGGCCGGCAAGGACGTCTATGTCGAGAAGCCGGCCTCGCACTCGATCTGGGAAGGCCGGAAGATGATCGAGGCAGCGCGCAAATACAACCGAGTAGTCCAGCTGGGCACGCAAAGCCGGAGCGGGGAGTATTGCAGGAAGGCGATCGAGTATATCCGGTCCAAGGATTTCGGCAGCGTCCATTTTGCACGGGTGCTCAACAGCAAGCCGCGGTCGACTATCGGCAGGCGACCCAACAGAGAGACCCCGAAGGGTGTCGACTACGACATGTGGCTTGGTCCCGCGAAGATGCGGCCGTTCAACGAAAACCACTTCCACTACGCCTGGCACTGGTTCTGGGAGTATTCGGGCGGCGACATTATCAACGACGGCGTCCACCAGATAGACATAGCCCGCTGGCTGATAGATCGGAAGTATCCGAAATCGGTCTCCTCGGCGGGCGGCATCCACTTCTTCCAGGACGACCAGGAAACGCCGGACACGCACACGGTCAACTGGGAGTACGACGGGTTGACGATGGCATTCGAACAAACCCTGTGGACGCCGTACATGAAGAAGACGCCGTACAAGATGCGCGATACCGACAACCTGCCGAACTGGCCGTTCAGCGGCACGCGCATCGAGATCTACGGCAGCAAACAGCAGATGTTCCTCAGCCGTCACGGCGGCGGTTGGGAGGCGTTCGACGCAGACGGCAAGTCCGCTTTCATCCAGCACGGCCGGTTTACGAACGCAGAGCATATCGAGGACTTCATTGACTGCGTCCGCACCCGGAAGCGGCCGGTCGCCGACATCGAGGAAGGACACCTCTCGACGTTGCTGTGCCACTACGGGAACATTGCGTACCGAACCGGCCGCAGGCTGCACATCGATCCGACGACCGAAGGCTTCGTGGATGATGCGGAAGCCAACAACTACGTGAAACGAACGTACCGTGAACCGTACGTCGTTCCGGAAGCGGTGTAGCGCGGACTAGTCGTCTTTGTAGGGGCAAAGCTTAACAAATGAGTCAAGTTTCGCAGTCGAGGCGAGAGACGAGCGCCGAAAACCATTCGTGCTCGTGCCCGTGCTCGTAATCGTACTCGAACCTGGGCTGCAAGAACAACAACGATTACGAGTACGACAAACGAGCACGAGTACGGAAGAGATGGGAGATTGACTCGTCTTTTTGGGGTCAAAGACCTCGCCAGAGGAGGGTATCGCGTGTACAGGGTGGCGACTCTAGTGTTGGTGCTGCTGGTCTGTTGCGGTTGCGCCAAGTCGCCGCTGATCAGGTCGTCGATTGCTTCCGAAATGTTCGAGAACGGGCCGCTCAAGGTATGTTTCGTCTCGGGCTCGTTCGAGTACGACTCGCACACGTCGCTCGCCGTGTTCAAAGACTATCTCGAGCAAAGCTACAACGCCGACTGCACGCTTCTCAAGACCGACGAATGGGAGGACTTTCCGGGCCTTGAAGCGCTTGACGAGTGCGACGTTGCGTTGTTCTTCACGCGCCGTTTGAGGATCGACGGCGAACAGCTCGAACGTGTCAGGAGGTACTGCACCTCCGGCCGGCCTGTCGTCGCCGTCCGGACAGCGAGCCACGGGTTCCAGAACTGGCTCGCGTTCGACAAGCTGGTGCTTGGCGGCAACTACCAGGGCCATTTGGGGGACGGGCCGACCATGAAGGCGGAGATCGTCCGGGAAGCGCGGTCTCACCCCGTGCTGGACGGTGTCGGGCCCATCATGTCCAGGCACAGTCTGTACAAGACCGCGCCGCTTGCCGAAGACGCACAGGTACTGATGGCCGGCTCAACTCCAAAATCGAAAGGGTCGCAGCCGGTGACGTGGACCCGCGTGTACAAAGGTGGCCGCGTTGTGTATACATCGCTCGGAGGGCAGCAGGATTTCGAGAACGCAACGTTTCGACGGATGTTGGCGAACGCGCTGTTCTGGGCGGCTGAGCGAAAAGTGGAACGCGCCGAGGAGCCGCCTCCCCCGCCGTTGCGGCCAACACCTGAAGGAACGATGCAACTCCATCTGCGAAGCAGAACCGAGACGGCGACAGGAAGCGGCGTCTGGGCCGAGCGGTTTTTCGACAAGGCGGTCCCGGTGGCAGAAACCGCGATACTGATCTGCGACATGTGGGATAACCACTGGTGCCGAGGCGCGACGGAACGGTGCGACGCGATAGCCAAGAAGATGGCGCCGGTCATCAACGCGGCGAGAGACAGCGGCGTGCAGATCATCCACGCACCGTCGGACACGCTGGGGTTTTATGCCGACCGGCCGCAACGGCGTCGGATGATGCTCGCCCCGCGTGTACCCCTGCCCAAACCGTTGGACCTGCCGGACCACCCGCTGCCGATCGACGATTCGGACGGCGGCTGCGACACCGGCGACGAAGTCTACGGAGCGTGGACGCGGCAGAACCCGCGTATCGATATAGGCGAGTACGACGGCATATCGGATAACGGGAAAGAGGTGTACTGTTTTCTCAAGCAGCTCGGCATCAAGAACCTGATCATCATGGGCGTCCACACGAACATGTGCGTGCTCGGCAGGTCGTTCGCGATTCGGCAGATGACCCGCTGGGGAATAGACTGCGTGCTGGTGCGCGACCTGACGGACACGATGTACGACCCGAACGACGCGCCGTACGTGAGCCACGACGAGGGAACGGAGCTTGTCGTCCAGCACATCGAGAAGTACTGGTGTCCGTCTATCCTGAGCGAGGAACTGGTGAAAGGGTTGCCTTAGTGCTTGAGTTGATGAAGGCGGTGCCGCGTGTGCACTCGATGTCAACAGCTACCGGTCGTGTTCAAACAATGGAGGGATATTCCATGAAGCTGCTTATTGCTGCAATAGCCCTTATGTCTATGTTCGTCGGAGAAAGCTTCGCTGCGGATGACGACATCCAAATCAGCCGCGTCTTCGGTCGCGAACATCCGGGCGGCAGGTACAAACACCCGTCATCGTTCACCCAGCTCGAGAACGGCGATCTCTATCTTGTCTTCTACGGCGGCGGCGGCGAGTACGCCACGGACACCGCTGTGCGCGGCGCGCGTCTCAAGAAAGGCGAGACGGAGTGGTCCGAGCCGGAAGTGATCGCGGACACTCCGGACCGGTCGGAAGGAAACGGGGTTGTGTGGCAGGCGCCCGACGGCGTTGTCTGGCTGTTTTTTCTCACGCGCTACGGCGAGACGTGGTCGACTTCGCGGATCAAGGCCAAGATCTCGAAGGACGGGGCGAAGACGTGGTCCGATCCGTTTGTGCTCGCGTTCGAAGAGGGCATGATGATCCGCGCACATCCCATTGTGCTGAACGACGGCGATTACCTGTTGCCGATCTACCACGAGACAGGCCACGACACCGAGATGGTCGGCCCGGACAGCACGTCGTTGTTTCTGCGATTCAATCCGAGGAAACCTGTCTGGAAGAAGTCCAACCCGTGGACCGAGACGAACCGGATCCGGTCGCGGATAGGGAACATTCAGCCAGCCGCCGTCCAGATCGACGACAACTACCTGATCTCGTACAGCCGCCGGGGTGGGGGATACGAGGGCCGAAAAGACGGGTTTCTCGTCCGGTCCGAATCGCATGACGGCGGCCGGACGTGGAGCATGGGCGAGGATTCACCGTTCCCGAACCCGAACGCCGCGGGTGACTTCATCAAGTTGCGGAACGGTCATCTCTTGTTGGTCTACAACGACAGCTTTTCGGGGCGCAGTCCGCTCACCGCGGCGATATCGACGGACAACGACAAGACGTACCCGTACAAACGGAACATCAAAGAAGGCCGCGGATCGTTCGCGTATCCGACCGCCGTCCAGGCGCACGACGGCATGATACACGTGGTGTTCAGCTCGCACGGCCGGACGCAGATCAACCATGCCGCCTTCGATGAAAGCTGGGTTCTCTCCTCGAAGAATGAGTGAGCATCAGTCTGGCTGAAGAATGACAGCGGAAACGGAGGAGTATCGATGAAAGTCCTGATGCTGGTGGTGTTACTGGTTGTGTCCGTCCCGGCGGTCGCTTTCGGGCAGAACGGCGGCGGGCTGGAAGAGACGACCGTGTATGTGAGCGGCCAGGACGGCTACCACACGTACCGCATACCGTCGGCGATCGTCACGCCCAAAGGGACGGTGCTCGCGTTCTGTGAAGGCAGAAAGAGCGGCAGGGGCGACGCCGGCAACATCGACCTCGTGCTCAAACGCAGTTTCGACAACGGCGCTACCTGGGGTCCGATGGAAGTTGTCGCCGACTACGGGCCGAACACGATCGGCAACCCGTGCCCCGTTATCGACCGCGACACCGGCACCATCTGGTTGCTGCTCACGAGCAACCTCGGCAAGGATACCGAAAGCGAGATCATGCGCGGCGTGAGCGAGGACACACGCCGGGTCTGGGTCACGAAAAGCGATGACGACGGCGTGACATGGTCGAAGCGAGTCGAGATAACGGAAACAACCATGGAGCCCGGCTGGACGTGGTACGCTACGGGACCGGGATGCGGTATCCAACTGAAGAACGGCCGCATGGTAATTCCCTGCGACCATGCCGTTCTGTCGACGAGAGAGTGGCGATCACACATCATCTACAGCGACGACCATGGCGCGACATGGAAGCTGGGCGGTATAGTCGTTGAGAAGACCAACGAGTGCCAGGTCGTCGAGCTTATTGACGCGTCGTTGCTGATCAACATGCGGAGCTACCACAAGCGGAATCGCCGCACGGTCGCCACGAGCAAGGACGGCGGGATGACGTGGTCGGAGATAACGTTCGATCCCGCGCTGATCGAGCCCGTGTGCCAGGCTAGCCTGTTGCGGTACACCGAGCAGCCCGCGCACGCGAAGAACCGGTTGCTCTTCTCCAACCCGGCAAGCGATGAACGAGTCCGAATGACTATACGCCTGAGCTACGACGAAGGCAGAACGTGGCCGGTATCGAAAGTGCTCCATGAGAGTCACGCGGCGTATTCGGCGCTGACGGTTCTGCCCGATATGACTATCGGATGCCTGTACGAACGAGGGAAGGAATCGGCGTACGAAACAATCACGTTTGCGCGGTTCTCGCTCGAATGGCTCACCGGCGGCACGGATTCGATTGTCAAGCCGTAGGGTTTTGGACGGGGCTGCGTTCGGACGGCAACGCCGGACATGAGGTGAAGGATGAGATCGATAGGAATTGTGATGATGGTTTCGTTGATCAGCACAGCATGTAACGTGGCAGCCGGCGACGCGGCGTACCAGAAACTCTCTGCGGTGCCCTTCACGGATGTGCGTATCGAGGACGAGTTTTGGGCACCGCGGATCGAGACCAACCGCGAGAGATCCCTGCCGCACGCGATAGAGTTGTGCGAGACGACCGGCCGTATCAGCAATTTCGCAAAAGCCGCCGGGCTCGAGAAAGGGAAGTTCGAGGGCATCTACTTCAACGACTCCGATGTGTACAAGGTGTTGGAAGGCGCTGCGTACTCGCTCTCGAACCATCCCGACAAGGAGTTGGAGCAGTACGTCGACGGCGTTATCGCCAAGATGGCCGCCGCGCAGCAGGATGACGGGTATCTCAACAGCTACTACACGCTCGTTGCGCCGAAGAAGCGCTGGTCGAACCTCAAGGATAAACACGAGCTTTATTGCGGGGGACATATGTTCGAGGCTGCGGTGGCGCACTACCGCGCGACAGGCAAGCAAACGTTTCTGGACGTTGCGTGCAAGTTCGCTGACAACATCGACACGGTCTTCGGGCCGGGCAAACGGCACGGCGTGCCGGGCCACGAAGAGATCGAGCTGGCGCTCGTCAAGCTGTACCGCGCAACCGGCGAAGAGCGGTACCTCAAGCTGGCGCAGTTCTTCCTGGACGAACGCGGCCGGAGCACCCACCGCAAGGTCTACGGCGACTATTGCCAGGACCACGAACCCGTACGCGAGCAGAGCGAGATATGCGGCCATGCGGTTCGCGCAATGTACCTGTACAGCGGCGTGGCGGACGTTGCGGCGATCACCGGCGACGAAGGGTTTATCGGTGCGATGGACCGCATATGGAACGACGTCGCGCTCAAGAAGATGTATGTCACGGGCGGCATCGGACCGTCGGCTTCGAACGAAGGGTTCACCGTCGCCTACGACCTGCCGAACGAGACGGCCTACGCCGAGACGTGTGCGTCGATAGGCATGGCGTTGTGGAACCATCGGCTAAACATGCTCCACGCCGACGCCCGGTTCGGCGACGTGCTCGAACGCGTATTGTACAACGGGTTGTTATCGGGCGTATCGCTTGACGGCGAGAAGTTCTTCTACGTCAACCCGCTCGCCAGCCGCGGAGGCCATCACAGGCAACCCTGGTTCGATTGCGCGTGCTGTCCGAGCAACATGGTGCGGTTCCTGCCCAGCCTGGGCGGGTACGTCTACGCCCGGTCGG
>CAZGCA010000138.1:0-7059 GCA_964524145.1 uncultured bacterium | reverse complement strand
CCCGCGTGACCGTCACCGTCGCACCGGCAATGGGTTCCTCGGTGACTGAATGCCTAATCACACCTACCAGCACGCCCGGCCAGTTGGGATTGACGATGTTGGACACACTGAACGTGCGTACCTCGTTGCTCGCTGGAGATGCACCGTACTCGTCCACAGGGATGACACGCCAACAATAGCTCTCACCGTCCACGATACCGTCAGCCTCGCTCAGCTGCGTCACCGTTCCGAGGATACCTTCTTTCACTATCAGACCGGTGGTGAAACCGCTGTCCTCCGCTAACTCGAGACGATATGTTACCGTGTCTCCTTCGGGATCGACACTCTCCGACCACGCGAAGAACGTCGTGGTGTATACCGTCGCACCATCCTCAGGACAGACGAGCTCAACCGCCGATGGCGGCTGGTTGCCGTCCAGCTCTCGGTATACCGGAGTCATCATGTGCGTGCTCACCTCGCCGGTCCTCCCCGGGTTCCCATCCTTGACGTAGTAGAACACCTTGTAGGTACCCGGCGCGTCGAACGTCGTGCCGAAAGTGTTCCAGCAGAACGCGCCACCGGATATGTACTGCGCGTCGAACCGCGGCATCTCGACTGCTTCCTGCGAGTCGGGGTTTGTCGGGTCTACTACTGTTGCACCGGCGTAGGCAGGGGTTTTCACCTCGAGCCACGCTGCATGGCCCGACGGGTTCTCGGTCGGTTCAGCGAACAGCTCGCCCACCGGGTCTGCCGGACCCAGGGTGACCGTCGGTGTCACCGTGATCCAACCTACCGAGTCTGGCGCGTTGACCCCGTATCCCAACACCAGCTCGTGTGCGCGGCTCCCGTCCTCTCCGGGTTCGACCGACAGCGCTTCGCCGACCGTGCCCGCGCCGTCACCGTTGTCGTCCATTAACGGGTGCTGCGGCTGGTCGGATGCGCCCGCGTTGCTCTTCGAGGCTGTGTACTCGGCTGTCTTCTCCGAGGCGAGCTCGAACGACTGCTTGAGCGTCTTGCCCGTGCTCGCGTTCCGGAACAGCTCTGTCACCAACACCTCGCCGTCACGGATACCGTCGTCAGGATCGATAACGCCACGATGCGACACCTCGCCCGCCGACGTGCTCGTGATGATCACGCGGTGATCGCCGGAGACCGCCTGGATGAAACTGCCCGAGTGGCACGCACCGTAGATCAGCACGATATCCTCGTCCTCTGCTTCAGCATCCAGACTCGCTTGCAGCGTGTCGAAATAGCCGTCCAACTCACCCGGCGTGATCTCACGCGTGTCCCCGTAGCTGCCTGAGTAGACGTAGAACTTGTCCCTGCCGCCATGGTCGAGAAACACCACGTAAAGCGGGGCTGCGGCAGCATTCATCTTCCCAAGCGCCCACGATTCGATAGTCCATTGCACGTCGGACTGGGTCGGTGTGGTGTCATCCACATAGATGTCCGGTGCCGGCTGAACAGGACCTTCGCAAAGGTAGTAGATGTCCTCTTCGGCGAACCCGCGGTCTCTGAACGCGCGGTAGACGTAGTCGCCGGTCTTTGCGTGTGAGTCATGGCCTTCACCGTCGTCGTCGAGCTTGCCCACCACGATCACCGCATAGCCCGCGCGGTCCTTGATGGTGAGGCGTACCGATTCCGGGTCGTCGTAATCCGTCGAGGTGGCCTGCAGGAAGTTGTCGTCACCCTCGAACTCCGCCAGGAACTGCCATGTGCCCGCCATGTCGAACACGATGCCTGCAGAAGCAAAATCAGCAGCCGTAAATTCTGCCACGCCGTCGCCGTCTGTCGTGCCCGTCACAGGACCCGCCGCAGTAGCATCAGGTTTCTTCATCCACAGCTTGACCGTCTGGCCGGACAACAGGCTCGACAGCTCCGCAGGTACCGGCGCCGTCAACTCCGCCCACGCTGTCAACTGGTCGAAGTTCAACGTGGCCGACGAGTGCGACAGCTCCAACGACAGTGTCGGCTGTGCCTTGTTCACCGAAAACGCAACTTCGTCGCTCGTTGCAGGCATATACGTATCGTCACCCGGCCAGGACGCTGTCAACCTCCACGGCTCTCGCCTTTCCGATGCCTCGGTCGGCACAAAGGTTTTCACGTACCCACCTCCGGAGACAACAGTTCCTTCAGGGAACAAGTCTGACACCACACCCGAGGGAGACGTACTCTCAAAAGTGGCGTTTGGGTTTCCCGACGGCACCGGGGTAATTAGTCCTTTGACCGTAATCGATTCGCCGAGGGCCACTGCGTTCGGCCCATCAAACGTGAGCGAAATGCTGCTATCTGTTACTCCACCAGGAACAATGAGGCATACAGCCTCTGCCGTAACAGGGATGGTCTCGTCATCTTGATAAGTAACCTCACATTTCCAGATATCGTCTGCCACCGTATCAGCCGCGTCGATCTGGGTGAATAGATCCGTTGTCCACACGTCGCCGTCCCAGGGCAGCGTGATATCATTGCGCGTATATTCCCATTGGACCTCGTATTCCAC
This sequence comes from uncultured bacterium, assembly GCA_964524145.1. Taxonomy (GTDB): domain Bacteria; phylum Hydrogenedentota. The sequence continues at coordinate 4,580 of CAZGCA010000138.1, read as the reverse complement.
ATCGCTGTCTGGGTCGGGACTCTTGTCCAGATAGCAACGGAGGCTGACTCTCGTACTCTCAAACTCGGGCATATAGAGCTTCAGCTCACTAGGCTCCGTGTTTATTACCGTTGTCGAATCCTCCGCAGGGTCGGAATAGGTGTCAATCCCGTCATGGCCTCGAACAGCGCATGTCCACGTCTCATGCTTTTCCGTGAAAACAGAACTCAAGGTATGAGTTTCATCTGTCGTAGGACCGTACACAACCACGAGGTCCGCATTAGACCAAGTATACTCATAATGAGGTGTGAATCCTGGCAGCAATATGGTTGGGACTGTCACAGTGCATACAAGTGGATCGTTGCTGTAGGGCGAAACTGGCGTGACCTCAACAACTGGTACCGAGGGTGTACCTCCTTCATCAGCACCCATGTCGGTGAGAACATTGTACGGTCGGCGGTCGCCGTCGATGTCTTCCAACGGCGCACCACTGTTGGCCCCTGCATCAAGGCATGGCGAATCGATCTGCAAATGATAGTCGTCGTTACCAGCATCCAGAAACAACGGGTCGACGCTCAGGCTGTTTTCGTCTTTCCCTGTAACCCCCTGCCAATCTCCAAGCGTTAGCTGTGTAGCATCTCCGTAGTATCCCACCGCGGCTCCACCGGTCGCATAGAGATCGTTGAAGTCCCAATCAGCGCCACTGTCGATATAGTAGCTGCCGTAGAAATACACGCAGTACTTGCCAGCTCCGTCTGCACACACGACGTTGTTCTTGAAGACGGCCGTACTTGAAAAAGTGTTGCGGAAGTACGCTTCATAGAGCCCGTTGTCTACAATGGTGTTGTTCACCACTGCTGCAACGGACGACCCGGAGGAAGTGTACATCCCGTACTCACTATTCTCTCTAATCAAACTGTTGACTACTGTCGCGCTGCCGCTAGGAACATATAGACCCCAGGCGTTCTCAAACAGCTCACAGCTGTTCACCTCCACTCCGTCACCACTGATACGGATTCCCATTTGAGCACCCGTTACCCGCACGCTCTTGATGGAGACGTATGAGCCTGTAATCTCGATCCCGCTCGAGGATGAAATGTCGTTCCGGTCCACCGTCGTGCCGTCGGCGTGGCTAGAGCCCAGAATCGTCAGGGGGTTGCCCGAGGTGCCGCCGTCCGAAGAGGTCACCAGAATGTTGTCCGTCAACACGTACGTTCCTGTATCCATATAGACGGTGTCCCTCGGCTCAAGGTTGTACGTATCCAGGATTGCCTGAAGAGATGCCTTCGGCGTGCCCGGGGTTACGCCGTCATTGGCGTCGTCACCCACTGTCGTGGTGTGTACATCATTGGTGGTGGAGCCGTCGTTTACGTAGAAGCTAAGGTTGGATCCGATACGGAAGTTGGCACTCGTATGCGTGGCGCTCGGGTCTTCCACGCAGGTTATGCGTAGCTGATACAACGGGCCCGGTGTCAAGCTGTTGACGTTCATGTTGCTGGTTTCGGCCGAGGCTTGCACGCTGGGCGTGAGCGTAACCCAGCTGGTTCCTGCGTCCGGCGAATATTCAATCCGCACAGTCTCCGTACCCGTCCAACCTGTGCCAAATCGTCGCCATGAGACTTCGTGGTCACCGGACATCCACGATACACCGTCACAGGGATCCACCAGCATAATGCTCCGCTCACTCGGTGTCAGTGAAGCCTCTGAGGTGTTGCCATATGCTCCCATGTTGCGTTGGCTTCCATTTGGCGCGGGCTCGTTAGAGAAATCGGAGGCTGGATTACTGCCATCGACACACGGACTCGTCACCACATCCGGCAGCCACGTTTCGCCGTGCCAGCTGCCTTTTGTGCTCGATAGATGGTAGTCGCCGTTGCCGGGATCCACAAACAAGGGATCTGTACTGATGCTGTGTCCGTCTTTCCCTGTAGCATCGCGCCATTCACCTAAAGTGGGCCACCGGACATCGTTGTACCTTCCGACGATAGCGCCATCCGTTACATAGAAATCGTTGTAATCGGAACGTCCGAACGGATCAAGAAAAGCGCTATCCGGCATAGATAAGCAGATTCCGCCATCTTGTGCCCAGAAGATGTTATTAATGATATTGCCTCCAAAATCCTCGTTGCCGGCAATGCTAATGCATGTCCTGCCAATGAGCGTGTTGCTGCTGTACGTAGCGGCTATCCAATTTGATGGATACCAGACTTGAATCTGAGCCCCCGTGTTGTCTCGGATGAGGTTATTCGCCACGTACGCGCCCTGCGTGGTTTGGTATATACCTGTCCTATTCCCAAATATTTCGCAGCCGACTACTTCCGCTCCGGCACCCCACCTGATCTCGACACCATAACACGCACCGGTTATTCGGAGCCGCTCGATCCGGTGGTAATATCCGTTGAAAGATACGACGTGCGTCGGTCCGGGAAAGAGGGGAGAGCAACTTCTGTCGTTCCGGTCCAGGGTTGTCCCATCAGGATGAGGAGACCCTACAATCCTGACCGGGTTCCCGTTTGTGCCATCGTCGTTTGTGCCCAGGCCTATCGACGTGTCGACGTATGTGCCTGTGTCCACCCATACCGTATCGCCGCCTTCAAGATCATAAGTGATCAAGATTTCTCTGACGGATGCCTTTGGCGTGCCGGGCGTCAACCCATCGTTCGCGTCGTTCCCGATCGCTGTGGTATACACATCGTTGACGGTCGAGTCGTCGTTGACGTAGAAGTTTAGATTGGCGCCGACACGGAAATCGCCGCTCTCGTCGGTGGCGGAAGTGTCCTCGTTGCACGTGATGCGGATTCGGTAGAACACGCCCGCTGTGAGCCCGTCAACGCTCCATGTGTACTGGTCGGCGGTCGCGTCGGCACTAGCATCAATGGTAGTCCAGCTGCCGCCCGAGTTGGCGGAATACTCGATGTGTATGGTATCCGTGCCCGTCCAGCCAGAACCCGTGCGTTCCCATTGGATGGTCTGGTCACCCGATACCCATGCGTCCCCGGCATCAGGCTCAAGCAAGGTAAGAACGCGTTGTGCATGCGCCGCGGTAGACAGAGTAAGAACAACAATTACAGGCACAAGATATCTCTTCATGGTATTAGCTCCACACGAACCTCGACATCTCCGATTCTCACGCTCGTTCCGCCAACATGTTACTCCTCAAAGCCGTCTCTCTCAGGCCACCACTTGACCTGCAGACTCTCTGGAGTGCGGTAGCTTGCTATCGCCATTCCGCTGGGCAGCTTGCGCACTCCACATGGCCGGTAGCCTGTTAGATCGGGCGTTTCTCGTTTTCGACCTCCTTCTTTGGAGTGCGGTAGCTTGCTACCGCTGTTCCGCTTGGACAGCTTGCTGTCCAAGCACCCGGACACGAGCAAGCTCGCTTCAGCCAAAGCGCAAGCAAGCTTGCGCACTCCACATACACCTCTGCGACGAGCCCATGGCCACTCTTTGGAGTGCGGTAGCTTGCTGCCGCTGTTCCGCTGGGCAGCTTGCTGTCCAACAACCCGTATGCCCGCGAGCAAGCTCGCTTCAGCCAAAGCGCAAGCAAGCTTGCGCACTCCACATACACCTCTGCGACGAGCCCATGGCCACTCTTTGGAGTGCGGTAGCTTGCTACCGCTGTTCCGCTGGGCAGCTTGCTGTCCAGCACCTCAATCCGTATACCCGCGAGCAAGCTTGCGCACTCCACATGATTGCTCAGAAATCATCTTCGATCGAAACGCGATCCCACTTGAACGAGAGCACGGTTCGGCGGAAGCCAGCCTCCGCTTCGCATAGAAACCAGCCCATCGAACACCATAGGTAGTTCTCCGCAACGGCAACCACTCTGTGTTTCACCGGATTGGCATGCACGTAATGTAGTCGCGCAAGGTAGCTCTTCTCGCTCGTGATACACGTGTCTCTGTATTGAAACCACACCTTTCTTCCGCGCGCGTTGTCGTGTTCGTTTGCCACACGAGCAGTGACCGAATGAACCGCCTGGATCATACGCTTCAGGGAAGGGGCATCCTCCGGAGCCAGGGCAACGAAATGGTAGTGGTTGGACAACACTGCCCACGCCTGAAGCGACCAGTCAAACCGGTTTGCCTGCTGCATCAACGCCGACAAGACTATCCCGAGCCGTTCCGGCGAGTCAAAGAACCGTTTCTTCTGATAGGTTCCCGCGGTGACGATGTACGTTGCCTCAGGCACAAAGCAATGGCTCGGACTATGCGCCCATTCCTTCCAACTCGCTTCCGTCACAACCTTTCCTCCAATGTGGAGTGCGGTAGCTTGCTACCGCTGTTCCGTCGGGCAGCTTGCTGCCCATATGTGCGCGAGCAAGCTCGCTTTGGCCACAGCGCAAGCAAGCTTGCGCACTCCACATAACTGTTCAGAAATCATCCATCACCGAGACACCGTCATAGTTGAACGAAAGGACGGTTCGGCGGAAACCAGCCTCCGCCTCGTGTAGAAACCAGCCCATTGAACACCACGGGTAGTTCTCCGCAATCGCCACCACTCCGTGTTTCACCGGATTGGCATGCACGTAGTGTAGTCGCGCAAAGTAGCTCTTCTCGTTCGTGATACACGTGTCTCTGTATTGAAACCACACCTTTCTA
>CAZGCA010000137.1:0-7284 GCA_964524145.1 uncultured bacterium | reverse complement strand
AATCTCTCAGCCTCCTGAAAGCGTGAAACCAATCATTGAGTGATTGAATGATTGAATCTCTGTTCCCTACAACCTTGCAATCTCTCAGCCTCCTGAAAGCGTGAAACCAATCATTGAGTGATTGAATGATTGAGTGATTGAATCTCTGTTCCCTACAACCTCTCAATCTCTCAATCCCCCGATCTCTCAATCTGTCAATCTCCCGATCTCTCAATCTCTCAATCTCCCGAACTCTCAATCTCTCAATCGCTCAATCCCAGCTCGTGATGTCATCGCCACCACCTTGCGTTCCGTCCGGACCGCGTGAGCAGAGGTCGTACCCGTCTTTGTTGTTCTTGCCCGGGCACAGATACACATACTCGTTTCCCCACGGATCCAGGGGCCTCTTATTCCCTTTGAGATACTTGAACTTCCCGTCGCCGAACACCAGCGGGTCGAGACTCTTGGGATACTCGCCGTGACGCAGTTCGTACCGGTCAAGAGCGTTGCCTATGGTGGTTATGTCGCCCTTGGCCGCGGTGATACGGGCCTCTCGCGCACGGCCTGACAGGTTCGGCACCACCATCGCCGCGAGTATGCCGATTATCGTCACCACGAGCAACAGCTCTATCAGCGTGAATCCGGCGTTCCCCCGCATCGTCATCATCTTCTCGTCCCTCCTAGCTAATCATCGTGCTCATCTGGAATATCGGAAGCAGCATCGATACTACCAGAAACCCAACAAACACGCCCATGACAAGGATAAGAACAGGCTCGAGCATTGATGTCATGGCCACCAGCGCCCGTTCCACCTCCTCGTCGTAGACGTCCGCAACGCGCTTCGCTGCCTCACCCAGCCTGCCTCCCTGCTCGCCGACGGCCATCATGTTGACCATCATGAGCGGGAAATGTTCGGTCCGGTTGAGCGCATCGCTCAGACTCTCTCCATCGGTCACGCACAGGCGAACGGACTCGACCTCTTCGCCGATTACCGTGTTGCCCAGCGTGTCTTTCGTGATCTTCAATGCGTTAAGGATCGGTATGCCGTTGTCCGTAAGCGTTCCCAGCGTGCGCGAGAACTTGCTCACCTCGACGCGCAGAGCCACCTTGCCGAAAAGCGGGAGGCCCAACACGAACAGATCGAACTTCTCCTTGCCCGTCTCCGAGCGGGCGTATCTCTGCACGGCTACCACAGACAAGATGATTCCCAGAAGCACAAACATCCAGTACGACTTCATGAACCCGCAGATGCCCATGAGTATGCGCGTCGGCAACGGCAGGACTGCGCCATACTCGTTGAAGAACTCGATGAACGTCGGAAAGACGAACGAAAGGAGTATGAAGACGGCGGCGAATCCGGCGGCGAGAAGAAAACACGGGTAGATCATCGCTGTAACGACCTTGCCGCGCAGTTGCGACTCTTTTTCGCCCAGCGTGGCGAGACGCATCAGTACGTCTTCAAGGTTCCCACCCGTTTCGCCTGCGCGAACCATGCTCGAGTACAACGCCGGGAAGACTTTTGGATGTTCGGTGAGGGCCTCGGCGAGCGTACCGCCGCGCTGAACATCGCGCTCGATCTGTTGTATCACATCGCCCATCTTCGGGTTCTCGGTCTGCGTGACCAGAGTGTGCAGGGACCGCAGCAACGGCAACCCCGAGTAGGTCAGGTTGGCAAGCTGGCGGAAGAAGACGTTGACGTCCTTCTGGTGTATCGTACGCAGGAACGGTATTCTCGGTCCAACGCTTTCGGAAGCTTTCTTGTCCTCCGAGATGCTTATCGGGAAGTAGCCTTGCTTCGAGAGCTGGGCTGCAACAGCCTGTGCGCTCTCGGCTTCCATCACGCCCGCCATCTTCTCGGTAGGGCTTTTCTTGACCTCGTACCTAAACCGCGGCATCTTCGGCCTCCGGAGCGATAAGGTCGTCGAGGAAGTCCTCTTCCATGCACACGCGCAGCACGTCCTCGAACGTTGTCATTCCGGCCTTGACACGTTCCCATCCGTCGTCCCTGAGCAGGCGCGTTCCGAGCGACTGCCCCTTGCGTCGGATAACGTTGGTGGCGGCTCTCTCGACGGTCAGCTCGCGGATGGGCGTGGACATCGGCAGTATCTCGTAGACGGCTATCCGGCCGCGGTAACCCGTGTGCTTGCACTCCTCGCAGCCGGCCCCGCGATAGTACGTATGGCGGGCACCTTCCTCCGGGCTCACCCCCATCTCCTTGAACATCCTGGGCTCGGGCACGAATTCTTCTTTGCACTTCGGACAGATCAGCCTGACAAGCCGTTGCGCCACGCACCCTATGACTGACGAGGCAACCAGGAACGGCTCGACACCCATATCTATCAATCGGGTGATCGCACCGGCAGCATCGTTCGTATGCAATGTGCTGAAGACCAGATGACCGGTCAACGCTGCGCGTATCGCCGACTCGGCCGTCTCGAAATCCCGTATCTCGCCGACAAGAATAATGTCCGGATCGTGTCGCAGGATGGAACGCAGCCCGCGCGCAAAGTCGAACCCGATCCGCGGTTGCACCTCCATCTGGACAATCCCCTCGAGCTGATACTCGATGGGGTCCTCGATGGTGATCACTTTCCGCTCGGCGGAGTTCAGTTTGGCCAGGCTCGCGTACAGTGTCGTCGTTTTCCCGCTGCCGGTGGGTCCTGTGACGAGGACAATCCCGTGCGGCTTCGAGATCAGGTCTTCGAAGACGGTCTGGTCCCTGTCGGAAAACCCAAGTTGAGTAAGTGTCAGGAACATCGTCTCGCGACTGAGTACCCTGATGTTGACCGCCTCGCCGTGAGGGGTCGGCAGGATCGAGACCCGGAGGTCGAACTCGTGGCCGCCCAGGGTCGCCCGTATCTTCCCGTCCTGCGGGAGGCGCCGCTCCGCTATGTTCAGGTTTGCAAGTATCTTTATACGGGAGACGATAGACGCGTGAAACTCCTTGATCGACTGGGGAACGGAAACCTCGTGAAGCACCCCGTCAATTCTGTACCGGACACGCGACCTCTTCTCGAACGGCTCGATGTGTATGTCCGTCGCGTCCATCTTGATCGCATCGAGGATTATCTCGTTGACAAACTTGATGATCGAAGCGTCGACAGTCTTGTCGTCGAGCACCTCGCTCGCGCGAGACTCGAGGTCAACCGTCTGGCTCGGCCTGTCGCCGTTGCTCAGCATCCGCTCGACAGTGTCGGCACCAATGCCGTAGTACTGTTTCGTCGCCTGCGCTATCTCCTCAGCGGTGGCCAGCACGGGTTTGACACGACGCTTCAGTGCCAGCTGAAGCTCGTCCAACAGGTGTGTATCCCGCGGGTTGGTCACCGCAATCACCAGCGAACCGTCCTGCTCATCGACCGGCATGAAGTTGTAGTGAACGACAAACCTCGCAGGGACCGAGGAAATCAACTCGGCATCGAGCCGCCGGGACGAGAGTCGCAGGTACGGCACGCCAAGGCAATCCGCCAATACCTCGTACACCGACTCCGCTCTCGCAAGCCCCAGCCGAACAATGACTTCCTCGAGTCGGCCGCCGGTCCGCGATTCCTCTTCACGCGCCTGCTTCAAGGAATCTTCGGTGATCGTTTCCCGCTCGACGAGCATGCGGGCGAAGGCTTCTCTCTCAGGAGTTGTCACGTGATCTCCCTCACAGCGTGACCGCAGCCGTGCCGCGGGCGCGCAGTTTTCGCAGAATAGACAACAGATATGGTAGCACCGGCGGCGTCATCATGTCAACTCGACTCGCGCTGTACTGCATCAAAACCGGTTGAAAGTTCTTGCATGGTGACTCCCCATGGATGCTGTCTCGACTGGCTGCCGAGCTAGATGTCATCGACTATGTCTATGGTGAGGAGGAATAGCATGGCCTTCCTGTCGTTGAGGTCTTCGAAGATGAGGGTGTCGCCACCACGCACGCGGGCGCGAGTCTCGACGTCGAAGAGACAGAAGACGGGCGGCTCTTTGTGGGAATCCTGCTGGAGGTACGTTGCGTTGACCGTCACATCGAAGTCCGCGAGATAGGGTTTTTCGACAGGCACATCGAGCGTTTCGCCGCGGACAATACCGTTGAACTTGACAGTAACCCTTGTGCCGACTTGTCTGTGCTCCGTGACGCGTGAGGCCTTCTCGGCGGGGGCTCCTTCCGCTGAGTACGGAAAAGCTTGTCCCGAATGGACATACGACGTCGTCCCGGGACCTTCGTTGAGCGCCATCCATCGCCGTTTGTGCAGCACCCTGACTTCCCCCTGCTCCTCGAGATAGTCGATAAATGCCTGGTGGTCAGAAATATGGATCGCACAAGAGCCGAGGGCATTCCCTGCAGTCGAGCCATGCTGAAACGATTCAGACTCGAGATCCCACCGTATCTCGTGCGCGTCCGAATCGGTCAAGTCGACCATAATCATCCTCTCTTCGATCTGGATCGGTGCGTTGATCTTGTAGATACTTGCCGCTTCATAGGCCCGCCTCAGCTTGGCCTTCTGCTGCTCCAACGGCGTCTGCTGCTGAGCGCTCGCCACGCCGGCACACGCAACGACTATCAGCATAATTGCAGCAATTCCCGTGCGCGTCTGTCTGTTTGGACACGGCATCGTTCTGCCCCCCTGTTCAAGAAAGCCAAGCGTCAACGTGAGAACCCCCTCGGTGAGAGCCGGTTTATTTGTGATTGCGCTTCCGGAGCGATCACGGTGTTCGGATAGTTGTCCAGCACCTGTTGGTAGTGCGCTCTGGCAAGGTCTATGTTTTTCACGTCGTCACGGTAGACGTTTCCAATGCCGAGAAGGGCCAACGCACGCGCGTTCGGCCTTGTGTTACCAGCTACGAGGCGCTTGAAAAGCTGTATCTTGTGCAGCGCAGAATCGGACTTCTCCGCGCCCTTTCTGGCAGGCAGATCACCCTCGTCCACCCCGAACCGCGCCATCTCCTCGAGCGCACAGACTGCGGCTTTGCTGTTTGGATGGTCCTCGACAAGTGCGCTATACATGTTGTACGCGGCGACACCTTCCTCGCGCCGGGCCGTTTCCAGCATTCTCGCCGGACGGTACCCTTGTCTGGCGCAATTGGCGAGGAGCAGATGCCTCTCGGTTATCTCCTCGCGTCGAGGGAGCCCATGGAGCAACTCATCATGTTCGATGACGTAAGTCTCGTAAGCCGAGTGCGCTTCGAAGTAGTCGTGAAGGTCCTCATAAAAGACGTCCCCTCTCGCGAGCAGCGCGTCGGCTGCCTCTGGCGTTCCCGGGAACCTTTCTTCAAGCGAGGAAAGGACCTCGATAGCCTCGCGGGGTTTTCCTGCTCTCCTGAGTAGAGCGGCCTTCCGATAGAGAGCGTCGGCGGTGTCGAGAGGTTGACGCTCGGCCCCGGCGGCCTCGGCAACACCCCACGCGTCGACGTCGAAACCAGCCAGGGCGGCGACCTCGAGGACTGTGTGTTTGGCCTGTTCGTTCTTGCCAAGAGCGGAAAGGACATCGGGGAGCTTCCTGGCAGCCTCGCTCTTGGCTATCCTGCCGGGCGACCCAGGAGTCAGCCCCCGCTGGCGTTCGAGCACTCTCACTGTAGGAACCGACAACCCTATGACAACACCGACAATGATCAGGCCGACGGCCCACGCGGGACTCAAGCCAAAGCCCGGTCGTTTATGAGCCTGTGCGGTACGCCGCGGGACCGGCTGCGAGTGTCGACGTCTCCGCTCGATCTCCGACCGGACACGGGCCGGGAAGCTCGAATCGAGCTGCGGAGGAAACTCGACCTCGTCAACCGGCAGCCGTGCCAGCAACGCCTGCCGGCTCTCCAGCTCGTAACGGCACCGGCGGCAGCGCTCGATATGCGCCATCAGCCGGGCACGGTCCCGGTCGGATATCTCCCGGCCGATCAACCCTCCTATATGCTTGCGCATAAGCCAGCACGACAACAACGCTCTTAGCCCTCCCTGTCCAACGCTCTGAGCCACTCGAGCTCGTTGCGCAGCTTGCGTGTCGCGCGAAAGAGATGCACCTTCACGCTGCCCAGCGTACAATCTATAATCTCCGCGATCTCTTTCAACGACAACCCTTCATAGTATCTCATCACAAACACCGTTTTCTGTTTGTCGGGAAGTCCGTCAACTGCCCGCCTGATTGCCGCTCCTATCTCGCGGGCATACACCTCTCTTGCAGGGCCCTCCGTTGACAACAGGGACCCCGATAGCGCTTCGAGATCCAGCATCTGGTCCTCCATCGCTTGTGAAGGCCGCCGCCGGACGCGCCTCAGATGGTCTATCGAGAGGTTTGTGGCTATCGTGAACAACCATTGCCTGAAACTTCCTGAAGGCCGATACTTGGGCAGGGAACCGTACGCCCGGATAAATGTTTCCTGGCATATGTCGAGCGCGTCCTCGCGATTGTACACCATCCTGTAGGCGATTGCATACACCCGGTGCTGATACCGTCGCACGAGTTCGTCAAATGACTCCGATACCCCACGCTTAGCTTCTGTGACAAGCCGCTCATCCGACTTATCCTCTGCCACTATCCCTTTCCCCAACTTGCTTTTCATGTGGAATAACGTTGGAGTCGGCTCCGAAGTTGACATTTACACCCGCTTACGGCTCTATGCTGCCGGCATCTCGCTGCCCGGCGTTTTCCAACGTGGCAAGAAATCTCACGACCTGCTCCTGCCCAGGTTCTATCCTGAGCGACTCACGCCACAACCCTTTTGCGTCCCCAACCTGTCCCAAGTAGTAACATGCTGTGGCCAAATTGTTCAGCAGCACAGGTTTACGCGGCCCCCAGGAGAGCGCCGACTCGAGCGTCTCCTTGGCCTCCGCGTACCTGCCTGCGCGGATCAACGCGCCGCCAAGGCGCAAGTATCCATCGTAAAACCGCGGCCAGAGATAAACCGTGTTCTCGTAATATTTTACCGCATTCTGCAGGTCGTTTTCAAGGTCAAACGCCGTGCCGAGGTTGTAGCAGAGCTTCCCAGAAGAGTACTCCTTGGTCGACTGCTCGAGGTTAACCCGCGCGTCAGTAGGCCGGTTCCTGACGAGGTATGCGACACCGAGCGATGCCCGTATCGTCCCATTGTGCGGGTCGAGCCGGGCGGCTGATTCGTACTTCCGGAGTGCTTCGATGTGCGGGCTGTTGTGGTCTTCGATGGAGTCGGCACGCGCCAACATATAGTCAGCAACGTAGCCCCGTCCCAAAAGGCAGAGAAGTGCGAGCGAGCCGATCCAGACTGCCGACGCGGCCAACATACGAGGCCAGGGGAGAGGCAGGCGTTTACGTCTGTTCTCCTCATCGATATGGCGCTCGGAGTCGCCGGGCCGAACGTGAC
>CAZGCA010000136.1:0-7344 GCA_964524145.1 uncultured bacterium | reverse complement strand
TGCCTCACTCTACACTTTTTGGTGCCGGTCATTCCATTCTATCTACGGGACTGAACACTCGTTGCGTTACACCGCTCTCCCAGGAGTCAACTCCTGGGCTATTCTCAACCGTCCCTGCGGGACTTAGCGGTGTTGTTGCGCTTATCTGGTCATTGATTGTCATTTGGCTGAGTGGTCCCAACAACAGATGAAAACAGTCTGTTTGGAGGGCACTCATTCATCGTAATCCGTAACGTAATGCTATCTTCATGTTTCGATGACCTTCACCTTCCACCCGGTGAGGAATGCGGGTTAGGGGAACTCCTCGCCAACTGCCCACGCCCGCTACTCGCTGCGGGCAAGTACCTGCCAGCCGATGAGCGTTGCGCTGAGCAGTTTGATGATACCGACCAGCGCGCACGCGGCCCAGAGTCCTATGAGCGGAACGAGCACTACTCCGGTCAACAACGCGCCCACGCATGCGCCGAAATGGTCCGCGCTGTCGGTGAGGGCGGCACCCTTCACTGCCGACCCACCCGAATCGTTGTAGATCTTGTTCGCGAGCGGAAACTCCGCTCCTATCAGCATGCCGGCGATGGCGATGACCGCGAAGAAGACAATCTTGCCGAGCGGTTCGGAGACAGGGGCAAGCGCGGACAGCCTCAGCGCGAACGGAAAAACGAACGCGAACGCCCCGATCACAATCTCCATAGCGAACAGCACAACTAACCAGCGGGCAGCTTTAGTCTCGAGCCGCCTGCTCAACAGAAGACTCCCGGCAGTCAGGCCCGCCATGAACAGGGCAACGACCGCACCCACCTCCTGGTAGAGGTACCCGAAAACGCTCTGGAAGACGTACAGACCGACGATGTCGAATGCGATACCCGCGAATCCCGTCGTGGCTATCGCCAGCAGTGCAACGGTCCGGGCGCGCCGCTGCCGGTCTCCGGTGAAGTGCAGTTTCGGCAGGATGACCAGCACATAGAACACGATCGCGATGGCCGCGAACCAGCCGAGGTTTGCGCCTCTGAGCGACCGAAGCACGGAGCCGAGATGGCCCCCGGAAAACCTGTCCCATATGATCAGGCTGTTGAAATACGTTACGGGCCGGAGATCGGTGTTGACGGGCACGCCGGTGGCTGACTCGTAGAAGTCCTGCGTGTATTCGACGCGCTCCTGCGGGAAGAAAAGCTCGAACTGGTACTTCGAGAAGTACTCGGTTTTGATCGCTCGGTTCTCGTACCGGTCGGCGAGAATGTCCGGGTCGGTCGTGACAACGCCCGGCTCGTTGCTGGCGAAGAGGTAGTTCGTTCCGTCGGGCGCGACGACGACGTGGTCGAAGACGGCTCGCAGGGTCTTGTACACGGAACCGCTCAGGAAGATGATGTCGCCTGCGAGGTAGTTTGCTGCGGACGTCATGTCCATCGCCAGCACGCCGCCGGGATTGAGCCGGTCGCGCACCTGCCGGAAAAACCCTTCCGTATAGAACCTGTTGAGCGACGCGGTTGTCGGATCGGGCAGCAGCACGACGACAATATCGTAGCTGCGACGCGTGTCTTTCAGGAACCGTCGCCCGTCCGCGAAATGAATCTGTACGCGCCCATCTTCGGGAACGTATCCTTCGGGAAGATGCGCCAGAACCATCCGGAGCACTTCCGGGTCGAGCTCGACATAGTCCAGAGACTCGATACCGTGTTTGAGCATCTCGGGCACCATCTCGGGGCTGCCGCCGACGAGAACAGCGCTTCGCGGCGACGGATGTTCCGACGCGATAAGGTGGGCCGTCTGGACCGGATTGAACGGGTCGGGGAACGAGACTATGGGCTGACCGTTCCCGAAAAGGCTGTACTGTTCATCAGCCTCGCCGAGCGTGAGATGCTGGTACATCGTGTCCCGCCACTCTACGAGACGGAGCCCGGTGCCCAGCGAAACCCATCTGCGTTCTACCGACCACTGGTTGGCCCGGCCCGGCAGGCCCAACGCCACCGCGAGGAGTGCAAGCGCGAGACCTATGTACACGAATGCGGATGCTATTCGTCGCCGGTTGCCCGAGCGTGCCATCATTGTCATCACCAGCGCCGCGTTGGCGAAGATTGCCACCTCGAGCCAGCCGACTATGTGGAACGCGGAGAACCGTTGTACGAGAACAAACGAGAAGATCAGCCCGCCGGCCAGCGAACCGAGCGACTCGAGCGCGTAAACTCTGCCGACGTGCGATGCGAAGACGGATTTCCGGCCGCTCCAGACGCCTGACGCGACGATGCATCCCAGCGGGAATATCAGGCCGATGAGAAAGCTTTGCGGCACGATGAGCACGCCGCAGGAGAGAACCAGTTGAGGAAACGGGACCAGCTCGCCGGGACCGGTGTTCAGCACGGCGCGTACGAGGCGAATCCCCACAAGCTGCAGCGGCAGACAGATCCCCATGAGTATCTGCAGCGTGCAGAACCGGCCCAGGGCCCGGTCCGTCTCCGTTGGGTCCCGTTGGCGAAGCCATCTCGACGCGACCGTCGCGCCTGCCGACACGCCGACAAACCAGGCAAACAGTATGATCGCCACCGAGATCTCGTTTCCCGCGAAGACAACGAGAAACTCGCGCAGCATCAACACCTGCGATACTGTCGCATGAAACCCCAACAGGACTATCGCAACAAGAAACATGGCTTCATTCCGCCTTGACCGCAGCAGGGCCGAGCTCTACAGAACCGCCGATCAGCATCGGTGTGCTCGATTATAGATGCGCCCTGCATCGTTGTCAAAGACCAGAGGGTATGGAATGCTGGCTACATGCTGCATACGCAACGTTTCGGGAAGAAACGGACCACTCATGCGTTATACTATAGTGGAAGACCGCGGTGGAGACTTCCAGCGATATGACGCTTGACAGTGACCAACTTCTGCTCCTGGCAGGGCAGGGTAACAGGGAGGCCATGGGAGAGGTGTACCGGCGGCACAAGCCGCAGGTCGTCTCGTTCTTCCGGCATATGCGCGCGACCGGCGACCTGGCGGAGGATCTGGCCCAGGAAGTCTTTATGCGTATTTGGAACAGCGCCCACCGGTACAAGCCGTCGGGAAAACACGCGTCGTTCATCTTCACCGTGGCGGCGAACGTGTGGAAAGACCACCGTCGCAGATTGAAGGTGCGCGCCGACGCGCCGGAATCGAACACTCGTGCCCAGACGCTGCCGGACGGTGCGAGCGCCCGAGCGGAGTTCCGGCAGGACCTCGATCACGCTCTCGACGCTCTGCCGGAACACGAACGGATGGCGTTTATACTGAGCGAGATTCAGGGGTTATCGTACAGAGAGATAGCGCGAATCATGCGGTGCCGGGTGGGCACGGTCGGGTCGAGAAAGACCAGGGCAATCAAACAGTTGCGCCGATTGCTCGTCGACCACGCTCCTGACGGGTACCGCAAGGAGGTTGAGAACGATGAAATGTCCGCACGACAGACGTCTCCTGGCGTTTCTTGACGGGGAACTCCGGCCGGGCACACGCGACGCCGTCAACCGTCACATCGAGCGTTGCGAATCGTGCCGGGAACGAGTCAAGGCGTTCGAGGAGTTCAAGCACGTCGTTCGGGAGACACCTGCCGGAGTAGATGACGACGAAGCGAGGCGGTTTGTCAGGTCTTTGCCCGAGCATGCCGAACCATTGGGCACCGCGTGGCGCGGGATTGGGCTTGCGTCAGCATTCGCAGCGGCACTCGTACTGGGCGTCGTGATCGGACGAGCCATCCTACCGCCTCAAAAGGACGTCGAGGTTCAAACGGTTGCCAGCGTACCGCAAGAGGGGACTGTTTCTGCCTTAGCCGCGCTCCAGAGGCTCAAACTCGCTCTGGCCGACGAACGGTGTGCCCGCGAGATTCGCAACGTCGAGACGTACCTTTGCGAGTCTCTTTCAGAAGGCGGAAACGTGACGACGGTTCGTGCTGTTCGCCTGATCGAGGAAGGCGAAGACGCTGCGGCGGAACGCGATTTCGCGAGCGCGGCGTCGTTCTTCGAGAACGCTGCGAAGGTCTGCGAAGGCACGGAGCTGGCTGTTTACGCGGGCTTGCAGCACGTTGCGGTACTGGCAGAGGCCGGGTACTACGATACCGCTATTGAGAAGCTGGCTGCGTTGAGCGTTGCCGATCAGAATGAGATGGTCAGCCGCGAGGCGGGCTACCGGTTGGCAACCTGCCAGTTGGCGCTGGGAGACACGTGGGGCGCAGGCGCGACGGTCGATACTTTTGTTCGGCAGGGAGCGGGAGACAATCGGTTGGCGGAACTGGCTCTCGCGATCGGCGACCGTTGTTACGATGAGACTTTCGATTTCGAACGGGCGCAAGGATGTTATTCGGTATGGGCTGAACTGACCGCCGATGTGGATGCACGGTTGCGAAAAGCGAAAGAGACGCGCGCGCGGCTCGCGCTGCTGGAAGAGTCTGCCGAAGATAGCTGGGAACCGCTTCTGCTGTACCTCCGTGCGGAGAAGGCGTACCCCTACGAGGCACAGAGCCTCTACGCGCAGCTCGTGAGCACGTATCCGGAGAACAGCCTCGCGGATTCTGCGTTTGTGAAATGGTACGGTCTCGAGCAGGCTCGGCGGCAAGGTGAGATGCTGGCGTCGGGACGTGTCAGCGACCTGGCACGATGGGAAACGGTTGCGGCATCGGATGCGCCCGACGAAATGCGGGCTTACGCGCGGCTCAAGATAGCCGACCGCCTCCACGCCCAGCTCGATGGCGTCGAAGAAGTCGTGCTCGCGTATCGCGAAGTGGTGGAGGAGTTTCCGCGGACGTCAACGGCCTATATCGCTCGTGAACGGGCCGACGTGGTCCGCGACACCATACGCCGCAAGGGAGAAGGATTCTATTGAGATCAGCGAGCGCAGCATCCGATCCGTGTGGCCGATATCAATCGCATGATAGGTGCTTCAGAAGCAGCTCGGAGAACAGTGCTTGTCGAGTGTCAGATGACTCAGGCTTGCTTCGAGCGATTTGCACGCGCTTCTTGCTACCTCGTATTGTCATCTCGGCACGGAGCGCGAAAGAGTTATCGTTCCCAGACACGACAAACCCGTCATTCCCGCGAAGGCGGGAATCCAGAACACCGTTTGAGATTTTAGTACAGTCTCTCGCAGTTGGGATATTCCTGCTTTGGCAATTGGGCCTTCGAGACTGGGCGCCACGTTTTGACTTGTTTTCCATTGTCTGGATTCCCGCCTTCGCGGGAATGACGGCTTTACATTACTCTTGTGCTGGGCAGTGGCTTGTACGGGCGGGTTTGAAACCCGCCCCGACGGAATGAAAGGAGAACGGTATGACGAACGCACTGATGTTGCTGACACTGTGTACAAGCCTCGTTGTCGGGCAGGTGGCTCCCCCGGGGCCCGGGCTCGAGCACGCGAAAACCTTTGCGCGCATCGGCGACTGGGAGAACGGGATCAAGTTTCTCGAACCGCATATTCTGTACAACCCGGAAGACGCCGAGGCACGACTCCTTCTCGCCGAATGCTACTACAACTGGCAGGACAGGCGGTCCACCGGTAACAGCTCCGTTGACATGAATCAAAAGCGCGGAAAGGCGCAGATCCGGATACTGGGCAAACTCGGCGACGACGGGTTCAAGATGTTGCTGAAGGGGTTGCACTCCGAGACGCGGTACGTCTTCTACTCTTGCGCCGAAGTGCTCGGTGAGAAGCGGGACAGGCGTGCTCTGGATGATTTGATCCAGGTCCTGAAAGAAGAACCCGATCGAACGGAGAACGCAATGGACGCGCTCGTCTGGATCGAGCGAGGCCGCAAAGACGTCGACGATCGCGTGGTCAATCTCTTGACGACGGTGTTGGAAGACTCCAAGAGTAGCTCTGCGTTGCGACGTACTGCCGCGTTTGGCATAGCAACACTTGATGTTCCTGTCTCGCTTCCCTTGTTGAAGAAGGAACTCGGCCGGGTTGTTGAGGAACGGACCGAATCTACACCTACGCCCCGTCGGCCGCCCCTTCGACCACCGTACGGCAGGTATGACGCGGAGGAAGCGATCTACCTCGTCGATGCCATCGTCCGCCGGTCTGCAGGACAGGTCGACGAGTCTGTCGCTGGGATGCTCGAAAACATGAGTAGTTTAGGTTTCTTCTCATACGCAGAGCGCAACGCGGGGCAGCTCAGTCCCGAGACGCTTGCTGTCCTCTGCGGAACCGGCCTCAACATGATAGCAACAACCGGTCAGCCGAGGGGTGGCTCACAGCCTGCGGGATTCCTGCGCGATCTGGCTGGCTCTTTCCCCGACGTCTTTCTCGACGGTGAGACGAAGAAGCTGCTTCACGATCTCTGCGACTCCCCCAACCGCGACGTACGAATGTTTGCCATCGAGATTATCGAGAAGATCCGCGACGAGGACGCCCTCCCGATTCTCCTGCCGAAGCTGCGCCCGTCACGGCTCCCGCAGGGCCAAAGTGGCACGTTCCCACGTTTCTATGAGGGAACGGTGGGGCTGGCAACCGGCCGTTTTGAGTACGGCTGGCTTAACGACGACCCCGTTGCGATATGGAGGGCGGTCAAGAAGATTGACAGCCCGCGCACCACGACCTTCCTTCTGGAGAAGCTGCGGTCTGGCGATATCGAGTGGGTAGTTACGGCAGCTACCCTTCTTGCTGACTTCGGTGAAGGCAATGCTGTGGAACCGCTCAAGGAACGGTATTCGGCGATCGCGGCCACAGAGGACGAAACCAACAAGGAAGCCCGAAAGATTATCTCCGACGCATACCAGCTTCTGTCCGGTCGGCCCATCACCGAACCCGAACAGGAGTAGGGAACGGTTTACCGGGTCGCGAACGCGGTCGTCCCATTCTGGTCGCCTGTCGAGAGAAATGCTGGCTCGTGACAGTACCCTTCACTTAGTGCTCTGTCTCATAATCACGGTGACGTATTCGCACCCTCGTTAGCACCGGCAACGCCAAGCACAACCTGTCATTCTGAGCGAAGCGAAGAATCTCCGCCAGCGCCACAGTCTGTTGCCGAAAAGGAGATCCTTCGCTTCGCTCAGGATGACACAGGCTGTGGTGCGACCGAAAACCATATAGCGTCTCGAAATACGGCAAGTCCTTGACAAGAAGGCACGTGTTGGTCTATTACCTCTTAGGTGGGTGCTCTTGCCGACACCCGGCGACGCAACCGGAACCTGCAACGATAGAAAAGGAACAGGGAGATGAATGCGAAATCCTTTCGTCGCGATTTTCTGAGAGCCATGGGCGGCGGCGCCGCATCGTTGGGGCTGCCGGAGCTTGTTACGGGCAACGCGTCTGCTCGAGAGCGTCCAAACGTAGTACTGGTGATGACCGACGACCAGGGCTACGGCGACTTGTCCTGCCACGGCAATCCGC
>CAZGCA010000135.1:0-7584 GCA_964524145.1 uncultured bacterium | reverse complement strand
TGCGTGGCTTGGGCATCCTGCCCAAGGTCTCTTGGGCGAGACGCCCAAGCTACGGGATGGTGGCGATGTGCGGCGTCGCAAGAAGACCGAGAACGGGACGACGGTGTGGTATAATTATGACGCCGCAGGCAACGTTATCAACGTCGAGGATGGTACCGGCCGGGACCTGATCCCGGATGCGCATTTGAGAGGATTCCCGCACCTGTGCAAGTACCTTGTACCATGTCACCCTGTTTTGAGGCCCCGGAGCCGGTGCAATGACCCCTGAAGAGACACGTATCTTGCAGAGTGAGTTGGTTGCGCTGAGATTGAGGGCCGCGGGACACGAGCTTGACGAAGGTGGCATGACTTGGCGACGCGTCGAAGCGGGTGTCTGCGCCGCCGTAAACCCCACGCATGAAACTCACGGTCCTGAGCTGCCAGAAAAGCACGTCATAAAGGGTCTGAGCTACATGTGCCACGTCATGGTCCACGTGTGGATCCTGACGTGCGACTCTCTTCGAATTGCAGATCGCATCGCCGAAGCGTCTTCACGCAAGAAGCGTTTAGAGTTGCTCCGCTGGGAATGGGGATACGACGTGTTGGACGAGCTAGTTCAAGAAACCACAATAGCAATAGGTGGATTCGAGGGAAAACAGGCTGGGCTGTGGGAAGTCCAGTACTACCTGCCAAACGATTACCTGCGGGAAGACCTCCAAAAGGAGGGCAGATACATGCCGGTACCGTCGCCGCTCGAACCGCCGGACCTTGTTCCCTGCCCGATTACTCGAGAGATAATGGCCGAGATTGTCCCGGACGACCCTGAATCGAGCGAACGGCTGCGGGAACGTATCGAGCGGATTCACCGCACGTGCCAAGCGTACATATACGAATTCGAGCACCTGTTCGACATCTCCGGCCAGACATGGGCTGCGCGGTACGCGGGCTTCCTCCGCACACTCGGACTGGCGGTGGAACTGATGGGTCTTTCGCTCGAGACCATTTTCCTGCTGGAGCTTGTACACAGTTCTCTCCCACTCGAATACCACAATAAGCAGTTGGAACTCGCCACCGCCCGATTGAAAGCCGAGGAACGTCTCGGGAAGAGAAAGCGCCGCTCGGAAAGCAGCCAAGGAAAAGAATGACGCTTGTGCTGACCGGCTGAAGCCGGAACTACGAACTTTGGGTTCCGTCGCCCCCGTTCGGGGGCTTGGGTTTTTGCCCTGGGTTACCCCGGGTTCCTTCTTCGTCGTCACCCGGGGCTGTATTCCGCCGCCTGCTGCGCAGGCTTGGGAAGCGTCCGGACTCTTTCTGAAATCAGGTGAGGAGCGTACCGCCCGCGTGGTTCTTGGGCATCCTGCCCAAGGGCTCTTGGGCGAGACGCCCAAGCTACGGAATGATGCCTTGTATAGTGAGACTGCCTGGCGTTTGACTACGGTTTGACCCGGGGCGGGCCGTCCAACTGCACGGCTACGGTGGTCACAATGTCGTTGGGCAGCACAGAGGGCAGCGCAACGGTCTTGGCATCGGTGTCGACGGCCAGGGGTTCGCCGGTTTCGAGCAACCAAGCCTTCTCGATACTGTTCTCCAAGCCGGTCAACTCGATCCCGTCGCCTGGGTGGGTCTCGAGGTGCACGTAGATGCGCGACCCTTTGGCGGTACACTTCCCGGCACGCAACGAGGGAAAAGGCGAGGCCGACGTCCCGTAAATAGACTCGCCGTTGCGTTCCAGCCAGTTCCCGATAGTGCGTAGGCGTTCCACCAGCGCCGGTGGAATCTCGCCGTCCGCCGTGGGACCCACGTTCAGCAGCAGGTTGCCGCCCCGGCTGGCCACGTCGACGAGCGTTCGGATAAGTTCCCCACCGCTCTTGAGCGGGCCGTCGTTCTCCTTGTACCCCCAGGACGTGCCGATAGTCATGCAGGCTTCCCAGAGATAGGAACGTTTCTGCTCAAACTCGGTAGCCTGCTCGATCTCCACCGGCTGCTCGCGCGTGTAGAAGTCACAAAGCGGACTCACGCCGCGTTCGCCCGCGCCAAGCCGGTCATTGACGACCGCGTCCGGCTGGAGCTCGCGGATCATGGCGACAAGCTCGGGCGCACGCCAAGTGGTCTGGGGATGGTCCCATTCGCCGTCGAACCAGATACCGTCGATAGCCCCGTAGTTCGTGCACAGTTCCCGGACCTGTCCGAAAAGGTACTCATCGACGTAGTTGTCCAGGTTCGACGCAAAATCCGGGTGATGCCAGTCGAGCATCGAGTAGTAGAAACATATCTTCATGCCGGCCGCGCGCGCGGCCCGAACCAGTTCGCGGACGAAATCGCGATTTGCGGCTCGATCGGCCGAATCGTAGTCCGTCAACGCGCTGTCGAACATGCAGAACCCTTCATGGTGTTTCGAGGTGAAGGTGAGGTAGCGCGCGCCCGCCGACCGGGCGATAGCCATCCATTCGTCGGGATCGAATCGTGATGGCGCGAACCGGTCGGCGTAGGGTTCGTATTCGGCCACGGGGATGCCTTCCTGTTCCATGGCCCACGATACGTAAGGACTCTTGTCATTCTTGGCATGCAGGGCGTAAAGGCCCCAGTGGACAAAGATGCCGAACTTCGCCTCGTTGAACCAGGCTAGACGTTCTGTCCGCTCTGCGGACTGCGGCTGCCATGCGAGCGTACCGCAGTCTTCGATACCCGGTTGTTCATACCATTGTTCACAGAACTGTTGGAGGGTCCCCGGAAAGACGCCGCGCTTGATGTTCATCCACGTAAGCTGGTCGCCGACGGCATAATAGACGTAGGTCTTGCCACCATATTCGACCAGCTCGGGGTCAGAGGCGTTGATGCCTTCATCGATGCCGGTGGGCCGCAACACGGGGTTGGCGCTGCTCAGTTCCCAGCGTCTCAGGTCTTTCGAACGCGAGATGTAGGTCTCGAAGTAGTGGCGCGGTCTCCGGTGTTCGAGGTAGAGAACGTAGTAGTAGCCGTTGACATATCGAACGCAGGGGCATGCCGTGTATCGATTCGTGCCGAAGACGGCATCGGGCAGCTTCGTCCAATTCTCGATGTCATCCGAACGCGCAAACTTGGTCGTGAATGCCGGGTAGGCCGGGTCGTTCGATTCGTACGCCATGACGAAACCGTCCGGCCCTTCACAGACCGAACTGTTGAAAAGATGCTCGTCTTCCTGACGGATGACCACCTTCGACTCCCAGTGCTCGAGATCCGCCGACTTGAAGAGCGTAACGTCGTTCCAGTTATCGTCTTCATAGCGTGAGGCAAAGGCATAGAAGACGCCCTCGTGAACGTGCGCGCAACCAAGACCGTAGCCCTGCGCGAATCGAGCCAGATCATCTCCGGTCTCTGCGTCGGTGAGTTCGAGGTAGTAGTCTTCACGAGAACCGCCGCTGCCCGGCCGGACGCAGGCCATCCGGCACAGCCGGCCCTTCCATTCAATGATCGAGAGCTCGCAGAGATCCTTCCCGACGAGTTCCCTGTCGATGAGGTCCATCTTGCGTGCTGGTGGCGGCGGGGGAACGATGGTCTGAAAGACGTCGGCAGGCCATTGTTGAAGCCGGTGAAACCCCTTCGGGACCTTTTGTTGAAACTGGACGTAAGCGAGCACGTTGCCCTTCGTCGTGTACTCGAGCTGGTCGACGCTGTCCTTGTTGACGCGCACACCGAACACCTTGTACCCCATCACGGTAGTGTCTTCGAGGTCGACATGGAGGTACTTGCCGTGCTCGACGCTCTGGATGGCGCCGTCGATGGGCGTGCCGTGAGGCTGGGAGAAGTTGAGGGCCACGAGACGGCAGCGTTCGAGCTTCACGCGCATGAAGGTCTTGAATCCGAAGTTTCCGCCTTTGAGCGCGCACTGCGGACCAGCGAAGGTGCAGTCCTGGAAGTATACGTCGGGCCGGTCGGGCATCGAGGGATTCTCGACACGGACGTAGGCGCCGGCCGTGTCGCCCCACCAGTCCAGCGCCCACAGGTGGCACCGGCGAAAGACAATGGGTTCATCGGTGCGCGACAGACAACTTGCCACGCCGCCGCCGAAAGCGCGCCCAATACCCACGCAATCCTCTACGATGATCGTGAAGGGTTTCACCTGGTCGGTGAGGTCCCAGAACAGACCGCCGTCACCGCCTGTAACATAGAGGTCGCGGAATATCCAGCGGTCCCATACAATCGCGGAGAAGGTGGGGTCCGTATGCGCTGCAGACCAGCCTTGCGTGGTGGATCGTATGGGTTCCCACCAATCGTAACTCTTGAACCCTCTTTTCGGGTGCCCCGAGTCGATGACGACCCGGCCGGTCGCGCCCGAGCCGTAACGGCCGTCCACGTCGCCCACCAGTTCGTTGTATGCGCCGCGGGCACCTTTGTGGGCGGGTGACAGCATCGCCTCCATATAGGTGTCCGGCCGGATGATAACCCGGTGGCCGCCACCGTCGTCGGGCACGGCATCAAGGGCCGCCTGGACCGTCGTGAACGCCTTGGCCCACGACGAACCGTCCGAGTTGTCGCCCAGCTTCGAGACGTGGATTGTCACCCCGTTTGTCGATTCCGGCTGGACCGAAACGTCGGCCTTTGCATGTAACGAAACCATCATGGCACCAACCAGTAAGAACACATGACGTCTCATCAACCTCGATTCCCTGTTGTCAGCCCCGGACAAGTCTGTCTGCCAGTTGTCACGATAGCAGGTTTCGTTAACTTGCGCAAGAACATCGTCGCGCTTACTGTTCGTGCCATAGCTTTGGCCTGGGCGGTCCGCTGTAAGGTTCGGCCCCGAGCTGGAGTCCGCGCTTCGGCACGGTTGTGAGGGCCTGATCCTTGGTCTTGGGCGCCGAGATCATGCCGTAGTACCGTCCCATCCAGTAGGCGTCCAGCCACCCGCCGACGTCGGCGACTACTCTGCCCCCGTTCCGCCCGTCGAGCTGCATAAAGTTCCCGTCCCACCGGTTGGGTTCGGTCTCGCGGGGACTGAGCGGCTTGGGCCGTTCGGAGTACATTCGATAGCCTTTCGGCGGATAAAGATCGTCGCGGTGCGAGTTCGTATACGAGTGCCTTCGCAGGTCCAGGGGCCATTCGCGCAAGTGGGCCACTGCGCGGTCGAGTTCGCAGTCGTTGCCGGTCAACGCACCGTAGATGAAGTTGAACCACGGCACGGCTTCGATCCGCTTGATTTCCCAACTCCGCTCGAGACTCCGCAGCCACAGGCCTTTGAGAGCCGGATCGGTCTCGTGCAGAATCAGCGGAAAGTAGGCATAGAACGCCAGGCGGTCGTCGAAGTGGGTGAAACCTCCCGCAGGGAAGGTCAGTTTCTGCCGGATGATGTCAGGCAAGTACCCCTGCTCGAGGTGGAACTGCTTGGCTTTGGCGAACTTGTCGTCGCCGGTAAAATGGTAGGCGGTCGTCATATAGTTGAACGCTTCCATACCATTCAATCCGCGTGCATAGAAGCCGTACGGCGTTTGCAGGTACTCGGGATCCCAGCGGGCCCACCGGGTCGGCTTCCCGTCGACATCCCTGAGGCAGAATCCGTTGTCCACGATATGTCCAATCACCCGCCGGAGATGTTCCGTGGTCCATTCACGCTCTACCTCGTTCGCAACGAGATGCAGGAAGATGGTTGTCTCGTACACGTGGGCATCGACTTCGTCGCTCGATGTGTCGCCCTTCCATTCCCACAGGCCGTCCGGTGTGGCGTGCCATTCCGCGGGCAACCCGCCCGAACCGTGTTGTGCCTTGAGGCATGGCTCGTTCGCGGCGTAGATAGAGCGCGCCGGGAACCCATCGATGGGCGTAATCTCTTCGCTCCACTTCACCGACTTCATCATGTCCAGGGCTTCGGCGCGCGCCTTCGGGTCGCCTGTGACCGCGTACTCGAAGCATTTAGCATGGAGATAGTGGCTGCTGTAGCCGACGTCATTGTCGCTGACCTCGCGCTGCCATTTCCCATCGATAAGGAACAGCGAATGGATGAACCCGAGACGTTTCTGGCCCCACTCCTCGAGCCAGCGCTCATAGTAGGCCGCTTTCCTGGCCAATGTATACGGTTCGTACTTGATGATGCCCAACCCACTGTCGGTGGCGATATAGACCGTATCCTCACTGCACGCAACGGCGTTGACTTTGTCATTGGGAATCCAGCGCGGATACCCGAAGAACTGATACTCGCCGTTCACGTTCCGAATAGCGCCGCGCGTGGCGCCGATCCAGATGTCGCGGTCGAACCCTCGTGCAATGCACGTCGTGTCTTCGTAGCACAGGCCGCCTTCACCGAAAATGTGGTACCAGGTCATGCCGCGGAGCAGGCCCAACCCTTCGTCGGTCGCCACATACAGGCGGCTGCCATAAGACATGATGTCGCGCACCGTGCAGCCCCGTTCGAGCGCTCCCCAATCGGTGATCTCCTCGAAAACGATCCGCCCGCGCTGCAACAGGCCCACCCGTTTCCCGTCGTGCACGTAGACCGTGCCGCCGTAGGACGCGACTCCGAGCAACGTCCCTGAGCCTTCCTTCGTAATGGGAGTGACGGCGTTACCGTCGACAGTGTAGAGGGCCGTGCCTGACGCCAGTACCACCTGGCCGTTGTGCAAGCACATGTCGGCGACCGGACGGTCAGTGACGGCCGTCCAGTCTGCCCCGTCGTGTTTCCACAACCCGTTGCGCGACGCAGCCCACAAGGCGTTTGCCAGCGTGTTCAGCTGCGTGACGCCGCTGGCCGGGACGTCGACGCGTTTCAGTTGCTTGCCTTCAACTACGTACAGGCCGGTCTCGTCGCCGGCGTACGCCTTCCCGTCATACACGGCGGCGGTGTTGAGAACACGCCCCGTTTCGATATGGCTGCTTACCTCCTGGAGATACACCTCATCCGCAACAGGTGCCCACAGCGGATTCTCGGGGATGGGCAACTCCGCAAACACCGGCAAACATGCGGCGGCACAGCCCAAAGCCAAGCCAAGACAAAGTAGTCGATTCATGGCAATTCGCTCCTTCTGCGGCCCACATTTGCCGCGTGTTGTAGTGCACTGCCTCGAGTGCCCGGTCGATGCCTTATGGCCATCAAAGGCGTATCTCACACAGGCTCGAGATGTTGTCCTTGTCAACGCACGGGATAGTCCCAATTACCTGCACCGTCGTTCGTCACGCGCTCACAGTGATGCCAGAATAATAGTGGAGTTCATCCGCTGCGTCAAGCCGATATCCCGTTCGGTATACTTTCCAATGTCACTCGGAACGGTCTATACTCGATAAAAGGGAATGTGAGACCGCGAACGCGGCGGGTGTTCAAGCCATGAGACCCAACGCGGCACCGCACCCCGGCCCTAAGTGCACCGATTCGTAAGTACGGTGACGTATTGTGTTTGAGGTTTCATGCGGCCAAGGCTACCTCGCTGCCGTTGGGCGCATCCTCGTTGGAGAGCTTGGCGAGGAGGCGGCGCAGGTCGTCTTTGGTATACTTCCACTCAAAGGGTTTCGCGTGGCGTTCGTAGCGTGTCTGGAACTGAGCTATGCGCTCGCGAAGGGTGTCGAGATCAGGAAAATCATTGGGTGTAAGGAGCTTTCGCTGGAGCACGGAGAAGTACAGTTCGATCTGATTCAACCAGC
>CAZGCA010000134.1:0-7716 GCA_964524145.1 uncultured bacterium | reverse complement strand
CTTGCGCACTCCACATCTGCTTGGGGGTCAATTCGACACTTCAGTCGTCCGAGAACACAACAACACGACGAATTGCCCATATCTTTGGGGTAACAAGTCTCCTTGCCGCTTTGCATCATCCTCCCATAACAACAGTTACCAGCAGCGCAAATGGTTCGGTCTCGTGCCAATCGGCCCGTGGTTCGGTCACGACTGCAACGACGGGTATGAGCAGGAGCACCAAGAAGACGGCAGTTGTCTGGACAGGCATGGGGAAGAGCGAGAATGACACCCAGGCCCGGTCGTGCGGTGGTGCCGACGGAATTGACACCGGTCGGAACGTGATGCTACCATGGGGTTGTTATTGGTTGCCGTGTAGGGCTGCGGGGTTGCGCATGAAACGGGTATTGCTGGACAATCTGAAGCCGGGCATGTTGCTGGGACGGTCTATGGTCAATGACCGTGGTACGCTTTTGCTGAATCGTGGCACGGAGCTGACGAAGGACTATATCGGAGCGTTCAAGGATCGAGGCTACCGCAGCATCTACATAGCCGAAGACCCGGCCGACTCTAATGTCGTACCCGATGAGGATTTGTCGCAGCAAACCCGGGCGCGTGCAGTCGAGGTGCTTGCGCAGTCGCTCCAGACGGCATTCCAGTTGGTGTCCGGTCTCCGTTCGCTGTCCCTCGAGAAGCAGTTGCGCGAACTCGAATCACCACAGTTCCAGGCAGCGTTCGCACGAACAAAGGCATTTCGCGAACTCGAGAACGTTGTGTCCACGATTCTGGATGACGTTTTGGGCAGAGAGGCGTTGAGCGGTCTGGTTTCGCTCAAGACGCATAGCGACAGGATTTACCAGCATTCGATAGACGTGACCGTCGTCGCGATAGGTATCGGGAGCGTTATAGGACTGCGGCCGGACTATCTGCGGAGCCTGGCTCTCGGATGTCTGCTCCACGATATCGGGGTGATCTTCATCGACGAGAAGATTGTGGCTAACTCGGACGGCCTGAGCCTGGACGACTGGGAGATTTACAAGACCCATACGGTGCTCGGCTACAACCTGCTCAGAAACGACCGGGAAATACTCTTTCCTCACGTTGCATATGAACACCACGAGCGCCAGGACGGGTCAGGCTACCCGCGCGGCATTAGAGGCAGCAACACGGTGAAGCGCGACAGG
Source organism: uncultured bacterium (assembly GCA_964524145.1). Lineage (GTDB taxonomy): Bacteria > Hydrogenedentota. The sequence continues at coordinate 6,553 of CAZGCA010000134.1, read as the reverse complement.
ACACAGCCTGGGCCTGTTCCGTCTGTGGTCGGAGAGATAGCTGCTGTGGCCGACCTGTTCGACATTCTAAGCTCGGATACGTTGGTGCGGCCTGCGTATCCGCCGGAAGAGGCTGCGAAGATAATGCGGCGGGCGGGCGGCGGGTCGCTCAACAGCGGCGTGCTCAAGGGGTTCTTCTCGGTTGTGCCGCCGTTTCCGGTCGGTACGGAAGTCCAAGTGAGTGGCGGAAGGTTTGACGGTTTTTCGGGTATCGTTGTCGAAGTGAGGAAGGGTGCTTTGGACAAGCCGACGATACTGTTGACCCGCGACTCGAAGGGCAAGAAGATCGAGCCTGACGAACTGGACTTGCGATGGGAGGAGGAAGAGGCGACACTCGTCTCGTTGGGGGCTTGAAAGCCAGCTGCCAGTTGCCAGTGGTCAGTTGATGGTTCGCCATTGCTTTGCGCTGAACAGGCAAGCGACGTCAGGAGTTTGTCTGCATGTTTCCGGCTAAGACGAACCATAAGACCGCGGGGTCTCCTGCGGTTGCTTCGCGAACAAGGCGGGCGCAATCCTACAGCGCTTCAATGGTGACCATTGAAGCGTACTGCTTGATATCCTCGCTCGAGCAATGGCCGATATCCCAGCTTGTCGCGTTGGCCGTTCCCGCACCGACACCGAGCCGGCAGATACGTTCGAGGTCCATCCCCTCGATGAGTCCAACGGCGAATCCTGCGACGAGCGCGTCCCCGCTGCCGACGGGATTGACCTCGTCAACCTGCGGAGGCGTGCATTTCAGAACGGTGTCGTCACGCGCCACCATGGCACCTTCGTTGCCGTTCGAAATGACTGCCAACCCGGTCCCCATCTCTTGAAACCGTTTGAGTGCGGCGACGCGTTTCTCGGTCGAGTCGAGCGTTTCACCAAGGACCTCCTCGGCTTCCGCGACGTTGGGTTTCACCATGAACGGACCGGCTCCGAGACCGACGGCAAATGCTTCACCGTGCGAATCGAGTATCGTCAGTATGTGGCGTTCTTTGGCTATCTTGATCAGACGTGCGTAGAGGTCGTCGAGTGCCGGACTGGGAACCGTCCCGGAAAACGTCACGAGATCCACCCCGTTTAACGAGTCCCGGAACAGGTCACGAAACTTCACAGCCTCCTCGTCGGTGACTTCGGAACCGGGCTCGAATAACGGTGTCTGGATATGGGGTTCTGTTTCGAGTATCGTCGTGATTGTTCGCGAGGGCGACTGCACCCAGACGGGGATGACCTCGATACCGTCCTGGTGCTCGATCATGTCGACTATGTGGGCGCCGGTATGCCCCCCAACAAGCACCATCGCTTTCGTCTCGTAGCCGAGGCTTTTCACGACGCGAGCCACGTTTGTGCCTTTGCCGCCTGGAATGCAGGTGTACTTCGGCGCGTAGTTCTTCCGGCCCGTCACGAGCCTGTCGACGAAGAAGGTTTTGTCAACGCAAGGGTTCGGCGTGACCGTAAGGATCATCAAATCAGGCCCAGCTCGACACTCCTGTTCTCGCAGTTTGCCAACTCAACAAACTCCTCGATCTGACGGGCGAGCGGCAGCGCGCCCGCGAGAAAATGGTCGCCGGGTTTTGTCGCTTTGTATATCTCCTTGTCGGAGATTCCTTCGAGGCCCAGTATACCGCGCGCGTGTTCGCAGCAGAACAGCAACCGGCCCTGGGTGACGAGGTTCTTGCCGATGGTGGCCTTGTTGATCTTGCCGAGGTACCCAATATACTCTCGGACCGTTTCGTCGGGAACGCCGGTACCGCCGTGCAATACGAACGGCACGAGGCAGCCTCGGCGGTTGGCCTCCTTGCAGTAGATCTCGACGAGGTCTGTGCGTATGATGTTTTCGCCGACACGCCTGCCGTGTCCGGACCCGACGTCGAAAGCTATCGCGACGACGCCGGTGGCTTCGATAAAATCGCATATCTGTCCCACGTACCGCTCGGCGGACTTGCCCTCGAGGTCTTCTGCTTTGTACTCTCTGCCGTCCTCGATGCCCGCCGTCGCCGTAAGCTCGCCCTCGACCGCGACACCGTACTTCTTTCCGAGCTCGACGAGAGCTTTGGTAATGCGGATGTTCTCGTCCAGATCGGGCAGATGAGCCCCGTCAAACATGTAGATGCTAACCTCGGGCATGCTCATCGCTTCCTCGGCTTCCGCCATGAGCTTGTCGCACTCCTTCTCGTAATTGGGGTTCTTCTCCTTCTTGACGGGATCGAGGTAGTACTTGGGAGCGTCCTTGTGGTCGCCGCCGAATATGATCCGGGCGTCGTCGAAGCTCTGGCCGTCGAACGTGCCCGTACGTTTGCCGAATATCTCGAGCCTCGCGGCGGCAGCCATCATGCCGGCAATCACGTCGCCCGCTCCCCATCCTTTGAACCCGCCGGGGCTCGAGACGACGGCGATGGGCGTCTTGTGCTTTGCCGAACTATACAGGACCGCATCAATCCACTCGTCGCCGTACGAGTTTATTGAAAGCAGTCCCCAGCGATCTTTGCGATCCTTCGGGTTGCCGTTCTCGTCGAAGGGAGAGACAGATCGAAGGACTTCCAGCGTTTCTTCAAACGTCAGAATGCGTGCTTTTTGCGTCATCTCGTCGATACTCCTTCTGCTGCGCCTTTCACTCGACTGTACGAATGTCCAGCTCAGGGGTTGTGTACGGTTCGGGCACCGGCCCCAGAATGGGCCGGAAGTACTCCTTGCCTGCGTCGGTGATGTTGAGGTTATCGGTGTCGTAGAACCGCGCGTCGACGCGCCGCGGCTTTATCGTGCCGTCGGCCTGGCGCTCCAGCGCCGTGAACGGTAACCCGACCGCGCGAAGCCCGCCGCGCGGCGTGCGTTTGACACACGCCATATAGCCGGTCTTCCCGCTCACCAGCAGATCGACCGCCTTTGCCCCGAGCTTGAGCCCAAGGTTCAGGTCAACCTTGATGGGGCGTCCGGAACGGTACAGGTAGCTCGGTATCACCGCGTTGAAGTTTCGCGTGCCGAGCGTGTCGCGGAGCGCGGCCTTGAGCTTGCTCGCGACTATCTCCGCGCACCCGCCGGGTTTTGCATGCCCGAACGCGTCGAGGTTCGTTTCGTCTTCGGTGATAACGTTGCCGTCTTCGTCGCGGGCGCCTTCGCTTATAACGATCATGACGTCCTGTCGTTGGCGGCGGCGTTCGACCACCCTGTCGCACAAGAGCTCGAAATCGAGCGGGACCTCGGGGATGATGATGAAGTCCGCATGAGCGTAGGCTGCGGCAAGAGCCAGCCAGCCGGCGCTCATGCCCATCGTCTCCATGACAATGACCCTGTCGTGCGAGTACGCGGTGGTCCGGAGGCCGTCTTGCATACCGGCAAACCGCGCGACACGGGCGGCTGCGGACGGGAACCCGGGCGTAAAGTAGTTGACAATCTTGTCGTACCTGACGGTATCGCCGGGCGGCGCGTTAGTGCCGACATCGTTATCGATGGTCTTGGTGACAACGACCATCTGTACATCGGGCATATCTGCAGCAACGCTGAGCGTATCGTCGCCGCCTATGGGTATCAGCGCCTCGACGCCAAGTTTGCTGAGCGTGTGGTGCGCCTTCTCGTGGCCGTCTTCCACTCTTGCGAGCTTCGTGCGCGAGGTTTTGAGCAGCGTGCCGCCGACGCCCGTCTCGATCTTGTCGTGGTCGAGTATGACGTATTCACCGCCGGGCAGAAGACCCGCCCAGCCGCCACGGAACCCGACGACCTCGATCCCGAGCTCGGCGGCACGGTTCGCAACACCTTTGAGTGTCGCGTTCAGTGCGCTTGTATCGCCGCCTCCTGTGAGAACACCGATCCGTTTCACTCTACAATCAACCTTCGATAGCTATCCGGAGTTCCTCATGTTCTTTGGCATATTCGTCAACGGTGAGCCCGGCTTTGAACGCGTCGACCGCCTGATACATAGCGTCCACGCCCGCCTTGATTCCCATGGGATGCTTGAGAATGCTCGTGCCGGCGAGCGGCATGATGTCATAGCCGAACGCGTCCACGTTGTCGACGATGTTTCGAGCGTTCAGCCCGCCCGCCGTGACGGAGACGGTATCCTTGATGCCGTCGAGCGGTTCCGTGAATACCTCTTTGAGCCGGAGCAGCATATCGGGCAGGAGCGATGCGACGTGGCATTCGGCCTGGCCCATGACGCCTATCTGGAAATAGTCGCCGCCGGCGAGCCGTATCAGCTTGGCCATCACCACGTCATCCACGCGGCGCGGGCCCGTCGACCAGCCCGAGCGGCCGCCGCTATGGGCGTAGAGCGGCACGTTGATATCGGGGTCCGCTGCGAGCGACATCATTGTTCCGAGCCCTGCGACTATCGGGTTGAACATCAGGCCCGTCGCGCCCCACTCTATGGTGCGCATCGCCGCTTCTTTCATTCGGTCGGGGCGCGCGACAAAGTGAGGAGCGTAGATGCAGGTGTTTCCTGTTTCCTGCCCGGCACGTTCGATCCCCTCAGCGACAAGCCGCACCTTCTTCTCGGGCTCGCAGTATGACGGGCCGAACATCTTCTCGTCGTCCTTGATGAACCGCACGCCGCCGCAGACCGCCTGATAACATTTCTCGGCGACCTCTTCGGTCGTGAGGCCCGCACAGGGTTTGACTATCGTGCCGATGATCGGCACGCCATCGGGCATGCCGAGGATATCGCGAGTCCCCTTGATGCCGAACTTGGGGCCCGGAAAGTGTTTCAGCAGCTTTTTAGGCAGCTCGAAATCCAGGAACGCCACCTCGTCGTAGTAGACGAATTCGAGGATCGGACCGCCGATGGTCAGCATCAGAAACTGGTAGAGCAGATCGGTTTCCGTGGACATGTTGTAGAGCGGCGACCGCACGTAGATGACACCTTCGTGATCGCCGTACCGGTCTATCTTGCAGACATCGGCCTGTGCGCGCAGGTACGTCTCGGTCGGCGGGTCGGTGCCCACCCAGCTTCCGGTTGTCTCGTCGCGGGCGATCTCTTTCGCTACGGACACGAGATCGCCTCGCGTCTTGATGTAGTAGGTGAGAAGTATCGAGTCATCGGGATCGTGCCGCGACTCCAGATCGATTGTCTCCAGTGGTTCTCTGCCGATAAGCTCTCTGCCTCTGTAAAATCCCATACGTATTACCTCGTCTCCAAGTGCCATTATTTGCTTTCTTTATGCAGTTTAAGCGTATATTGTATTGATTTGTCGAGTCGCGACACGCATTCGTCTCTGCCGAGCAGCGCCGCCGTCTCGAAGAACCCGGGCCCGACGGTTTTGCCGGTCAGGGCCAGTCGGGCAGGATGGATCAGCTTGCCGAGGCCTATCTCTCTGCGCTCGATGATGGTTTGGGCGAGGGTTTCGAGCTGTTCGATATCGAATGGTTCCAGTCCGGCAAGCCCATCGCGAAACTCAGAAAGGATCTCGACGACTTCGGGTCTCTTCCAATGTTTCTTAATACCCTTCTCCTCGTACGATTCGACCGGTTGGAAGAAGAAGTCCGAGTAGCCGACGATCTCGTTCAGCGAGCCGATCTTCTCCTGGCACGCTGCGGCGAGCCGTGTCATCCAGGGGTCCCTTTCTTTCGCTTCCTGTTCGGAAATGAGACCGTTGTCAACCAGAACCCCGACAATCCGACTCTTAAACTCCTCTTGCGGGAGTCGTCGAATATGTTGGCCGTTGAGCCACTGGAGCTTCTTGTAGTTGAAAACGCAGGCGGATTTGCCGATCTGGTCGAGTTCGAACTGCTGGACGATCTCGTCGACACTGAACACCTCCTGGTCCGATCCGGACGCCCAGCCGAGCAGCGATAGATAGTTGATCATTGCGTCCGGCAAGAATCCATCGTTCTTGAACTGGAGCACGTCGGTTGCACCGTGGCGTTTCGAGAGCTTCTTGCCGTCCGCACCGAGAATCATCGGGAGATGGCAGAAGACAGGCATCTCGTGGCCGAACGCGTCGTAGAGCAGCACATGTTTCGGGGTGTTCGAGAGGTGTCCTTCGCCCCTGATGATGTGGGTTATCTCCATCTCGACGTCGTCCACAACGACGGCAAAATGGTAGGTCGGCGTTCCGTCGGATTTCATGATGATGAAGTCGCCGATCTCTTTGTTGCTGACAACGTTCTGTCCGAAGACCACATCGTTGAACGACGTCTCGCCGGCAGGCACCTTGAGCCTGATGACATGCGGCTCATCGCGGCGCGTTTCGCTCTCCTCGAGGCTGATCGCTCTGCACTTGCCGCCGTACCGGTACGCGCGTTTCTCGCGCCGGGCGCGCTCGCGTTCGACGTCGAGTTCCTCTTTCGTGCAGAAACACCTGTATGCGTGTCCGGTCTCGATCAGCCGCCGTGCGTTTTCGAGGTAAAGATCCGTTCGCTGCATCTGGAAGTACGGTTCGTGGGGGCCGCCGACTTCCGGCCCTTCGTCCCAGTCCATCCCGAGCCAGCGCAACGCTCGGTAGATAGTGTCGAGCGCCTCGGGTGTCGACCGTTCCCGGTCGGTATCCTCGATGCGGAGGATGAACGCGCCGTTGTGCTTCGCTGCGAACAGCCAATTCAC
>CAZGCA010000133.1:0-7759 GCA_964524145.1 uncultured bacterium | reverse complement strand
TACCTACTATCTACTACCTACTCATTCCGCCCCACGCCCTACATTCTACCTACTCGTTGACGATTACGAGCACGAGCACGCCCGCCACTAGCAACTGACTGCTCGCTCCTCCCCGTGTACCGTCTACCGACTACCGTCTACTGCTTTTCTCCCCTATTTCCCTATACAGAACTCGCCGAATATCCGGTCGAGCAGATCGTCCGTCGTCACCTCGCCCACCAGCTCGCCCAACGCGTTGAGCGCGTCGTGCAGGTCTATGACCGCGACGTCGACCGCGATGCCCGTCTCCACCGCGCCTGCAAACCGGGCGAGCGCGTCCCGCGCGCGTTCGAGACATTCGAGTTCGCGTGCGCACGCGACAATCGCGTCTTCGGGCGGCACGAGCTTACCCTCGAACACAGTCCCTGCAACAGCCTGCTCGAGCTCGTCCAACCCCTCGCTCGTGACCGCGGACGTCTTCACAACGGTGGACGACGACAGTTCCGCAGCTTCCGTCCCGCTGACCCGGGCGGGCAGGTCCACCTTGTTGAGCACGGTGATGCACTGCTTGCCCGACTCGACAATCGACTGCGCTATCTCGCGGTCCTCGGTTGTGAGCGGCTCCGCCGCGTCGAGCACGAACAGCACGAGATCGGCGCGTTGCATCGCCCGGCGCGCGTACTCGACGCCGATCTGTTCCGGTTTCCCGGTCGGCTCGCGCATACCCGCGCTATCCAGCAGCCGCACGGGCACGCCCGAGATGCTGATGGTCTCCTCGATAACGTCCCGGGTCGTTCCCGGCTCCTCGGTCACTATCGCGCGCGCATCGCGCAGGAGCAGATTGAACAGGCTCGACTTGCCCACGTTCGGTTTGCCCGTCAGCGATACCGTCACCCCTTCCCGGTACAGCATACCGGCGTCCGAACTCTCTATCAGCTCCTCGATTTCGGCACCGGCCTCCGCCGCACGATCGACCGCACCGGAAACGAGGCCTTCGGGCACATCCTCCTCGGGAAAATCTATCGCCGCCTCGATATGTGCGCACGCATCGGCGAGCCGCTCGCGCAACGCTCGCACTCGAGCGCCGAGCTTCCCTTCGAGCCTGCTCGTTGCCGCGCGCAGGCTCGCCTTCGTGCGCGACGTTATCACGTCGAGCACCGCCTCTGCCTGGGTCAGATCGATACGGCCGTTGAGAAACGCCCGTTTGGTGAACTCGCCCGGCTCCGCCAGCCGCGCACCGCTGTGCAGCACCGCATCGAGCACCAACCGGACCGCAGCGATACCGCCGTGGCAGTTTATCTCGACGACATCCTCCCGCGTGTAGGTTGACGGGGCCCGCATCACCGTCAGCAGCGCTTCGTCAAGCACCTGCGAGTCGAGCACCACGTGGCCGTACTTCAACGTGTGCGACTTCATGACGGCCACAGAGTTCCCATCGCGCGCTCGGAACAGATCTTCCGCTATACGAAATGATTCCGGCCCGGAAAGACGGACGATACCTATCCCCCCCGTGCCGATAGGGGTCGAGATGGCGCAGATGGTATCCTCGATGTTCGCGGACGGCACTCGTCAACCTCCCCGCATGGGCTGCCTGGACCGGGCTCTCAGCGTCTGTTGTTGTTCCTGTTCCTGCCCTGTTTCTTGTTGTTCCTGGCAGGCGCGATGACGACGTGTCTGTAGTTGCCGGTTCCGACGCTGTACGTCCTGACGTTGGGGTTGTCCTGCAACGCGAGATGGATAACCCGCCGGTCCTGGGGATTGAGCAGCTCGACCTTCACCTCGGTCTTCTTCGATTTCACCTTATCGGCGAACTTGAGCGCCATCTCACGAAGACTCTCCTGCCTGCGCGACACATACCCCTCCACATCGATCACCACACGCTCGTCGTGCTCTCCCGCTCGGTTGTGGATCCGGTTCACAATGTATTGCAAGCCGCTCAGATTCTTGCCTTTCCGGCCGATAAGTATTGCCGAGTCGGGCGATTCCACGTCCAGCCTGATACCGTCCTCATCTGCGGTCTCCCGCACCGTCGCCTCGATCCCCATCAGCTCGAGGATCTTCGACAACGCGTCTTTGGCCGACGTCCGCGTCGCGCTTTCCTTCAGTGTGACACGCACTTTTGCGTTCTTCGCGCCCATACCCAGGAGACCGCGGCTGCTCTCCTGGAGTATCTCGACATCAACGTCTTCACGCTTCGCGTCCAACTCGATAAGCGCAAGCTCGACAGCTTCGTCGGAGGTTTTGGCCTCTTTATCAATCGTTTCGAAATCCATCTCACGTTCCTCCTATTCGGGCCGTTATGGCAACCCTGCTTCTGCCGGTTTCTCTCGTACGCTTCATTCCGACCGCTTGAACACTACGGCCTTCAGTTTCTCGCTCCACCCCTTGTTGACAAACATCTGCTGCGCGAACCCTATCATCGTGCTCACGAATATATACAGGCACAGACCCGCAGGCATGTGGTAAAACAGGAACCCGAACATGATCGGCATCATCAACATCATCATCTTCTGCGAGTCCTGTTGGCCGCCTCCGCCGGGCGGTGTCATCAGCTTCTGCTGCAGCAACATCGAGCCCATCATCAACAGCGGCAACAGGTTCACCTCGTCACCCAGAAACGGGAGCGCCGTTGGCAACGTGGCCGCCTTGTCCGGTTCCGACATGTCTTTGATCCACCACACAAACGGTGCGCCCCGCAGCTCTATCGCTTCACGCAACGTCGTAAACAGCGCTATCCATACCGGGAACTGCGCCAGCATCGGCAGGCATCCGCCCATCGGGTTGACACCTTCCTTCTTGTACATCTCCATCATCTTCTTGTTCAGATCCTGCTGGTTGTTCTTGTACTTGTCACGCAGTTCCTGCATCTTCGGTTGCAGTTCACGCATCCGTTTCATCGACTTGAAGCTCGATCGCGTCAGCGGATAGAGCAACATCCTAACGACGATCGTCAGCACGATGATTGCCACACCGTAGTTCGGCACCACCTTGTAGCATAGCTTCATGAACCGGAGCATGAGATCGCCGAAGAAGTTGAACATGCCGAAATAGACGGCCCGTTCCAGGTGATGGCCCGCCGCCTGCAGGATCTCCTTGTCTTTCGGGCCCATGTACAGAAGATACGAGTCGGTATGCGCCTCACCGGCCGCGAGCTTGCACGACTCCGCTGCAATCGTTATCCGTGCCATCTGGTCGCCGATCTTCTGCGCGACCGCATCCACCAGCTTCCCCTTGGGCAGGATTACTGCAAGAAAGTACCTGCTGCGCACACCCACCCACTCGATGCCGAAAAATGTCAAGTCCTCCTTGAGCCTCCCGAGCCCTTTCTCGGAAAACTTCTCGCCGTAGGTCATCAGTCTGAACGTCTTCCGCTGCCCCCTCAAGGCCGGTTCCAGAATGCCCGGCTCCCAGTTCAGCTCGTAGCTGGGTTTCTCGTCCTCGCCGACGAAAACAGTCTTCTCCCCGCTGTTGCGCAGCGTAATATCGAGCTCGGCGAGATAGGAGTCGGGACGAAAGCGGAACGACTTCTCCAGCCACAGGCCTTTGGCAACCTCTGCCGTGAACGCGATCCGGTCTTCTTCTCTCTCGACCGTATAGAGCACCTTGTTTGGCAGATCGCCTATCCCTGCGGGCTCAAAAGGAATCGTGACACCGAACGGGTATAGTCCGTGGCGCGTCTGCTCGCTGTACGGTACGAGCTTCACGTACCCGCTCGCTTTGGAGTCGTAGTTCTTGAGCTCGAGCTGTTTGAGCCGCCCCCCGAGCGTCGTGAACGTCGCCCTGACCAGCGGCGTCTCGAACTCGACGTCCTCCGCGTTGAGGGCCGCTTCCTCGTCGACGGTGATGGCTATCGTCTGAGCCGGCGTCTCCTGCTCCGGCGCCGACGGCGTCGCCACGCTGGGCTGAACCGGAACAGCCGGCTCTTGCTGCTCGGTCGGTACAGCCGCCGGCATCTGTTCCTGCTCTTGCTGGCGCGTCTTCTGCGTCCAGTATGAGTACCCGACGAAGACCAGCGTTGATAAGACTATCGCCAGCAACAGGTTAAGTTGCGATTCCTTGTCCATCTTTCCTCGATATGCGCTCTGAGCCCTGCCCGGAACACAAGCACACCGTCATCAATGCAGGGGGGAAATCAACTGCGTCGGTGAAGAGGAGCGATTACGGAACCGGATCGTAACCGCCGCTGAAGAGAGGATTACAGCGTAGCAACCTGCGTGCCGTCAGCGCGCTGCCCTTCAGAAAGCCATGCTTTCTCAAAGCATCTATCGCGTACTGCGAACACGAAGGCGCGAACCTGCAGCTCGGCGGCAACCACGGCGAGACTACTCGCTGATAGCATCTGACCATCAAGCACATCAGATTAGCCAACCGTCATGCCTCCCGTGCGAAACAGCTCAGCCAACTCCTTGCTGAACTCCTCGCCCCGCAACTCGCCGCAGCCTGGCCGGCCTACCACGACCGCTCTAATATTGCTCTTAAACCGGCTTCTGTTCCGCCGGTACGTCTCTCTCATCAATCGCTTCACTCTGTTACGAACGACGGCTATTCCTACCCTTTTGCCTACTGTGAAGCCAATCTTCCGCGGACCTTCGACGTTGTCCATCACAAAAAGCGTGAAAAATCGATGAGAATATCTGGTCCCTCGGCCGTAGATCTCTTCAAACTCGCTCTTCTTCGTCAGTCGCTCGCTCTTCGGGAAACTCTCGTCAACCGACAAAACTCTGACTCCACCCAGCTTCTAACAATCAGACTGCCAGTCTCTTTCGTCCTTTCCTCCTCCTCCTTCTGATGATGTCCCTACCTGCTTTGGTGCTCATGCGCGCGCGAAATCCGTGCCTCCTCTTGCGCCGCACGTTTGAGGGTTGATAAGTCCGTTTCACTCTTTGTCCCGCCTTTAAGCCTGGTTATCTGTCTGTTCAGAATCTATACACACGTTTCCGCCACAAAGATTATAGCGGCCACCGCATACCACTGTCAAGCTCCTTGTTTGTGCTGCAGGATGTGTTGTGATAGAATAGGGTGGGCGAGATGGTCGAGTGCGATCCCGTCGGAGTTGCGTCTTGGAAATGACTGGACGGGTTGAAACGCTGAACCGTCGCGAGGATTACCGTACATGAAACGTAAGTTGCTGAAATTTCTGGCTTTCTGCTGTTGCTTCGTGCTGCTGATACTCCTTGGTGCCGCGTGGTACACCCATCCGGGGCGGGGACGCCGGATGACCGTCGACCCGCGCGAGAAGGGCTACGTCGAGGAAGTTGACGGCACCGTTGTGCTCCATCTCAAAGGGTCGCCCTACGAGATGGGCTACCAGCACGGCGCGTTGATGGGTGGCAAGATCACGAAGGCAATGGACGGGTTTAACCGGTTGCTGGATCTCGCTGAAGAGGAGATGGGCATACCACGATTCGTTTCGGAGTTCCTGCTCGACTGCGTCTACCGCAGATGCTCCCGGTACATTCCCGACAGGTACAAACGCGAGATGGAAGGGATTGCTGACGGTGCGGGCGTGAACCTGCAGACCGTGCGGCGCGCGCATGTCGTATCGGTGGTGACCGAACGCGGGTGCAGCGCGTTCGCCGTCTTCGGCAAGGCAACGGTCGGCGGCAAGCTGTACCACGGCCGCAACTTCGACTGGACGATGGGGGCCGGCATCCAGGACAATGCGGCACTGATACTCTACGAGCCTGACGGCATGGTCCCGTTCGCCTCCGCGGGCTACATCGGTTCGATAGGAGTTCTGTCGGGCATGAACATGGAAGGCATATCAATAAGCCAGATAGGCGCTGTCACCAAAGACAAACGGTTCAGCGGCATCCCGCTGTTCTTCTTGCTGCGAAGGATACTCGAGGAGTCGCACAGTCTGACCGAGGCAACCGAGATCGTTCGCAACGCACACCGCACTGTCGGGTACAACTACGTCGTCGCGGACGGCGACGCCGGCGAAGCGCGCGCGTACGAGACGACGGCACACCATTGCGCCATCTTCACCGACAACGACCCCAAGGAGACCGTCGAGTACGCGATTCCCATCGACGACGCCGTGTTCCGCGCGGACGGAGCGATCGACCAGACGGTTCGCAGCTTCCAGACGTGTGCCCGCGGGTACCCGAACATGCCGTACGGCAGCAACTCGTACGATCACCGCTACAAAGGCATGGCCACGCGCATCAAGGAACACCATGGAAGGATCGACGAGCGCGTCGCGCTCGATATACTTAAAGCTGTCGCCATGCGCAGCAACCTGCACGGCGTTCTCTGCAACAGCACCGATCGCGAGATGTGGGTCGCTCACGCCGTCGGCCCCGAAGGCGCCAACAAGCAGCCCTACGTGTACTACGACCTCAAGCAGATCTTCCTCCCGCCCGAGCAGCGAACCGCCCACTGAGACCTCCGGGCCGCGGACCCTTGTCGTTACCTACTGTTGTACGCAGACGCGCGATGTTTCGGTCGCTGCTGTAGGACAAATTCCTATCTGCGAATTCCGCGAATTCCTACAAAAAGATCAGACTCCGGCTGATACAAAGAATTCAGCTTTTGTGATAGCATCCTTAAACCGATAACCCCCTGACGGGAGTGTATCCGTTGGGGCACAAACTAAGCTCTCCAACACAGCAAAGCGGAGCACGAAATGAACAGGTGTTCGGCCGAAGAAGATGACAGCAATTGAAGAGACTTCTATTAGCGTTGGCTATCAGTGCGGTCGCAATGCCGAGCTCGACGGGCGGTGGCTATAGGAACGGTTTGTGGAAATCGAGTAGGAGGAGGGAGTCGCCTCCCCCGGTCCTCTCACACCACCGGGCATACTGTTCCGTACCACGGCGGTTCATGGTGTATAGTGAAGTCTTCGCAGTTGCTCTCGCAGTGACACGAGTTTAAGGGCATCAGAGTATCGCTTTGGAAAGACGTGGTTGATGTGGGAGGCTCCGGAGTCCCACCATGGGCCACGCGCGTTGGTAGCTGATTTCCAAGTCGCGTAGCGTGTTCGGTGCGTACCGCCCTTCCAACAGATCCACTTTGATACGTGACCAGTGCTTGCGCAGGTACTGCCTAAGGGTATCAACGGACATGTCGTCCACGCCTGCCGCTCCTGTAGCGGACTTACACCCCCAAATGAGAGCGCCCTGCCGGGCGCACATAGTTGAAACCAGGGCTCCGCAACAGCGAAGCCCTGGTCAACAGCAAGCGTTTGCGCGGTCTTGTATCAGGCTTGTTCGGAGCCCACGATCAGCCACTTGCCGCCCTCTTTCTTGCATTCGAGCGTGAAAGCCATCTCGCCTTGCGGAGCAGAGAGAACTACCGGCGCTATCGTGGCCGTGTCTCCGGTGATTTCGATCGTTGCCTCGCTCACGTCTATCTCCACGTCGAACTGATCGAAGAACGGGAAGAACTGTTCGAGCCGATCGCTCATCCCCTGATAATCCGAACCGTCGGCACCTACGTAATCCTCGGAGTACAACGCCATCACCGCATCAACATCTTCATGCGCGCCCATGGTCGTCGCCCACGACTCCAACAACTCGGACAGCAACTGCTCATCGGTCGCCCCTTTAAACATCGCGCAGCCGGAAACCACAAAAATAATCGCGACCGCCATCGTGCACATCAACTTCGCTGTTCTCAACAACATCACCTCCTCTCGGAACCGTTATCACGAACACCACAAATGTCTTCATCTCCTTGGAATGGAACGAGACGCATTGTACTGCCGACAATCTGTTTTGTCAACCCCACGAAGGATTTCTGGTCGACGTAAGACGCCGTCGTGGGTACACAGTCATCG
>CAZGCA010000132.1:0-8756 GCA_964524145.1 uncultured bacterium | reverse complement strand
GCCCCCGTAACCCGCGCATCCTCGAATCGCCCATGTCATGGCTCCCAAGACAGCAAAAAGGAGTGTGGGAAGAACAAGGTCATGTGTCAGGTCGCGTCGGCTGTCGTTGGTTATGGTCATGCTATACCCTCGATAGAACAACGAGTCCAAGCTTCTTTTCGAATCTCGTGTTGCAGGCCGCCTCTGTGCCAACCTTACGCAAGAGAAGGCACCATTGTCAATGGTTGTTCCTACGCAGGGAACCTGGCATACACCCGGCTCGGACGGCGGCGCCCATCTCATTCTTTCCTTGCTCCGCCGTCAGGTTTCCAGGTTCAACCACTTCAATTCCGATTCCGATAGTTCGAGCAAAGTGGCTGCGGCGCACGATGTCAACTCGTCCTCGGTACGGACACCGACAATGGGGATGACGGGGAACGGTTTGTGCAGCAGCCAGGCCAAGGCCACCTGAACGGCGGAACAGCCGTCCTTCTCCCGCGCCAGTTCTTGTGCGCGGCGTAGCCGCTCGAAGTTCTCATCAGTACCGTACACCTCGACCATTCGCCGGAGAAAGCTGTCCTCGGTGGTGTCGGTCATATTGAGCATTTCTGGCGAGTAGCGACCGGTGAAGAATCCCCGCGCCTGGGACGACCATGCAATAAGGGGTGTGCGGGTTTCGGCGTGCCACCGTTGTGCTGCGTCGCCGGCTGACACCAGCCCTTTGAAGAAGGGCTCGGCAGGCATGGCGAGGCTTAGGTTGTTGCTTACCGCGACAAATCCCTCGAGACCGTGCGAGCGCGCGTATTCGTTCGCCGCAACAACCCGCATGTGGTCCCAGTTCGATGCGCCCAGCGCACGCACGCGGCCGTTGTCCAGTGTGGCGTTTAGACAATCGACTATTCTTCCAACCGGCACCGATGGGTTGTCGCGGTGGAGCATATACAGGTCGATGTAATCAGTTCGCAGACATTCAAGGCTTCGATCGAGTTCGTCGGCGACGGTGACCTCGATGTTCTCGCCGGGCAGACGGCCATCGCCATGACCGCATTTCGTGATGAGCACGACCCGATCGCGATACCCCCGCCTCTCGAACCACTTGCCCAGCACCGCTTCGCTGTCCCCGTAGATGCGGCCGCTATCGATAAGCGTGCCTCCCAATCGCAGGAACTCGTCGAGCAGAGAAAACCACCGCTCCTTCTCGTCCAGACGATAAAACGCTGTACCGAGTGCAAGAACCGAGATGGGTTTCTCAATCCCAGGTATCGTCGGCCCGGCTCTCAACTGCACGTTCACGGTCTGCTCTCCTGAGTCACACTGATGCCCGCGTCGTTCATGTAGCGTGTCAATATCTCAAGATCCCTTCGCGCTGCCAGAGCGGGATTCGCCGAGGCGTCGGGTCCAAGGCACTCGATCGCCAGGTAGCCGTCGTAGCCCCGATCGCGCAGCATGCCAAGGACCGAGGGATAGTCGACCAGCCCCTCATCGAGCGCGTGGAACTGCCAACATCCTGCCGCATCGATGGTCCCGTTTTTCACGTGCGCGTTAAAGATCCGGTCCTGCAAGGCGGGAACGGCTCCGGCGAGGTCTTCGCCGGCAAACGCGAGGTTGCAGAAGTCGACCGTCAGCCCGATCGTGTCGGCTGGTGTCATATCCAACAGCCTCCGGGACCCGGCCAAGGTATCCGTCAACTGTCGCATGTGCGTTTCAACAGCGAGCCGCACCTCAGTGTCCCGCGCAACGGCGACAAGCCGTGCCAGGGCGTTCTCGAGACAGCGCCAGTGCTGCTGCCCTGCTTCGGCCGACGACGGCGGACCGGGTGTCAACTTCACAACGCGAGTTCCGAACAGGGGTGCGAGACGCACGAACACCTCGGCATCGCTGATCTGATTGTCGAGATTCTCACTATCCGTAAAGCTGTTGAAAAGCGACAGAGCCGAGACCGTCAGACCCGCGCGCCGGATCCGTTCGGCAGCCGTTTCAGGACGGCGGCGTGCCCACTCGATGTCGAAATGCGGCTTCACGCACGCGAGCTCGACGGCAGGGAAACCGATTTCGGCGGCGGTGGCGACAGCCCGGTCGAACGAGAACGCGAGAAGACTCTGAGTGAACAGGGAGACCCGCATACCGAACCTTTCGAAGCGAGGACAGCGCTATTCGTGGCGCCGGAGCACGATACAGTCGATGCCGATCATATAGGAAGTGGCGGCCTCGTTCTTTCCGACAAGCCGGAACTCGAACGTGTGATCGCCTGCGGCAAGGTTCACAGTGCCGAAGCTAACCTCCTCCGCGCGAATGACATGAGTCGCAACCATGCCTCCTTCACCGTTGTACCCGTCGAACGGCTCCCCCACGTCTTTGCCGTCCACCTTGAGCTGGAACGTGCCGAAATCGCTTGCTTTGGTCAGGTACATCACGACGTCGTAGACGCCGTCCGCGTCGACGGGGACCTTGACACTGATGAAGTCGTCCGGAGCGTTGCCCAGATACCATAGGAAACGTCCCGCGCTCCATTCGCCCGGAAACCGCAACGCCTGGGCCGGATCGCCGGAACTCGTGCCGCTTCCCAGAAGGAGTTCGGCCTCGATAGCCCCCTCGACATGGGAGTCGGGAGGGTATTTCACGATGGCCCTTCCCTCCTGGGAAGGCAGATCGGGAAACGGTGCATGCGGTTCCTCTTGGTACCAGTAGGCGACGCTCGAGTAGTCGTTGGCGAGGTCGTTGGCGTGCCCGTGTTCGATCGTGACTCGTATGGACTCGTGAAACCGTATGGGATCGTGCACGAAGAACCGGTACATCCCGTTCTTGCCGTACCATGGTTCTCCCAGACGGTTCTCAACGACATGAAACCCGGTGTAGGGGCCCGAGTACTCGACGTTGGGACCGGCGCCGCCCCCGAAGATCTCTTCGCTTCCAGTCCCGTGGAAAGAGGGCGGCCATGACTCGCCGTCCACAAACACCATGTCGTCCCCTTCGCCCCACCAGCCACCTTTAACGTTATCCACGCTGAGCATGTATCCGGCCAGGTTGCCGCGGCCGGCAGCCTCGAGTATGACGTAGTTCTCCTCGCCGGTGGTGTTGGTTCCCCCGGGAGCCATAATGGCTGTGGTCTTGGCACGCCGGAACTGCGCGTGGAATCGGCCCGCATCGTCAAGCCATTGCGGCGCTTCCGGGTAGGTCTCGAAATCGATGTGGTACCAGATCCCGATTGGGACTTTCGCCTCGTTGGTCACCTCGATGCGCGCTCCATTCAAGAAAGGCATCGGGAAGTAGCTGTTGAATCCCCAGCTGGCCGGTGATGCACCGCTACCCGGATTGGTGACCAGCACCAGCGACCGTATGGGGCGGAGCATGCAGTTTGACACGCCGAAGAAATCACCGATGGGACACTCGACGCTGGGCGACTTCTCCCCGTCCCAGTACATACGGAGAATCATGTCGCGGAAAAGATGCTCTCGGGTTTGCTCATCGCCAATAATGTAGGTCCAGTAGATGTGTTTTATACAGCCTGCGCCGTTCACTTCCGCCAGTGGCAGCGTCTGGCCCGGCTCGAAAGTCTGCCAGTCTGCGTTCCCGCCGGTACGGTCGTAGCTGGACGCACGGAGAGACTGTGCGTTCCTGAACATCATCGCCTCGGTCAGGAGCGATTGTGGCGGCCCTTCGACTCCTGCCCGCAGGCATCCGCATCCACAGAGCAGAAGCAGAACGACAGCAACTCCTCCAGCCCGCATTTCTCGCCACAGCTCTACTACAACACCGGATCTGCCGATGCCTACTGCGTCGCGCTCGGTCGGCCTTCTCGACGTACTGTTCAAGTACGCCTGCGATGGCCTCGGTCGCGCTCCTTGTGTCCATGGGCATTTCCGACGTTTCGCCACGACCTCCGGCGAAAACAGCAGGCTAACACCCAGGCCGATTGAGGAGAATGTAGCGCGATACATGTCAGTCACCTTCAGTCCTGATTGCCTTCCATTCCCTTGATGCTCGGATCATGATCGTGCAGTCTACCACGTCGCCACCGATGAGTCCAGCCACAGGCACTACGGCCCGCTACGGTGCGGCATTCCCTGCACGACCGGCTACAGCGGATGCGGCCGTGGGTGTCACAATACGACGAAATCCCGCCCGGTCGATATCTCGAGATTCATTTCAACACGTTCTGTTGCCAGAGCGAGCGTTGACGGTGGCCTTCACTCCATATATACTAGCTGGGCCGCGGCGGTCGCAGGTGTGGCTACATGGATCAACAAGAATTGGTGATAAGGACAAACCTCATGCGAAACATGCTGAGTCGGACGACACCGTGCGGCATAACCCTTGTCCTGCTGATTTGCCTGTATCCCAGTCAGGTTATCGGCCAACCGCTTCTTGAAGATCGATTTGCGTCGCTCGATGGCTGGGAGATACTCGATTTTGCCGGTGACGCTACGGTCAAGCTCGACACAGATCCCACTGCACCACCAGGGTATGGCCCGCAAGTCTTACAAGTCGAAGGTGACCATGTGATGGGTCTCGCTCGCGCCGTGAAAGCAGGCGACGGCACGCTGGTCGTTTTGTATCGTGAGCTTGAACCGTTGGATCGTGACGCCGATGGAATACTCCTGTTCAATGCGCAATACGGTGAAGACATAAGTGTAGAGCGAAACACCAAGACAATCCGGCCCATGATCTGGCTGGAACAGGATAACGATTCAGGGTTGCATATCCGGGCCAAGCTGAACGAGTCCCGTGAAATCGCGTATGCGGAACAAAGCGGCGTCGGTCTCGTAACAGACGAGTGGAACAAGACAAACTGGATTTGGCAGAAGGTCCGATATGAAGGCGGCAACGTTTCTGCAAAGTACTGGCCTGCACACCGCGAGGAGCCCGATACGTGGGTCCTGCAAACATCCGTCGAGAGATGGCCGATGAAACGCCTGGGGTTTCGTATAGGTTCCGGGGATATCGCAATAGCCTACTTCGCGTTTTCCCCGGACGACATTCGTCCCGTGGCACCGGATCTTTATTTGGTACCTTTGCAGGACAAGACAATCTGCGGCCAGCCCCATCTCTTGAACCTCTATTGCAACGTCACGAAAGCTCATGAGAGCTATTCATTGGCCATTTTGCAGGGCGATGTGGAAATCAAAGCTACGGCGTTGGACGGCTTCACGCTCAGTAAAGGTTCGGAACATCGGTTCGCGATTGTTCCACCCGGCCTCTCCGTCGACTTGGAAGGGACTACTGTGCTGGAAGCGACGATACCAGAAGCCGGTGCACGGGCCGTCGTCCGCGATTCAAACGCCGACGTTGTCGCGTCGTACGAACTGTCATGCACGAACAGCGACGCGATCATGAACCAGATGGCAGCGGTCGAGGCGGGATTAGCCAGGCTAAAAGCCGAAGTGAGTACCAGCGTTCAAGCGCTCGTGCAGTTCGATGTAGCAAGCGCCCACCGCGACCTGGCTGCGGAACGCTTGAAAAGCGGCGACCACGGAGGCGCTGATCGATCGTTGAAATACGCCCTGGACGCCCTTAAGGAGCCTATCGGCGCAACTAAACGAATTGACACGGCCCGAAACATTTGGCGCGAAAACTCGATCGTCTTCACCTCTGAGGGGCCACGGGTGCGCATTCTAGGACGGTTGGGCATCGAGGGAGCTCAACTCCGGTTGCGTTTTTATGCCAACGAGGAGTTGGTTGCTTCGGGCACGGGCGCAGATCTGGGCGAAGGAATTCTCGCCAGACCGTTTCTTGGCGAGTATCGAATTGAATACAGCGACCCTGACCTTGCGGTTCGTCAAGGGCTCCCGCAACGGCTACTGGCAACGGTAGTCGAGGCGCGGAACGGGCAGATCCATTTGAATGGCGAACCGTTCTTGGTGAAGGGGGTCAATGTCCACAGCCTCGACGCCGGCGACCCGGACCGGTCCCGGCGGATGCTCCGAATCTTCAAGCGACTGGGCTTTAACATGCTTCGTGGCGATTATCCGCCGCTTTGGCAGATTGAAATGGCCCACGAGGAGAACCTTGCATGGTCCGTACTCGCGCCGTTCAGCTGTGCTTCCACAGATGAGATCTTTGCCGAATTCGACGAACGGCCTATGGCCCACGCACGCGCCAAAGCACGAGACTTTATTGCGGACTATCGCGAACACCCGGGCGTGCTGCTTTGGAACTCCTGCAACGAGATCGGGAATGAGACGACGGACTTTCTGGTTTCGATGTACCCTTTGTACAAGCATTACGACCCGTTTGGCAGGCCGGTACATTACGCAAATCTTTACGGTCAAGATCGTTGGCAGGGGCAGGACGTCATGGCGGTTAATTACTACTTCGCGCCGGGCCAGACACCGGAAGATCGCCATCCGCTTATACAGCGCAGCATCAATATCGCAAAGGAACACGGGCTACCGATTATTTACACGGAGTATAATTCCTACCATGGCCCCGTCCCGGAAAAAGGTGTGGAAGCCATTTATGGGCTGTATGAATGGGGCATCGAGAATGGGATGAGTGGCGGATTCATGTACGATAAGTGGATGAGCAACCATCACCCGGGTGTATTCAACAAAGACCTTGAGGTCGACCGTGGGATGGAGACAGCATTTATCGATGTGTTCGCCGATGCGAAGATCTCTATTCTAGAACAAGAGCGTGGCCACGCCAAACTCAGGGTTACCAACAAGCGCGCATTCACATTAAGGCGGTTTGTGGTAGAAGTCGACCGGAGAGAGTATCAGGTGCCAGATATCGGGCCACATGCGAGCGCGACGATAAGTCTGGAGACAGAAGAAAGTCTGTCTGAACTCTCGGGTCACATGCGCTTCGAAACGCACTACGGTTTTCGATCGCATGTACCATTCAGTCTGCCGATTCATTCCTAGACAACGAAGGTCCCGGATTTACCCGGAACGCCTCATCGCCTGTGCCAGAAGACTATCCGGAATCCGTGTAATATGTAATAGCAGATGCATGACTTGCCAGAACCGCCCCGATTTCGCCCTACCTTCTAGACTCAATGGGCACATTCGAGATGGAGACGGTTTTCTTATCAGGGAATTAGACTATCTCAGGCAACAGCAGGGTATCTCGCCATCGCAATCCCGGGCAGTTGCGCATACGGATATTGAGTACCGTTTTGCAGACTGAAGCGCGGCGTTGCGGGCTTCCTGAGTCATGTCCGGCGATGATAGAGCAAGCTGAATGCGGTAAGGGGTGTATCGTTCGGACAATTAGAAAGCCGGGACTATGGATCCCGGAGTTTGAGAATTGACAAGACCTTGCGGTTGCGTTACACTCAGTCTGAAGCTACCGGTACTCTAATCCTGGAAGAAGGAGGTCTCCAACTATGACGGCGAAAGGATTTACGCTCATCGAGTTGCTGGTGGTCATCGCGATCATTGGCATCCTGGCGGCGATACTGCTGCCGGCGCTTGCTCGCGCACGAGAAGCGGCACGTCGGGCATCGTGCGCCAACAACTTGAAACAGATGGGTCTGGTGTTCAAGATGTACGCGAACGAGTGGGACGGCAAGTGGCCGAGCCTGAAGAAGTACAAGGGCGATAACTGCACCCAAAAGAACGCTTTGCCGCCCGCAGGTCACGATCAATGGCTCCACTTGGTGTTTGACGCACCGGCCGTCTATCCGGAATATTTGAGCGACGTCAATGTCTTGGCGTGTCCTTCGGACTACTACGCCATAAACCCCGGCCGGTGGAACATTGGAGGCGATCCGAGCGCTGGTATCGACCCCTGCAGGATTGATTACGCGTCCTACAACTATCTTGGATGGGCCCTGATGCCCGAGCATTACCTGGTGGCCGGCTATGACGAGAACTCCGAAGATGCGGCGGCCGTCGACCCGACCTTCGTCATTGGCCTAGCAAGCCTTGTGGGCATGGCCGGCGAGTGGAGTCCGGAGGGATACGAGAGAGACGTAAGTCTCACGAGCGGGGGCACGGTGTACCGTTTGCGGGAGGGCATTGAGCGGTTCTTCATAACGGACATCAACAACCCGGCCGCCAGCGCTCAAGCCCAGTCGGAGGTCCCCGTCATGTACGACCAAGTCGGGACCAGTGTCGAAACGTACAACCACGTTCCCGGCGGCGGGAACGTTCTGCTTATGGACGGACACGTCGAGTTCATCAAGTACCCCGGCGACTATCCCGTTTGCAGGACATGGGCCTCGTTCATGGATTATATCGGGCCGGCGCTTCCGTGATTCCCGATTGCGACGATTCGATCCGAAGAGCTTCGAAGGCCGTCAGATCGGCTCTGCGGAGATAGAGTCGACGCGACCGGTAGTGGGGCGGGTGACGCACGTCGACGCCACCAGTACAGGCTGGAGCAGCGTGGGCACTCAGCCGGTGGTTGAATAGAGCAGTCTGGGCGTTTCAGATAAGTCACGGGCGCCTTATCCCTCCGGTGGCTATCCGGACCATTTGCAGCTCTGGCCGATAACACTGCCACACAGTCCGTCCAATTAGGCTCCACATCTGTTTTGCGTCAGCGAAGAACGGCACACTCGTAGCGGCGGTTCTAGAGTGTCGAGCCCACTCATTTTGGACTCAGCGAATCTCCGGGCCTCGAGCGATGCTCTCTAAGTCATTGGTTAGCTCCATGTTTCGACATTCTTCAGACGTCATGCCGTCGCACATACGGATTTGCGGTGTCTTGTTGTAGAGCTGGGGCTCCAATACGCTAGGGTCCTTCATGTTTCCGGAACCGTCGGGGGGATCTTAGTGGTTGAGCACGAGGCGGGTTTCTGATATGCTAACTGTCACTGGGAAAACTGTTGT
>CAZGCA010000131.1:0-8776 GCA_964524145.1 uncultured bacterium | reverse complement strand
AAAGCGCAAGCAAGCTTGCGCACTCCACATCTGCTTGGGGGGCAATTCGACACTTTTGCCGTCCGAGAACACAAGAACATGACGAATTGCCCATATCTTTGGGGTAACAAGTCTCCTTACCGCTTTGCATCATCTTCCCATAACAACATTTACCAGCAGCGCAAATGGCTCAAGCCGACGTTGCAATACGGTGGCCCGTCCGGTACCATAGTCGCAAGCGTAGATGTTCGTCCGCTTGAGCAAGCTGATCACGATGAGAGTCCCGACATTTCTGCTGGCATTCTGTGTTGTTGCGGCGGTCTGTTTTCTGGGTTGTGACGCAGTCAAGGTCGCGGACAGCGCCGAATCGGCTGGCACGGCCCTCGAGGTAGCGGTTTTCGAGGGCGGGTTCGGCATAGACTGGCACAAAAGGATCGCGCGTCAGTACGGGGAACTTGACCCCGGCAAGAATATCAGTGTCAACCTGTGGGGAGATCCGCGGGTTGATGAAAAGATCAAGCCGAGAATATTGCGACGCTCGCCTCCGGATGCCGCCGATTGTCTGTTGCCCATCTGGAAACTCATCCTCGCCGGGAAGCTGTACCCTCTCGACGAGTTTCTCGATTCGCCTGCCTGGGACCAACCCGGTACGACCTGGCGCGAGACGTTGATCCCGGGCGTCCTGGACAGCTATACCTACAAGGGCCAGGTGTACGGAGTGTCTTTGGTCTTTTCGGCATGGGTTATCTGGTATGACGAGCGACAGTTTCGGGAGCACGGCTGGGAGGTGCCGTCGACGTGGTCGGAGCTCGAGTCCCTGTGCGAACAGATCAAGGGGGACGGCGTAGCGCCGTTCGCGTTCCAGGGCAAGTATCCCGACTACGCATGGAGCACGTATTTGACGCTCCTGCACCGGCTTGGAGGAACGGAAGCGTTTCGCAGGACGCAGAACATCGAGAAAGGGGCGTTTCTGCAGCCGGAAGCCGTCGAGGCGGCGAGAATGGTGCAAAACCTCGCGCGAGACCATTTTCAGCGGGGCGCGATGGCGATGACACACACCGAGAGCCAGATGGAGTTTGTGAACAACCGCGCGGCGATGGTTGTGTGCGGGTTGTGGCTCGAAAACGAGATGCGTGAAGCGACGCCGCCGGAGTTCGAGATGGCGTGTTTCCCGTTCCCAGCCGTCGAGGGCGGAAAAGGCGATCCGACTGCAGCCTACGGTGGCGGCGGCCATCTCTGGACGGTTTTCAGCGACGCGACACACCCTCGAGAAGTGTGTCGGTTCCTCAAGTACATGTTCTCGAAGGAGAACGCGCGCGACTTTTCGCGCACGCTAGGCACGCTGACGACGGTAAAGGTAGCCGCGGGGCGGGAGGACATGTCGCCGACGCTCGCCAGCGCACTAGACATCGTCGAGAACTCGAACGAGTTCTTCCTGGACAGGCTGACGTTGCTCTATCTCGAATGGACGAACGAGACCATGGCTACGGGCATCGCCCGGCTTGTACAGCAGGAGATATCGCCCGAGGAGTTCTGCCGGCTGCTTGAAGACGGGCTCGAGAAGGTGCGAAACGATCCGAACATCTACAAACCGCCGCCAATGTGACGAAACTGGAATGAACACCATAGCAGATAGCGCAGGCTTCCAGCCTGCACGTGCCGCATGCAGGCAAGATGCCTGCGTTACAAACCGCCGACCTGATAAAACGGGAGTGACCGCCGCATGTTGAAGAACAGAGAACAGCGCGTGATGGCGTTCTTGTTTCTCGCGCCGGCGTTCGTTCTTTTCACGGCCATAGTCGCCGTACCGTCGGTGGTTGCATTCCTCTACAGCCTGCAGCGGTGGGACGGACTGGGCGACGCCGAATGGGTCGGCCTGGCGAACTTCCGCCGGCTCTTCTATCAGCGGGAGCTGTTTCTCGAAGCGTTCCGTCACAACGTCTTCCTGATGGTTGTTCCGGGCCTGATAACGCTTGTCATAGCGCTCTTTTTCGCGGCACTGTTGCACGGCAGGATACGGGGCGCTCGCGTGTTCAGAGTGGCGTTCTTCTTCCCGAACGTCATCTCGGCTGTCGCCATATCGCTGTTGTGGGTGTTGATATACAGCACAACGGATTTCGGCGTGCTGAACAGCGTTCTGAGGTGGCTCGGGTATGAGCCGGTCGCTTTCCTCGAATCGTCGAAACTCATCTACTCGCTTGTTCCGATGATGGTGTGGTGCAGGGTCGGGTTCTTCATGATACTGTTTCTCGCCGCCATGCAGAACATCCCCGAGAGCCTGTACGAGGCGGCGCGGATAGACGGCGCGTCGGGCCGGCAGTCGTTCTTCAATGTCACGCTGCCGCTGATTCGCGACGTCTTCACCGCCGGCGTGGTGTTCATGGTGATCGGCGGGCTCAAGATTTTTGACACGATATGGGTGATGGAAAACCAGCGGCCCAAACCCGAATCGCACGTCATCGCAACGCTCATGTACGAGAAGGTCTTCAAAGAGTACAACATAGGTTACGGGTCGGCGATAGCCGTCCTGCTGTTTGTCATCGTGGTGGCAGCAACCCTGATAACGTTGAGGCTGATGAAAGGCGAGAGGCTCGAATATTGAGCGAACCTGCGATCAAGATCGCCGGAATCTGTGCGGGCGCGAGCGTGCTGGCGATGGTCGTGTCGGCCGGCATTGCATGGGCATCACGTCGCCGGTTCCGCGACTGTCTCGCCAAGACGCTAATCTACATGGTGCTGGTCTCGTACCTTGCAATAGTGACCGTGCCGCTGCTGTGGGTGTTCTACACGTCGGTGAAACCGACCGTCGAGATATACGCCAACCCGTTCGGCATACCGAAAGCGCTCACCCACCGCGACGCAGAGAGCATCGCCCAACTCAAGGAGAACTACGAGAACGCGTGGGTCAAATCGCAGTTCAGCAAGTTCTTCTTCAGCAGCGTCAAGGTCGGGACGATCTCGCTCCTGGCCGTCCTGGTGCTCTCTTCGACCGCAGCATACATTCTCGCTCGGTTCCCGTTCTTCGGCAGCCGCGCACTCTATTTCTACTTCCTCTCCGGGCTGATGGTGCCGATGCAGTTGGTGCTCGTACCTCTTTTCTTCGGATATACGTATGCCTCGGAGTTCTTGACGGCGGTTTGCAGGCCGATCTTTCACGTCTTCGGCCAAGGCGACGTGACCGTATCTTTACACGACACCCACACGGGGCTTATACTGATCTATGTTGCCGTGTCGCTGCCGTTCACGATATTCATCCTCACCAGCTTCTTCAAGACGCTGCCGGGCCAGTTGCGTGAGGCGGCGATCATCGACGGCTGCAGCGAGATCGGCGCGTTCTGGCACCTTATGCTGCCGCTCGCGAAACCGGGACTGGTCACCGTGAGCATATTCAACTTCATAGGAATGTGGAACGAGTATCTGTTCGCGCTCGTGTTCATACAGACCGAGAAGCTCAAGACGTTGCCGCTGGGTCTCGCAAGCGTCAGCATCGTGGCACAGTACAAAAGCGATTTCGGGTTGATGTTCGCCGGGTTGGTTATCGCGATGGTCCCGACCATCGTGGTGTACCTGATATTGCAGCAACGGCTCACTCGTGGGATCACGATGGGCGCACTGAAAGGATAGCGTGCCGTGGCTGGAAAAGATGATACTGCCGTACTGGCCGAACCGCTCGCACTGTCGGAGGGCAAGACCGCTCCGAACAGAATAGTCTACCAGGCGATGGAAGGTAACGACGCCGCAGACGACGGGCGACCGACCGAGACAACGCTGTGGCGGTACCGGCAGTTGGCCGAGGGGACGCCCGGGCTGATCTTCATCGAGGCGACGGCAATAACGGCCAATGGTAAAGCCCGCAGGAACCAGTTGATGATCACGGAGGAAACTGCGTCGGGCGTCGAGAAGCTTATCGCCGAGATTCGCCGAACCTCGCCAAAGACGTTGGTGCTCGTACAGATCACCCATTCCGGACGGCAGAGCGGGAAAGGGTTTGCCGAACCCGTCTGCGCGTACCCTTCCCCGGGCGAAGGGTTGCGTTACCTGTCGAAGACAGAGATCAGGGAGTTGAGCGCGACGTTTGTCCGGGCGGCGGTGCTGGCCGAGAAGGTCGGCGCGGACGGCATAGACTTCAAGCATTGCCACGGGTATCTCGGCATCGAGTTTCTGCGGCCTGCAAACGTGCGTGACGACGAGTTCGGCGGCTCGTTCGAGAACCGGACACGGCTTTTCCGCGAGACGGTTGCTGCCATGAAAGACAAGCTGGCCACGCGCGAGTTTCTCATCGGCTGCCGGTTCTGCGCCTTCGAAGGGGTCAAGGGCGGATTCGGCACCTCAGGCCCCGGAGAAGAAAAGGAGGATTTGACCGAAGTTATCGAGTTTGTCAGGTCGTGCGAATCGCTCGGACTGCACTACATAAACGTGTCGGCAGGCATTCCGAAAACGACGCCGTGGATCACCCGACCGACGACGAAGCAGCCAATCCGCGTCGCGGACCACGTTCGCTGGACAGAGACGGTGAAACGCACCACCTCGATGGTGGTCATCGGTTCGGCCTACAGTTGTATCGAATCGTGCAGGAAAAAACTTGCGGGCGAACCGTACCGTCTGGGCGAAGGGTTTCTGCGTTGCGCAGCCGAGAACGTGAGGAGGAACCGGACCGACATGGTGGGGGTGGGTCGCCAGTCGTTCGCCGATCCGGAGTTCGCACGGAAGATCCTCTCGGGCGAGACCTCGGGGATCAGCTTCTGTACAACCTGCGGGCGCTGTACCGAGCTGCTCGTGAACGACCAGAAAGTCTGGTGCGCTGTCTTCAACGGCGACTATCGCAACCGTTATCTTGAATCGAAAAAAGACGGCCCGAAATGACCGGTCAGTAGTGGCCGTGAGTGGGCCCGACGGCGCGTGTCCGAGTGCCGCACGTGGGATGAAACATGCCGACTACACGCCGGGATAACCAAGGCCAGAACTGATACGAGCGGTCACGTTTGTGGGCCTTCTTGTAAAATGCCAATTGGTCAAGAACCCTGCTAACGTGGTTCTCCGCCAGGTAGGCCAATACTTGTTTTGACGTGTACGAGTTGAATCGCGCAATGTCCCGGCGCAGGTCCGCACTTTGGGCAATGAGGTGCATGTGGTTTTCCAGTATGACATACGCATGAAGTATCAAGCCGTCATTCGAAAGATACCGCAGCGAATCGAGCAAAAGCGCTACGGTTTCAGGTCGGGTGAATACCGGTATCCAGTGTAGCACAGTGCATGTCATCAAGTGCGGTCGCGTCACGTCAGTAAAACGGTAGCGGCTTCTACCCATCGCCACCTCCTGTATGCATTCCCACGGGGCACCGTGGGAACGAGGTCAAAGTATATCACAATTCGCCAAAGGAAGACATGCGCGGCGCTGCTGACCGGCCAACCTTCGGTCGTGAGGGCCGAGGCCTTCACAACCGGGCGATTCATGTGCTCCGACAAGGGCGCATCGCCTCATCTCCCCTATCTCCACATCCCCTTCTCTTACACTGTGGCAGCAACCGTGTAAGGAAAGGAGATATGGAGATATGATTCTAATCCATATCGATCCGGCGGAAATCTGCCGTCTCGCCCGCAAAGTTGACCAGCAGCCCGGCCCGAGTTCTTGGTGAACTGTGATGATCGCGTTGATGATTCGCCCGGTAAGCTTGTTGTTCTCAAAACTCATCTCCTCATCTCCTTAATCTCCACCTCCCCTTTTCTTACCAGTACCTTCCGCTTTCATCATACTACGAAGCGGTGTAGTGGTGACAGCGTGAACGAGTACCTTTCGAAACGCTGCTCAAGGGCAATATCCGCACAACCTTCGGCACGGACTTCAACTGCATCGTGAAGTCAATACTCGACCGCGGATTCGACAAAGCCGTCATCATCACCGACGGCTACGCATCGATCGCCGATGAGTTCAAGCAACAGCTTGCGAAGCAACAGCTGGTGACGCTGACCATCCTGTTCGATCACGCGCACACATGTGATGACTTCGCACAGTTCGGGGAGGTGGTTCAACTCGCGGACGCAACGAAGTGACAACTACGGGGACAGAACACCACATCCACTGTGTCCCGTCTGTGCCTAACGCCAAAGCTCACCTGCCGCAATGGAGCGCCTTGTTAGGCTTTCCTTTCTTCCCTTGCGGGTTCATGCCCTTTTCAATCATTGCTGAAAATTACTAATTCATTTTCAATCAAATAATTTCCGAAGTATTCTGCTTTCAGTTGAGAACCTTCTTCATTTACGTGTCGTCCATCTACGTAATAATCCTTATCAGTTGGAAACTTGCTAGAGAAATCAAAAAAGTTAACGTCCGTTTCCCGCGCTAAATCCTTCAATAAGTTGTTGTGCTCTCTATAAGCTGCAATGTACTCTCGAGCTGATATTCTTGGCTGGTCGGTGAATAAAGGCGAATATGCAAATGAACTGAGCACTATGTCAATTTCATGAGCTCTTGCAATGGCAATAATATTTCGTATATTTCTTACAAGCAATACCGGTTTATTTGCTTTTAGCATTGCTTCTGCGCTTACTTCCTTGAAGATCCCTTCGGGATAAACACCTTCCAATATCTGTTCCCTAAAAAGATTACAGTAGAAGGTTTCAGGCGATCTATTTATTGTTCTTTCAAAGCTAGCATGACTTGTTGTCGTTCCCATATTTATCATAAATACGCGGAATATAGTGCTATACTCAAGAATGCTCGGCATAACAATGCCAAGCTGATTGGGGCCTCTTGATCCAGAGTTATCGCCACGATATGCATTAGGTGGCCAAACGAATCGTAAGTGGATATCGTTAATCCCATGATAAACAATTATCATATCAGGTTCGAGGTCTAAAACTCTTAACTCAAAATTTATTAAAGATTCCCAACTGCTCCAACCGCTCGCGCCCGCATTTATTACATTGACATTTTGAAACCCCTTGCCTTTTAGATATTTTTCAAGCAGGTAAGGAAATGACATTTGGTAGTCTTCGACAAATGCCGTGTAAATGGTAGAACCTCCCAAGCACACGATCCGAAACTGTCCCTTGGGTTTGGGTATCTTAATCTCGTCACCACGGTAACCTAAGGAATTATGCCGGTTCTTACCCTTGGTGTAATTTGGAGTGGGGTAATACCCAACGTAGCGGTGGGGCGTGTATTTTGGTTTATTCAACAGCTCCCTCTTTTTAAGCTGCTGAAAAGAAGCATATCGTATAAATCTCCTTTCACCGGAAAAATAGAGCAAGTAGATGTTGGCAAGTGTTTCAAAAAAGGCGAAAGCAAGTAACGTTGAAAGGGCAAGTATGAATGTATTTGCAAGAGTATGGTGAATTCTCTTCATTGCCATATCACCTTTCATTGTCGGGAATAAGCCTAACGACATGCTCAGCCTCGGCCTTCAGGTCGTCGGCTGAAGCAACATGTTAGCCCGAACCGCCCGATCCCGGACCGAACGGCCAGGTATAGCTGTGGGCAATCGGCGGTATCTCATCATACGCCCCATGCTTTGTGTCTGTCCTGTACACAAGATTAGCGGCCAGAGGAACCGTTGGATAACCTTTCTGATCGAGAAACGTCGCGATCTCCATAGAGATACCGTTGGCAAGAGTGTTGGTGCGAGCATTGTCGAGTTGGTGGGAGCGATGGTCCTCTTTCCTCAAATAGGGTTCTATGAGATCCTGATCAAGCGGGAGAGCAAAGCACAGGGCTGATTTCGCGTTGGCGAGCACGCATGCGCATGTAAGATGGGCTGAAGGCGGACCTCCCTCGAGCGTCTTCGTTGTGGCGATGCCCGTCGCGACAGCACCCAGGCACATGGCCATATCTCTTACAGTCTGAGTCAACTCCTCCATAACCGCGTCTCCCTTTCGGCCTTTGCCATTCAGGTTTCGCTACACGTGCCAGGAATATTCCTGAGATGAGAAAACCGGCATCGCGGCCAAGTATACCGACATTTCCCGTATGGACCCGCTCGCGACCGCCGCGACCCTGTTCTTCGCCATTATACGGCCAGCGGTGGCTGTTGTCAACACTCGTTCGTCATAGGAACCATTAGGTACCCCGAAATGCCTGAGGGAATGCGACCTTCAAGCACGCGATTTCTGAGTTTGCGCAACCTGAGGCAGACCATCCCCGCCAAGTCCTGTCCCGTCTTCATTGATACTTTCGGTCGTCGTCTTCCTCACGTCGGTGCTGGTAACGGCGACCCAAGCCGCCGGATGCGTTGAAGAATGTTATCGAACAACCGTTGAGCAATAGCCACTTCGGCCATCTGAAACACCACGTAGCGTGCGTGGGTGATGACTTTCGCACCAATCTTGACCAGCTTCTCTCGCAATGTGGTCAACGACCAGTGCTTCACGGTCCGGGGTAGCGCCAGCCTGCGCAGGAAGTTTCCCAGGTTGTACGCCAGTGCGAACAACTGCAGCCGTACCTGGTTGTCCACGAAGTCATGGCACGAGAGCTGGGGCCACTTCACCGCGTTCTTGCCTTCCTTGATCCACTGCTCCACCGTGCCCCGCCCGTTGTAGAATCTCACCACGCCTTCATCACTACGCCGAAGATTCCTCACGATGAATCCCACTCGGGGAAACAACTCCCCCTGATGCCACTCCACTTTCGCCACAACACGGCGGGGGCGACTCCAACTCTTGGCCTGATAGGCAAAACTCTCATAGAAGACCTTCGGCTTCTTCGAGGGACGACCCACCGGCCGTGTCAGCAAATGCTCGATGGCGCGTTGTAGTTTCTGGTTGGCCGGTAGACGAATCGCATACAGGTAGTCTTCCTCTT
>CAZGCA010000130.1:0-9017 GCA_964524145.1 uncultured bacterium | reverse complement strand
TTTATTCCCCACCTGAAACGCCATCAAGCTGCGAATTTTTTGGGGGATGTTCTGATGTTTTCCCTATTGACAAAGGAAGCGTTACCCCACGAAATCGATGAACAGTTCCTCGAGGTTGAGGTCCATGATCTCGAAGTCGGCGTTGTTCGAGTTGGCGAACTGTTGGACGTCGCGCATGTCGGGGTTGCGTACAGTCACCATCAGGTCGTTGCCGCTCCGTTTTATCTTGATGACTCCGGGCAGCGGCACGTCGCGCGTCGCGCCGTCGCGGAACCCGAACCGGACACGTTTGACGCTTTCCTTGAGGTCGTCGACCGAACCGGCGATAAGCATCCGGCCTTCTTCGATGATGCCGAGATGGTCTATCACGCGTTCGATGTCGGTCAGAATGTGGGACGAGACGAAGACCGTCTTGCCGTGTTCCTGGATCAGCTCGATGATCATCTTGAGGAACTCGCGCCGCACGACCGTGTCGAGACCGCCCGCGGGTTCGTCGAGCAGGAGCAGGTCGGGCCGGTGGCTGAGCGCGAGTACAAGCCCCACCTGGCGCTGCTGGCCTTTTGAGAGCGCTTTTATCTTCTTCCGCTCGTCCAACCCGAACGTCTCCATGAGGTGCCGGGTGTAGTCGAAATCCCATTGCGGGTAGAAGTTCGAGCAGAACTTGATGATCTCGCCCACACGCATCCACGGGTAGAGCACCTGCGTCTCGGAGAGGTACCCGATGCGCTGTTTCGTCTCGACCGAATGGTTCCACGGGTCTTCGCCGAACACCTCGACAGTTCCCTCGTGCGGGTGCAGCAGCGCGGCCAGCATCTTGATGGTGGTGGTTTTGCCGGCGCCGTTGCGGCCCAGGAACCCGTAGACCGTGCCTTCGTTGACCTCGAGGTTCAAGCCGTCGACCGCGATGGTCGTTCCGAACCTGCGGACGGCGTTCTCTGTTTTGACAACAATCTCGTCAGCCATGAGTATCCTCCCGTTCTTTTGTCTTCTCGAACAGTTCGAGTTTCCTGCGCAGAATCTCGCTCACGGTATCGTGGGGCAGGTCGAGTCCGGCCAGGTCCCCCGCCACGTCTTCGAGCAGTTCCCCGGCCGCGTCGACCCGGTCTTCGTAGCTCATCAGGGTCACGGTCTCGGCGATGAACGTTCCCCGGCCGCGGCGCGTCTCGATTGCTCCCAGGTGGTCGAGCTCGTTGTAGGCTTTGACAACGGTGATGGGGCTGATCTCGAGTGTTTGGGAGAGTTCGCGGACGGAAGGCAGCTTGTCGCCGGGCCTGATCCGTCCGATTGCGGCCGCGCGACGGATCTGGCTCACGATCTGTCTGTACATCGGCACGCCGGAGTTTGGGTTGATCCTTATAAACATGTGGTACGCCTCGTCCCCAAGTGTATCTATTAACATATACACTATAACAGTGATCCTTGGAAATGTCAAGAGAAAAGGTGGGGGATGGATGCAGGCTGGAAGTCTGCGGTACACACATTCTCCCGTCATCGCGAGCGACGTGTGTTTCAGCCGTCCCTCCGGGACTGGTGGGGTTGGTGGTTCGGGATCCCAGGAATGAATTCCTGGGCTATTCTCAATCGTCCCTCCGGGACTGGGTGCTCACATTTATGAATGGGGTGGTAGATCCATTTGTCGGGCCGTGCTTGCGGTCCGGCGGTCGTACTCGTAGCTATTTCAATGCCTGTACGGGCCGTTTCGATTACGATTACGAGCACGGGCACGAGCACGATTGGTTGACGTACGGCCGGATCAGGAGTGCTGGTAGACGATCTTGCCGGCGACGATGGTGTACTCGACGCGGCCTTTCAGTGTGCGGCCGGCGAACGGCGTGTTTCTGCCGCGTGAGGCGAACTGTGACGGGTCGACGGTAACCTCTGCTTCGGGATCGAATATCGTGACGTCGGCCGGTGCCCCGACCTCGAGCGTTCCGACGGGAAGGCCCAGGATTCCGGCGGGGTTAGCGGTGATCTTGGCTATTGCGTCGGAGAGAGTGAGTCTCTCGGTGTGTACCAGCTCGGTGAGAATGAGCGGCAATGCGGTTTCGAGCCCGACGATGCCGAACGGTGCCGACGCGAAATCGGTATCCTTCTCGCACGGTGTGTGCGGCGCGTGATCGGTCGCGATGACGTCTATGACGCCGTCTTTGAGGCCGCGTTTGATCGCTTCGATGTCAGGCTTCTCGCGCAGAGGCGGGTTCATCTTTGCGTTCGGGTCGAAGCTTGTGACGGCCTCGTCCGTGAGGCAGAAGTAGTGTGGCGCGGTCTCGCAGGTGACGTCTGCACCGCGCCGCCTGGCCTCCCGAATGAACGATACAGACCGCGCCGTCGAGACATGAGCGACGTGCAGCCTGCCCTCGGTCATCTCGGCGAGAGTGAGGTCGCGCGCGACGACTATCTCCTCGGCGGCTTTCGGAATCCCTATCAGACCGAGAACGGTCGAGGTGAGCCCTTCGTTCATCACGCCGCCTTCGGACAGGACCGCGTCCTCGGCGTGGTCGATAATCGGTATGCCGAACATGCGGGAATACTCGAGCGCCCGACGCATGATCTGCGAGCTGGGGATCGATTTGCCGTCGTCCGAGAGAGCAACGATGCCCGCGTCGACAAGCTCGGCTATCTCGGTGAGCTGCTCGCCACGAAGGCCCTTTGTCACCGAGGCTACCGGCCACACCCGGACGGCGGCGGTTTCTTCAGCGCGTTGTTTGATGAACTGGACCATGCCGGCGCAGTCGATGGGCGGGAGAGTGTTTGCCATCGGGACCACGGAGGTGTACCCGCCTCGTGCCGCGCTCAGCGTGCCGGTCGCGATAGTCTCCTTCTCCTCGTTGCCGGGCTCGCGCAGGTGGACGTGCATATCCACGAACCCCGGCGATACCACGAGACCTTTGGCGTCTATGACGCGCGCCTTGTTCGGCCGGATACGTTTGGAGACCTTCTGGATCGTACCGTCCTTGATGTAGACGTCGAACTTCTCGTCGATCCCTTGCGACGGGTCTACAACCCGACCGTTCTTTATGACCAAACGCATATCAGTTCCTTTGTCTCGTACCCAAGAGGTACAACACGGCCATGCGCACGGCGACCCCGTTTGTCACCTGTTCGAGTATGACCGAGCGGGGGCCGTCGGCGACCGCGCTCGCCAGCTCGATGTCGCGGTTCATCGGTCCCGGATGCATCACGAGCGCGTCGGGCGGCGCAAGCTTCATCTTGTCCTCGTCGATCCCGAACAATCGCACGTACTCGCGTATCGTCGGCAGCAGTCCCTTGCGCTGCCGTTCGTGCTGGATGCGGAGGACGTAGACAACGTTGGCGCCCGACAGGGCTTCGTCGAGGTCGTGCGTCACCTTCACGCCCATCTTCTCGACCTGCGGCGGCATCAGCGTCGTCGGCCCGCAGAGGCATATCTCCGTGTCGAACTTCGAGAACCCCCAAATGTTCGAACGCGCAACGCGGCTGTGCGCTATGTCGCCGATCATCGCGAGCTTGATACCGTCCAACCGTCCCAGCTTCTCGCGCACCGTGTACATGTCGAGCAACGCCTGGGTGGGATGGGCGTGTGCACCGTCGCCCGCGTTCACCACCGACGCGTCACTCTGTCTCGCGAGCAGATGCGGAGCGCCCGCTGCGGAATGGCGCACGACCACTATGTCGACGTTCATCGCCTCGATGTTTGCCAGGGTGTCGGTGATCGTTTCGCCCTTGACAATGCTTGACGTGCCCCCGGCAATGCTGATGAGGTCGCCGCTGAGCCGCTTTGCGGCCAGCTCGAACGACGTGCGCGTGCGCGTGCTCGGCTCGAAAAACAGGTTGACGATTGTCTTGCCGCGCAACGCGGGCACCTTCTTTATTGTGCGTGTCGAGACTTCCTTGAACGAAGCGGCTGTGTCGAGGATAAGCTCTATGTCCCCGCGCGAAAACTCCTGAAGGCCGAGCAGATCCTTGTGTCGCCATCCAGCGGCTTTGCCGGACTTCCTTCTCGATACGGCTTTCTTCGGCACGTCGCGTTCCTAGCCTTTCGCGACCTCGACTTTGTCCACGCCATCGATCTCGCGCAGACTCACATTGACCGAGTCGTCTTTTCCGGTCTCTATCTTCGTACCAACGTAGTCGGCTTGAATAGGCAGCTCGCGGTGACCGCGATCGATCAATACGGCGAGCTCGATCCGTTCCGGCCTGCCGAAATCCATAACCTGATCGAGCGCAGCGCGCACCGTTCGCCCGTTGAACAAGACATCGTCCACCAGCACAATCGTTTTTCCCGTGACATCGAACTCGATGGACGTGCTACGCATGACGGGTTGTTCCGCCATCGTCCCGATGTCGTCGCGGTAGAGCGTTATGTCGAGCGTGCCCAACGGCACGTCAGCGCCCGTTGTCCTCTTAATCCTTCTGACGATCCTTTCGGCGAGCTGGACGCCGCGGGTTTGTATGCCTATGACGGCGAGCGTTGCGGGGTCGGCGTGCCGGGACAGGATCTCATCAGCGATCTTCGAGACGCACTTGCCCATCTCCGCCTTGTCCAGTATCGGCTGTGACTTCTTGGAGCTCATACGACCGCGTTACCCGCCACTACAGCATGCCCGCCAAAAAAAAGGCCTCCCCTTTCGTACTCAAGGAGGCCATCTCTCGGCATTGTCCGCCCTTTCCATGCAGGCAATCTCTCTCTGCAACCAGGAGACATGGTAACCGAGATTGACGGCCGTGTCAAGCGTCGCGTCGCCGAACCTCGAAGATTGACTCGTGACGGGCAGCGACGTATACTCTACCCGCAGAGCTGGGAGACAACAGTAAGGGGGTGCGGTCAGTGGTGCATTGGCGAAGGAGACACGTTATGCAAGGAGCACATTGTTTTTCAAGTGCGTTGTTCTTGGTGGTGACCGCTTTTCTGGCGGCTGCATTCGTTCTTGTCCCGCGCAAAGCTGTCGGGTCGGAGCGTCAGGAGGGTGGCCCGGATACGCTCGATACGTTGCCACCGTACCATGGCGACCAGCTCCGTGAGATAGCGTTTCCTCTGGGCGGCATAGGTACGGGCAGCATCTCGCTGGGTGGTCGAGGGGACCTGCGGAACTGGTCCCTATTCAACCGGCCGAACATCGGCTCACGGCTGCCGTTCTCGTGGTTCTACATATGGGCTGAAGCGGAAGGGCAAGAACCAGTCACCAAGGTGCTCGAGTCAGCACCGGCCACGCCATACGTTGACGACGGACACGGCCAGGGACTGTACAAGATGGGTGCTGGCTTGCCGCATGTGGACGCCTGCACGTTCAGGGGTGAGTACCCATTCGCTCAAATCGAGTTTGAGGACCGTGCACTCCCTGTCAAGGTGTTTCTCGAAGCGTACAACCCGTTCATCCCGTCGAACGACACGGATTCGAGTATTCCGGTTGCGATCCTTTCTTACACGGTGCAGAACACGGGTGACGCGCCCGTCGACGCTACCATCGCCATGAACATCTTCAATCCCATCGGGTATCCTGGCAGCGGCGATTTTCTGGGGGGGCACCTTGGCAAGAACGTGAACGAGTATGTTGAGCGTGGTCCACTTCGAGGTCTATATTTCACCTCACAGAAGTACCCGGAGGACGACCCGAAGTTCGGCCAGATAGCCGTGACGACGGCGTGGCCCGAGATCACGTACAGAACGCACTGGCTGCGAGGGACCGGCTGGTTCGACAACTTCCAGGACTTCTGGCAGGACTTCTCGGCGGATGGTATGTTCGAAGAGCGATCGTACGAACCGTCCGGCAACGGGCAGAGCGACACCGGGTCCATCGGCGCGCGTATCAGGCTCGAACCGGGCGAGACCGCGACCGTACCGTTCTACCTTTCGTGGTACTTCCCGACGTTCGTCAAGTACTGGGCAGGCCCTAAGCCACCAACGTGGAGGAACCATTACGCCCAGCATTTCAGGGATGCCCTGCACGTCGCGGCGTACGTCAACCGGAACGCGGAGCGGCTCTACGGCGAGACGCGACTGTTCCACGACACGCTCTTCGAGTCGACGCTGCCCACATGCGTGCTCGACGCCGTATCGAGCCAGATGTCAACGCTTAAGACGACGACGTGCCTGCGGCTCGAGGACGGCAGGTTCTACGCATTCGAGGGCTCGAGCAACGAGGGCGGGTGCTGCGAAGGGTCGTGCACGCACGTCTGGAACTACGCGCAGGCGTTGCCGTTTCTCTTCCCCTCACTCGAGCGGTCGATGCGCACAACCGATTACGAGTTCAACCTCTTCGATGACGGCAAGATGTGTTTCCGGCTGCAGTTGCCGTTGGGAAGCCCGCCGACAAAGTTTCACGCCGCCGCGGACGGCCAGATGGGCGGCATCATCAAGCTCTATCGCGACTGGAAGCTGTGCGGCGACGACGACTGGCTCCGGACGCTCTGGCCGCTGGCCCAACGCGCGCTCGAGTACGCGTGGAAAGAGTGGGACAAGGACCGCGATGGCGTCATGGAGGCTGTGCAACACAACACGTATGATATCGAGTTCCATGGCCCGAACACGATGATGGGCAGCCTGTACCTGGGCGCGTTGCGTGCCGCCGAGGAGATATGCCGGTACCTCGGCGATAACGAGAAGGCGGACGAGTACCGGGCCGTCTTCGAGAGCGGTCGCGAGCGGATGGACAGGGACCTTTTCAACGGCGAGTATTACGTCCACAAGTTTCCGCGCGACAACCCGCCGCCGCATCAGTACGGTGAAGGGTGCCTCTCCGACCAGTTGATCGGGCAGTGGATGTCGCACATGAACGGGCTCGGCTACCTGTTTGAGCCCGAGCACGTGCAATCGACGATGCGCGCGATATTCACACACAACTGGCACGAAACCCTGGAAGACCACGCCAACTGCCAGCGTGTCTTCGCTCTCAACGACGAGCCGGGGTTGATCCTGTGCTCGTGGCCGCGCGGTGGTAAGCTTGTAGACAGGTTCGTATACAGCGACGAAGTATGGTGCGGGATCGAGTACCAGGTTGCCAGCCATCTTGTCTACGAGGGCATGATCGACGATGCACTCAAGATAGTCAAAGGCGTACGCGCTCGTCACGACGGCGTGCGGCGCAACCCGTGGGACGAGTTCGAGTGCGGCCACCATTACGCACGTTCGATGGCCTCGTGGGCGGTGCTCGTGGCCCTGTCGGGCTATTCGTTCGACATGCCGCACCGCGGACTCGGCTTTCGCCCGCGCGTGAACGAGAACGAGTTCCGAACGTTCTGGTCAGCCGATTCGGCCTGGGGAAGCTACGCACAGCGGAAGGCGGGATCAGGAGGAACGGCCACGTTCGACGTTCGCTACGGCGAGATCCGGCTCGAGCGTCTCTCTCTTGGATCGTTCGATGGAGCCAAGACCGTCACGGCACGTGTGGGCGACAGCGATATCAAGGCGAAGCTCGTTCCCGCCGACCACGGAGTGGTGGTGGAGTTCGAAGACGGAGTCTCTCTCAGTGCAGATGACGAGCCGCTCGTCATCGAGGTGAGCTGACCCCGGTCGGGATTGCTACATGGGGGCGAGCCGATAAAGAAAGGGGGGTGGGTTGTGGGGGTGACAACCCACCCCGGCGTGCGGGAGCACGGAGGAGGGATATGAGACCCTGTCTCTCCACCCGTCGTCAGGCTCTTCCTCCCCAAAGACCTTTCACAATAACGCCTGCAACCAACAGCAGCGTACACACAACACTGAGTGCAACAAGCGTGAACGGAACAGCATATGCCGTGTATTCTTGTACCAGCCTGTAGTTGAGATAGACAAGACCGGTCAGCATCCCGATAAACAGCGCCGCCTTCTTCTGGCCAAGCGCGCACAATCCGAGAAGGATCAGGCCAAGCGCCGCCAGCTGCGGGTTCGCCAGGGCAAATCCTTTGGCTGTTTCCACGACTGACTCTACGTTCATCATCACAACTACATCTCCTTTGCGTGCTGCATCCCAAATCCGGAACTGTAAAGGGGCAACAGCCATGCCAAAAGGGCGAGAGAGGGGTGGGACACCGGGCCGGCGTCCACATATCCTGCTGATTGACAGGAGGTTACGCTATTGCGATTAGCCGCAAATCGTGCGAAACGGTGGGGTTCTGCCCATGATCGAAGTGGCGTCGCACTGGCACTATGACAAAAAAATGGCAGGGCGCAGGCATCGCGGAGACGGGCAGCCCGCACCCTCTACTACTACGACCACTTACTTTGAGATCAAGAAGAAACACAGGAGGACATTTCTAAAGAGTCTTGACACAGAATATAGATGCCTGTCCCCGATCTTGTTCTGTCGCTCTAGATTTCGATGCCAAGTGCGGCGTTGATAGTCAATTGGACGTCCAACGCATCCACCCTGTCGTCGTCGTTGACATCGGCGTCCAACGGGCTGATGTCGATGCCCAGCGCGCCGTTGATCACCTTCTGGACATCGATGGCGTTCTTCACACCGTCATAGTTGACGTCGGCCTTGATGGTCACAATGGCGAACGTTGTGAAGTGCGTTGTGGTGAACGACACGAGCTTGTTGCCGGAATCGTACGTCACGTCGTCGATCCCATCGTTCTCCCAGGATTCACTTCTCGTGTTGTAATACATCACCTCAAAGACAATGCTGTCGGTAACGTCCGGCGCCGACGGGAGCGGCAGCGTAACGTCCACTGCACAACTAGACTGCTCTTCCCGGAATCCGAGCTTCCCTGGAGAAGCCACTATCCTCGCCGGAGAATTCAGCTTCTTTCCCGCCGGCGGATCGGGAGGGTCCGAATCTTCCTCAATACTGATCGTCGTTGGTTCCTCAAGCGCGCATGTCGGAATGTAGATGATGGCCCCAGCCAAGGCACCTTCCTCCACGGTGATGATGAACTTACCGAGCGACACGACGAGGTTTACCGCTGATTCGGGGAGCACACTCGTGTCGGCGGCCGGGCTTTGGCTTATGATTAGGCCTTCGGGTACAGCGTCGCTGTACTGTTCCGTCACGGTTCCCACACTTAGTCCCGCATCCCTGACCTCCGACTCAGCCGCCAGCTGCCCCAGAGCCACCACG
>CAZGCA010000129.1:0-9030 GCA_964524145.1 uncultured bacterium | reverse complement strand
GCAAGCTGTCCAACAGAACAGCGGTAGCAAGCTACCGCACTCCAAAACAGCCACAGCGCAAATGCCTTAGAGTATCAGAGATTGTTGCCTTTGGCCGCCGATTCTGGTATGATGGTATAGGTCTTAACATCAACCATAGCGGAAACCAAGGTAGACGTAGGGTGGCATCTGCAATTCGACAAGTGTTGGTTGTGGACGACAACGATGCAACGCGGGACATCATCCGGTGCACGTTGTCCGCGGAGGAGTATGTGGTGGCGACCGCCGGCAGCGGGAGCGAGGCGTTGCGCCAGCTTGACGGAAGTAGCTTTCAGGTTGTGCTCACAGACATTCAGATGCCCAAGATGAGCGGTTACGACCTGCTGGCAGCCATACGCCGCACAAGACCGCAGACTGTGGTCATAATCATTACGGGGTTCGGCACCATTGAGGATGCTGTCCGCGCGATCAAACAGGGTGCCTTCGATTACCTCACCAAGCCGTTTAATATCGAGCAGGTGAAACTTGTCGTCGACAGAGCATTCAGGCATTACGACCTGCAGACTGAGAATGAACGGTTGCAGTCGAAGCTGCGGCGGTCGGAAGAACTTGCGTTTGTGGGACGGTTGGCCGCTCGTGTTGCCCACGAACTTAACAACCCGCTCGATGGAGCGCTACGATTCACCAACCTCTCCCTTGGGAAGCTCGGAGACCAGGATCCGATTACGGAGTATCAGCGTGAGGTCAAGAATGCGCTCCTGCGGATGGCCGGCATCGTCAAAGCGCTTCTGGAGTACTCACGCAGCATCAATACGACGAACGTTCCCGAGAGTCTGCACAAGCTCATTCGACAGGCTGTTGAGCTTGTCCATGGGCGGGAAGGGATCGCTGTTCAATGTGAGTTCGGAGACAACACCGACGTCTTCTGTTCGGGCGAGATAATTCAGGTGTTTATCAACCTCATTAAGAACGCTTTCGACGCGATGGGCAGTTCGGGTGCCTTGGCGATAGCAACGGCGGTCGAGGGCGAGATGGTCGTGATCCAGTTCGAAGATACGGGGTGCGGAATACACGAAGAGTTACATGAAAAGGTGTTCTACCCCTTTTTCACCACCAAGGACACCTCATCTGGGACGGGTCTGGGGCTTGCCATAAGCTCGGAGATCGTTGAGAAACATAACGGGACTATCCATCTTAAGAGCGAGGCCGGGAAAGGTTCGGAGTTCACCGTCAGGCTCCCACTCGTTAGAGACTTGGCGCAGTAGAGTAGCGCAACGTGCGGTAGTAGATCTAGAAGGAAAGGGCGTAAACCAGTGTGTGGAATAGTAGGTTATCTTGGAGAGAAGCAGGCGTCGGAAATCATAATGGACGGTCTTCACAGGCTTGAGTATCGAGGGTACGACTCCGCCGGTGTGGCCATCATAGACGGCGGCAGCCTTACGGTTCGTAAAGAGGTAGGGAAACTTGTCACGCTTGATGCAAGCTTGGAGCGGGAGCCGATCAAAGGCAGCACCGGGATAGGCCACACGCGTTGGGCAACACACGGGGTCCCGAGCGAAACCAACTCGCATCCGCACCTTGACTGCACCGGCAAGATAGCCGTTGTGCACAACGGGATCATAGAGAACTTCAAAGCGTTGCGGGAACAGCTTATAGCCGAGGGGCACACGTTCGCGTCCGATACCGATACAGAGGTGGTTGCCCATCTCATCGAGAAGTACTATGAGAGCGATCTTGCAGATGCGGTGCGCAACGCGCTCAATGACGTTGAAGGCGCTTATGCGATAGCGGTTGTCGTCGAGGGCGAACCCGACCTGATGGTGGCAGCGCGCAAGGCCAGCCCGCTCATCGTAGGTTTGGGCGACGGCGAGAAGTTTGTGGCCAGTGACGTTCCGGCGATACTGCGGTACACTCGACGCGTGTACTATCTTGACGACGGCCAGGTGGCCGAGCTCGCGCGAGACCGGTGCCGCATCACGGATCTCGACAACAACACGATCGAGCTCGAGGAGCACACTATCGAGTGGGACATATCGGCGGCAGAGAAGGGCGGGTACCCCCATTTCATGCTCAAAGAGATACATGAGCAGCCTGAAGCGCTCCGGCGCGGATTTCAAAGCCGAATGGACCCGGAGAAAGGCGAGGTTGTTCTCGACGAGTTGGGTCTCACAGACGAGCAACTTTGCGAGATCAACCAGGTGGTGTTGCTGGGAATCGGCACGGCATGGCACGCGTGTCTCGAAGGC
Organism: uncultured bacterium; assembly: GCA_964524145.1. Classification (GTDB taxonomy): domain Bacteria; phylum Hydrogenedentota. The sequence goes on along the minus strand of CAZGCA010000129.1, from coordinate 6,805 downwards.
AAGTACTATATCGAAGCGCTGGCACGTGTTCCCACGGCGGTGGACGATTCCTCGGAGTTCCGATACCGTGATCCGATCGTGGACGAACGAACTCTTATCGTGCCCGTTACCCAGTCGGGTGAGACAGCGGACACGATCGCCGGTCTGCGCGAGGGCAAGAACAAGGGGTCGCGGGTGGTCGCCATCGTCAACGCTGTCGGGAGCACCATAGCCCGCGAGTCTCACGGGGTCATATACCAGCACGCCGGTCCGGAGATCGGTGTCGCGTCGACAAAAGCCTATACCTCGCAGATATCGTTGCTCTTCGTGCTGGCAGTGAAGATGGGCCGGGCACGGGGTTTGGTGTCGGAGACGCGGGCGCGCGAGCTGCTGACGGAACTGCAATCCGTACCGGACAAGATCGATCAGGTGCTCGAGAGCTCGGAGGCGGTCAAAGAATGCGCCGACAAGTTCGTTGAGTACGAGAACTACTACTTTCTCGGCCGTGGATTCAACTATCCGAGCGCTATGGAGGGGGCGTTGAAGTTGAAGGAGATAAGCTATGTTCACGCTGAAGGCTACAATGCGGCGTTGATGAAACATGGCCCCATCGCGCTCATCACCAACGAGTTTCCGAGCGTATGTTACGCCACCGAGAGTGACGTATACGACAAGATGATCACCAACATCCAGGAGGTCAAGGCGCGTGACGGCCTCATCATATCGATTGCCACCGAGGGGAACGAGGACATAAAGCAGTTCTCCGATTTCGTGCTCTACGTGCCGAGAACGAGCGAGATAATCTCGCCAATAGTGAACATTGTTCCCGCACAGTTGTATGCGTACTACGTTGCGGTTGCCCGCGGTTGCGACGTCGACCAGCCACGCAACCTCGCCAAGAGCGTGACGGTAGAATAACGGTACGGCAATCCTGCTCGCGTTTCTGACGGTTTCGAGGTCTGTCAGTCAATAGTCCCTTTGTCCCCGGCTCGTCGGCACGAAAGTCTTGTCAGCCGACAGCGCTTCGTGTAGAATAAGAAAGGACGCCTTGTTGGCGAGGCATTGTAGGCGCATGGGAAATGCTGTAAAGGCACGGTATGGATCGTCGTGAGTTTGTCGGACACGTTGTGGCGGGTACGGCTGCGCTGGCCGGCGCGGCTGCGTCGGGTTGCACACGGTTCGGAAAAGTGAAGAAGTCAGCGATAGACCAGGTGGCGCTGGGCAGAACCGGTATCACGGTCTCGAGGTTGGGATTTGGAACCGGGACTCGCGGATGGGAGAAACAGTCCGACCAGACACGCATGGGCAAGGCAGAGTTCATCGACCTGCTCCGATATGCCTATGACTGCGGGATAACCTACTTCGACTGCGCCGACATTTACGGGTCGCACACATACATGCGCGAGGCAATGAAATCCATTCCGCGCGAGAAGATTGTCATTACCAGCAAGGTGTGGTGGCGCGACAGCGAGGGAGTTGAGAAGGATTTCGACCGGGCTCGGCGCGAGCTCGGCACGGATTACATCGACAACTATCTGCTCCACTGCCTCTCGAATCCGGACTGGCCCGATGAGTTGGCGCACGAGATGGAGTTTCTCGATAAGGCGAAACAGAGCGGATGGATACGTGCTCACGGCGTTTCGGTTCACTCGTTGCCGGCGTTGCGCACGGCGGCCGAACATCCTTGGGTAGACGTTTGTCTGGCGCGCATAAACCACGTTGGCAGCCACATGGACGGGAAGCCAGATCAGGTTGTGCCCGTGCTCGAGAAGATGCATTCGAAAGATAAAGGAGTGCTTGGCATCAAGATCGCGGGCGAGGGCGATATTACTGACCAGTTGGACGAGTCGCTTCGGTTCGTTCTCGGGTTGAACTGTGTAGACGCAATAATCGTCGGAGTGGTCAGCCGCGAGGAGCTCGACGACACTATCGGGCGGCTCAACGATATCTTGGCGTCTTGATCGCAAGGATCGTGGGACGCATGCAAATGATTGCGAATGTAGTTCACGGAACTGGGCAAGCGGCTGTCATCATCGGGGCAAGAGGTTGAGCAGATGGGCAAGTGGGAATACGATATCAGTGTTTATGGGATTGAGGGTCTGGAAGAGACGTTTTCCGATCTCACTCCCGTAATTGCGTGCGACCCGGCGGGGGTGTGTTTCTTCAAAGACACGCACCGGCCTGACATCGGTGCGCTCATATCTGTTCTCAACGAGAGGGGTGAGAACGGCTGGGAGCTTGTGGAGATGGTATCGAGCCCGAGCGGCCTTGTCTGTATATGGAAGCGGAGAAAGAACGAAGGCCCAGCGGAGTGATGTGTGCCGGGGCGGCTTGGCGGGAAGGAGGAGATTGAGATGGCAGTTGAAGGTGCGATATATTACTGTGAACTGTGCGGTCAGGAAGTGAAAGTTGTGAAGAAGGGCACCGGGCTGTTGAGGTGCTGTGGCGAGGTGATGAAGAAGAAGGACATGGTAGAGAGCTGAGCGTAACGGGCGGGGCGAACGTTCCGATAAGGCACTCAGTGACGACCATGGGAGCGGAACCGTAGAATGTATTCCAAGAAAGTTATCGACCATTTCGAGCATCCGCGCAATGTCGGCGAGCTTCCTGACGCAAGCGGTGTCGGCGAAGTGGGCAGTCCCGCTTGCGGGGACATCATGAAGATGTGGATCAAGGTCGACGACAACGGCATAATCACCGAGGCCACGTTCAAGACTTTCGGCTGCGCGTCGGCGGTTGCATCGAGTTCGATGGCCACGGAGATGATCAGGGGGAAACACATAGACGAGGCCAGAAAGATTACGAACAAAGAGATAGCGGACGCATTGGACGGTCTGCCGGCTCACAAGCTTCATTGCTCGGTACTTGCGTCGGACGCTTTGAACCGGGCAATAGACGATTATCTCGGCGTCGTCCCCGAAGAGGAGGACGAGGTCGTGTGTGAATGCACGGGGATATCTCGCAAAGCCATCGAGCGCGCGATAAGGCACGGTGCCTCGACGCTCGAGGGTATACAAGAAGCTACCGGCGCAATGACCGGGGAGTGTGAAGGCATACGGTGTAGGGACAAGATAGCAGAGATTCTGGCACAATACAAATGATCGTGCCCTTGCATAACACAGGAGGCTTCAAATCAGATGAAGGAAGTGTACCTCGACAATAGCGCGACGACGCCCATTCACCCTGAAGTTGCACAGGCCATGGTGGACTCGATGAGCATCTTCGGAAACGCTTCGAGTGTCCACCATTTCGGTCGAAAGGCGCGCGAACGGGTGGAAGAAGCCAGAGCCAACCTGGCCAAGCTCATAGGGGCCGAGCCGTCAGAAGTCGTCTTCACGAGTGGTGGTTCGGAGTCCAACAACTTCGTGTTGAAGGGGATGACGTGTTCGCATATCAGTTGCCGGCCCAGAGGCGCTCTTATGGGGAACCACGTTGTCACATCGCAGATAGAGCATCCGTCGATCATGAACACCTGCAGCTGCATCGAGCAGGACAACTACCTGGTGAATTACCTTCCGGTGGACGAGTGCGGGATGGTCGATCCGGAAATGGTCGAGCGTGCAATGACGCCAAACACCATACTTGTCTCAGTGATGCATGGAAACAACGAGATAGGCACGATAGAACCGATCAAAGAGATAGCCGAGATTGCGCACAAACATGGAGCGTTTTTCCATACTGACGCCGTTCAGACTGTCGGCAAGGTCCCGATCGATGTCAAGGAAATGGGCATGGATTTTCTATCGCTATCGGGTCATAAGTTCAACGGACCTAAAGGCATAGGGGGGCTGTACCACAGGGAGGACTTGCACCTTTGTCCATTGGTTCACGGTGGGCATCAGGAGGCGAGTCTCAGGGCCGGTACGGAGAACAATCTCGGAATAATCGGCTTGGGCAAAGCCGCAGAAATCGCCATGCGCGGTATGGCAACGGAAATCCCCGCCCTTCGCAAGTTGCGCGACAGGCTGCAGGCCGGGATCGAAGAGCGAATCAGCGACATCAAGATAAACGGTCATCCCACTGAACGGCTTCCCGGCGTGCTGAACGTCTCGTTCAAGTACGTCGAGGGAGAATCAATACTTCTGCGGCTCGATTCTGCGGGGATTGCAGTATCAACCGGTTCGGCGTGCAGTACCGGATCTCTTGAACCGTCCCACGTGTTGCTGGCAATCGGGCTGTCTCACGAGCTTGCTCACGGGTCGATCAGGTTCAGTCTTGGGCCGCAGAACACGGACGATGAGATAGACTACGTTCTCGAACAGTTGCCCAAGGTCATCAGCAGCTTACGCGAGATGTCACCTCTCTACAGCGCGGCTCTCGGCGAATAGGCCCGTTTCGAGTCCTGAATGCCCTGTATGTGGCGACGGCTCTACACAGACCCGAAATATATGATATAATGCCAGCGGTTCACATGTTGCTTGCGAGCGAAACGGAGGAGAGCAAAACAGAGGTACTATGACCCCGGGTGATGTGCCGGCACGTTGGAGTTGATCGAGCGAAGAGTTTGAAGCAGGGAGCAAGGAGGTTAGTCCGATGAGTGTCCTTTTCACTGGGAAAGAGATCCTTGACATGGCGGTCCAGATCGAGAAGAACGGCGAAGCGTTCTACACTGAACTCGCCGGCAAAGCGGAGAAAGACGCGGTAAGGGAACGTGCAAAGTATCTTGCCGAACAGGAAGTCGAGCACGCTGCCACGTTCAAGGCAATGCTTGAGGGTATAAGTGATGCCGGTGCGCCGCCGGAGAGCTATCCGGGCGAGTATCTGGCATACGTGGACGCTCTGGTGTCGACGCGCGCGTTTACCGACGAAGGCCAGGCCCGTGCCGCTGCTGGGGGAGTCAAGAACGACCTCGAAGCGATCAACATGGCGTTGGGAGCGGAGAAGGACACGATCATCTTCTACTACGAGATGTTGCGGTTTGTGGGCGACAAGGACACCGATGTCGTCAATAGGATCATCAAGGAGGAGCAGTCGCACGTCAAGATCTTGGCCGAACTGAAATCGCAAATCAACTGACGGTTGCTGCTGTAGCGGCCGTGAGGTATGGGAGGAGTTAGACACAGTGAAGTGGAAATGCACGGTTTGTGGATATGTTCACCGCGGCCCCGAGCCTCCCGAGAGATGCCCGGTCTGCGGTGCGTCAAAAGACAAGTTTGAGAAGATGGAGTGAACGGCGGGAGGTCCCTGCAGGCTCGAACCCGTTTGCTGCAACGTGCCGATGGAACTCCGGGCCGAGCCAAATCCCCTCTACCGATGCAGGGTATGCGGTATCGAGGTAGCGGTCATTCGCGGTGCCGGAGGTGAGCTTGATCTGAGATGTTGCGACCGGCCGATGCTTCCGGTTCGTTGAGTGTTTCTGTCTGAGCGATATTCATGAATAGGTTGACGTCGCTCGGCACGTTGTTGCATCAGTCCCACTGAGGTGGTCCTATGGCAGAGAACAAGGTAATCCTGTACGGCGCTTCCTGGTGTGTCGACTGCCGCAGAGCCAAGAAGTTCCTCGACCAGAATGGCGTCCCCTACAAATACGTGGACATCGAGAAGGACGAGGATGCCGAGCGGTTTGTCATTCGTGCCAACAACGGGAAGTCCATAATCCCGACGATTCAGATTGGCGAGGAAATCCTCACAAACCCCGACGGGCAGCAGCTCGGGTCGACTCTTGGGATTGCCGATGAAGTTGCGACGAATCTCTATGAGGTCGTGGTCGTGGGCGGGGGGCCGGCCGGTATCACGGCGGCGATTTATACAGCGCGTGAACGGCTTGAAACCGTTGTGCTCGAGAAGTCGATAATGGCGAGCCAGCTTTTTGCAACGGACCGCATAGAGAACTATCCGGGTTTTCCCGAAGGCATCTCGGGCCCGGAACTGGCCGATCTCTTCGAGAAACAGGCCCGCACGTTCGGTGCGGAACTCGTCCCCAACTGCGAGGTCACCTCGATACGGTCCGACGGTATCAGAATAACGGTCGACGCTCAGGACAAGCGGTACGTCGGTCGAAGCGTGATTCTTTCGACGGGCAGCAACTATCGCCGGCTTGGTGTGCCTGGCGAGAAAGAACTGACAGGGTTCGGGGTATCGTACTGCGCGACATGCGATGCGCCGTTTTACCGCGACAAGGAGATAGTCGTGGTTGGCGGCGGGAACTCCGCGGTACAGGAATCGCTGCACCTGGCGAAGTTCGCCCGGTCGATAACCATCCTGCAACTGCTCGACGAATTGACAGCAACCAAGCTCCTGCAGGAGAAGCTCGAAGTCGAACCGAAGATATCCGTGCGCTACAATTGTGAACTGCAGGAGATCTATGGTGATAAGCGTGTGGAAGGCGTAAAGTACAAAGATCATACAGCCGGGGAGACCGTCGACCTACCCTGTGGCGGCGTCTTTGTCTTCATAGGCCTTACGCCCAACACGGACTTTCTCAAGGGTATCATTGATCTCGACGACCAAGGATTTGTTGTCACCCCTCCTGACAGCCTCGAGACGTCGATGCCCGGTGTGTTCGCGGCAGGTGACGTGCGCGCCGGCAGCATCAAACAGATAGCGTCCGCAGCCGGCGAGGGCACAGTCGCATCGTTTCTCGCCAAAGCCTATGCTGAAGCGCACGCCGGCACCTCCGGTTAGCCCGGCTCTCTCTCCGTAAGAACGTTCGAGAACAGGACACTTGTTCAACGCTCCAGCTTTCCTAATCGGGATCCGTCCCGGAAGGGACGACCGATAATAGCCCAGGAATTCATTCCTGGGATCAAGCACACGTTCCACCCAGCTAGTAGAGTCCCGTAGATAGAATGGAATGACCGGCACCAAAAAGTGTAGAGTGAGGCAA
>CAZGCA010000128.1:0-9201 GCA_964524145.1 uncultured bacterium | reverse complement strand
AACCATACAATCACTTAAATCCTGCCCTCCTCCGTAACTCGGAAACTCAGGCTAGTGCCGCAGTGGCCGTAATCATACATCATAGGGGGGAGCGGTTCCCTCTTGGGCCACCAAGCATAGCCGTCATCGTCGTTGAAAACACCCATTGTGGTTCTCGCCTCCGTCTTGGCCTGCTCCCACCCTTACCGCGTTGACGCTTTCCCCGAATTTGAAGCTTGAGTACCACATCAGTATAGCACAGGTTCTGCTCGAAAGTGCGCACACGGACCTGTTTCAACCTAATCTCTGCTTCCCCTGAAGAACTGGATCTTTGACCCCCGGCCTACTCGACCAGCACCACGTCACGCACTTTCACCGAACCCTGCCGTCGCCGGGCGGCGTCTCTCGGGCTGGTGACGTAGGAGATCACGCGGCCGTCGGTCCGCAACCGTATCGTGCCGTCGATATCGGTACGAAGCACCAGCGCCCCCGCGTTCTCGTACCGCTCGATGACCGGTTCGTCGGGCAACCCGAACCGATTACGCCTGCCGACGGTAACGACGGCGATATCGGGATCGACACGCGCAACAAACTCCGGCGTGCTCGACGACTCGGAGCCGTGATGCGGTACCTTGATCACGTCGGCATCGAGTTGCTCCCATTGCGCGCAGAGGTCCGTCTCGGCGTCCGACTCGATGTCGCCGGTAAGCAGGCAGCTCACGTTACCGTACGCCACCCGGAGCACGAGCGACGTCTCGTTGAGGTCCGGGTCCGTCAGGTGCACCGCGCCCGCGGCCGGGTTGAGCACCTCGACCAGCACGCGACCGTTGTCGTACGAGAGAACGTCGCCTCGCGCGAGCACGCGAAACGGTATCTCCTTCCGTTCGATAACGTCTTTGACCTCGTCCCATGAGTCCGTATACCCTTCAATACCGTTGTAGAAGACCGTGCCGACCTTGATCTTCTCGAGCAGGTACGGCATGCCACCGATATGGTCGTCGTGCGCGTGCGTCACAAACACGTTGTCGAGCTTGACTATCCTGTTGCGAAACAGCCACGGTTCGATAACTCTCTGGGCAGGCCCGTACCCTTTTCCGGGCGGGCCCGCGTCCACCAGCGCCGTCATGCCTCCCGGAAACCGCATCAGGGCTGCATCACCCTGGCCGACGTCGAAGAAGACAAGTTCGAGGTCCCGATGGAAGAAGCCCGGTACGTACAGCGCCACGGCCAACAGCACCAGCGCCGCGGACGCGTAAACGGGCCGCAGGTTGATCGGTTCCCGTCTCCCGAGCCGCGGCCGTCGAATCCGCAAGACCACCATGAGCGCCAGGTAGTAGGCTATGCTCGATGCGACGGTCGGCGGGATCAGCCGGAAGTGGGCAAACGGCAACGAGTCGCAGACGTCGACGACCGCGAACAAGAGCCAGACTACAACGCTGTTCGCCGAGTTGAACAGTATGGCCAGCCCGGAGTATACCGACCCGAGAACGGACGAGATCAGCGCGATGAAAAGCACCGGCGTCATAAGAGGGATCACCACGAGGTTGGCAAACACGGCAACGGGACTTACATATTCGAAAGAGGAGATCACCAGCGGCAAGCTGACGACGTGTATCGCGCAACTGACCACAAGGATCTCTATCACTCTCCCGAAAGTCCCGCTCCTGTACGTTTCAAGGAAGGGCGTAAGGATGACTAGTGTGGCCGCTGCTGCAAACGAGAAGATGAATCCTTTGTTGAAGATGTTCAGCGGTTCTGCAAGGAGTAAGATCAAGGCCGCAAGACTCAGAGAAGTCAGGCGGTCCGGCTCGCGTTTGAAGACATGCGACAGATAGTAAACGCCGATCATGATCGACGCGCGCAGAACCGGGACACGGAGGCCTGTCATCACGGCGAACGCTGCGATTGCCAGAAGCGTGACCACCGCTCGAACCCGGTCGCGTCCCGGCATGAGGATGCCCAGCAACACCGAGATCACCGCCGACACTATCACCAGGTGTATGCCCGAGACCGCCGTGATGTGATACGTGCCCGTCCGAATGAACTTGTCCTGCATCTCGTCGGAGAGCGCGCCTCTATCGCCAAGCCAGACGGCCGCAATGAACCATGCCCGGCCCGGCGGTACCGACGCCGATACTGTGCGGAACAGGTGCGTGCGAAACGTGTGTACGAGCCGGGCCCGGAAGTACCGGTCGTCCTGGCCGACAACCCGGACGGCCCCTTCGCCGTTCCCGGATACCACGACCTCGATACGGTTGCGCATCAGGAAGTTCGTGTACTGGTCGCGGACCCGGTCTCCGTATCCGGCCCGGTACACTCTGGCCGCTACCTCGACAACGTCGCCCGGTCGTATCGGTTGCGTCGGCCCACACCAGATGACCTGGCATTTGCCGAGACTGGGTTCGTTATCCTTATCTCCGAAGCCCGGTGTCTCAAGCACCAACCTTAGGGTCGGCCGGTCCTCTCTGTAGAGGTCCGCCTTGCGAACGACGCCGCGGAGCGTGACCCGACCGCCGAGATACGGCGCGAGCTCGTCTGCCAACGGTGTCGAACGGAGCCGCGTCATCTCGAGACCGGCACGCGTCGCGCCGAGAAGAACGAATGCGAGAGGGATCAGAACGGCCGCGACCTTGCGCCATTCGAGATAGTGCGCGACGCACAGCCCAACGGTAACGACAAGAAACACGACGTACGTCACCACCAGCGGCAGGTCAAGAAAAAGGGTCGCGAGTATCCCGAGCACGAGAGAGACAGCTAGCCACGCGAGCGGTCGGTTCATGACAAGAAGTGTAGCAGCTAAACGCAGATCGGCTCAAGCTGCGTTACGGCCTGATCTCATCGGCGAATACCGCCATAGACTGCGTCGCAATCGCAACGCCAGAAACAATCGACGGCAGTGAACCCGTTTGCTCTGAGCTGGTCCAAGTGCCACGCAAGCGGCAACCCTTCCTCCGGCGCGCCTTCCCACGCGGCAGCGAATCCCTGACGAATGCGCTGGATGTCTACATCGAGTGCGCGAGCGTACGCCTCCCAGAACCCGTACCAGTCCTCAGCGCCGGTGATGCCTTCTTCCCGGCGCATCTCGTCCCGGTGCCGTTCCCATGCGGTCTGGATCGGCGCGTAATCGCTCCCGGCATGGTCGGCGTTGAGAAAGATGCCGCCGGGGCGGAGTATCTGCGCGAGCTGACCATACAGCGCCGCCAGCGCTTCCGGTGAGAGCCAGTGGAGCGCCGTCGCAGAGACCACCGCGTCCACGGGGACCGGCAAGGACTCGGACCAGGACGGCTCGCGCAGGTCGGCAAGGACAAGCCGTGAGCGATCATTGAACTCTGCCAGCCTCTCTCTCGCGAGAAGCAGCATCAGCGGCTCGGAATCCACACCGAAGACTTCGGCCTCCGGAAACGATTCGAGCAACGAAACCATCAGACTCCCGGGCCCGCAGCCGATATTGAGCAGCCGCGAGAGGGACTCCCGAGTCTCGCGAACCATGCGCACAATCAGCGCGAACCGTTCGACCCGCCGCACAAGATACCGGTTCTGCATCCTGTCCCACCGCTCAACCCACTCTCGCCAGTCAAACCCGGCAGGAAGATCACTGTCCACGAAGCCTTCCATTGCGTGTTATCCTAGCGAGGTCTTCGGCCTCGAACCGGCAAGTTTTCTGCCGCTCAGAATGACAGTGTTAGTTGATGGTTCGAAAACTTGACCCATTTGCTAAGTCGTCGCCTCACAAAGACGGCTAGCTCGGACACTGGAATAGCGCAACTGCGAGAGACTTTCCCAAAACGAGTCCGGGGGTAGCACCCTTCGCAACCTCTGGCTATACGGTGGTCATAGGTGGGAATGCCTCCCCAACGCTTCATTGGTTACCTGACTACGAAGTTGACGATCTTGTTCGGCACGTAAATGCGTTTGACGATCTTCTTGCCGGCGACAAAGTTCGCGACTGTCCCCGCCTGTAACGCCGCTTCCTCGACAACCTCTTGCGCCGAGTCGGCGTCTATCTCGAGCGTACCGCGCACCTTGCCGTTCACCTGGACCGCCACGGTAACCTTCGGCAGTTCGGTAAGCGATTCGTCGTAGGCCGGCCAGGACGACTTGAAGATGGAGTCTTTGTGTCCTGTGCGTTCCCACAGCTCCTCGGCAAGATGTGGCGCAAACGGCGAGAGCACAATCAGTGCCGTCTCGACCGTCTGCATGTCCGCAACGTCGGGGTTCTCCGCGCTAATGGCATAGTTGAGGAACTCCATCATCGCGCTGATGGCCGTGTTGAACCGGAACGATTCGAGCCGTTCCGTGACCTTCTTCACGAGTATATGCCGCTGCATCTCGAGGTCGTGGCCGGTCTTCTCCGCCAGCGAGTCTTTCGTCGATTCGACCCAGTTCCAGAGCCGCCGCTGAAACCTGTACATCCCTTCGATACCGCGGTCGTTCCACTCCGAATCGACCTCCGGCGGCCCGACAAACAGCTCGTACAACCGGACGGAGTCCGTCCCGTACTCTGCAACAAGGTCGTCGGGCGCAACGACGTTCCCTTTCGATTTCGACATCTTCTCGACTTTGCCGGTCTTCTCGCTCTTGCGGCAGATCATGCCCTGGTTGAACAGCCGGGTGAACGGCTCGTCAAACTCGATGGCACCTATGTCGTAAAGAAACTTCGTGAAGAACCTCGCATAGAGCAGGTGCAGTATCGCGTGCTCGATACCGCCGACGTACAGGTCGACCGGCAACCAGTCGCGCAGGGCGTCGGGCGACGCGACCGCCGTATCGCAGTCCGGCGACGCGTACCGCAACGCGTACCACGACGACCCCGCCCATTGCGGCATCGTGTCCGTCTCGCGTTTGGCATCGCCGCCGCATTGCGGGCACGTCGTGTTGACCCAGTCCGTCATGCTTGCGAGCGGCGACTCGCCGGTGCCCGTCGGCTCGTACCGCTCGACGTCCGGCAACAGTATCGGCAGATCGCTCTCGTCAACAGGCACGTGGCCGCACTTGTCGCAGTTGACGATCGGTATCGGTTCGCCCCAGTACCGCTGCCTCGAAAACACCCAGTCGCGCAACCGGTACGTAACGGTATGCTCGGCGAGCCCTTTCTCGTTCAGCCAATCGGTAATCTTTTCTTTCGCGACCTCCGAACGCAACCCGTCGAACTCGCCCGAGTTCATCATCGTTCCTTCGCCGACATACGCCTCGGCAAGCGTCCCGTCGTCGTTGCGCACGGCGTCGTCCGAATGCACCACCTCGATTATCGGCAAGTCAAACGTCGTCGCAAACTCGAAATCGCGTTCGTCGTGCGCCGGGACAGCCATTATCATCCCCGTCCCGTACCCGAGCATCACGTAATCGGCGATCCAGATCGGTACCTCCTTGCCGTTGACCGGATTGACCGCGTACGCACCGATGAACACGCCCGTCTTCTCTTTCTTAATGTTGGCCCGTTCGATCTCGGATATCTTCTTGCTCCGCTCGATGTACGCATCGACTTCACCCTGCTTCTCGGGGGCACACATCTCGCCCACCATCGGATGTTCGGGCGCAAAGACCACGTAGGTCGCGCCGAACAAGGTGTCCGGTCGCGTCGTGAACACGTCGAACGGTTTGGGATCGCCGCCCCCGGGCGGTACGGCACGAAACGTCGCCATCGCGCCCTCGCTGCGCCCTATCCAGTTGGCCTGCATCGTCTTCACACGGTCCGACCAGTTCAGCTTGTCGAGGTCGTCGAGCAGCCGCTGCGCGTACGACGTGATGCGCAGCATCCACTGGCTCATCTCCTTCTTCGTGGCCTCGCTTCCGCACCGTTCGCACAGCCCCGCGACAACCTCCTCGTTGGCCAGGCCGCACTTGCAGCTCGGACACCAGTTGATCGGCATCATCGCCTTGTACGCCAGACCGCGTTTGAACATATGGAGGAATATCCACTGCGTCCATTTGTAGAACCGCGGGTTGCACGTGTTCACCTCGCGGTCCCAATCGTACATCGCGCCGATCTCGTCCAGCTGGCGTCTGAAGTTCGCGATATTGTCCGCAGTATTCTTCGCGGGATGGATGCCTTTCTTGATGGCGTCGTTCTCGGCGGGCAGACCGAACGAGTCCCACCCCATGGGATGAAGAACGTTGTACCCCTGCAGGGTCTTGTACCGGGTCCAGACGTCCGACAACACGTAACCGCGCCAGTGGCCCACGTGCAGCCCGACGCCCGAAGGGTAGGGAAACATGTCCAGGCAGTAGTATTTCTGCCGCGGGTCGTCGTCACGCACCTTGTGCGCGCCCGTCTCCTCCCAGCGCCGCCGCCACTTCCGTTCTATCTCGCGAAAATCCGTCTCTCTCTCAGCCATGGTGCAATATGCTTTCGTTCAGATGACTGTTAGACCGTCTCACGGGTGGTCAAAAGCTGGAACGCCACCATTATACCAAGACCCGCGCGTCGTCTGCAACTTCCACGCGTCCGCGCTGCTGGTGGACAGGACGAAACCGCAGTGGCGGTGCGGGATGAGTCGCCAGGAGTATTGTTCGCGGCTCAGTAGTGCTTGATAGCGTCGAGCAGCTGCTGCGTCAGCGCTTTGTTGTCGCAGTGTACGACGAAAAGCTGGCCGCCTTTCTTGACCGGGTAGTGCTTCTTATCGCGGCGCGGCGCGACCTGGACGCCGAGCTGGGTGGTTATCCCCATCGACTGGGCGATTCCGTCTCCCACACTTTCCTTCGAGTTCTCGAACGCTATATTGAGCACGCCGCTGTTCTCGAACTTGAACATGCGGACTATCGCCTCGCCGCCGTTAACCAGCACCTCGGCTCCCTCGGTAGACCCTCGATGGACCAGCGCGGCCGTTCGCCGTTCGCTTACATTAAATCCTTGGCCAGCGAGATGGGCGATCATACCGTCGAAAGTGACTTTCTTCGGTTCGATCGATCTGAGACCGCGCAACAGAAATGGCAGGGCAATCACAAACACGACCACGAGTACGACAAACAAAAGCACCTTCTTCATGGCATGCTCCTCCACTTCGTGTATACAATCGCCTCAGCACAACTTCTTCACTTCCGATTATAACTGCTCGCTCTGCAGGCAATCAAGTTCGAACCGCGTTGTGCGGAGGACGAAAGCGGCTCCACCCAGCATTCTCGGAAACCTTGGCTTTTTGGAATGTTGCACTTGACAGGGCGTGTCGGGGGGTGGTACCATTTTCTTCTCTATACGTTTCTCTATACGTTGAGGTTACTATGTTGGCTAGGAGGTAACAACCGTAATGGCACCAAGAACAAAGGACGAGTCCGCGCCGGAAACCGGCCTGGAAGCATCGTCCGAACAAGAATCTGAAGCTGTTGAGTCTGACGAGACCGCTCTGAACGGCGGCACAACGCCGGCTGATATACCGGAAACCCGGCTTACGCTGCCGGAAATACCTGACGTCGACGCCGACAAGCTATCGCAGGAAGATATGCTCAAGGTCTACGAGGACACCATTAAGAGTTTCGCGCAGGGCGAAGTCGTGCGAGGACAGGTCATAGACGTCGACAATGATCGCGTGCTCGTTGACATACGGTACAAGAGCGAGGGCGCGATACCCATAACGGAATTCCCCCGGGACCTCGAGATCAAGATCGGCGACGAGTTCGACATCTTCATTGATGATCCGGAAGGCGAGGACGGGATACCCGTCCTGTCGAAGATCAAGGCCGACAAAATCAAGAACTGGACAACGGTCCAACGCATCTACGAGGACGATGGAGTCGCCACGGGCAGGGTGATCAAACGAGTCAAGGGTGGGCTCAAGGTTGACATCGGTCTCGACGCGTTCTTGCCCGCAAGCCAGGTCGACTGGCGTCCGACGAGCGATCTCGACAGGTATATTGGCGAAACGCTCGATTTCAAGATAATCAAGCTCACCAAGCGCCGCCGCAACGTCGTGCTGTCCCGACGAAAGCTTCTCGAGGAATCGCGTGCCGAAGAGAAAGGCGCGCTTCTCGAGACAATCGAGATCGGGAAACTGCTCGAAGGCGAGGTCAAGAACATAACCGATTTCGGCGCGTTCGTCGACGTTGGCGGGATCGACGGGCTGTTACACGTTACGGACATGTCATGGGGCAGGGTTCGCCACCCCTCCCAGGTCGTCCAGGTTGGCGAGAAGATCGAGGTTATTGTCCGCGGCTTCGACAAACAGGCCGAACGCATATCGCTCAGCCTGAAGGACAAAACCCCGGACCCGTGGCTTAACGTCGCTACGCGGTATCCCGTTGATTCCATTATCAAGGGAGAAGTCGTGAGCATGACCGATTATGGCGCGTTCATCCACCTCGAGGAAGGTGTCGAGGGAATGGTTCACGTTTCAGAGATGAGTTGGACCAAACGGATACGCCATCCTGCCGACGTGCTCGACCTCGACCAGGAAGTCGAGGTGAAAGTGCTCGCGATAGATCCGGAGAACCGCAGAATCGCGCTCGGGCTCAAGCAAACACAGCCCAACCCATGGATGGAGCTCCCGGAGAAGTACCCCGTCGGCACCGTCATTGAAGGTGAAATCCGTAACCTGACAGACTACGGTGCGTTCATCCAGATTGAAGAGGGTATTGACGGGTTGCTCCATGTCTCCGATATGTCCTGGACGCAGAAAGTGGGACATCCATCGGAGATCTTGCAGAAGGGAAGCGTCGCGAAAGTCAAGATCCTGAGTCTTGATCCTGAACACGAGAAGGTGTCGCTTGGGCTCAAACAGCTTGAGACTGATCCTTGGGAAGAGGCTCCCAGTAAGTATAATGTAGGCGACCACATAGAGGTCACGATTTCGAAACTCGTTTCGTTCGGGGCGTTTGCCCGGCTCGACAACGGTATCGAGGGGCTAATCCACGTTTCCGAACTGTCGCACGAGCGGGTCGCAAAACCCGAAGATGTCGTGGATGTAGGTCAAAAACTCAGCGTCAAAGTCATCAGTCTTGATGCACACGGACGCAAGATTGGCCTCAGCGTCAAGGACTACCTGCACGACATCGAGGAAGGGGACAAGGGCAAGTACGGGACCCAGGAAGGCGGCACGGTGAGCGTCGGGGAAGTTGTCGGCGAAGCCATTCCGGCGTCGTTTCTCGATGACGAGCGCGGGTTCGAGCAGGCTGCCGTCGATATGCTGACCGGAAAAGCCAAGCCCGAAACAATCGCCGACCAGGCGGAACAAGCCACGGAGCAGGCCACGGAACCGACGGAGCAGGCCACGGAACCGACGGAGCAGGCCA
>CAZGCA010000127.1:0-9734 GCA_964524145.1 uncultured bacterium | reverse complement strand
CCTTTGTGAGAGCCTAGTATATATACTAGCATATCGGAGGCAATAAATCAAGCAGGAAAACAGCATGATGGAAATCACAGACCGCATAAACTAGATTATGGCCAAACTCCAGCTATTGGACAGCTTGCTGTCCAATACGCCGGACTCAAGCAAGCTTGGTCCTGATAGAAAGCGCAAGCAAGCTTGCGCACTCCACATCCGGTCTAATTCGACACTTCGACGGAGCCGGGGCGGTATGCATTCCCACGGAGGACCGTGGGAACGAGAACAAACAGTGCGAACCTGCCTACGAGCGCGTCGTCGAGAGCTTGGGTCGCCGAATAGCTCATGGGATTCATCGCTGCCCACACCCATTTGACCTGCGTGGGGAATCCCATGATCTTCCTGCTGCGGATCACTTCGAGCCATTTGCTCTGCAGCTCCGGGATTGCCCTGTTGAGCTCGTCGATGAGGATCAGCTCCTTGTCCCACACCGTCACGGGACTCGGCACGTACTCGACTACACCTTGCTTGAGTTTCTCAACGTTGGGGTATCCGAGCACGTCCTCGAACATCGGTTTCGAGGCGTCGTACACAAGGGACCTTTTGCTCAACGCTTCTGCCACCTTGTTGGCGACGTGTGTTTTTGCACACCCGTGGTTGCCGATGAGCAACAACGGGGCGCCTGTCAGCAGCGACGCCATGGCGAGGTTCTCGTCCTGCTCTTTTCACCCGTAGATACCAAGCTGTTCGAGTATCATTTTCTCGTACCTCCTTTTGTTGTTGTTTGTCGTACTGTGGTTGGTATAGAATTACCAGAAGGTGCGATAAACCCTTGGGGTTGTGCTTACCGTGTTGAGGAGAGGAGGGCGCATCATGCAGCGCGAAATCCTGTCGTCGATTGTGCTGTTCGTTACCCTGACATTGGCGGCTGGCGCCGCTGTCGTAACTGAGGCGCCCACTATCGAGCAACTCCAAGCGAACCCGGAGCTTCTTCGTCAGCTTCACCAACCCGCCCATTCGCTCACGGTTGAAGAATACTACTTCCGCGGGTATCTTGCCCCGGGCGAACCCCAACCGGAAATCGTGCCCTCGAAATTCGGATTTGAAGACCTGTACGTCGTGCGAGACGTCGACGAGGTTGTCTACATCAAGAAGGACGCAGGACTCCGACATCTGGACCTGACGTTTCTATTTCTACCAAGACACGCAGCAGGGGCGCCCGTTCTGTGCCTACCCAATCCCAGTGGCGGCAACGCCTGGCGCGCAAACCCCTGGTTCGTGGTCCTTCGAAACCCGCTGAGGCTGTTGGGGCAGGTTTCGTGGGTAGGCGATGTGAACGGCGACGAGATTCAGGACCTCGTCGTGGTCGACGACATCTGGGAATGCTGTTGGCCGCAGCTTAGCCATGCCGGCGCGCCGGGCGCCAGGGTTTTTTACCACGTCGAGAACGGCACCCTCGCCGTGGATCAACAGAAGACAGATGGGTGGGCCTGGCACGAGATCGGGATGCTTAACGAAAAGATCCTGCAGATGCGTCCCGACGCTGCAGCTGCAATGGCCGGTGGTGAATCCGGCGACGAAGACCTCTTCAGCTCAATCCTGAAAAAGTTCCTGTATTACCGCGTACTCAATCTTATCGACTCGGGATGGGTGGAGTTAAAGAAAGACCTGCGGATGTTCGATCGCCGGCAATTCCCCGTCGGACGGCACGTTCCCGGAAAGGGCCTCGTACCCACTACCCCCATAGAGGAAATCGAACAGCAAGCCACCAAGAGCCTCGAAACCCAAGGCCCCCTCGACCAAAACCTCAAAGCCTACACATCGGCCCCCCTCACCCGATGATGCTCGGCTAAGAGGCCAAGCCTGGCATTCTAAGTGTCATTGCAGGCTTCGCACTCATTCGCGAAGGGCAAAGGCTGCCATCTTGAAGTGCGCGACGAAGGAGCACGACATCCGGCGAAATGACCTCGTTCCCACGGTCCCCCGTGGGAACGAGAACAGCACCCCGGTTCGCGCGACCTATTGTTGTGCCGCTTTGGCAGGCTCGACCACCTCGACAAGCTCTATCTCGAAGATCAACATCGAGTTGGGCGGGATGCTCGGTCTGCCTCGTTCGCCGTAGGCCAGGTCCGGCGGAACAAACAGCTGCCACTTGGCGCCTTCCTTCATGAGCAGCAGGGCCTCGGTCCACCCCTTGATCACGCCGTTGACACGAAACTGGGCCGGCTCGCCACGTTTGTACGAGCTGTCGAACTCGTCGCCGTTGATGAACGTTCCCCGGTACTGCGTTTTCACCTGGTCGGTCTCGGCAGGGGTACGACCCGAACCTTCCTGCAAAACCTTGTATTGCAAACCGCTGGGCAATACCTTGACGCCTTCCTTCTTCTTGTTCTCTTCGAGGAAGGCATTGCTCTCGGCAAGGTTTGCCGCTCCTTCTTTCTTCATCCGTTCCTGCTGTTCGGCCATCATGCGTTTTTGGAACTCCGTCATGACCTGCCGCATCTCGTCCTCGGTGAGAGCAAGCTCCTTGCCGGCTAACGCGTCTGTGATGGCCTGCACAAACACGTCCAGATTGATCTCGATTTCTTGTGTCCGAAAGTTCTGTCCAATCTGTGCCCCAATGCAGTAGCTCACCTTGTCCGTCTCGCTCTCGATCGCAACGGGCTCCTTTGAGGCGCTTCCTTCCTCCGCGCACACCGGCAGCGCGACCAGCAAGGCGGTTGCCGCTATTGTCACGTAGACTCTGACTTTCACGTTTGTCTCCTCTTGGCTCGTAGATCCTGCCACGCGCCCGGTCGCCACATAACCGGGCGCACTTCGTTCGGCTCTGCCACATTATATCAGCAACGCATAGACAAGTGCCAGCGACTCGGTCTCGGTGTTGTCCCAGGGCTCGCTTGACACGCTGTTTCATACTCGCTACTATGTTGACCGGTCAATTACAGGCGGCGAGACCGCGATTATCCCTGATCCCAGGAGGTTGGAATATGGCGCGAGTGGCTCTAATTAAGCTCTTCAGCGGGCTCAACCTTGGCACGGCACAGTTGGCGGGGATGCTCCAATCCCGCGGGCACGAGTGTATTACCGTGTATCTGAAACATTACTTCGTGCGGCCCGAGGACGATATCGGCGCGAACAATCGCAAAAGCCGGTACGCCGGTGTGTTGGTGGGGCCGCGTGCGCGCCAGGAATGCTGGCAAACGTTCGAGCCGTTTACGGATATCGAAAAGGACCTTCTCGTCAGCCTCCTGAAGGAGTATCGTCCCGACCTCGTCGGATTCAGCCTGACCTCCTCCTCGATTACCGACGCCATCGAGCTCACCAAGCTTATCAAGAACAAGCTCGGCGTCCCAGTCGTATGGGGCGGGGTAGGTCCCACTATTGAGCCCGAGGAGTTCGTTCGCGAGCCCGGTCTTCTGTGTGTCGGCGAAGGCGAGCATGCCATGCTCGACATTGCCGAGGCGATAGACCAGGGCAAGACGTCGTTCTCGGACATCCCGAACATCTGGGGTGTCGAAAACGGGACCGTATTCCGGAACGAACCACGACCTCTTATCAGCAACCTGGACGAGCTGCCATTCCCGACGTTGGATCCCGAGCACAACTACTATGTCGACAACAACGAGCTTGTCTCGAACATCTATCCGCCCAATCTGCGCAACGTCTATCCCATCATGGCCAGCCGTGGCTGCCCGTATGCGTGCAAGTATTGCGTCAACCACCTCTTTCGCAGGATGTTTGACGGCTACGCGCGCGTGCGCACCCGTTCCGTCTCCCACGTCATGGATGAGCTCGTCGCCGCAACAAAGAAGTACGACCTGAACAGGGTCCTTTTCTATGACGACGTCTTCGCGATGAACAGGCAATGGGTCGACGAGTTCGCGCCACGGTACAAACGCGAGATAGGTTTGCCGTTCTGGTGCTATGTCGATCCGCGGTTCACCAAGAAGGATATCCTTGCCAAGCTGCAAGGCGCGGGCCTCGACGGTGTCGAAATGGGCATGCAATCAGGCAGCCGGCGGGTCCTGAACGACATCTACGACCGGCGCATGAATCCCGAGGACGTTGTGGAGGCCGGGAAGATACTCGTCGAGCTCGGGCTCGAGTGTCTGCTCGACATCATGACGTATGTCGAAGGTGAGACCGAGGAAGACTGCCGCGAGACGTTCGACATCTTGGTCGATCTCCCGAAGGAGATCTGCTTCACGGGGTTCGGCAAGCTGACCTACTATCCCGGGTACGATATCACGCTGGAACGGGAAAGCATGGGGAACGGCTCGATGACTCCCGAACTCTACGACTACTACCACCGCCTTTACCATTTGACCCGGACAAAGCTTCCGAAATCAGTCATTCGGTTCATGGGCTCGCTCTCTCTGTTCCGGCACCAGCCGCGACTGCTCGATCTGTTCCTCCCAAAAGACTATCGCCTGCCCAAGTTTTACGGCAAGATGCTTTAGCCCGCATTTCTGACCGAAAGAACAATCGAGAACAAGACACTTGCCAAGCGCTACAGTTTCCCTATCGGAATCCGTCCCGTAGGGGACGACCGATAGTAGCCCAGGAATTCATTCCTGGGATCAAGAGCATACCACGCTCAGCCAGTCGAGTCCCATAGGGACGACTGAAGCAAGCTCCACCCAACAGCCGCTTCAGCCGTCCTTACAGGACTAAACACTCGTTCCGCGACACCGCTCTCCCAGGAGTGAACTCCTGGGCTATTCTCAACCGTCCCTGCGGGACTTAGCGGTCTTGTTGCGCAAGGGGCGAGGGTTCCGTGTTCCAGTTCCGTTCCATTCTGAGCTTGACCACGGGGCCGTGCGGGTGTATCATGTGAGTGTATACGCTGATATGCGAGTGAATCAGCGTGTGGGGTGTGCCTGCGTGGAAAGGAGGAGAGTGTTATGGGAAAAGTGTTTGTTGCTTTAACCTTGGTGGTTGCTCTGGGGTTTGCAACGGCGGGTTGTAAGCAGGAGCAGCCGTCACCCGCTGCTGCGCCTGCCAAAGCACCGGCTGTCAAGCCGCTTGCACCGTCTGGTTTGCCCGCGAGAGCGCCAGCCCAACCGGAGGGGTCGATGATGAAGCCGGCGGAAGAGCCTGCGGAACCCGAAGGCTCCCCAACAAAGCCTGAAGGTTCCCCTGCCAAGCTGGAGGAACTACCTGCGGCCCTGCAGGAACAGGCCGAGGAAGCGGCCGCCCAGGTGGAAGAGACGATCGAGGAAGTGACCAGCACCGTGCAGGAGAAGATCGAGGAGGTGGCCGCCGAAGTGGAGGAAACGGTCGAGGAAGCGATCACCAAGGCAGAAGGGAGTATGCCGAAACCCGAAGTGAGCGTGCCGAAACCGGAAGGATTGCTCCCCAAGCCCGGAGGGTCAGCCACTCAGTAAGAGAACGCTTCATGTGGGGATGTGCCGCCCCGGTGGACTCTCACGTTTGAGGTCTATCGCACGCGTTGTCCGGGAACTGAGGGGGGTGCGTGTCTCGTGGGTACCGTTGCGCTTCGCGACAACCACCTCGGACCGTTTCGCGCTATCCGGTACACCACGCTCGAACGTCTCTGCATGCGCGACCGCAGCTACGGCTGGACGGTCGAGATGCAGGTAAAAGCCGCGCGCGACAAGGTCCCGGTTCTCGACGTGCCGGTCAGCTACCGTCCGCGAATCGGAAAGTCCAAAGTATCAGGGACTCTCCGCGGCACCGTCGCCGCCGGAGTGATGATACTCTCGACAATCTTCCTGGCGAGGCTCGGATTCTTCCGGTGCAACGGTCCCCAATAGAGCTGCCGGAAGCGATCGAAAAGTGTACTTTCAGGTCGCAGACTTAGCACTCGGTTTCGCCTTGACTCCTCTTGGCGCTTTGCCATACAATAGCCATCGAGGAACTGCAGCTCGATGCGGCGATGCGTGTCGAAGTCAACGACGTCTAGGGAGGTGAAGCTGCCGCATGAAGTACTGGCTGATTGTCACATCACCAAAGAATTTCAAACTTGACCGGGAAATCATAAACTTCAAACTGCAGGGGGTCCCGATACGATACAGGCGACAGATCAAGAAGATGGAAGTCGGCGACAAGGTTGCCTATTACGTCATGGGTCTTCAGAAGTTCGGGGCAACGGCTCGCATCACCGGAGAGTACATCGAAGACAATACGAAAATCTGGGTGGATGACGAGCAGATGTGGCCTGCACGCCGTCCGTCCGAACCGGAAATCGTTCTGCAGGACGACGAGCTGGTTGACGCGAAGAGACTCGTACCCAACCTGGGGTTCATCGAGAAAAAGGAGCATTGGGGCGTGTATCTACAGGGAAGCGTGCGTGAAATACCCGAAGAGGACTTCCGCCTGATTGAATCCGAGATGCGGAAGGTCACGGCTGAACGTGCGCCGGATCAGCCAGCGATGCCAAAGGTTCTCGCAAAAAAGAAACAGAGCGAGTCTGAGTACGAACAGGCAATAATGGCCCTGCCGCTGACAAGCTCGTCACTGCACGACCGTTTAGCCGAAATGATCGAGCAAGTCGGTTCATGGATGGACTACAACACGCAGACCCGACACAAGATAACCCCAGGCCATTCCTACGAGCTGGATGTCGCCTGGCTCTCCGGCAAGAACCCAGAAGTCGCTGTAGAAGTGCAGATATCCGGCAACATCACCGAGGCGAAGGACCGGCTCGCACAGGCGAGAAAGTTTAACTATCGCAAGGTGATCATGATACTGCGCGAAAGTGACCTGAATCGCCTCAACTCTCTCATGCGGTTTGAGCCCGATCTGAGAAGCTGGATGGAGGCATGGTCAATCGGCTCGGTCTACGAGCTATACATGGCCGGTGAAGCCTTCTTCAAATACTACCGCCAACTGATTGAGGCAGTATACAAAGACAAGAAAGAGTTGGAGCTGATCCGGTAAATCGAAGGATGGTGGCTGTCTCTGTTGTCCGTGTCATGCGCGATACCGTTTCAGTCTGGATGCTCAACGCTTTCTCTGGTTCGACATGAGCATACAGCGTGATTTTGAGGAAGAGCGCCGTGAGCATCTGGAGCGAATCCTGCAATCTGATGACAGGTTCAGACTAGTAGTGGCAGGGGCAGGCACCGGAAAGACGTATTCCTTCAAGCATCTTCTACAAAGCAATCCCGGCGATAATCTGGTATTAACATTCATCAACAATCTGGCCCACGACATGGCAGAAGATCTGCAAGGCCTGGCTGAGGTGCGAACCTTTCACTCATACTGTCGCAGACTCCTGCACAATCTGCCTTCGGACGGAATCGATGTTCAGTTTCACTTCTTTCCAAAGCTCGGCAAAGTGGTAGCCAGTGATGCTTGTGTCCTTCGCCCTGAGTTCCGAGGTACGCACAATTCCATGGAGGACGCATTCGATGAGGCTTTCGAAGCATTGATCGAAGACGATGGCAGAATTGAGTTTTTCTTGGAACGGGCCAGTTTCTACAATGCTGTGGGGTTTGACGATTCCGTCTATCGGGTGCTGGCCTGTTTCCGACGCAATCCAGACACGATACCCGTTTTGCACCAGCTAATACTGGACGAGTATCAGGACTTCAATGCTCTTGAAGTCGAGTTCATCCGTTTCTTGGAATCGAGAAGCCCAGTCCTCATTGTGGGAGATGATGACCAAGCAATCTACGATTTCCGGTATGCCACAGCCGACCACCTCCGAGCGAAAGCCCACGATCCCAAGTTCACCAAGTTCTCGTTGCCGTTCTGCAGTCGGTGCACAGAAGTAATAGTCGAGGCAACCCACTCTGTCATTGATAACGCCCGTACCAGCGGGCTGCTGAAAGAGAGGTTAGAGAAGGAGTTTGTGTGCTACACTCCGGACAAGCGAGTCGACAGCGAGGCCTATCCGCAGATAGTCCATGCAGAATGTTCTGTACATAACAAGCGTGCCCCTTATATGTCCAAGTACATCGGGAAGACCCTTCAGGAGATTCCGCAACGCGAAGTCGAGCAATCTTTGGAAGAGCAGTATCCTTTGGCCCTTATCGTCGGACCATCGCACTACTTGACACAGATTCACAACTACCTGGCAAACGAGTTCTCCAACGTCGTCTACAAGCCCCGAATTGACATGTCCCTCACTTCCTTAGATGGATATCTTCCCTTGCTTGAGAACGAGAAATCCAATCTTGGGTGGAGAGTGCTGCTGGAACTTGAAACTCCTGACTTTGTGCGAGGTCTTATAGCTGAGGCCAGAGACAAAGGTTGCGGCTTTCTGGACATCATCGATGCCAAGTTTCGAGAAAAGCATCAAAAGCGTCTCACGCAATTGAGAAGCCTTTGGAGAACCGACAACCCATCTATGGCAGAAGGAAGCGCCGATTTAGAACACTTCTTTGGAATCGACATAGGACGGATCTTAGAGCACATGGGTCGGGCATTGGACCAAGACATGGAGGATGTCCTGACACAACAATCGGAATCTGCAGTTGACGAGCCACTTATCAGGCTGACCACATATAGCGGGTGCAAAGGATTGTCAGCTGGCTTCACTTTCGTAACCGGTTTGGAAGACGGCGTATTCCCGAGAAGGAGTGGGAGACCAGTGGAGAGGGAGGTTTGTCAGTTCATCGTGGCACTCACGCGAACCCGCAAGCAGTGCCACCTCATTTCCATAAAGAACTTCGCCGGAAAATGGCTTAACCGCTCGGTTTTCTTGAGGTGGATAGCCAACCATGTATTGGAGCGGACCTGTGTGAACAAAGCCTATTTGGCGAACTGATGCCATTCGTCAGCCCAGAATGCGCATCGATGTGCCATACACCGGGCGCGCGCGCGCGTGCGACGATCTGCGTGAACGCCTGGGCGTCCCGTCGCCCAGTCCATCGTTCTAGGAGCGCCGCGTCGGAAGTCCTCATTCGGTACGTCCCCTCAACCATTTCTTCACGTCTCCCGGTAATCCTCCCCGTATAACGACACGGATGTTGGGTCGGTGACGACGAGCCATTGTCCATTGCTCGAAAGAATGCGTGCCTGACCATTGATCTCCTTGACATGCAGGGACTGGGGTGATAACGTGATTTTCGGGGAGTTGGGAGTCTGAGAGCGGGCCGTGGACGCCGTCTTTTTTTGGGTAGGAAAGGGAGACCAAGGGATGAATCGGTTTCTTGTAAGCGTAGCGTGTATCGCACTAGGGTTTTGGCTGGGGCGCGGAAACGCAGGGGCGACGGCGGCTGAAGGCAAGACCGGTTTCGCCTGGAAATCAGATATTCCCGACGACTGCCCGTTCGAGCGATCGAAAACGCTGACGGGGATCTTTTTCACCGGCCGCCACAGCGATTATCGCTGTGGCGATACCTGGTACCCATCCTGGGCAAGTGACGGCAATTTGTATTCTCCATGGACTGACGGAAAGACCGACCGAATAGAATGCAGTTCTGGGGGCGGGAAAGACGCACATACAGGCCACGCAGTGATGATCGGTGACAATCCACTCGAGTTAATCATCAAAAACACATCTCCTCCAAAAGCTGCCGGCGCCGAGCCTTACAAAGGACGATACCCAGCGGGTTCATTGGTTCATAACGGTATCTGGTACTACGGCACCTACTGTCTTGGGCCATCCGGAAGTTACACACACAAGGGATTCACGTGGAACTGGCCGAACCTGGGGCCGATGCCGGGATTCCAGATCTCACGGGATCTCGGCACGACCTGGATACCTTCGCCGCATTCGCCCGAAAAGCCATTGTTTCCCGAACCGAGAGGGTATCTCGGCCCGGTGAAGATGGGCGCGC
>CAZGCA010000126.1:0-9803 GCA_964524145.1 uncultured bacterium | reverse complement strand
TGATCCGCGAGTACGATGTCCGGCCGACCGATCCCGAAACGTCGGCGAAATACCTTTCGGGCGGCAACCAGCAGAAGCTGCTCGTGGGTCGCGAGCTTTTGTCGCACCCGCAGGTGCTCGTTGCCGCGTACCCGACGCGCGGTGTCGACCTCGCCGCACGACGCACAATCCACCGCAGGCTGATCGACCTGCGCGACGCTGGTGCGGCAATACTGCTCATCTCTGCGGAACTTGACGAAGCGTTCGAGATCGCCGACCGCACAGCGGTCATGTACTCCGGGCGACTCTTCGGCCCGTTCGAGCGCGGCGAGAAGACCCGTACCGATCTCGGCTCGATGATGATAGGCGCGGCATGAGACGGCTCGTCGAAGGAGCGTTTCCCTCCGTCGCGGCGGTCGTTGCGGGCCTCCTGATCGGCGCGGTGGTGATACTTGCCGCCGGCGACAACCCGCTCGAAGTATACTCGATACTCTTCGGCAGCGCGTTCGGCTCCCTCGAAGGACTGAGCTACACGCTCTTCTTTGCCACACCGCTCATATTCACCGGCCTCGCGGTCGGCCTCGGCTTCCGTGCGGGCCTGTTCAACATCGGCGCCGAAGGACAGCTGCACCTCGGAGCGTTCGCAGCCGTCTGGGTTGCGTTGACATTCGCGGGCATGCCCGCCGTTGTGCTCGTTCCCGCGTGCATACTCGCTGCGGCACTCGCAGGCGGCGTATGGGGTTATATACCCGGCGTTCTGAAAGCGCGGTTCGGCATACACGAAGTCATCAACACCATCATGATGAACTTCATCGCTATCGGGCTCACCAACTACCTTGTAACCCAACCGTACCGCGCGCCCGGCGACCAGGTCCCTCAAACGCTTCTCATCACGGAGTCAGCCCGAATACCCAGGCTTTCGGCACTCTTCCCGTGGCTGTTCTCGGAACGATCCGGACTGAACGCCGCGTTCTTCCTGGCCATAGTGATGTGTGTCGCGGTCTACCTGTTGTTTTCGCGCACAAAGCTCGGGTTCGAGATACGCGCCACGGGACTCAACCCGAACGCCGCAAAGACGAGCGGGATCAACGTGGCCCGGATCACGGCACTCTCGATGGCGCTCAGCGGCGCGCTTGCGGGTCTTGTCGGCGTCCACGAAGTGCTCGGCTACAGGTACAGGTTCTTCGACGGATTCTCGCCAGGATACGGGTTTCTCGGCATCGCCGTCGCACTGCTCGGCCGCAACCATCCCGCAGGCATCGTCCTCGCCTCGATATTTTTCGGCGGACTCGTGCGCGGCGGCATCCGCGTTGACGTATTCAGCGAAAACGTGAGCAAGGACGTCGTGCTGGCAATCGAAGGCATCATCATGGTCGCGCTCTGCGCCGAACAGGTTTTCAGGCGCATCCTGCCGCGGCCGGAAGGAGTTGTCAGTTGTCAGTAGTCTGTTGCTCGCCAGTGAACGACAGTGCGGCTGCGTTGCGCTCCATG
The DNA here is from genome assembly GCA_964524145.1 of uncultured bacterium. Taxonomy (GTDB): domain Bacteria; phylum Hydrogenedentota. Next base: position 8,333 of record CAZGCA010000126.1, on the reverse strand, counting down.
GAGTGGAGCAATTTGAATAGCCGCCCTGAGAGGGTTGAACAAAAGGCAATATGATTCGCATGGTGCAACCGGTATGAAAGGCATTCTCGACGTAGCGTTGCTCGCCTCGGCGATCCGGCTCAGCACGCCTCTGCTGCTCGCGGCCTGTGGCGGCCTGTTTTGCGAACGCAGCGGCGTCGTCAACATCGCTCTCGAAGGGTTGATGCTTATCGGCGCGTTTGCCGGGGCGACCGTCGCCTACTTCTCGGGCTCGGCATGGGTCGGGGTGCTCGCCGCCGCCACGGCAGGCGCAGTGGTTGCATCCCTGCACGCGCTCGCGTCCGTCCGCTGGCGTGCCGACCAGATCGTCAGCGGCGCAGGCATCAACATTCTCGCGCTCGGCGCGACACCTTTCCTCGCCAAGGCCATCTTCGACACCACGGGCTCCACTCCACCCATCGCCAACCCGCTGCCCGAACTGCATATACCCCTGATCGACGGGCTCCCGGTGATCGGGACAGTGCTGAGCGGCCATTCGCCGCTGGTGTACATCGCCTGGATCGTCGTCATTGCAGCGTATTTCGTGGTATACAAAACCGTCTTCGGGCTCAGACTGCGCGCGTGCGGCGAGAACCCTCACGCTGCCCGGGCCGCCGGCATCAACGTCGAAGCCGTCCGCACGGTCGCCGTGCTCATCAGCGGCGTGCTCGCCGGCACGGCAGGCGCGTTTCTCTCGGTCAGCCACGGCTCACAGTTTGTCCGCAACATGACCGCCGGCCGCGGGTTTCTCGCGCTCGCAGCGCTCATCTTCGGCAAATGGACGCCCGGCGGCACGTTCGGCGCGTGCCTGCTGTTCGGGTTTGCCGACGCGCTACAGATGCGGCTTCAAGGCACCGGCACCATCCCCGTCCAGTTCGTCCAGATGATACCCTACATCCTCACCATGGTCGTGCTCGTAGGCTTCGTCGGCCGCGCAACTCCCCCCGCCTCTCTCGGCCGACCCTACTACCGCGAATCCGGCTGAAGGCGGTGGCTCAAGCCGTCACGGTTGAGCCTCTCCTGTTTCGTCGTTCCCACGTTTCTTGATGGCTTCCTCCCAATCGCCTGCGAAGGTCTCTTTGCCGGGCTCCAACTCCAACTCCACGATAACCCGCCCGTCCTCTCCCGTCGGCGTATCGGGTTTCAGTGAGACGGCACTCGCTTTGTAGCCCGATTTGTAACCCATCACCTGGCAGCCACGCATTCCTATCTCGAGTTGATCCATGATCATGAAAAACCCCCGCGAGTTCGTGCGTGTCAATATCTTGCCGCCGAAATCTGCTGCTACGACAGCTCCACTGACCGGATCGCCTGTGCGCGCGTCCCGCACATATCCGGCAATCCAGAACCTGGGCTTCTTGCTGCCTTCGGCATCGAGGGTCAGGTCCACCTTCTTCACCTCTTCTGCGGTCAGCGTGAAAGATGTCTTCGCCTGGTATCCGTCAATGGTCTCTATCCTCATCAGGTAGCTACCCTCGCGAAGCTCGTCAATACGGTAGTCGCCGTCCTTCAGCTTGATCCAGAACGAGTCCTCGCCTTTGCCCTCGCGCTCCATGAATACCTCGCCAGCCCCTATGTACGCGGAACCGTCCAAGTAAATGGTGCCGTAGACCGAGCCAGTGATTTCAACAGGGTATTTGCGCTCTGTCGGCTTCAAGAAAAGCATCAAATCCGTCTCTTCGCCGTCTTCGAAGATGACGTAGTTTTCTTCGTATCCTTCGGCACGGACTCTGAGCTTGCGCAGCGTCACCGGCTCTTGGAACTCGAAGAAACCCGAACGGTTGGTCGTATCTTCAGGGCGACCGGCCCGTGTTAGAACCCGCCCCTCATCAACATCGTATGCAAGAACCTGATCTCCAGAAATCTCGGCGCCTTCAATCGGCTCCTTCGACACGACGTCACAGACGCGGCCTCTCGGGAACCAATAGCGCATGGGACCACCCGTGTCTGCGACGAGTCCACGTGGCAACTCCAAGACTTCACGCTCACGCAACTCGAGAGCCTCGCGTTCGGAGATCGCAGTGAGAGACATGTCATCCAGCCACAGGATGCCTTGGCCACTCACGAGTGCTGAAACCTTGACTCGCTGAAAGGGCCGATCATCCTTCATCTTCAGCAGAATGGGTCGGGGGAGCTCGATACTCTTCTCAATCCACTCTCCCGCCACGGACTTCTCGTCGTTAGAGGGTTCGAATGCGGTCTTGAGCAGTTCCGTCCAGTCGCCACTGGGCTCTCCCGAACAGACCCGGATTTCAAAGGTTACTGCCCCAGACCGCCTTGTCCAGCCTTTCAGCCTGTACCCTGCGCATGAAAGAGCGACCACTACGGTCTGCTCGATCTTGATTTGTGCTGGCCCGTCTCGCAGTTCAACCTTCAAACAGCCTTTGCCGCCCTTCAGCACGGTTGAATCCGAAACTACCTCCGCATTCCCGTCGGCATAATAGTGCCAACAACACGGCCCGTCGTCCCATTCCTCAAACCCACCATTGAGAAGGAGATTCTCGGTGCTTCGATGCGTGAGATGCTTCCCGCTGAGTCCCTCAAACAACGACTGGAGCATCCCCATCGCTGTCTCACGCTCGCCCTCATCTCGGTTCTCGAGGCAGAACTCCGCGAGTTGATCCGGGGTGATAGCCGGCCTTTCGGTTGACTCTTCAGGTATCGACTGTTCAGAGCCGGCCACCGTTGGTTGGGAGGCTTCTTCGGTCGATGCAGACACTGATCGATCCGATATCTGACTGAGTGCGAGCACACTCGCTATGCATACAAGAGCAAGCACCCTCCACACGCGAGCCACGCCATGGTGGCCGACGTTCTCAAGCGCTTCGGACTGTGGGACCATCACTCTGCAACGAGCCATAGCGTGATATCCTCAATATCACCGTGAAGGTCGATCGAGACGTCAAACGTCACGGCGGCTTCTTGATATCCTTCGCTCCGAAGGAAGAGGCCCATCTCCGCATCTTCCCGCATAATCGGTTCTGAAGTCCGGAACCGACCTTTGGCATTCGTGACACACGTGCCCTGGGAGAAGCCCTTGTCAGCTGCCACCTCGGCTCCAGCAACGGGTTCGCCGCTCTCGGCGTCGAGCACCGTCCCCGACAGATACACCTCTGATTTGTAGTCCTCCGAGAGGTAGATGTGAACATCCTGGACGGATTCCCCACCTTCCCGGACGTTCACCGTGGACCAGTAGGTTCGAGGCAGTCCTTCCCCCTGGATGCAAACCATCATCATGCCGCCCTTCAATCCCGAAAACCTGTATGTTCCCCCATCAAGCACCTGCCCTCTGCTACCTGTTTCACCCCTCAACTCGAGGTTGACGCGCAATCCGTACGGGATACCGTTCACGTAGACTGTTCCGCTGAGAGTGGAGCTGCCAACCGGTTCGAGGAGCAAATCGAGGCTGCGCGCGTTTGCGATATCTAAGGGGAAGTACCGCTGTCGGTAGGCCGGGTGATAGACAACGAGGAACGAAGTCTTTGACGGAATCCCGTCACTCTCATGGGAGAACTCGAACCAGCCGCGGTCATCTGTGAGGGTGAATGCAGGATACTTCCGCACGTCATGAGTCGCAGCTATAGGGTCGATCATTACCCTTGCCCCCTCCACCGGCTCCCCGGTATCGGCGTTACGAACATAGCCCTCTGGATATACGCGTGAGTCAGCCCGATCGTCTTCCGTATGGTCTTCCGCAGTCTTCGGCGGCCACGGGTAGATTGAGACATTGTCGAACCATGCTTTCCCATGCGCGGCGCACTCCAACGCGATTCGCATCCGGCTGCTTTCGCGCGGAACAGATACCTCGCGCTGGCACAGTTGCCAGCCGCAGTCAAACCAATCCTCCGGTTCGCCGAAAAACTGGATTGCAGGCTTCGGCTCGACAACCTGTCTCAACCCCTCCGGTTCTTCTTTGAGAAACTCCGGCGTTACCCTTACCGCACCTGCTTGCTCTGCCTTGATGACAACGCTTATCAGAATGCTTTCACAATCCCTCGGAAGACCCATCTCCTGGACCCAGCGTCCGGAGCCTTCCTCCGAGGCGTCCACGCATACGCTCCCGCGTCCCCAGTACGGCTCGGCCATGTCCCAAACCAGTCCAGCCTTGCCATTGTCCTCCCGTTTCCAGAACACCGGCTCTTCAAGCCCCACCTCGAAATCGCCGTTGCGTAGCAGGTTCATGATGGGATACTCGGCAGCAATGCGCGCGAGAGCACCTGCCATCTGCAGGGACAAGACCATCTGCTTGAGCACATCAGTCTCGGTCTGCCCAAGGGTTTCGATGGATGTGCTCAACCCGTAGACTGCTTCCGCCAACCCTTTCGCGTCTTGCTCCGGGTCTTGCAGTTGTTGGATATACTTGTCAACGGGACGAGGCTCTTCGCTTTCCTGCTGGGTTGTTGCAGCTACGGGCTCTGCGGCTGTGGCACGTTCGGCGAGAATGATGCTCGGCAAGGCAGAGATGGACGCTACCATCCCCGTCATGACCAGGAAGATGCTGAAGCCCCGCAACGCTTTTCTCACAGCGCTCCTCCGTGCGCGTTTCCTCCTGCACGCGTCTATGGCTCGGTTCCGATGGTACGCTTATTAAGCGCGAGAAGCAAGCAGAAAAGCGCCCGCAAGTCTTACCCTTTGCTGTAACGCAGGCTCGAACATACCGGTTGACAGAGCCGAACAACGCGGCAGCATTGACACCTTACCCTGGGAAATGAGATTGCGAAGAGTCAGCCCCCGTCAGCGGCTTTAATCGGCGGGCGTGTTCTTTCTATAAGGAATACGCCTCAGTTCGTAGTTCCGCTACCTTCAAGCGGTGAGGATATCCTCCCTCCATTTCCCGCCTAAAGACGGAACCATAAACACACGCGATCATGTCCTCGAGCCGCTGTTTCGTGTTAACATTGTCGTGCGCGTGCTCGTACTCGTAATCGAACAGATGCTCCGGAGGAGCACAGGCAGGTAGCCTGGGGTGAAGCGGGCGTGCAACGGAGTTGTAGCACGCGCAACCCCAGGTGTAGAAAGGCCAAAGGACATGCCCGCTCCAGCGGAGCGGAGGCAGCCTCGGCGGGTTGGCCGGCACGATTGGAGAGGTGCCTCCGGCCCTGCGGGGCGGGAATGAATTCGCATTCCGATCCTGGGGTTTCGCTTCGCTCCACCCCAGGCTACCCGCCTTCGCCCCGTTCGGGGCGCAAGACACTTGTGAACTGCTGCAACGCGTTACCACTGATCTCTGCTGACCGCACGTTGTATCGTCAGCGAGAAGCGTTCGGGCAAGCGACGATTGAATAAAATTACCGGCGCAGAAGGGAAAGTGTAGCGCAGGCATCTTGCCTGCAACGAACGAATCCCGCCTCCGTGCAGGCTGGAATCCTGCGCTACACGGAACGCGACGCGCCGACCACTGCCGTTTCCTCCCACCGTCGTCGCGAGCACGCGACTCAGCCACAACCGTCTTTGCGAGGAGGGAGCTTGCGACCGACGTGGCAATCTCGCCTTCGCGAGTCGTTCTGTCCTATGTTCCGGGCTGGATCCGGACGTCCTCGTCGTCTATCCTCAGACTCTCGACGAGACCGAGGTTGCCGGCTGCGAGCGTGGCACCGGGTTTGTCGAACACGAGTTCCACAAACCCGGCAGGCTGTTTCAACGACAGCGTAAGGTTGCCGACGCGGATGCGCTGTCCGTTGCAGAGTGCCAGCCTTTCAACTCCGTTCGGCCCGATCGTAACAAGTGCAAGCTCTCCGAGCATGCGGATATCGTTGCCGGGCTCGACGACTTCGCTCATGTTCTCGACGTCCGCAATGATGCAAATGTCGCGGCGGCTCCCGGTCCGCCCGACTTCAACGGCAGCGTAGGTGTCCGGCAGAGGTTCGGCGGCGGCGGTTTGTAGCGGCAGGCGGCGGATGGTCCGTACCGTGCGCTCCCGTTCGTACGGCTCGATGACACCGACAAACGTTGACGCCAACGGTTCGGTTTCAGCGGTGCGTCGTACCATAACCCGCGGGATCCACTCCGGATTGCCTTTGCCGAACAGTCCGGGATCGATCCACCCTTCGCACAGGTAGGCCTCGGCGTTCGATGTCAGGTCCGTGTACCGCAGGCGCACCTCCGTCTCTTCGGGGAGGTAGTCGTAACGGTCTTCGAGCCGCCAGTCGACTGACCAGCCGGGCGCGGGACCGGCGTCGCGCCGGAAATTGCGCATGACCGTCTCGTGACCGTACTCGGGCGCGTCCGCGAGGCTCAGTCCCTGCACGTCGACGTCGCCGAAGAACGAGTGGAAGAACTTGGCATGGTCTTTCCCGCCGACAACGTTGAAGCAGTCGACGACGTAGAAGTCGCGGTCGTCGATATCGACCATCATCAACGTGCGCTCGAACCGTTGCCCGCCGGTGATCTCGGGTCCCGACACGCGGACTGCCTTGAACCGGTCGCCGTCCGCCCGGAGCGTTGTCTTGCCCGCGGGCTGCCGTTTCCCTCGCGCGTCCTGGACGCTGCGCTTCTGATCCTGCCCGTCGACAACCACGGTGACGTGCGCCGCGGAACGTGTGTACCATCGGCCGATCTGCGACCCCCAGCCGCCGTAGCCGACCGCCGGGTAACCGAACTCGGGGATAAGGTCCACCCCTTTGGCGAACAGACCGATGTTCATCCCGTCGGAATGGCAGTGCCGTCCGCCGGAGTCGTAGTCGATCCAGAGCGCGCGCCGGTCGTCTCCCGTTCCGCTGCGCAGTATGGCGAGGTGCCACTGTTGTTTGTCGACGCTGCCACGGTCCATATCCGGGCCGACTTTCCGGATGACGTCTTGGACCTCGGCTTGGAACGTTTCCGGATCGTCGGCGAAAAGCTCGTAGGGCAACCCATCGACGGTGCGGCCGTTCGCGCCGTAGAGCACCTTGACGAGGTCGGCATCGCCCGTCAGTTTGTACATATCCCACATGAACGAGAACAGCGACGGGTCCACGCCCGGGTCCTTATTGAAGCCGACCCCGACATACGCGGCTGATTTCGCGCCGAACCTGCCGGCATCGCCGCACGACGGGTAGAACTCGTCCATACACCACGTGTCGATGTGGAATCGGTACGTCTGGTGCAGCACGGGATGGCGCGCGTAGAGCGCTTCGAGGAATCCGGGTTCCAGCCTGCTGAAGAGCGCGAGGATATCCGCGACGGCACGCGGCGCGATAGTGCCATATCCCGTCAGACCTTTCTCGCCGCTCAGCCCGTCGACTTTTGTCGACTCCACGATGATACCGTCCAGAAGCGCCATGACTTCGTCCCGGTTGTTCGGCCAGTCGAGCACGGTCTTGATGACGAGCATCGCGACATCGGTCCTGGGGTAGTTCGACTCTATTCGCGGCCTGTTCGCCAGGGTGTTTCGCAGTATGCGCTCCTCGATGTTGCGCTGTATATCGGTCCAGGCCGTTTTCGGGTTCGAGAGCTTGTACTCTTTCGATTTCCGGGAGAGAAACGCGGCCAGCTCGTCATGGTCGGCGCGGACTCCTTCGAAGACGCGGTCGTAAGCGAGTGCCAATTCGCGTACCTCTTCACAGGCGTCGTGCCAGGTGGACACCTGGCCGCGGGTGCCTTTGTTCACCTCGTAGACGAGGCCTTGTTCGTGGAAATCGAAGGTCGGGAAGAGGTCCGCGACGCGGTCGAGCAGAACCATCGTCTTGTGCGCGTAACGCGTGTCGCCGGTCGCGAAATATGCAGCGCTCAGGTTGACGATGCCACGATGCACCCATCTCTTCCACTGGCCGTAGATGAGGTAGCACCCGATGAACCGCCACCGGTGCCCGTCGGCGATGTATCCTTCGCCGTCGTCCACGCCGAAGAGATGGAGCGGGTCGTTCGGGTCGGGATGCTCGGCGTTGTAGAGCAGAGACCGGTCGGCGCGGTCGGGTTGGAACACACCGTGTTCGTCGTAACCCGACCGGTGGAACGCGTCGAAATCGTTTGTGGGAAACAGCATGTCGCAGTGCGGACACTGCACCTTCCAGGGGTGTGTCCACGGGTCGATCTTCCAGGCGTACATTCTGACGTCCTGCTTACAAGCGGGACAGTACCCGTCGGACCATACCATCCACGAGCGGGTGATGTTCGGGCCGAACATCAGGTCCCAGAGCTCGTCGTCGGACATGCGCACCCACGGCTCCGCGCGTTCGACGAGACCCTGCTGCATATCGGCGGCCCAGGGGTACTTCGCAGCGTTGGTCTTTGCCTTCTCGGTGAGCCGGGTTGTGTAGAACGCGTTCCGCGTTTTCGTGTTCTCTTGCATGTTTACCGTCCCCCCTGCGCACGCGCCGGATTGCCACACCAGACCG
>CAZGCA010000125.1:0-10061 GCA_964524145.1 uncultured bacterium | reverse complement strand
CACACACAAAGAGCTGGCGCTTGCTGCGCTGAGCGCGGGTAAACACGTGCTCTGTGAGAAACCGTTGGCAACTGACCTCGACGATGCGCGGGAGATGGTTGATGCTGCGCGAGAGGCCGGCCGGGTGCTTGCGGTCAACCTCATTATGCGATACAACCCGCTGTGCGAGACGGTCAAACGTATCATCGACAAGAAACTGTTGGGCGAACCGCTGCACGGGTTTTTTGAGAACTACGCGAAAGATGAACCGCTGCCGCCGGACCATTGGTTCTGGAACCGGGAGCAAAGCGGCGATATATTTATCGAACACGGTGTACATTTCTTCGACCTGTTCGCATGGTGGTTCGGGCCCGGCAGCGTGATGGCCGCGCAGGAAACCGTGCGGCCGGGAAGCGAGATCGTCGAACAAGTGAACTGTACCGCTTCTTACAGCGACGTGCTGGTCAACTTCTATCACGGGTTCCATCAGGCCACGCGGATGGACCGCCAGGAACTGCGGCTCGTCTTCGAACGAGGCAGCGTCCGTCTTTTCGAATGGGTGCCGACCTGCATCGAAATCGACTGCATTGCGTTGAGCGGTTCGTTCGAGCTTCTCAAGAATCTCCTGCCGCACGTCGAGCAAGCAGCCGCGACCGAGACCTACACCGGTAATGAGCGCTCTGTGACGAGCCGGCACAAACCCTACGAAGTCGACGGGCGGTACCGCATACTGGGCGACGTCGGGCTGTCAAAGCCGGAACTCTACGGACAGGTTCTCCGAGGTCTCCTGTCCGATCAGCTGGCCGCAATCCGCAACCGCCAACACACCCGGCGCGTCACGGAAGAGAACGGGCTGACGTCGTTGGAGATGGCCGTTCAAGCGGACGAGCTTGCCCGCGCCTAAACGAATCGGGGATGCCTTCGACGCTGGAACGGCTTGAACTTGTGCTCGTAGCTGGGCATACTATGGCTGTTCCTGACATTCTAGGGTGATTGCATGGCGAATTGCATCTGTTCGAGACGCCGGACCCGTCGAGGTGGAATTCGTTCGGGCAGTTTCTGAAGAAGGAGGGTGCAAGATGCGCAACGCGGCGTACGCAATCGTGATTGTGATGGTTGTTGTTGCTTCAATGGGAGCGGCGGCAGCGGAAGAATCCGCAGGTCGAGCATTGTTCTACGTTGCGGCGAACGGCAACGACTCCTGGTCCGGGGCGCTCGCGGCACCGAACGCGAGCAATACAGACGGACCGTTCGCCACGCTCGAACGGGCGCGGGACGAGATCCGGAACGTGAAGAAGGCCGCGGGGTTGCCGGAGACCGGAGTCAAGGTGCTCGTGCGTGGCGGCGTGTACAGCATCGACAGCGCGTTTGAACTGTCAGCTGAGGATTCCGGCACGGCCGATGCCCCCGTCTCCTATGCAGCGTCCGACGGCGAAGAGGTGCGGCTCGTGGGCGGCAAGGTCGTGACCGGGTTCGCGCCGGTGACTGACCCGGTGATACTGAACCGTCTTGACGAATCGGCGCGGGGCAATGTGCTCCAGGCCAGCCTGAAAGCGCTCGGCATTACCGACTTCGGCTCGCCTGCAGGCGGCGGTCTGGAACTGTTTTTTCTCGACAACCCGATGACGGTGGCGCGCTGGCCGAACGAAGGGTTCGTGCATATCGTCGAGGAAGCGGGAGGCGACAAGTATGACGTGCGCGGCAGAAAGGGCGACCGTATAGGAAAATGGGTGTACGACACGGACAGGCCGACCAGGTGGGCCGAGGAGAACGATGTCTGGGTACACGGGTACTGGTTCTGGGATTGGTCCGACCAGCGCCACAAGGTGAAATCGATCGACACCGAGAAGCGCATCATTGAGGTCGAACCCCCGTACCACGGTTACGGCTACCGTAAAGGCCAGTGGTATTACGCGTACAACATTCTTGCAGAGATAGACTCGCCGGGCGAGTGGTACGTGGATCGGGAGACAGGGATACTGTACTTCTGGCCGCCGAAGCCGATCGATAGCGGCGAGGCAGTGGTTTCAGTGTTGCCGACCATGGTGACGATGAACGATGTGTCGCACGTCACGTTGCGCGGGATGATCATCGAGGCTGCGCGCGGGACCGCTGTCACGGTGTCGGGCGGTACGCAGAACCGGATTGTCGGGTGCACCATCCGGAACGCCGGCGGAGGCGCCGTCAGCATCTCCGGCGGCACGCACCACGGGGTGGTGGGGTGCGACATCTACCAGATGGGTGCCGGCGGCATCAGCTTGAACGGTGGTAAGCGGGAAACGCTGACGCCCGCGGGTCATTTCGCCGAGAACAACCATATCCACGACTACGGTCGATGGCATCGCATGTATCGGACGGCCGTCTCGCTCAACGGCGTCGGCAACCGCGCCTCGCACAACCTGATTCATGACGCGCCGCACATCGCGATCGGGTTCAGCGGGAACGATCACGTCATCGAGTTCAACGAGATCCACAGCGTGTGTCATGAATCAAACGACGCGGGTGCGATGTACGCCGGCCGCGACTGGACGATGCGGGGCACGGTGATCCGTCACAACTACCTGCACGACATCAGCGGTTTCCAGGGGCGCGGCTGCGTTGGCGTGTACCTGGACGATATGTTCTGCGGGACAACTATCTACGGCAACCTGTTCTACCGGGTCACTCGAGCGGCGTTTATCGGCGGCGGCCGAGACGTCGTCGTCGAGAACAACCTGTTCGTGGACTGCCGTCCGGCGCTGCACATCGACAACCGGGCCCAGGGATGGGCGAGCGACCATGTCGACACCACGATGAAGGAACGATTGGACGCGATGCCTTACAAGCAGCCTCCGTGGAGCACGCGGTACCCCGCACTTGTAAACGTCTGGGAGGACGAGCCCGCGGCGCCGAAAGGCAACAGGGTTATCCGTAACGTCTCTTTCGGCGGCAAATGGGACGGGGTGCAGGATGGCGCCAGGAAGTATCAGACCATCGAGGACAACCTGGTCGATGAAAACCCGCGTTTCGCTGCGCCCGAGCGAATTGGCGAGGACAAAGAACCGCGGGCGGTTGATTTCGCTCTGAAACCGGATTCTCCCGCGTTCACTGTAGGTTTCAAGGCCCTGCCGCTGGACCAAATGGGCCTGTTCGAGGATGAAACGCGGGCAAGCTGGCCGGTAGTACACCGGGGCCGCCGCGACGAGCCGGCGAACTAACCAGGGCTGCACCGGCGCTTGCTTCTGTACGTTTTCTTTTCTCTTGCCCGTGACCACTCAAGGCAAGGTCTTTACGCAATGGCCTCCGCCACGGCCACATACTGGTCTTTGAGCAACGGATACAGGTCCCTGTAGGTCTTGTACAGTTTTCTGTAAAGAGCGTTGTTTTCGGCGTTCGGGATCGAGTGCTCGCCCAGTTCCGCCCAGTCCTTGACCACGTCGTAGTTCTTGTAGACGCCGACACCGACACCCGCTGCAACGGCGTTGCCGACCGGCGCGCCCTTTGATGACACCGCAAACGCGCACTCGACGTCGAGGATGTCGGCGATGATCTGACGCCACATCGGGCTGTTGGCACCGCCTTCGCTCAGCACCATCGGGAACTTCATCTTCACACCGCTTGCCCTCATCAGCTCGAAGTTGTGGAGCAGCCCGTACCCCGCGCCTTCCATGAGGGCACGCACCACATGGCCCCGACCGTGGTCAAGGCTCAGCCCGAAGATCACGCCCCGCGCATGCGTATCCCAGATCGGCGTTCGCTCGCCCATGAAATATGGCAGCACGATAAGCCCGTTGCTGCCCGGCGGCACGTCGCGCGCCTCGTCGTTGAGCATCACGTACGCGTCCCGGCCCGTCATCCCCTCCGCGGCCATCTCGATCTGGCCGAAGTTGTCGCGGAAGTATCTGATAAGCGCCCCGCACGACACCAACGCCGCCAGGGTCGTATACTTGGTCCTCGAATCGGCGGTATGGATGATGGTGATCATGTCCTTGGTGAACGTCGGCGTCTCGTGTACGACGCCCAGCACGCCCGCCGTGCCCATGACCAACGATGTGTCTCCGGCATCGACCGCGCCGCCCGCGACCCATGCCGCGTTGCAGTCCACGGTACCGGCCACCACCGGAGTACCAGGTGCGAGCCCCGTACGCTCGGCAGCCTCGCGTGTCACTTCGCCGATGACCTCATCGCACGGATAGGCCTCCGGGAACTTGTCCGGGTCCAGACCGATCTCTTCGATAAGCCCCGTATCCCATTTTCTGTTTACGACGTCGAACGCAATGCCGATGAGCGACGCGTTCGAGAAGTCCGTCACGGCCTTGCCGGTCAGCTTCATGCAGGGATAATCAGCCGCGGTCTGGAACTTGTAGGTCTGCTTGTACAGGTCCGGCCGGTTGCTCTTCTCCCACATCAGCTTGGTGGTTGCGTAATACGGGTCGATGGGGTTGGCGCTGAGCTTGAACACGCGTTCCTCGCCGACGTGTTCCCGCAGCCAGTCGCACTCTGCGGTCGCACGGCGGTCCATCCAGATGTGGGCGTTCTGAAGGGGACGCAGCTCCTTGTCCACCAGAATGCAGGCAGGCGACAGCGCGCTGATCGATACGCCCTTAATCTCCTTCGGATCGACCTTCGATTCTTGTATCGAGACCTTGATGGTATCCGCCACGGCGTTCCAGTACCAATCCGGCTCGTGTTCAGCCTTGGCGCCGGGGAACTTCTCGTTGGCGGTCTTGGTGGTGATGAGCGGATACTCGATGAAATGAGTGCCCAGCACCGTGCCGTCCTCGTTCATGACGACCGCCTTCGTTCCTCCGGTACCGACATCGCAGCCCACCAAGAACGTTCCCATCGTGTCTACCTCCTTCTCCCGTGTGGGAATCTTTCTATGTCAGCGCGCGTCTCGCGTGACCCGCGACGCGCGTCGGAATGCCCAGATGCATACAGGTGGCAACCAACTCTTCCAGAATGTCCCCATACCCGATGATGATGTGGTTCGACATGTGGGACGACATCAGCTGGTCGCGGCCGTAGCCCGGAATGTGGACGTTGGCAATTGGCCATTCCTCGTTGGTCTTGTCGAGACGGTCGCGCACCTCGTCTTCCGGCAACGCCAGGACCTCGCCCGTGCCGCAGTCCATGCCGATCTCGCCGAACTGTTCGTAGAACCGAGCCCAGGTGACAGTGCCGGGTTTCGAGATGCCGGAGCAGGTGCCGCCGCCGAGCGGAAAGTACATCTTCGGTTGCCGGTGTATTCTGGTGTGCTTCCATCCTCCGAAATGCGCCGGCGGCGCGCCGCCCGAAATCTCGAACACCCAGACGAATTTCCTGCCGAACGCGCTTCCCCAACGCACGTCGTGCAGGGTGGTCTCGGGAGGCATACCTTTTCGGACGTAGATGTCGTGCATGAGCACCTGCGGGATGCCGGCGCCCATATCGCCCTCGTTGAAATGCACTATCGGCTTGCCTTTGTTGACTATCCGGTTCGTTTCCGGATCAAGCACGTTCGGCCGCTCGGAGTTGTTCAGCATACCTTCAGCCAGGTCGGACGCAGGACAGCACCGAACCAGCCCGTACTGGTAAGGGATACCGATGGCGCTGAGGCCGTAACGTTGGTAGATGCGTGCCGCCGCCGAGTACATCTTCATCTGCTCGAGCACCTGGCCGTGTACGAGATGTTCGTACTGGTCGGTACCCCAGTCGAACCACGCACGCTTGCGCACCAGCCAGTTCAGATGCTTCTGGGCTTCCTCGTCGCTCACCAGCTTCATTTCGGCGAGCAGGTCGGACTGGTTCAGCAGCTCTATCGGCATGCCGATTCCCGCCAGCTTCGCGGGATTCATGACGGCGTTCAACATGCCCATACATCCCGGATCGAGCTGGCCCATGATCCGTTTCGTCCGCAGGATGTCTGCGGCAAGTTTCTTCCCGAAGGTCATCGCCTTGGCCGACAGCTTGAGATCCTCGGCGTCCGCGAGATGGTTTTTCGAGTAGGTGATGCGGCCGGTCTTGCACCAGGTTGCGAGACGCTTTATAAACCTGGCGTCATCAAGGAAACTCTCGGTCCACAGCCGCGAATGCCGTATCCCCAACCGTTCGAACGTGCCGGCATGGTTCAGCAGCGACACCAATCCGGGGAACGTTCCGTCGAAGTTCGCCAGCAGGAGTATGGGGGCTTTGTGAGTCTGCAAACAACCCGCCACGTGATGGGCGTACACCCAGGACGCCAGCACGATGATCACGGGGGTTTCCCGGTCGAGCGTGGCGAAAGTCTCCGCCGCGTAACACTGGCGCGTCAGGAACCCGTGCTTCCGTTTGGGATCATACTTCGGGAAGCTTTCCGTCTTGACTCGCAACTGAGCCAAGGCCGCCTTGACCTGTCTCAAGGTCTCCTTCTGTTTGGACCAGCATTCCACTCCCACGGCGTCCCGGAAATCGCCGTTCGAGATCAAGTACACCTTCTTTACCTTCTTCTTCATTGTGCCTTCCTCCTGTTCCAGCTGTGCGGCGTCGGTCTCAACGGTCTTTGCCCTTGCCGAGCGCTTTGATCTCCTCATCCGACAAGGGCCGCTCATAAATACGGACATCGTCTATCAGGCCCCTGAAACCCATTCCTATCCTGACGTCCAGGTCGCTGCCGGTATCGACAGGCCAGAGATCCAAAAGGCCGATGTCGTGGATCTCCTGCAACTCGCCGTCCATAAACAACTTCACATCATCGTGGAGATTCGGCAGTTCCGCCTTCTCGACCACCGCTGCAACGTGATGCCACTCGTCGTCGTGAGCCTCGGCGTTGATGTAAAGGTAGCCACCGTTGGGCGTCACGCCTATGCCGTCCCTGATGAAGCCGAATATCCACATCTTGCCGCCTTCGTCCAGACCCCAGGACGCGATCTGTCCTCTCGACGACTTCGTCTTGATCCAGGCAGCAACGGTTCGGGGCCCCGTGCCCGTTATGCCCTTGTACCCGGTAATCTGGACGTAGTCTTTGCCGCCGAACTTCAGCGCCTTGCCCATACGGCCCGGAACCGAGTCGTCGTCAAACGAGAGGTTTCCCTTGAGCGTTCCGTCGCGGCCGTGTTTGGACGAATCGGCGGCAGTCTTGCCGGATCGTTCGTCAAACTTCCACCAACCGACCAGGTTGCGGTCCGCGTCGAGGTTTGTCGGCTTGTCTTCGTCTGCCGACACGAGGTTGGCCGCCACCAACAACGAGCAGGCAACGCTGAGCGCCACCAACAACGCAAAAGAGATCAAGCGATTCATCGTATTCCTCCCGGTGGAACGCACGCGCCTATTTCCATGTGCACACACGATGGGCCAACCGGTGTTCACCGTGGCAGTCGGTACAGCGATTCTCCTCAGGTTTGCCGGCGAAGACCGCTGTATGCTGCGGGCCGGCGATCGTGTTCTTGGGATGACACCCCATGCAGAACGTGTTGACTTTCTCCGGGGTATACATGACGTCCGGCGGCGTGCCGTTTCCGCCTGAAGCCCAGGATTCGTCGGCAATGTGTGCGTCACTTTCGCCGTGACAGTCCGCGCAGCCGATCTTAGCCCGCGCATGAATGACGGCGATATCCTCCTGAAAGTAGTTCATGTGGCACACGTGGCAGCGACTGTTGTCGGCTCCGGCCTCGTCGACCGACGGGGAATCGTCGAGCAGCAAAAGAGGCTCGTCGTCCAGCAGCAGCGGTTCCTCGTCGAGCGCGACTTGAGGGGTGTCTGGAGCCGGTTGATCGGCTTCGAGTTCCTGCGGTTCGCGGCCGGTCTGACAGGCCGTTGACCCAAACGCCGCCACAGCCGCCATTACCACCATCGACCGTTTCATACGAGTGTCCGTGTAAGGCAGCGCTCGCTACACATACTCCCAGTCTTTCAGCCATTGATAGTCGGCCGGCAGTTTCGCAAATGTCTCGGCGGCGGCCTTGTCCAGCTCGGCGTGCTCTTTCTTGTCCAGCTCGCGTCGTTCCATGACCGCCTTGGCCACGTTATCGACCTGGTGAACGCTGCTGAGCCCCGGTATCGGTATGATGCCGGGGTTCCGCAGTATGTACCGGATAGCAAGGCGCGCCCGGCGGTCGTCCTCTACGGCGTGCGGCGAATCGGCCATGCTGTCGCCTTTGAACAACGATGCGGCCGCGAACGGCTTGATCCCGAACGCGCCGACGTCGTGCTCCCGGAGAACGTCGAACAGGCTGTAGTTGGGGTAGTTCTTGCTCATCGCCGTGTACGGGAAAAGCACCACATCAAGCTGTGGGAACTGCTCGACCATCATCGTCAGCCAGCGCCGGTCGTGCGATGAGATGCCGGCGAACCGGGCCTTGCCTTGCTGCTTGGCTTTCTCGAGCGCATCGACAAGCTCGCAGGACGTGTTAAACGTGTGTCGGCCGCCGGGCTCGAAACAGGTGATGCGCCACAGGTCGGTATACTCCTGTTTTGACCTTCTCAGAAGATTGTCGAGCACTGTGAGCAGCTTTTTCGAGGTGCGAGCATCCTCTTCGCGCACTTCGCGGCCGCAGTCGGAGAGCGCCACGTACATCTTGTCGCGCCGCCCTTTCAATGCCTTGCAGGCGTACATCACCTCGCCATCGCTGCAGGCGTCGATGTAGTTGATGCCAACGTCCATCAACCGGCTGATGACGTCGTAGCGGTTCTTGTCGAAATCCTCGCGCTCGTCGATACGGCCCGTGTGGCCTCCCATGCAGACGGCCGAGACCATCAGTTCCGTCTTGCCGAGACGGCGGTATTCCATGTTCTCGTTGTGGTTGAGAATCCTGGATGTGTTTGTCGCGGCCGTTTGAACCGCTCCCGCGAGGTTTGACGCACCCAGCGTCGCGGCGACACCTGCCGCACCCGCGGCAGCGTTCTTCATAAACTCTCGTCGATCAATCCGGTTATGTGACATGTCCGGCCCTCTTAACGGTTTCGCCAACCCATCGCGCTGTCGGGCTTGTTTGTACTCATGTCGTCTTAGGCCGCTCTCGCACACCCGGTGAGCTACATAACGCCGGCCGTAGCTTTCAGGAACGCGAGGCCGTTGATCGCCAGGTCGTCGGCCGATTCGTAGATCGGACGCCAGATGCACGCGGCAGCGCACAGGTCCACGATACCCGTGGCGAAGCTCTCGATGGTGACCCATCGACTATAGCCAACCTCGTGCAGTGCGGAGAAACACTCTTTCCAGGGCACCTGTCCCGTGCCGGGGACGCCGCGATCGCTTTCGGACGCGTGAAAGTGGCCCAAGTGCGGGCCCGCTGCCCGGATGGCCGTCGGCGTGTCTTTCTCCTCGATGTTGGCGTGGAACGTGTCCACCTGTACCGTCAGGTTCTTGTGCCCAACTTCTTTCACGAGCTCGACGGTATCACCCACCGTGTTGAGAAAATACGTCTCGAATCGGTTGAGCGGTTCGATAGCGAGCACTATGTCCGCCTTCCCGGCATACTCTGCCGCCGCGCCAAGACCCTCGACACCCCATTTCCACTCGTCCGCGGTACGGCCCCGGCCCGTGAGATATCCCACAGGGGCGTAGATCGGCCCGCCAATCGCGTCGCCGCCCATCTCGGCCGTGATATCGACCATGCGTTTCAGGTGTTCGACACCGGTCTTGCGTTCCGATGCGTCTGCACTGGTGATGCTCGTGCCGGGAATGAGCACGGCGCACGCCGTAAGGCCGATCCCCGCGCTTTCGAGCGCGCGCCGGGTGGCCTGCGGATCGAGGATGTCAAGATCGTTGAACGGTATCTCGACGCCGTCGTAACCCATGTCGGCGACCTTCCGGACTAGATCGACCTTGTCTTTCGAGAACGTCGCGGTGTACACGAGCAGGTTGAGCCCGAACCTCACGTCCAGATCGTGCTTCTCCGGTGCCGCGTGCGCTTGGCCCGCCACGAGTCCGGCGGTGCCGACCGCCATCGTCCCTTTATCGATAAACGACCGCCGTGTCATCTGCTTCTCCGACATCGTTGATCCTCCGTAGAACGGTTTCCATATCGGGTGTTTGCCTCTGAAGAACAGGGTACCAAGGGCACCGGAAACAAGTCAAGCCCGGCAAGGGTCAAGGCATTTGCGCTGTGGCTGTTTTGGAGTGCGGTAGCTTGCTACCGCTGTTC
>CAZGCA010000124.1:0-10233 GCA_964524145.1 uncultured bacterium | reverse complement strand
CGGTTGACATCCCTCGGACGGATGCAATATAGTGCGGGCACGGAAGATATGAGGAGCGCCGCACCACGCTATGAGCAAGACAGAGTTCCGCGCGCTAAGAGGGTTTGCCCTGCCGGACGATCTCCACGCCCGACTTGTTCGGCTGGGCTACCGGCCGCTGGAGACTGGCGGCTTTGCGGGGCTCGAAGGATACCATCTCTACACAACTCAGCGCGACGGAGTCCACACGTTCGTGGCCGCCGACGGCCACCCGAGACCCTATCCGTTGCTCGTGACAGGGTTCTACTTCCACCGCAACAACCAGCTTAACGAAACGGCCAATTTGCAGCTCGAACGGAACGCGTTGTCGGTGGTTATCGAGGACCTGCAGCACATCGCGTGGCGAAGAGTGCATCCGTCCCGCTGGCAGCAGCTTTTTCTCCGGCACAGGTTCGCCATCGTCGCGGCAATCGCTGTGGCCGTGCTGTCAACCGTCTTCCTGCTGGTGGACGCCGCCAGTGCGCGAATAAACGTGTTTAGCTTTGTCAGGGTGTTGTCCTCGAGGTTGGGCGATTCCGGCGAAGAGAACCTCGGCCTGCTCACATTCTGCGCGAGACTGCTTTTCGTACTTGTCACCACGGCTGTCGGCTACTGGATAGCGGGTCTGTTCGGTGCGTGGCGTCACCCGGTGATGTCGGTCGAGCTGTCTGATAAGTCGGAGAACTACCGTTTCGGTCACGAAGCGCGCCGTTCGTTGGAAGAGCTCGAGAACGAGATCGAGGACGCGACCGCCGC
This sequence comes from uncultured bacterium, assembly GCA_964524145.1. Taxonomy (GTDB): domain Bacteria; phylum Hydrogenedentota. The sequence goes on along the minus strand of CAZGCA010000124.1, from coordinate 9,459 downwards.
ACCAAGCGCCGCCACTCCCACTACGAGAGTACCGGCCGCTGCAAGCGCCGAGCCGGCCACCTGGCAGGGGTACGACAACTTTGTCAGTTATGAAGAGTTCCGGAAACGGTTGCGGCTGGAAACGAAACGTGCCGCCCGGTTCAGCCACCCGTTGTCGTGCATCATCATGAGCATAGAGCCGAAGCCCGGCAGCACCGGTGTCGTTGCCGGGAGCGTCGAACAGTGTGTACGCCGCGACTGCTCACAACTCCTGTGGCACGAGATCCGGGATATAGACTCGGTGGCCAGGTACGGCGACAGCGGGTTTATCATTCTGCTGCCCGCCACAGGCGCGAAGGGTGCGTGCAAGGTCGAGGAGAAGCTCAGGACCCAAGTCGGCTCGTGCGACATTGGCGGGTGCTCTTTGGCCGACGCCACGCGGATACGCACGGGCGTGTCGTGCGCTGCGGCCGGCCAACGTATCGAGTGGGAAGACCTTATTCGCAGCGCCGAATCGTCGCTTCGTGTCGGTCAGGTCACCCCGGCACCTCCTCCCCGGAAAGACACACAACAGCCAACCTGACAGCGAAGCGGCGGCGGATTGTCTCGGCCCCAGCCGGTGCGCTGCAACGCGGCTGGTTTAGCCATTTGCGCTGCCGGTAAGTGTTGTCATGGGAGGATGATGCAAAGCGGTAAGGGGACTTGTTACCCCGAAGATATAGGCAATGCGTCGTGTTCTTGTGTCTTGCGGACGGCTGACGTGTCCAATTGACCGCTAACGGATGTGGAGTGCGCAAGCTTGCTTGCGCTTTTATCGGGACCAAGCTTGCTTGAGTCCGGCCTATTGGACAGCAAGCTGTCCAATAGAACAGCGGTAGCAAGCTACCGCACTCCAGAGAACAGCCACAACGCAAATGGCTCGCTGGTTCGTCTGGTTTTTCCTTGACTTTCGTGCCGTGTCCTGTATACTCTATAATTGATGTGGAGTTTGGGTAGCAGAGTGGCAGGTGTCGACAGGATACGGACGGCGTCATGTCAAACTGCGCGAGAGATGAGCGCGGGTGGAAAGGGGGTGGTACGTTACAGGACAAGGCATCGTTTTTTGGTTCCCGGCTATGGATGTTCTGTAATTGAAGGAGGAGGATACAATGGATAGAAGAAGAGAAGGTTTCACGCTTATCGAGCTGCTGGTGGTGATCGCCATCATCGGGATCCTGGCGGCGATCCTGCTGCCGGCGCTGGCGCGCGCACGCGAGGCCGCCCGGCGGTCGACCTGCCAGAACAACCTGAAGCAGTGGGGGATAATCCTCAACATGTACGCGAACGAGTGGAACGAACGGTTCCCGATGACCATCCACGCCGACTGCCATGGCGAGTCTTCATGTACAGGAGGCGGTGGTGGCGGCCCTTACCACATCATTGACGTCTTCGGGGTCTACCCCGAGTATCTCACCGACATGAAGCTGCTCCACTGTCCGTCGAGCGCGTGGGGCGTGAACCTGAAACGGTTCGGCGATCATAGCAGCTGCTACTATACTGAGGTGTACGCTGGCAATGGCAATGGCATGGTCCCGAACCCGTTCTGCAGTCCGGGTGTCGAACGCGGCGATATCGCAATACCGTGTCAGGCGGACATGGGCAACGTGGATTACCTCTATCTTGGCCACGCCATTACCACACAGCAGGCAACCGTAGAGAACAACCTTAGGGCCATTGAGTGGGGGTCCGCAACCTGCACTTGGGGAAACTACGTCGACAACGACATCCCGGCCGGTCAGATCTTTATAATCCCTGACCACGAAGGTTTCTACCGGTTGCGACTGGGTATCGAGCGGTTTTTCATCACCGATATCAACAATCCAGCCGGTTCGGCGCAGGCAGCGAGCGAGATACCGGTCATGTGGGACCTCATCGGCAACCGGCCAGGAAGCGCGAAGCTCACAAACCACATTCCAGCCGGCGGAAACTGCATGTACATGGACGGGCACGTCGAGTGGATCCCGTATCCGACGAAGTTCCCGATGACTTCGCTGGCCGCCGTCATCCTGGGTTGGGACCCTAGTTACCGAGACGACCACTACACGTACTGAGTGAGACAGGAATCGGGTTGACCGAAGGCAGCCCGGCGAGAGTAGTCTCCGAGGCGCCGGACACACCGTTTAATGGCGTGTCCGGCGCCTCGAACCGTTTCTCCCCAGATACAGTGCGGTCCAGATTCTACCCCTGCTTCATTCCTCCCTTGACTTGTGTGTCGCTTCCTGTATAATCAATGTACAACTCACGTTGCAGAGCGGTTGTGGGTGGATACGGAACGGCGCGCTGTCACGCTGCCCGAGAGATGAACGCGGATGAGGAGGTGGTGGTGAATCAGGAGATGACATAAGGTATGAGTCTCTAACTGGGTACGAGTGTCCGGTAGTTCAAGGAGGACAGTACAATGGATAGAAAGAGACACGGTTTCACGCTTATCGAGCTTCTGGTGGTGATCGCCATCATCGGGATCCTGGCCGCGATCCTGCTGCCGGCGCTGGCGCGCGCACGCGAGGCCGCCCGGCGGTCGACCTGCCAGAACAACCTGAAGCAGATGGGTACTATTCTCACGATGTACGCAAACGAGTGGCACGATCGGTTCCCGATGGTCATCCACGCCGACTGCGCGGGTCCAGCCGGGAGCTGCTTTCCTGGTGTCTCTCCATCAGGCAATGGTCCCTACCACATCATTGACATGTTTGCTGTGTACCCCGAGTATCTCACTGACATGAAGGTGCTCATGTGTCCGTCGAGCCCGTGGGGCGTGAACCTGGGGAGGCACACTGACGCCACGGGCTGTTACAGTGGTGCAGAGCTGGTGTATACCGGCAGCGGCTATGCGCCGAACCCGTTCTGTGACCCGGGGGTAAACGCAGGAGATCTTGCCATCCCGTGCCAGGCGGACATGGGCGGCGTGGATTACGTCTATTTTGGGCACGCTATCTCGAAACAGCAGGCATCCGTAGAGTACAACCTTATGGCCCTTGAGATGGCGGGCGCAAGCTGCATGTGGGGAAACTTCCTCGACAACGACATCCCGGCTGATCGGGTCTTTATACTCGGTACCCACCCCGGTTTCTACCGGTTGCGACTGGGTATCGAGCGGTTCTTCATCACCGATATCAACAATCCAGCCGGATCGGCGCAGGCAGCGAGCGAGATAGCGGTCATGTGGGACCTGATCGGCAACCGGCCAGGAAGCGCGAAACTCACGAACCACATTCCGGCCGGCGGAAACTGCTTGTACATGGACGGGCACGTCGAGTGGATCCCGTATCCGACGAAGTTCCCGATGACCTCGCTGTCCGCCAACATTCTGGGTTGGGATCCTGATTACCGCAACAAGCAATAAGACCGATATCGGAATGGCAGACCCGTTCTCGAGGCGCCGGAGACACCATTGAATGGCGTGTGCGGCGCCTCCAACCATCTCTCCCCAGATGCATGACGGTCAAGATTCTACCCCGGCGGGTTGCCGCGCGCAGGCTTTCGCAAATACGGTTACACACCCCCATTCCTCTCCGTGCTCGTGCTCGTACTCGTAATCGAGCCCGAAACGACCACCCGATAGAGTCTGGATTCGGTGAGGTCCCACCGGGACAGTTCCCATGTGCCCATTGTACCCATCCGCCTTGATTACCGCGTGAGCGGTTACACACCAATAGCCTCGGGTCGGGTCGCGCAAGCGTCCCTACCCGTGGACCGTAGGCCGCAAAGCACCAACCCCGGCAGGGGTTGAAGAAAGGGCTGCCGCGATTGAGATGTGCAACCCCTCCGGGGTAGGTGTCTTTGGCGTATCTCTACCACGGGTAGCGGCGGACCGCAACCCGTGGCTAGTTGTGCACGACCGCTGCCGCGGTACATGCTATACGCAGCGTCATAAGTAACCGCCCATGTTTGGCGCAGCACTTGCCTTCCTTCTGTCGTTCTGAACGAAGTGAAGAATCTCGGCGACTGCGTCAGTCTATTTCCGAGCAGGAGCGTGAGCACGGCGACGGGACGAATCGGAGCGCGTTGCAGAGAAACTGGAGGATATCGTTCAGCGCGGCTGCGTCTTGACATCTACAACCGGAGTCTGGTATTCTTAGAGTGCGGTTTCCGGGGGGGGAAGTGCCGCGACCGTATTAGCAGACGGAAGATGCCGTTGTTGTGAGAAGCGTTTCTGAGAGTACATAACCGAGGTGGAATATGGAACGTATGACTGAAATCAGGTGGCACGGCCGCGGCGGTCAGGGGGCGAAGACGGCCGCCACGTTTGTTGCGGAAGCGTGCATTCACGAAGGAAAGTACGGCCAGGGCAACCCGGAGTACGGGCCGGAACGTATGGGCGCGCCGATACGCGGGTACACGCGGGTGAGCGACGGACCGGTCAGGCTGCACTGCGCCATCGAGCACCCTGATATTGTGCTCGTGCTCGATGACACGCTGTTGGAGACGGCCAGGGTCTGTGACGGGCTCGGCCCCGACGGCGTGCTCATCGTGAATACCACACTGGACGTTTCGGAAGTGCGGAAGCGGGCGAGCGCGCAGGATACGCAGCATGTCTGGACAGTGAACGCGACACAGATATCGTTGGACGAGCTCAAGCGGGATATGCCGAACACGCCGATGATAGGCTCGCTGGTGAAGGTGACGGGCGTGCTCGAACTCGAGACCGTTCTCCACGATATCAAGATCAAGTTCGGCAAGAAGTTCCGTGCGGACGTCGTCGAGGGCAATGTGAAGGCGATACAACGCGCATATGACGAGGTCAAAGAAGTCTGAAACCCGATACAGTCCGCAGATTGGAGGTCGATAAACACAATGGCTGAGTTGAAAGGTTGGCGGGACATCCCGATAGGTGGTCTTATCCTCGAGCCGGGCTGCGCCGAATCGTACGAGACGGGTTCGTGGCGCACGTTTCGGCCCGTTCGAGACGAAGAGAAGTGTATCCATTGCCTCAGGTGTTGGATATTCTGTCCGGATTCCTCGATCCTTGTTGAGGACGGCAAGGTTGTGGGGTTCGATTACGACCATTGCAAAGGGTGCGGGATTTGCGCGTACGAATGTCCGAAGAAATGCACCGCGATCACGATGGTGTTGGAGAGCGAGGTTCGTTGAGTTGCAGACCAACGCGCCGGGACATATGACTATGAGCCTGTTACCTGGAAGGAACGAGAGAAGATGGCTGTGAAATTCGATAGAGTGGCGTTGACGGGCAACGAAGCCGCTGCCGAAGCGCTGCGCCAGGTAGATCCTGACGTCGCTGCGGTCTACCCGATAACACCGCAGACAGAACTGATGCACAAGTTCGCGCAGTTTGTCTACGACGGCGACATTCAGACCGAACTGGTCTGTGTCGAGTCCGAGCACAGCGCGATGAGCGCCACGGTGGGCGCCGCGGCGGCAGGCGCGCGCGCGATAACCGCAACCAGCGCGAACGGGCTGGCGCTCATGTGGGAGATAGTCTACATAGCTGCGTCGCTGCGCCTCCCGATAGTGATGCCCGTGGTGAACAGAGCGCTCAGCGGCCCCCTCAACATCCATTGCGACCATTCGGACTCGATGGGCGCGCGTGACGCGGGCTGGATTCAGCTTTTCAGCGAGAACGCCCAGGAGGTGTACGACAACACCATTCAGGCGTTCAGGATCGGCGAACATCCCGACGTGCTCCTGCCGGTGATGGTGACGCTTGACGGGTTTATACTGAGCCACACGACCGAGGTGGTTGATGTGGCGGAGGACGACGCGGTCAAGCGTTTCATCGGCGAATACAAGCCGCACTATACCCTGCTCGATCCCGAACACCCGATCACCGTCGGGCCGCTGGATTTGCAGGACTATTACATGGAACACAAACGCCAGCAGGCCGAGGCTATCGACGATTCCCCGAAGGTGATCGAGCAAGTTGCGAAGGAGTTCGCGGAACTCACGGGCAGACAGTACGGCTTCTTCGAGGACTACAAGCTCGATGACGCCGACTATGTCCTTATTTGTCTCGGTTCGACCGGCGGCACGGCGAAGTCAGCGGTCGACTCGCTGCGGGACGACGGCCACAAAGCCGGGCTCCTCAAACTGCGGGTCTTCAGACCGTTTCCTGTCGAGCTGATAGCGAACACGCTGAAGGACAGAAAAGCCGTTGCCGTGATGGACAAGTCGGCGACGTTCGGCGGGCTTGGCGGACCGGTCTTCAACGAGGTACGCTCCGCGTTATACGGCAAGTCAACCACGCCGGTCGTGAATTACATCTACGGGCTCGGCGGCCGCGACATCAACACAACCCAAATATGTTCGATCGGAATGGATATCATCGAGGGGCGTACAGACACGCTCGTTCGATACTTCGGTGTCAGAGAATAGGAGCTCAAGACGATGGCTGTCAATCTCAAGAAACTGTCCGCGAAGCGGGATATCCTTTCCGGTGGGCATCGCTCCTGCGCAGGGTGCGCGCCGGCAACAACGTTGCGACAAGTGCTGCTCGGTACTGACACACCTGTCGTGTGCAGCATCTCCACGGGATGTATGGAGGTAGCCACCACTATCTACCCGTACTCGGCGTGGCGGTGTTCCTACATCCACAACGCGTTCGAGAACTCCGCAGCGACGATGAGCGGCGTCGAATCAGGATACCGCGCACTGAAAAAACGCGGGAAGATGGATACCGAGCACAAGTTCATCGCGTTCGGAGGAGACGGCGGCACGTACGATATCGGGTTCCAGTCTCTTTCCGGCGCGGCCGAACGCGGCCACAACATGGTCTACATCTGCTACGACAACCAGGCGTATATGAATACGGGCATCCAGCGGTCGAGCTCGACGCCGATCGGGGCCGCCACGTCGACCACGCCCGCCGGGAAAGCCATACCCGGCAAGCAGCAGAACCGCAAAGATATCACCGAGGTGATGGTGGCGCACGACATCCCTTACGTCGCGCAGACGTCGGTCCACAACCCGCGCGACCTGATCGGCAAGGTACAGAAGGCGCTCGCTGTCGAGGGGTTCGCGTTCATCAACATACTGGCACCGTGCCATCGCGGCTGGAGGATCGCACCGGAGAAATCGATGGAATGCGCCAAGATAGCGACCGAAACATGTTTCTGGCCGCTCTACGAGGTCGAGGACGGCAAGTACTCTCTCAGCTACAAGCCCAAGGAGAAGCTTCCCGTAACCGAGTGGATAAAAGACCAGGGCAGATACCGGCACGTGTTCAGAGACGAGAACAAATACATCATCGACCTGCTCCAACAGTATGTGGACCGGAAATGGGGTGCGCTGCTTGCCAAATGCGAGTGATTCCGGTATAATATTCTACGCGGACACGTCCAAAACCATCGGTCACTATTCTGTTCCCCGGTAGCTCAGTTGGCAGAGCAGGTGGCTGTTAACCACCTTGTCGCTGGTTCGAGTCCAGCCCGGGGAGCCAGCTCGTCGTAACTCTAACTGCGCCAACCACGTCCAGCTGTGTTCTCAGTGTGACGAGACGCAAGATGTGGGAGGCTGCAATCTGAGGTCTGTCCGAATTGAGTCTCGTGAGGCGAGCCGAATACCCTGTTTGGGAGCGGCTTGGAAACATCGCCTGACCCCTTGGCTTGCTGCTCGAGTTCTTGACCCAGCCTTGGACATGACCGAGATGGGGTTCCAAGCCGCCACCCGAATCACTTCTTGACCGCTGCAGAACCCCTCATTAGGGTCATCGTTGTGTGGGAGAGCTGTAAGAAGCGGTAGGGCGAACGAAAGACAAGGTCCGGTATACGTGTCGTGTCAGTCCTGCGCCCCTTCGATAAGCTGCCTCTCGCCCCCCGGATCCAAGATGCGGTTGTGCCCGCACCCGTGACAGGCAGCCCCCTACAGCTTCCGGAAAGTGATGACGGACGCCCACGGCCACACCACAGAGTCTTTCGCTTAGCATTGGCCCAGGCGTGTCCATTGTCAACGCCGCCCCCGGACCCCATCAACTCATTCATGTTCCTGGACATATTGGCTGAGAAACAGTTCCGCAAACCGGTGGCCCAGTTTCTTCATGCCTTCGTAGTTGTAGTGGCCGTTCTCCATCTTTTCGTAGAAGTCCAGCGAGACAGGGTCGAGGCTTTGAGGAATAAGGGTTACGTTCGGTACCTCTCGCGCAACCCGTCTCATTCCTTCGACGACCTTTCCGTGGCCGACCTGGAACAGCAGGAACGGCAGCGTTTTGCGTCCCACATCATGGCGGATGCGCTCGACAAGATTTCCAAGGTTATTTCCATACTCCGCTGCGGCTGTCTCTTTCCCGGCGTCCGACTCACCCTGGACCCACAGCATAGCGCAGATCTCGTACTCGTCCTCCCCATATCCCGAAAGCACCTGTTTGACGTAGGCTGTCAGTGCACTGTACAGCTTTGGCTCGCCGCTCTCGCCCATGGCGGTCGCCTTGTCCACGCGCCAATCGGGGTTCCAACACCCGTGGAGCGATGTTCCGCCTTCGGCACGCTTGATGAGCAGTATCTTCTCTTGCGGCCAGGCTTCGCACAACGTGATCCCGAAAAATAACTCGGGGCCGAAGATGAGGTCTCGTTTGTAAATCTCAGCGATCTCTGCCGAGGGTTTGGCCACATCCAGCGCACGAATGGGCTCGTAGTTGAACGCGAGCTGGACACGACGCTGCGCTTTCCCAAGGCGTTCTCTATCTTGGAGCGTCAGCTTGTTGCCGTCCGCCCGTCCCTCCATGTTCGACTGTCCCGCAAGAAGAAAGACCTTGATCTGCTTCCCGCGTTCCGGCTTCTGTAACTCATCCGTCCACCCGGTGTGCGCCCAGGCCAACACGAGACTCAGCACCAATAGACCACTTGCCACTCGCACCGCTGGTTGCATATGTCTATCTCCTCTTCATGGCACGTCCAGCCGTGAGAGCACGGGGAAATGGAACGTTTCAGATGTCATGCCGGGGGCCTTTGTTGGCGCCCTTCAGGTGAGTGCGGCGCCGCATCGGCTGTTTTTCGTGCCACAGCTCTACGCCTTCAGAACATCTGGCACACTGGCCGGCTCTAATTGGGGCAAGATTCGGCCTCTCATGGACCGTCGCAGATACGATCAGTCCCTTTCCTGCAGGAATAGACTACAACCGGCGAGTCCGAAAGTCAAACGGATTCCGGCTGGCGTCTTTCAGATGCGACCTGTCAAGTCTTGGACGGGAGTTCAAAGGCGCGGCGGGTCAAGCAGCAATCGCCACGGAGTTGACGAGTAAACCCGTTTCTGCCCTCGCCTCCAAAGCTCTAACATCGTCCAGTGCGGGGAGCCATCATCAATAAGTGCTGTGATGTCAAGTGCTTATCTATATGCCTTTGCAAGCTGCCCTGCCCTGTCCTCTCCCCGTCATCTCTGACAAGTCATGCAGGACACGCATCGAGCCTGCAACACACGACAGAAGAGCCGTATTTGCAGAATCCTTCATCGGTCGTCCGGAGGTGCGGTCAGCGCCCGCAGAAACTCGACGCT
>CAZGCA010000123.1:0-10579 GCA_964524145.1 uncultured bacterium | reverse complement strand
TGTTCCACAAGGATTTCGACACCAATGAGACGAATACGGGAGAGCTGTGGCATGCGGACAAGCTCGGGCCGCCCAACCAGCTCCCGACGGGGCTGCCGAAACCGGGCAACACATTAACGCTCAAGAAGGGTGAGCGGGGCGACAGCAAGGACAATCGGGCATATATGTCCTTCAACGTGGCGCAGCAATTGACGGCGGACGTGTTGGTGTTCAAGAATACGCTTGGGGAGCATGCGCTCGAGGGACAGTTGCACGTCGAGTTCGATTCGTACGCCACAGCAGCGGCTCTGCAGGCGACCGTGATCGCGCACCAAGGAACGACCGTCGTTGGCGAAGAGATGATCGCCAGCTCCGGTCAAAGCAGCAACATCGTCAAGGTGCCGTTCGATGCGGAGACTGAAGCGACCGTGATAGCGGTCAACCCACACTGGGATACGGGACCCAGCGTTGGGTCGTGCGGGTGCGAAGTGTGGGTGTCGGACGAAGACCCGTGCGGCGACCTGCCGCAGCCGATTGTGGACGTGGACACAACGGAAGAGTTCGAGGCGGCCTTGTTAGCTCCGCCCGAGGGTGGCACGATCCGGCTGGCGCCCGGTTTCTATTATCCCTCGGCGCGAACGTGGGAAACCGATGGCGAGCCGCAGGTCCCCACTTTTGACGCCTATGTGATGCTCGATGATGTGACGCTCGCCGGTGGAGGGGAGAATCCCGAAGATACAGTCATAATGATGAACACTGGACTTGTTAGAACAGGCGTTTTTGTTCGAGGCGATGCAGTTATTCGGGACATAAAACTAACGGGATTCGAGGCCTCGGTTTATGTATCAAATGCCGGCGAATTCGAGATGTGCAATGTAGTCCTTAGAACATATGAATACTACGGTGTCGTGTTTGAAGTCTGGGGGAACGTTAATACTACATATACCGTTAGAAATTCTGAAATTTCGCACAGCGATGCCGACGGCGGCTACGCTGGCGGCGACGCCTATGACGGAATTCAGATCAGCGCATATTGTCTAGTTAACGGATCTCCGCCAAGTCTCCGCCTGATTCTCGAGGACAACCTAATCCGGTATTGGGACAATGGTGTGTGGTACTCGGCCCAAGAGGATGATTGCAGGGGCTCTGTCACAGTAGAAACCGATTGCGAAGGTTTTGTCGGCTGTACCTATAATGTCCAAGAATGTTATTCTTATGTTTCTGGAAGGGACCCTATCGAGCACTGTCCATGACGTCCGGTTCTGCGGTTCCCCTGCTTTCCAGCCGCATCTGACGGGAAACGTCCCGGTTGGGAACGTGCCGATGCGGCTCGGCATCGTTGCTATCACGAGAGCCGCGCTGTGAGCATTAAAGAGACGGCGTCCTGGAAGGGGGCACATTGCTCGCATAATGCAGCTTCAAAGCGTACGTTGACGCACTCATTGCCTGCCGTCTACGGGGGCAGCATGCGCAACGCACAATCCGTATGTGCAACTCGCCGGGATGGCACTTCGGGGCCGCTACGTGGACAGTGAGCACTGCGGTCCGGAAGGAGGAGGCGGGCGGTGGAACGGGGGAGGAAAATCCACCGCCCGCACGGTTTGCGTCTTCCAATCGCTAACCGTTTCGTGTTGCTTACAATATCTAAAAGCGCGTCCAGCCCTTATCCAACCCGCGCTTCGAGTTCCCGTTTCTTGCTTCTCAGTTCGTCAAGCTGTGTGGTGACGCTCTCGATTTCCGTCTCGAGTTCGTAACGAAGCGTGGCGAGTCTGCCGATATCCAGGTTCAGCGTTTCCATCTCGCGCTGGTTGTTCTCATCCTTGCGGCGGCTCTGCTTCGCGGGTTCCGGTCGTTCGGGCTCGATCTCCACGAGCCGCCCCTCGTTCTGTTTCCAGAACTGCGTCTGAATCTTCATGATGTTTCTGGAGGTGATAGGATCGAACCGGTCGCAGAACCGCCCGTACGCCGTGTCGAACTCTGTGGCATTCTCGCCGACTACCCTGCCTTTAACAGGACAGAACGCTTTGTCAAGCTCCGATATCACCAGGTTTATGCAGCTCGCACATGTCTCTCTCCGTTTCGGCGTGCGTGCGTGCGACGGTTCGTCTTTGGCGGTTTGGACGGCGGACGGTTCCGGCTTCGAGCTGAGGAACAGGTGCGAGACATCCTCGAGACCGCGTGCGAGTTTTCGTTGGCCAGGCATGCTACGTTCTTCACCCCACCGTGATTAACGAGTTGAGACCGCCCACACCGTTCTCGACAACGTTTGCATTCGCCGGATCGTTATACCACTCGTCGTTTACGACGAACTTGTATTCGTGGTTCCCTTCGGGCAGCGGCACAACACCCGTCCAGATACCGTCCTGGTTCCGTTTCATCTCGAACGCCGTCTCGGTCGACCAGTTGTTGAAGTCGCCCACGATACACACGCTCTCCGCTTCCGGCGCGTTGAACGAGAACAGGATCCCGCCTTCAACCGGATGCGCGACCATGGCACGACGTATCGCCAGGTTGAACTCCTTCCACTCCTTGGTTTTCTCGCGTGCAATCAGCTCTTTGGCCAGGTCGATGAAATCGGCTGCGCCCATGCATTTCGGGTCGTACTCGATCACGGGTATACCCGCACTGGCCGCTTCCTTTACCCTCGTTGTGTGACGTATCACCGTCTTGAAACAGTTGCTGCCGAAATGGCTGTGCACGTTCTTGCGCACCTCCTTGTCGAAACGCGTGCGCCGGTCGAACATGACGATGAGCGCGCGCACGAGTTTCCTGTGACCCGTACGTTCGCTGACCAGCTCGACCGTCTCGAGCAGCTTGCCCGTGCCGTGCAACGCGAAGAAGCTCGTCTCGATCGGGATGATGATCTGGTCCGCCGCTACGAGCGCGTTGAACGTGAGCAACCCGAGGCTCGGAGGACAATCGATGATCACGTAGTCGTACGCGGCGTTCAGTCCGGCGATCGCATCTCTGAGCCGGTACTCGCGTCCTTCAATACCTGCAAGTTCCTGTTCGGCCGCGCTCAGAATAACGCTCGAGGATGCCAGACGGAAGTTCTCCGATATTTCCGTCACGGTGTCGGCAAGCGGAACGCGTGCGCCGTCGCCCCCGGCTAACGCGTGGTACACGTTCGTCTCGACCGATTCCGGCTCAACGTTAAGCCCGACGGTCGAGTGCGCTTGAGGATCAAGATCTATCAGCAGTACCGAACGGTTCTTCTTCGCCAAACAGGCAGCCAAGTTGATCGACGTTGTCGTCTTGCCGCATCCGCCTTTCTGGTTCGCCATCGCTACAACGCGCATAAGTTGTTTCCTCCCTTCTAACCCCTTGTCGTTGCAAGGCTTGGGCTTCTTGCTGTCGTTTTCCTGCCAATTCCGCTTTATTCTATCACGATCACCCATATCTTGTCAACTACATTGGTCGATCCCCCAAGATGTTGGGGCACGCGCAACCCGGCTTCTTGCCGGCCTTCGCATCCATCCGGCAGGCCGCAAGCGCCGGAAACCGTCGCAACTGGTCGAGTCCCGGAGGGACGCTTGAGTCATCGGACTCCCGTCACCTTCAACCGGAAAATGGAGGTGCGCGAACACCCTGACCGGCTGAAGGCGGAACTATGGACTTTCGGGACAATGATAAATGGGCAAAGCGGTAGATGGTACACGGTAGACAAGGATTGGGGCCAGGGAAGAACCGAGGCGCATGAGTTTTGATGTCGCGTGTTGTTGCGGGATCAGGCGAGCGGGTCGAACTGGAAGAGTGTTTCGCCGCGACCGGGCCCGACGGATATGATTGAGGCGGTCACGCCTGTAAGTTCTTCGAGCCGGCGGATGTAGTTGCGCGCGTTCTGCGGCAGCTCGTCGTATGCCCGGCACTCGGCTATCTCTTCGTGCCAGCCGGGCATCTCCTCGTAGAGGGGTTCGCAGTTGACGAGCGTTTCGGGGTCGGCAGGGAAGACGCCGGTTTCGGAGCCGTTACAACGGTACCGGACGCATATCTTGAGCGTGTCCAGTCCGGATAGCACGTCCAACTTGGTGAGCGCCACGCTGGTTGCCCCGTTGAGCATGAGCGAGCGATTGACGGCCACGGCGTCGAACCAGCCGCACCTGCGCGGCCGACCGGTGGTTGCCCCGAACTCGTGCCCTTTCTCATGGAGGTACTCGCCGATCTCGCCGGATTGCTCTGTGGGAAACGGCCCGGCGCCGACCCGCGTGGTGTACGCTTTCACGACTGCGATGACGCGGGCCACTCTTGACGGCGCGATGCCGGCCCCGCAACAGACGTTTCCGGCGAGCGTGTTTGACGAGGTGACGAACGGGTACGTACCGTGGTCGATATCGAGCAACGAGCCCTGCGCCCCTTCGCAGAGCACTTTCCTGCCGTCGTCGAGCAGCCCGTTGACTTTCGCCACGGTATCGCAGACGTACGGGGCCAGCTTCGTGCCGTACTCTGCGTAGGTCGCGAAGGTTTCTTCGTAGTCCAGGCCGTTCTGTCCGAAAAGCTGCTCGAGCAGCCTGTTCTTCGTTTCGAGACAGTGCGCCAGCTTGCCCGACAGCCTGTCCCTATCGACGAGGTCGCCCATTCGGATGCCGGACCGGGCGGCTTTGTCGGTGTAGGCAGGTCCGATACCGGTGCCGGTCGTTCCGAGCTTCTTCTTGCCACGCGACAGTTCCTGTGCTTTGTCGAGCATCTTGTGGTACTGCATGATGACGTGAGCGGTATCCGCTATGAAGAACCGGCCTTCGAACGCGACGCCGCGCGATTCCAACATACTCATCTCGTCGAGCAGTACGGCGGGGTCTACGACGGTGCCGTTGCCGATGATGCAGCTCATCTCGGGGCGCAGAATACCGCTCGGCACCAGATGCAGGACGTACTTCTGCCCCTCTATGATGACGGTGTGGCCGGCGTTGTTGCCGCCTTGAAACCTCAGCACACAGTCGACACGGTCGCTGAGGTAGTCGACGATTTTGCCTTTGGCCTCGTCACCCCACTGGCTGCCCACCACTACGAATGCCGGCATTCGACTTCACCCCTGCTGGTCTTGCTGGGTTTGGGTGTTCATCACGCGGACGAAGGTCATCTTCAGATCGTAAAGCGTGTTCTTCAACACCTGTGCCTCTTCCTCGGTCAGGTTCCCCTCGGTCTTTTCCTGCAACATGCTAAGCACGTCGATCAGATAGCGGGCCTGCTCGAGGTTGAGCCGTTTCTCGCCGCTGACGGGGTCGGGAATCAGTCCGAGTCCCATCATTGCCTGAGCGCCAATTGACGCGACGAACGGTGCAAGCTCGGCCGGCGGGAGTTCGTGGGCCGGCTCGGGGCCGCCTGTCGGTTCGGGGCCCGTGTCTGCCCGGGGCCGCCGCTCCTTGGTCTGTTCAACGGTCTTCTCGCGCTCGACCTGCTCCTTCCACGAGCTGTCAACCCTCTTTTCCGGCTCCTTCCAGGAGGATCCGGGTTCGTCTTTTTTGTTGTCTTCCATCACATCTCAACCCGCTTTAGGGACTCGTTGTGGTTCCTACCTGATGATCTTGTTCAACGGATACTCGACAATACCTTCGGCACCGGCTTTCAGCAGTTCCGGTATGAGTTGTCTCACAACCGCTTCTTCTATGACGGTATCAACGTCGACCCAGTCGCCGGTGCTCAACGGCGCAACGGTGGGGTTGCGCAACGCAGGCAACACATCGAGCACGTTTTCGAGCTTGTCTTTCGCCACATTCATCTTGAGCCCGACCATGCCGCGCGCTTCGAGCGCACCTTTCACGAGAACGGATATGTTGTCGATCCTTGTCCTCTTCCACGGTTTCGCGTAGGCGTCCTTGTTGGCAATGAACCGGGTGGTGGACTCGATCACGGTGTCGACTATCCGCAGCCCGTTAGCAGCGAGCGACCGGCCCGTCTCGGTGACGTCAACGATAGCGTCGACGAGGTCGGGCACTTTCGCCTCGGTCGCACCCCATGAAAACTCGACGCGCAGGTCGACACCCTTCGACTCGAAGTACTGCCGGGTCATGTTGACGAGCTCGGTGGCCACCGTCTTGCCGGCGAGGTCTTCGGCCTTCTGCACGTCGGAGCCTACCGGTACAGCGAGAACCCATCTGGCGGGCCTTTCCGTTGCCTTGCTGTAACAGAGCTCGGCCACCTCGACAACGTCGGCCCCGCTCTCGAGTATCCAGTCGTGCCCCGTAACGCCGCAGTCCAACCCGCCGTTGCCGACGAATCGAGCCATCTCCTGAGCGCGCATCAGCACCGGCTCGATCTCGGGATCGTCAATAGCGGGAAAGTACGAGCGTCCGGAGTAGGTTATCGCAAACCCGGCTTTCCGGAAGAGATCTATCGTTTGCTCTTCGAGGCTCCCTTTGGGCAAGCCCAACCTGAGCTTCATAACGGCTGTCCCCTATCGTTTCTTCTTCTTGTGTCGGTCGCCACGTCGCCTTTTCTTGCGCTTGTGTTTGGCGATCTTGGCTCGTCGCTTCTTCTTCTCGCTCGACACTCAATTCTCCTTTTGCGTTACCTGGACATCATCTTCACAGATTCAGTCTGTGGTTATCAGTCAACGTGGCGCGCTCATATCTCGAGCCAGACATCCTCGGGCATCTCGTACGTGAGCAGTTCGCTGTCTTCAAAGAACAACCCGATCTCCGTCTTCGCGTTCTCAGGCGAATCCGACCCGTGGATAAGGTTGAACCGTGCCCGTATCCCGAAATCGCCGCGTATCGTACCTGCGTCCGCCTGGACACTGTTCGTCGTACCCATCAGCCGTCTCACCACGTTCACGCCGTCTTTACCCTCGACAACAACCAAGACCACCGGGCCCGACGTCATGAAGTCAATAAGGCGGCCGAAGAAATCCTTGTCTTTGTGTACGGCGTAGTTGCGTTCCGCTTGCTCACGCGGCATGTGGACCATCTTCATGCCAACGATCTTCAACCCCTTGTTTTCGAGACGTGAGATAATCGCACCCAAGAGCCGCCGCTGTACCGCGTCGGGCTTAATTATCACCAGAGTTCTGGAAATCTCTTCAAGCATCTCAATAACGACTCCCTCTTTGTCCTCGGGTCTCGCTCAGCTTCTGCCACGTCCGCCTTGTCAACTATCGCGTTTGTGTCGCCGTGCAACCAACGCGTCACGATGTTATGGCTCACCAACGAGAGATTGTAGCAGATGTAACGTCGTGGTTGCAAGGGCTCCTAGCGCGGGTGGCCTGCGGCGAGACCTGTGCGCCGTTGGGATGTGACGTTGCAGCGCTTCCCTGATTGGGAATGACCGTGTCACGGCGCTCTGGGCGCCGGAAACGGGCCAACTCCTCTTCGAGGCAATTCTTTGTTGACAGGATTCGGGTTCATTGCTACACTGGTGGTAGTGTGATCGAGTCGCGGGGGTGTATTGAGCGCATATACACCTCGCTGCAGAAAGGGGGTGGTGCCGCAGCCGTTTGCAGTAGTCGTGGGAGATAGGGTGAGGTGTAGCACAACGCTGCAGAGGAGGAGCAGAAGATGTCCTACCGCAAAACACGAAGCATTCCAGGTTTTACCTTGATCGAGCTTCTCGTTGTGATCGCCATCATCGGCATTTTGGCGGCGATCCTGCTCCCGGCCCTGGCGCGGGCACGGGAAGCGGCGAGACGGGCAAGTTGCGCCAACAACCTCAAACAGATAGGGTTGTCGCTCAAGATGTACGCCAACGAGTGGAACGGCCGGTTCCCGCAAAATGACGTGGGAGACGCAACAGCCGACGATGGCTCCTATGCCCGCGTGCTTTTCAACTTCATGATGGAAGGCCACGCCATATATCCGGAGTACATCTCGGACATGAAGCCGTTCGCCTGCCCGTCGGATACAGACAAGGACCCCGATCTGTTCAAGGTCACGAATTCGGCGTTCCCAAACAGGATCGGCACGTTTGACACCGACTGCCTGGTGACGGTGAGTTATGTGTACCTTGGCTGGGTTCTTTACGACGATGCGGGCGTCAGTTGCGGGCTGCAGTACTATGGCATCAACGTTGGCGACTATGGCATGTTTGACAGCGACATATCCGCTGATGCCGTAGCTGCCTACAGCATCGGTGCTACGGTGCCTGACGTTGGCGGCGAGAACTGTAAGGATTACATGGACGCCACCGGCAGATCGGCAGTATACCGGTTGCGTGAAGGGATCGAGCGGTTCTTCATCACCGATATCAACAACCCGGCAGCGTCGGCGATGGCCCAGAGCGAGGTTGTTGTCATGTTCGACCAGATGTCGGGAGCGGTCGATGAGTTCAATCACGTCCCGGGCGGATGCAATGTGCTCTACATGGACGGGCATGTCGAGTTCATCAGGTACCCGGGCGAGTTTCCGTTGACGCCCTATTTCGCGGACATAGTCGGTGTTACCGATCCGCTCGACGCATCCGGAAAGATTCTTGCTCCGACCGGAAAGTGTGGCGTGACTGACTGATAGTGCCAGTTAGAGTAACCACGTTTCATGGGCGCGCGGTCGTTTGGGATCGCGCGCCTGTTCTTGTATGCCGGACGGGAAGTGAGAAGTACGAAGAGCGAAGGTGGGAGTTCGGGCTTCGGGGGATTCGATTACGATTACGAGCACAGGCACGGGAGCCTGGATTCCCGCTTTCGCGGGAATGATGTTTGGGGGGCTGTGTTCGTCCCGGAGGGACGATTGGTAACAGCCCATCAATTCATTGCTGGGATCGCAAGGGGGCAACCGGAAAGTACAGCTTCACGACGAGATTATCTGCAATCCAATCATGGAAGAGAAACGGCGGGAAAGCGGTTTCTCTTCCGCTCTCCCGCCGTAGTCTACGGCAAACGTGCCGACTAGAATGTCAGCTCGGCCTGCGCTACCACGCGGTAGCAGTTGTCGTTGTTGCCAACGCTCTGATCGATGTACTCGGCATCGCTCAACAATCCGTGAGCAAACGCGACACCTCCTCCAACCATGAACTGGAGATCTTCCGTGTACTGGTAGATCGCAGCCAGGTCGATCTCCTCGACAACGTTGTCGTCGGTCCTGCCTATACCAACAAGCGGCGCGAACCAATCGACTTCTTCGTCCGCGAAGGAGTAGAGGTACTGCGTCAGAATCGTGAGCTTGTCTACCGGACAAGCGGTCACGACACCCCTGAAGGTGTACAGGTTGCCGAGAGAAAGCACGTCGAAGAGCCCGTAGCGCGCGTGGTTGTTCGAGAACGGGAACATGAACGTTCCGAACTCGTCGTCGAACGGGTCTTCGTCTCCCGAGGAATACGTGAAGTTGAACCCAAACCGGGGCATCCAGGCCATGTCGGGCAGCATGTAGCCCAGTCCGATATCGGCGCCCATCGCCTCGTAGTCGACGTTGCCCGCGAAATTCGCTGGACCGGCCAGCGGCCAACGCGCGTCGCCAAGCTGTCCGGCAGCTTCCGCGTTGAAGTCTAACACGCCGGGACCTACCTCGTACTCGCCCGCTACGCGAGCGCCGAACGTGTTCTGGTCAAGGTCCCGCAATCCTGCGACTTCCGCCCCGCGGAGGAACAGCCAGTAGGCTTCAATGGTCAGAGGTTCGAGCCCGGTGTAGGTGCCGTACACGCCGTAGAAATCCATATCGCAGTCATCCTCAAGCGCGCGCAGATCTGCGATTTTGGACACCCACAAGTCGACCTGAAGGTCGTAGTCTTCCAACTTCAGAACCGCCTTGGCCGCGTCGAACGTGAGGCCACCGTAGAAATGGTCGTTACCGATCAACCATTGTGTGCCGTACACCAGTTCCTGGCGGCCGATCTTGATGTCTACCGGATATCCGCCGACGTCTTTGGCCTCGATGTACGCCTGGTATATCTCGACATCGCCGGAGTCGTCGGGCACAAACGTCCCAATCCCACCGAAATGGTTCGGCATGAGACCGGGCGTCTTGTCGTCGCGGAAGTCGTCACCCCATACCTCATAGGACTGGAGTTCGATGAACCCTCCGACATCGTCCGTGAAGTCTGCCGTAAAGTTCACTCGCGTCCTCTGCGACACGAAGTCGTCTCCGGAGAGGTTCTTGTTAAACGCGGTGTTGTCAAACTTCTCGGCGCGAACGCGGATGGACCCTCCGATCTCCACGCCCTTCAGCTCTGCATGGGCCGACACCGCCAAGCCCATCACGAGCATACATGCCAAGAGGCAGGTTAGTCTTTTCATTGGCGCATCCTTCCTTTCGTTGGTCTTCTACCCTTTCAAATACCGTACCGGCACGGGCATCGTCTCCCGCTACCTCCAAAAGGTTTTCCGCATCCCACAGTACCGACTTACGGAATTCGGATAACCTTCCTCTGGTACGCTGCCGAACGTTTCATCCTTCACTTTATCCTGGTAGCTCCACCACCTCCTTCAGAGCAGCCAAATGCCTGCCACGGTATCTCACGACCCTACAACACGAATCGGCGACACACACAGCCGCCTTCCGGATCTTTAACGTTGCCGCAACTGTGGCTTGCTTCCTCCTCCATACCCACACAAACCAGCACAACAGATGGGCATATTATAGACGAAAATATCGATATTGTCAAGAACAATTGGGGTTCCGGTCCGTCACGGAAGAGGGCAATGGTGTGCTGAGGATGTTAGAAGGTCTTTTGGCAACGC
>CAZGCA010000122.1:2673-10811 GCA_964524145.1 uncultured bacterium | reverse complement strand
TCGAGAACAGCACGCAGTTTGTCACTTCGCACTCCGCTCCTTCGGGCACCTCGATAGCTGCCGCGGTTCCCGCGTCTCCTACCGCAAACCCGCGCACCACGGTGTCATCTGCCAGGACCAACACCGGCAGATCCAGACCGAGCCCGGTGACGAGGGTCTCAGCGGGCCCCTCGTCGCCGATAATCGTCATCGCGGATTTCAGCGTGATTCGTTCAGCGTAGATGCCCGGTTGTACCACGATGGTATCGCCCCTGCCGGCCAGACACATGGCCACGGCTTCGCCCAAAGTGTTGTAGGGATGGGTTCGCGAGCCATCCTCGGGCCCGCGGTGCGACGCGTCAATGTAGAAGGTCATCGACACACCGGCGCGCTGGTTGATGTGCGGTGTGATGTCATATCCCATCGCGGCATTGATCGCGAGCTGGACGTCCAGCGCGTCTATCTCGCCGTCGTAGTTGATATCCGGGCTTGTGTGGAGCCCGACATTGCCCATCGACGCGTTGACCGCGAGCTGCACATCAACCGCGTTGGCATACCCGTCGCCGTTCACGTCGCCGAGCACGGGCACGCTCTCTTCATCAAGCGGGTCGCTCCCGTGTGCCACTTCGAACCCGTCGGTCAACCCATCGCCGTCGGTGTCCGGGTTCAGCGGGTCCGTACCTGCTGCGAACTCCTCGGCGTTGCTCAATCCGTCGTCGTCGAGGTCATGGGCACCCTCGTCCCTCGTTGGGTCGAGGCCCAGCTCTATCTCAAGCCCGTCCGGCAGCCCGTCGCCGTCGGTGTCCGGGTTCTGCGGGTCCGTGCCCTCTTCCCATTCCTCGATATTGGTCAGCCCGTCGTCATCGTCATCGTCGTCCCCGTCATCAACGGTAGGATCGAGGCCGTGATCAATTTCATACCCGTCCGGCATGCCGTCACCATCCGAGTCCGCATCAAACGGGTCAGTTCCGAGGGTGGATTCGTCGCCATCTGACAACCCGTCATTGTCGGAGTCGTCATCGAGGTAGTTCGGGATACCGTCTTCATCGGGGTCGTCGGTCCCTTCATCCGCATCGATGATCCCGTCGCCGTCCGAGTCGTAGACGGGGATGTAGGACACGACGATGGAAGCCGGGTCGCTTGGGTTGAGCGAGTCGTCGAGCGCGACTACCTCAAAAACCTGGGCGCCAAGAACCAATGACAGGTTCACCTGCCAATTGAGCTCTCCCATCTCATGATCGATTTCTTCGCCGTTAAGTTCGATAATGGCAGTGTCGGCATCGACCGTGCCCGCCAGCGTGAGCTCGGGTAAGCCTATGGTGAGGTCAACACCCCCGTTCGTGGTGATCACCGGAGAGGCGGGCGGATCGGTGTCCGCAGTGTCAATGTATATCGCTTGAATCATCTTATGCGCGTCCATCGGGATGGTAACTGTCGGTGAGGCCTCGAGCATCTTGAATACCTCGCCGCTCGCGTCGGCCCACCGTTCGAATACCCATGTGCCGTAGGTGGCAGGCGCTTCGAGCGTGATGGTCTCACCCCGGTTGAATGTGCGCACGAAGTCGCCGCGGCCGTCCCTGCGACCGTTGATATCCATTTCAGGCGACTCGACGAGTATCGTCGGTCTGAGGTCGCCGACAACCTGCACCTCCAACTCGCTCTGGTCGGTACGCTTCTCGAAGTAGTCGTACTGCACCTCGATTTGCAGATCGCTGATCACCATCTCTTCGCCCGTCGCAGTGACCTGCTCTTTCGTGATGAGGAGATCAGCCCAGGCTGACGGACGCGAATAGAGCATGAGGTCGGGACTGAGATGTCCCAGTTCGTCCTCGAGCAGGAACTCGAGCAACGATTCGCTGGCGGCGCTGACGGTTGTTTCCTCAATGGTATCCCAGATCCCGTTGTACACCGTCTTCCACGTGATGGGATTCACCGACGCGGTACGATAGTGATTAAACGTGTATGTTGCGCCTTTCGAGCTGACCAACGATACTCCGCTATGTTCGTACTTCAACCTGAGCAGCGCCGTGCCGCCGTAACCGCCGCCGGTCGCCGGGTACACCATCAGACTCTTGGTGCGCAGGTCGACTATCCGCAGGTTCTCTTCCGTCCTCCCAAAGACGTTCTTGTCCTTCATGTTGATGTAGACGAACCCGTCACGGTTCAGCGCATCGATCTCCTCCTGGCTCAACGCAAAGGTGATGGGGACAGAGCGCTCGGGGGCGTGTATATTCAGCGCGTCGAACATCTGGGCGGTGATCCGGCTCAGTTCTTCAATATAGACCGCCTTGAGCTGCTCGAACTCCTCGGGCGTCAGCAGGTGATCGTGGCCGGCCGGATCGACCAGTGTCCGGAACGCGTCGAACAGCCTGTTAAGGTTCAGTTCCCCACTGTACTCCTGCAGCATACGGTACTCGAACGCTTTCATCACGTGATACTGATACTTGAGTAAACGGTCTTTTGCCCGTCGTTCCATCTCCTTGATGTACATGAACGCCCGGTCATCGATCCGTTGCGCATTCTCAGATATGTTATCGTCAAGTGCAATCGCACCGAGCATCGTCTGGTTGATGTTTGTCGCCATCGTCGTCAGGGTCTGCATCGTGTCGGCTATGCGCTGCGCCAACAGCTCTTTCTGATCAGCGAGTTGATAGATCTCTCCCGAGAGTTGCTGAAACGCCGGATCGGCGGCTTTCAGCTTCTCGAACTCCGCCTCCAATTCACTTTTCGGCGCCTGCGACCCTTTGATAGACTGGACCAGCGGCCCGAGCCCATCGGCGATCTGTTTCGAGTACAGGTGCAGGCTGTCGACGTACATATGGTACGCGTCTCTGTCGTTTCTGCCCTCTTGCTTGAACTCGTTGAGTTTCCTCTTCATCTGATCGGATTTCCTAACGAAATCCGCCTGACGAAACGTGTACGCGAACTCGCCTTCCTGGATTATCGAGTCCAGATCGTCGAGGGACGTCTCGGAATCGACGCTGGCTATGATATTCATGCCGCCACCTATGGCACCAAGCGCGGGCTGATACACCGGAATCATCTTGAGCCCCGCACCGACGACCCGCAACGCCTTTTCCCACCACGGCGGCTCGAGGTTATCCTGGGCTTTCTCGAGCAGGCGTTCCTCGATGCTTCGGAGCTGCTGAGTCGTGACCTCGATCTGGTTGACGATGTTAGCGGCCTGCACCTGCAACCCGGGGATGGCCTCCTGCGCTGCGTAGTATGCCTCGATGAATTCGTCCAACTCTTCGTCCAATTGACCCCTGGCAAATGCCATGGCGTTGGCTTTGTCGAGCACCTCGTCGGCTTTGCTGTCCAGCCAGTACGTCGCATACAGCACCCGGATGGCACGCTCGATCTCGTTTTCGAACGCGGCCATGTTCGCCTCGAACGATAGCATGGGTACCCAGCCTCCCGGATTGCCGAAGTAGTCCAGGTTGTTGGACGCGCGATGGTACAGCGTCTCCATCTCCTGGCGAATCTGCTCGAAGTCCACCGCGTCCTCCGGCGTGGTGCCTTCCACGTCATTGAGCAGATCGAGGTATTGCTCGAGTATTGCTCGGGCCTGTTCAATGTGGCCGTTCAGGTACGTGTCCCTGGCGTCCATGAGCACGCTGCGTGCCGCGGGCGGCGTGAGCCAGGCCAACGGTGAGCCGGCGGTTTGATCGAATGTGCCGGCTGCACCTTCTCCGTTCGTCGGGCCAATCCCGTCGGCACCGGCCAGGGACGTATGCGAGTGGACGGTAAAGACAATCGTAGCCGAACAGCGAACGTAGCCGAACGGGATGACCAGCCGTGACCAACAATGTCCACTTGCCCAGTAGGCAGGGTTCGGGGTGCCGGCAGCGCCGCCCTGCACGACATCGTCGCTCGGGTCGGGAAGGCCGGGGTCGCCTGGTGCACCGCCTGCAACGTCGACGATGGTGCTGAGGTCGAGAACCCCCGGATCCAGTGTCGAGCTGAAACCCGCTCCTTCTCCGCCCGGACCGGGCGTACCCGGAGCCACCGCGTTGCCGCCGTTACCCGGCCAGGTCGCAATCCCGTAGGTCCAATCCTCGTCCGGGTGCCAGCCATCATAGTCCCCGTCGCAGTTGCCAGCTCTCCACTCTTCGAAATGGTACCACACAATATGCGACGGATCCGGGACCTGGGAGGCAGGGGGTGTGACAGGATAGTACGATGCGCTGGCCATTGGTATGCCGGGCCAGCCGGGGCAACCGGGCCCGGAATTCTGGCCTTTGCCACCGCTCAACACGAACCGGATAGCGGGGGTTGCTTCGTCTCCATCGGAAACGTATAGGCTCTCGACATTGACAGTCACCTCGCCCGCATTCAACCCGGGCGAGCCGTTCCCGGCTGGTACATCGTCCGCGCTGTTGTAGACATCGGCTCCCAGTTGTCCCGCAGACGATTGCGTCGGGTCCCAACGTGGCGTCGTGATAATCCGGGCTTTCTCCTCGTCGTCGGCTCCGTCCCTATCCTCGAACCGCAGCTCACGCGCGTTGATCGTGACGTTGGTCTGCGGCAAATGGAGCGGATCTCGGACGATAACGGTCTCAGCAGAGATGTTCATCTCGACAATGTCGTCCCGGTCGTGGTAGCTGGTGTGGAGAGAACCAAGGTTCGCGTCGAACAAGACGGTCTTCCCCGAAACGGTCACGCGTTTCGCGAAATGCAGCTCACCCTCGAACTCAAACGGATACACGATATGGTTCAGATGGACTTCGCCGGTGGTGATGTCTTCCTCTACCACGGTAGTCTGACTCGTCGGGTCGGGAAGGGGCCGGACGTAGGTGATGATATCGGACTCCGGCACGAGGTCCGCCACCGCGGTCATGATAACGGTCTGCGAGACGCTCGACACGGCTGAGCTCGCGGTGAAGGTGATCTCGAAAGGTTTGCGGTCCTGCACGTCCGGGGTATACGAGAACAGCGCTCTGGACTCGCCGCCAACCAGCGGCTCAAGCGAAATCAACCCGGCAGGTTCCGGGCTGAGATCCATCGTGAATGCTGCCGGGCTGCCGAGCTCGGACGAATACACCTCGAAGCTGCGCGTATACCCGTGCCGCGCGGTCTGGTCGGTGATAAGCCCGATGTCAAAGCTCGACAGATCGGCCTGGACGTGCACCGGCCAAAGAACTGCCAGTGACACCAAGACCACGAATATCGTGCCTACACTGCTTGTACTCCCACGAAACGATGGGGAATGCTGTCCACTCATATTGTCCTCCGTGTCTCTCTTAAGTTGTTCTGCAGAATCCCGGCGTCACTCAGGACTCGCAACCCCTTCACCGATCCCGTCCCTTCCCACGCCCTCAACGTAACACCATCGAACAGAAGGTGTCAAGAACTTCTCGCACAAGGACTTCGGTTCAGCGATCGCCGGTTTGTGGTGAAGGCCGGCAGAACGGGGTAACTTCAGGAAGGTTACCGACTCGATTGGCCCCACGCGAGACGTACACGCTACGCAATGCCCGGAAAAAGGGTACGGCACATCCGGCCCGAATGTCTCATTTCCTCAGGCATCTCGGGGTACGGAATGGGCCCTATGACGAAGTGTTGACAACGGCCGCCGCTGGGCATACAATGACGAAGAAGAAGGTCGCGGCGGTCGCGACCGGGGCCAAGTGGGAAATGTCGGCTGAAGGGAGGCAAACATGTCAGCGAGACATCGTGGTTTCACATTGATCGAGCTGCTGGTGGTCATCGCGATCATCGGCATTCTGGCGGCGATACTGCTGCCGGCGCTTGCTCGAGCGCGCGAGGCGGCGAGGCGCGCCGTCTGTCAGAACAACCTCAAGCAGATGGGTCTGGTATTCAACATGTATGCCAACGAATGGAATGGTCGGTTTCCACCGATCAAGATATTCAACTGCAACGATCCGCCGGACAATTGGGCCGGTGACTGTATGTTCAACGGCCCGTCGCTGTATCCGGAGTACCTTACGGACGCGGGGGTGTTAGTTTGCCCGTCCGACAGTGACGCAGGCGAAATGCCCGATAGATGGCACGTCGATGGTGATCCCAATAAGCCTATCAGAGTGTGTGACCTGGGACGTGGCAGCTATTACTACCTGGGGTGGGCGTTTCACGAGCCAGCCATCCTCTTGCCAGGCGTCACGGTTCCCGCCGACGTTCCGCCCGTGATAATAGCAGAGGACGTCGCCGGCATCGTCAGTTTCGCCAATGAGCTGCTCGATGGAGCGGTTGTCGCTGCGTTCTTTGACATGTATATCAATGGACTCTCGCCGGAGAAGAAGGACGCGGATTTTGGCCCTGTACCTCGTATACGTTTGGGCATCGAACGGTTCTTTATCACTGATATCAACAACCCCGCCGCGAGCGCGGCGGCAGCCAGCGAGATACCCGTCATGTGGGACGAGATTGCGGTGTACGGCGGCGCGACGACGTTCAACCACGTTCCCGGCGGCGGCAACTGTCTCTATATGGATGGCCATGTGGAATGGCTGAAGTGGCCGAGCAAGTTTCCGGCGGACATAACAGGGGTGCTTTTGAGCGTGGTGTTTTAGCCGGCGTGAGGCAAACGGCTTCCGAGACGAAAGCCGCCGCGTAAGCAGAAGAAAGGCGGGGACCTGCACTAGCGAAGCGAGAGTTGAGCCGTGCCTGTTCCCGCTTCTTGCGGTACTGTCATCGTGATTGATGACGAACCGACCGCGTACAGCTTGGCATAATCATATTCGGCTGCACATTCGAGGCTGGGTCGGCAGACCGGAACTCCGAAGATCCCGAATGGATATCGAGCAGCGCCTGTAGCGGAGACGAAACGTGAAGGAATACTGCGGCCTTATCGGTATCTGGGGCGACGCATGTGCGGCGGCGCGCGTCTATATGGGTCTGTACTCGCTCCAGCATCGCGGCCAGGAGAGCGCGGGAATTGTCGCGTCGGACGGGCGGACGCTTCACAGCAGAAAAGGCCCGGGGCTTGTTACCGACGTGTTCAAACAGGGCGATTTCGGCGCGCTTGCCGGCAACTCCGCTATCGGTCACGTGCGCTACTCGACAACGGGGTCCGGCCGGATACAGAACATCCAGCCGCTGGTTGTCGAGCAGATCGATGGGCTTC
This sequence comes from uncultured bacterium, assembly GCA_964524145.1. Lineage (GTDB taxonomy): Bacteria > Hydrogenedentota. The sequence continues at coordinate 3,745 of CAZGCA010000122.1, read as the reverse complement.
TGGCCGTCGCGCATAACGGTAACCTCGTCAATGCCCGGACGCTCCGCCGCGAGTACGAGGAACGGGGCGCGATCTTTCAAACGAGCACGGACAGCGAGATCATCGTCCACCTGCTTGCGAATCCCGAGCACCGGAGACTCGAGAACAGCCTGCCGCACTGTCTCGGCCACCTCAAGGGCGCGTTCTGTTTCCTGTTCCTGACGAAAGACCGTCTGATGGCCGCGCGCGACCCGTACGGGTTCCGGCCGCTGTGCATCGGCCGGTACGGCGACACAACGGTTATCGCCAGCGAGACCTGCGCGTTGGACATTGTGAACGCCGACTACGTCAGGGACGTACAACCGGGCGAACTCGTCGTTGTGGACGAGAACGGCCTGTGCAGCGAGACGTTTGGCGAGAACGCGACCGGGCGGCTGTCGCAGTGCATATTCGAGCACGTCTATTTCGCGCGACCGGACAGCAACGTGTTCGGCGAGAACGTTCACGGGGTACGGGTGGCTCTCGGCCGAAAACTCGCCGAGGAGCGGCCCGCCGACGCGGACGTTGTTATCGCGGTGCCCGACTCGGGCCGGTCCGCCGCGATGGGCTACTCCCAGGTGTCCGGCATACCGTTCGATCGAGGGTTCATCCGCAACCATTACGTTGGCCGCACGTTCATCATGCCCGCGACCGATGCCCGGCAGTCGGGCGTCGAGATCAAGTTGAACCTGGTGAAGGACGTTGTCAGAGGCAAGCGCGTGGTCGTGGTGGACGATTCGATCATCCGGGGCACGACGTCGAAGGGACGGTTGCACCAGCTGCGGCGCGCGGGCGCAAAAGAGGTCCATTTTCGGATCAGTTGCCCGCCCACACGGTGTCCGTGCTACTACGGCATAGATTTCCCGACCGATAGAGAGCTCATAGCAGCAAGCAAGTCCGTCGACGAGATAGCCGAGTTTCTCGAGGTCGACAGCCTCGGATACCTGAGCCTGGATGGGCTTCTCTCGTCCGTATCCGATCCGCAGTCGTATTGCACGGCATGTTTCAGCGGCGAGTATCCCGTCCCGCCACACGAGGAGATGGACAAACACGC
>CAZGCA010000122.1:0-2573 GCA_964524145.1 uncultured bacterium | reverse complement strand
CATGTTTCAGCGGCGAGTATCCCGTCCCGCCACACGAGGAGATGGACAAACACGCGCTCGAGCGGCGTCTCTGAGAGGGCGCCGGTTTCCCTTCCCGTCATCCTGTGTTGCAGCAGGTCTCCGGTGAGATAGGCGGGCTAGTACTCGAACTTCATGCTGGTGATGCGCCAGGCGCTCTCCTCTTTCGCGGCGCCGAGCGTGATGTAAATCTTGCCGAACGGCGATTTGGCGATGCAGGGCCCGAGCGTTGCGGTATCGTCCTCGACCTCTATCTTGGCGTCGGCGCCGGAGATCTTTGTGCGCGCAAGCGCGAGCATCGGCACTATGTGCTCCATACGCCACTTTATCGTGTCGTAGTCCGTGCCGTCCTCGTCCTTGTAGTTTTTCGAGAAGAGCGTCAGGAGCCCGTCGACATCGCCTTTCTCGATGGCCGAGCAATAGTCGATGAGCAGATCGATGAGCAGATCCTCGTCCGTCGGTTCCTTCTCGGACTCAGCATACCCCCCCGATACGAGAACCAACACAAGGCAGGCAGCCAACACAACCACCCTTCGCACGTTTATCAAAACTCGTTGCCTCCGCTCGTTACGTCAAGTATCAGCGTCACACGGAACTGGTTCGTCAGCGAGAATGATAGCACACGATGCCGGTCGAAAGAAACGAAACACTGCGCGCGATAAAATGTGCGGGAGCTACTTGGTCTTCTTGAATCGGGCGAGGAACGTTTTGTCGAGGAGCCGTGAGAGGTGGCTTCGTCCGCGGTAGTCTTTTGGGTTGAAGATGAGCTGTACCATTCGTGGGAACGCGGTCGAGATGAGGAAGCTCTTGATCCTGAGCATGCGGTACAGCCGGGTTTTCACGAGGAACGTCACAAAGAACCTCGGCAGAATGGGCAGGTAGTTGAACATGAGCGAGATGGCGTAGTACCGTCTCGGGTCTTTCACGCTGCCGCCGCTGACGTAAGATTGTCCGGCGGCGCGTTTGCCTTCCTCGATGTTCTCTATGTCGTCTTCGGTAAGGATTCCCATCTCTCTGGCGGTTTCAAGGATGGGAATCTTCGGGTAGTACGTGAGCCAGTAGATGGTGATGAGGTTGGGCCGGTACCTGTTGTAGAACAACAGGCTCGCTTCTTCCATATCGAGCGTGGCGGTGGGGATTCCCAGCATGTGGTCGACCTGGACCATGATGCCGGCGGCTCGCAGGTACGTGATGGCCTGCGCTATACGCTCGTTGCTGGATTTCCTGTGCAGAATCTCGCTGCACAACTCTTCGGAAGTCGATTGTATGCCGATCTGCACGTTGACGCATCCTGCCGAACGCAACGCCTCGACCACTTTCGCGTTCATGTAGTGGGGGTTGGCGGCGCAGGTGAACGGGAGCCCGATCTCGGTCTTGTACCGGTCGCAGAACTCGAGTATCCAGTTCGAGTTCGTCGTGAACGCGTCGTCGTCGAACCACATGAACTTCAGGTCGTACCGGTCCTTGGCCTGTCTCAGCTCGTCGATAACGTTGTCGACCGACCGCTGCCTGACAATGCTTCTCCCTCGCAACGAGCGCACGTACGAGTTGAAACAGTAGGAACAACTGTAGGGGCACCCGCGACTCGTTATGATCCGGTATATGCTCGAGAACTCTTTCAGGGACGAGAAGAACGGTGCTTTGTGGGCGAACGGGATCCCGTCGAGCTCGGGAAGATCTCCTTCCTCGAATTCGCCAACAAGGGTGCCGTTCTTCTTGTATACGATACCTTTCACGGGCCTATCGGGCATAACGAACCCATCGTCTCTTGTCCCGAGCCTGAGAAACTGCGAGAAGGATAGTTCGGCCTCGCCGATAGCAACGCAATCGACCTCGTCGTGGTGAAGCACCTTCTCGGGGACCGCCGTGGGGTGGACGCCGCCGAATACGGTGGTCACGTCGGGCAGTAGCTGTTTTAGAGCGGTAGCGCAGCGAAGCTGGTACTGGAAGTTGTCGGTCACGCAGGAGAAGGCGACGACGTCCGGCTGGGTATCGGCTATTCTCTGCGCCACCTGTTCGAACGAGACACGTTTCTTCTTTCTGCCCAGGTACGGATCTTCCGCGTCGTAGTATACGAAATCGACCTGGTGCCCGTCTTCCAGACAGACAGCCATCAGGTATTCGACGCCGAGACTTTCGAAGTCCGGGTATGCAAACGTGATTTTGAGCATCTCTGACACGTTCCCTGAAACGTAGTGATCCCAATCTCTGTGCGTGCGATGCAAACGTTCTCGCGTTGCAATATAGCATCCGGGCGTGCCTGCTGGCAAGTGGTGGACCTCGCGAAACCCCCTAATCGTTCCAGCAATCCAATGAAAACGTACTTGTAAGGCGCTATGGATAGCAACAAACATGACAAGCGGGCTTTCGCCCACCAGGCGATCCGAGCCACAACAACACCTCGAAGTCCCGCAGGGACGATTGAGAATAGCCCAGGAGTTCACTCCTGGGAATCGGTGTGATGCAATGGCCTTCAGTCCCGTAGGGACGAATGGAGCAGTTTGTTGAGGCTGTAGTCTTTCAGCCGTCCCTGATATGGAATGACCGTGTCAAGT
>CAZGCA010000121.1:0-11022 GCA_964524145.1 uncultured bacterium | reverse complement strand
CTTTAGCATCAGGAAGACGCTTCAGCCGTCCCTACGGGACTGAAGGCCATTGCATCCCACCGAATCCCAGGAGTGAACTCCTGGGCTATTCTCAATCGTCCCTGCGGGACTTGGAGGTGTCGTTGTAGCTTGGATCACCTGGTGGGTGAAAGCCTGCTTGTCGTGTTTCTTGCTATTCATAGCGCCTTACAAGTACGTTTTCATTGCATTGCTGAACGATTAAGGAGGCAGTACTCCCCTTGACAGAGATCCGCCGCATCCATATAATAGCGAAATGAGGAATCAGCGTCGAAAACAGTATCTCTTTCTATCAAATGGAGTCCTGCCATGTTGGATCCGCGAAAGCTGAAATACGGGTTGTCATTTGACGATGTAACGCTCGTTCCCGACAAGGCAGAAGTCTTGCCGAGCGAGGTGGACGTTTGCACTCGCCTTACCAGGAAGATAAGGATCGAGATACCCATCCTGAGCGCTGCGATGGACTGCGTCACCGAGGCGCGGATGGCTATCGCGCTGGCGCAGGAGGGAGGTCTCGGCGTTATTCACCGCAATCTGTCTGTCGAGCAACAGGCTATCGAGGTGGATTGCGTGAAGCGTTCCGAGAGCGGAGTCATCACCGACCCCATAACGCTGTCCCCGGACAGGAAGGTTCGGGAAGCGATGACTATCATGGACAAGTATCACATATCCGGCGTGCCCATCACCGTCGACGACAAGCTGGTGGGTATCCTTACGAACCGCGATATCCGGTTCCACGACAATCCCGACCTCGAGGTATCGGAGGTCATGACCAGCGATAACCTGGTGACCGTACCGCCCGGCACAACGCTCGAAGAGGCGAAAGTGGTGCTGCACAATAATCGCGTCGAAAAGGTGCCGGTGGTCGACGAGGACGGCCAGCTGTGCGGACTGATAACGTTCAAAGACATTCGCAAGGCGATGATCTATCCCTCGGCGACGAAGGACGAGTACGGGCGGCTGAGATGCGGTGCCGCGGTAGGCACCGCGCCGGGCACGTTCGAGCGCGCGGCCGAGCTTGTCAAGGCCGGGGTCGATGTGCTTGTTGTCGATACCGCGCACGGTCATTCTGCAAAGGTGCTCGAGGTGGTTGAGAAACTCAAGAGCGAGTTCTCGAGCGTCGAGGTGATCGCCGGGAACGTCGCCACGGCCGATGGCACAGAAGCTCTGATAGGGGCCGGAGCGGACGCAGTCAAGGTGGGTATGGGCCCGGGCGCGACCTGCACGACGAGGGTTGTCTCGGGTGCCGGCGTTCCCCAGATAACCGCCGTGGCCGACTGCGCGCATGCGGGGGCCAAACACGATGTCCCGGTCATCTCGGATGGCGGTATACGGTACTCGGGCGATATCGCGAAAGCTATCGCGGCAGGTGCCGAGTCGGTGATGATCGGCAGCCTTTTCGCCGGAACCCAGGAGAGCCCGGGCGAGATGGTGCTTTACGAGGGTAGAAGTTTCAAGATCTACCGCGGTATGGGCAGCTTGAAGGCGATGATCCGCGGCGGCAGCGACAGGTACTTTCAGCGGTCCGACGGACCGGAGGACCTGGTTCCTGAAGGTATCGAGGGCCGCGTGCCCTACCGAGGGCCCATGGCGGCCTGCGTGCATCAGCTGGTGGGCGGTCTCCGTGCGGGGATGGGGTATTGCGGCGTGCGCGACATCGATGAACTTCGGGCAAAGGCAAGGTTCCTGCAGGTCACTCCCGCCGGGATCAGAGAAAGCCACCCGCACGACATGATAATCACAGAGGACGCTCCCAACTACTGGCGACAACCGTAACGACGGGGCTCCACAACGCCTGCCGGAAAGGTCGTGGCGGCAACGTTTCTCGGAACAGGCGGAGAATTTCCTGCGTAATGGACGCACCACGCGAGAAGATAGTCGTACTGGATTTTGGCGCTCAATACACCAAGCTGATAGCCCGGCGCGTGCGTGAGAGCCGTGTCTTCAGCGTAATAGAACCGTTCGACATCGCGATTGAGGATCTCAAGGCGATGCAGCCTTCCGGTATTATCCTGTCCGGTGGGCCGGCAAGCGTTGACGAGCCCGGCGCGCCAATGGCAAATCCCGAGGTTCTCGAGTTGGGCGTGCCGGTACTGGGCATCTGTTACGGCCTGCAGTGGATAGTCCATCTGCTCGGCGGCGAGGTTGTCCACGCAGAGAAACGCGAGTACGGGAAGGCCCAGCTCAAGTTGCGAGGCCGCAGCGATCTGTTTTCCGGCGTACCCAAGACGTTCCAGGTGTGGATGAGTCACGGTGACAGCGCAGAGCGGCTCCCGCCAGGGTTCAAGACCATCGGCCAAACCCACAACTGCAAGGCTGCCGCCATTGCAGACGAGGCGCGGGGAATCTATGCGGTCCAGTTCCACCCGGAAGTCGCTCACACGGCGCACGGCACAGAGATAGTGCGCAACTTCGCGCAGAAGATATGCGGGTGCAGCTCCTCTTGGAGCATGTCGTCCTTCGTCGAGACTGCCATCGAGGACGTGCGTACCACGGTCAACGACGGGCGGGTGATCTGCGGGTTGAGCGGAGGGGTCGATTCCAGCGTGACGGCGGCACTCGCCCAGCGCGCGATCGGCGACCGGCTGGTCTGCGTCCTGGTCAACAACGGTCTGTTGCGCAAAGGCGAACAGGATATGGTGAAAGACGTTTTCGAGAACCATTTCGAAACCAACCTCCACTGTGTTGACGCCGAACAGAGGTTTCTCGATGCGCTTGCAGGCGTGATCGATCCCGAGGAGAAGAGGCGCATCGTTGGCGCAACGTTTATCGATGTGTTCGAGGAGGAGGCGGCGCAGCTTGGCGAGTTCCGATTCCTCGCCCAGGGCACGCTGTATCCCGACGTTATCGAGAGCACTTCCGCGACCGGCGGGCCGTCGGCAACGATCAAGACCCATCACAACGTCGGCGGTCTTCCCGAACGGGTGCCGTTCGAGCTGATCGAGCCTTTGCGTTCTCTTTTCAAAGACGAGGTGCGTGAAGTGGGCCGCGAGCTGGGTCTTCCGGAGGGGCTCGTGATGAGGCACCCGTTTCCCGGGCCGGGGCTGGCGGTACGGGTGCTGGGTGAAGTGACGAAGGAACGGCTCGACATCATTCGTGAAGCGGACGAGATAGTCATGGAGGAGATCAGGCGGGCCGGGTTGTACGACAAGATATGGCAGTCGTTCGTCGTGCTCCTGCCTGTGCAAACGGTCGGCGTGATGGGCGATGGCAGAACGTACGAGAACGTGGCGGCATTGCGCGCGGTGGTAAGCGAAGACGCCATGACCGCCGATTGGTACCGGATGCCCTATGATGTGCTTGGTACAATCTCAAACAGGATCATCAACGAGGTGCGCGGGATAAACCGCGTCGTGTACGATATAAGTTCTAAACCGCCGAGTACCATAGAATGGGAGTGAGGGTACGATGAACCGTCTAATCGTAGTCGCGAGCGTGTGTTGTCTTCTCACAATGGCTCTCACGGGTTCAGCTCCGGCCGAGGAACGGGTGAGCACCGGCGACGACCAGGTCGATGTCGCCGTGACCGTGTACAACAGCAATCTCGGTCTCGTGCGCGACCTGCGAAAGATCGAGCTTCCGGGAGGGACGCTGGAACTGCGGTTCATGGACGTCGCGGGCGCTATCAACCCGCAGACTGTCCATATCGATCAGGTCGCGGGTGCGGGCGTGCTGACCGTGCTCGAGCAGAACTTCGAGTACGATCTTATCAACCAACAGAAGCTGCTCGAAAAGTACCTCGGCAAGAAGGTCGTCTTCCTCGAGATCGACGAGAATACCAAGAAGACCTCGCGGACCGAGGCGGTCGTGCTGGCGGCGGCGGACGACAAGATGGTCTTCGAGATAGACGGCGAGATATACTTCGAGCATCCGGGCATGTTGGTGTTGCCCGAGCTGCCCGAGAACCTGATCTCGAAACCGACGCTGGTGTGGTTGCTGGACAACGACGGTGCGGGCACGAAAACCGTCGAGGCGTCGTACCTCACGCGAGAGATCAACTGGTCTGCGGATTACGTGGCGCTTCTCGACAGGAAAGACACCTCGCTGGACCTGAGCGGTTGGGTGACGATAGAGAACCGAAGCGGCGCAACGTACAACAACGCGTTGCTGAAGCTTGTGGCGGGCGAGATCCACAAGGTTGAACCGCCGGTGCAGCGTTACGAGATGATGAAGGCGCAGACGGTTGGCGCGGCGAGAGCGCCCGCTTTCGCGGAGAAGCCGTTCTTCGAGTACCATCTGTATACGCTCGACCGAAGAACCACGATAAAAGACAACCAGACAAAGCAGATGCAGCTTCTCACGGCGGACGACGTGACGGTAGCCAAGAAGTACGAGTACCGAGGTGAACGGCACTATTTCTCGGGTCGCATGCCGCGCCCCGTGACCGACCGCAAGGTGGGTGTGTACATCGAGTTCCGGAACGACAAGAACTCCGGGCTCGGGATGCCGCTGCCGAAGGGCACGTTCAGGGTGTACAAACGCGACGATGACGACTCGCTGCAGTTTCTTGGCGAGGACAGCATAGACCACACGCCTCGGGACGAAGAGGTGAAGGTGAAGATCGGCGAGGCGTTCGACATCGTCGCCGAGCGGAAGCAAACGGACTATCAGCGGATCGGCGATAATGCCCATCAAAACGCGTTCGAGATAAAGATCAGAAACCACAAGGACGAGGATATCGTCGTTGAGGTTGTCGAACCCATTCCCGGCGACTGGCAGATCACCGAGAAGTCGCACGAGTTCGAGAAGACCGATGCCTTCACCGCGACGTTCCATATTCCGGTCGCCAAGGATGGAGAATCAGTCCTGACGTACAGGGTCCTGATACGGTATTGATGGAAGCGCGCACAGAGTCCGTCCCGTCGCCTGTCTCGCAAAAGGTCTCGCTCCGCGACCGGCTGAGATCGATCGCCATTATTTTGGCCGTAGTGTTCTACACGTTGCTACTCGGCCCGGTAGCCTTGCTCATCCTGCTCATCATGCCCGGCGGGACCGGCACAGCAACTATTGTGAAGCTCTGGGCGAGGATCATATTGAAGACGAGCGGTGTGTGCGTCGAATACGTTGGTATCGAGAACGTTCAGGAAGGCAAAGGCCAGGTGTTTGTTTCCAACCACCAGAGCCAATATGACGTGCTCGCGCTTATCGCCGGCCTTCCGACCTCGGTGCGCTTCGTAGCCAAGAAATCGCTGTACCGGATACCTTTATTTGGCTGGATACTCGCTGCTGGCGGACATATCAAGATAGACCGCAGCGACCGCGAACGTGCGATTGCAAGCTACGAGAAGGCTGCGCAGAAGATCAAGAACGGTACCTGTGTCATCGTCTTTGCAGAGGGCACACGCAGCCCCGACGGCATGCTCGGGCCGTTCAAGAAGGGCGGATTCGTGCTCGCGATAAAGTCCGACGCGCCGATCGTGCCCGTGACCGTGAAAGGCGGGCGTAAGATAATGCCGAAGGAACGGCTCATCACCCGTTCGGGGCGTATGAGCGTGATACTGCACAAGCCTATAGACGCATCCGAATACAGTTATGAGGACAGGGATAGACTCATCGGGCGAGTGCGGCGCGTGATGGCCGAGGATTTGGGGGAGGCGTGATGGACGCAACGAACCTGCCCTATGTTACGCCGGCACAGATGCGTGATATCGACCGGTACGCTATCGAGACAATGGGCATACCCGGCGTTGTGCTGATGGAGAACGCCGGCCGCGCAGTCTACGAACGTGCTGCCGTGGTGCTCTTCGGACGTCCGGGCCGCGTCGAGATACTCTGCGGCAAGGGCAACAACGGCGGGGACGGGTACGTTGTTGCGCGGCACATGCTCGATAACGGCCAGGATGCGCGCGTCCTCGTTGCAGCCGACCCGAACGATATCCGGGGCGACGCCCGCACGAACCTTGACATTCTCAGAAAGATCGGCGGACGTATCATCCCTGTACTCGAAGAGAAAGACGTGGCGGGCGCTGTTGCAGAACTCGGATCGTGCGACCTGATCATAGACGGTCTTCTGGGGACGGGCACCCGTGGCGAGGTGCGCGGCGTGTTCCGCCGGCTTATCGAAGCAATCAACAACAGTGGCAAGGTAGTGATATCGATAGACATTCCGTCCGGGCTGTGTGCTGAGAGCGGCGTGCCGTTGGGTGTTGCGGTCAAGGCCACCGAGACGGTAACATTGGGGTTGCCGAAGACGGGGTTCGAGAACCCCGCAGCGAGGGAGTATACGGGCCGCCTGACCGTGGCGGACATCTCGATACCAGACGCGGCGGTCCGGTCGGTCCTCTCGGGACCCGCAGATGAGTGAAGGAGGTTACTGATTCGTTCTTTTATCGCTATCCCCATTCCCGAACGGTTCAGGGACCCGCTGAGAGAGCTTGGCGGCCGGTTGAAGAAAACCGGAGCACGCGCAAAATGGGTCCGGCCGGAGAACGTCCACATAACGCTTCGGTTTCTCGGGGAGATTTCCGAGGAGAAGTCTCGGGAAGTCTGCGACAGCCTGCGTGACGGGCTCGAGAACGAGAGCGAGTTTACGTTGAAGATAGCCGGACTCGGCGCGTTTCCCAACGCCCGGCGGCCTAACGTTGTCTGGCTCGGCATCGAATCCGCCGACGGGCGGCTCGGCCGTCTCAAGAAAGCGGTGGACAAGGCGATTCTGCCGTGTGGGTTCGAGCCGGAGACACGGGCGTACACGCCTCATCTGACGGTTGGCCGGACAAAATCGCGCAAGGGCGCGGAGCTCTTGACCCGGTTGCTCGAGGATGAGAGCGGGTTCGAACTGGGCTCAATGGAAGCCGCCGAGGTACACCTTGTGAAGAGCACGCTGACACCGAGCGGGCCGATATATGACACCATGGAACGGTTCGTCCTGGGCAGCGGACAAACGGTTTCGGAGAGGGAGTTGGAATGAGACCGTCTATGATTGGGAACCTTATCCAGGTCTACATCGTCCTCATCATAGTGAGGGCCGTGCTTTCCTGGTTCACGCAAGACATGAGACATCCTTTTGCCAGGTTCATCTACATAGTAACCGAACCGCTGCTCGGTCAGATACGGAAGTATGTGAAGCCGATAGGCGGTGTAGTCGACATATCACCAGTAATCGCTATCCTGATCTTGTCGGTGCTGAGCATGGTCTTTGTCTGAAACGGGGGTGTTGCGTCATGAAAGAGGCGCTCTTCTACGAGAAACGACCCGACGGCAAGGTGGCCTGCCTGCTCTGTCCCCAGGCATGCGTTATCGCGGAAGGCAAAGACGGGTTCTGCCGTGCCCGGGGAGTCCGCGACGGGAAGCTTATGGCGCTGTTCTATGGCCGTGTGGCCGCGATGCATATCGATCCTATCGAGAAGAAACCGCTCTACCATTTCAAACCGGGATCGGCCATCCTGTCGATAGGTACGGGCGGCTGCAACCTGCGGTGCAAGTTCTGCCAGAACGCCGGGCTCGTCGAGGGGTCCATTCCCGACAGCATAACGGCACCGGAAGAGATCCTGCGGTTCGCACGTGCCAGGAAATCGGTTGGCGTCGCGTACACGTATAACGAGCCGCTGATATGGTACGAGTACGTGCTCGACTGTGCGAAGCTGATGCACGAAGCCGGTCTCTGCAACGTGCTTGTGACGAACGGGTATCTCAAGCCGGACCCGTTTGACGAGCTGTTGGATTACGTCGACGCGCTCAACATCGACCTCAAATCCATGGACAACTGGTTCTACCACGAACTGTCCCGTGGCAGCGTGGACGAGGTCATGCGAAACATCCGCGCTGCAAAACCGCGGGCGCACGTCGAGGTGACCAACCTTCTTGTAACCGGGATGAACGACAAGCCGGAACAGATCGAGCGGCTTGTCGAGTTCGTCGCGTCGGTGGGAGACGACACGCCGCTGCACTTCTCGCGCTACTTTCCGCACCACGAGATGACCGCGCCGCCAACCCCGGTCGAGACATTGCTCACGGCCTACGAGATTGGGAAACGGAAACTCAAGTACGTTTACCTGGGCAACGTGGCTTTTGAACAGGGGAACAGCACGTTCTGCCAGAGCTGTGGGGCGGAGCTTGTGAACCGGGAAGGATACCACGTGGAATCCCGCGGGCTCGACGGTGCGAACTGTCGCAACTGCGGCGCACCGTCCGACATCGTGCCGTAATCTGTTAAGGGCGTAGCGACGTGAAGAAGAAGGACGAAGCGTATTTCGAAAAGAAGCGCCTGAACATGGTCGATACCCAGCTTCAGGCGCGGGGGATCCGCAACGAGGCGGTCCTCGAGGCGATGACCCGCGTGCCGCGCCACCGGTTTGTGCCCGAGAAGTATCGCGACCGCGCGTACGCCGACACGCCGCTCGGGATAGGGTGCGACCAAACCATATCGCAACCCTACATGGTGGCGCTGATGACCGAGGCGCTTTCCTTGACGCCTGAATCCAGGGTGCTCGAGATCGGTACGGGGTCGGGGTACCAGGCGGCTGTTCTGGCCGAGCTGGCCGCCGAGGTCTATACCGTCGAACGGCACGCGGAACTCTCGGAACAGGCAGCAGAAACGCTATCGCTGCTTGGCTACAAGAACGTCCAGACGACGGTGGGTGACGGAACGCTCGGTTGGCCGGAGCACGCGCCGTACGACGGGATAATCGTCACCGCCGGCGCGCCCGACGTGCCTGAAAGCCTCAAGAACCAGCTTGCCGACGGCGGCCGGCTCGTGGTGCCTGTCGGTACCAGACCGCTCCAGCGGTGTGTGTGCGTCCGCCGGCGCGGGAACAAGTTCAAGAGCAAAGATCTCGTATCCTGCGTCTTCGTGCCGCTGCTCGGCGCCGAAGGATGGTCGCCCGACTCATCTGCCAACGATTGGCTCTGACCCGCGTTTCGCACCACTTGACGCTGTTGGGATCAAGCGGTCTCAGTCCCCCTCTTGCCGGCGTTGAGAATGGTGACCCCGATGACCTCGTCCCCTTCGTACCGAATGATAATGTCGTCCTCGGTGAGTTCGCTGTCTGTGGCGTGCGCGGGTTTCTTGAAGTTGATATACAGGACATCGGCCTCGGCGTCGTAGGAGGACCACATATACCCGTGCGGCGAACGTCGCACCGTCTTCAGAATCTCGCCGAACTCCGCTATGGCTGGGATGGCCATACCTGATTCCTCCTATCCAGACTGCCAAGCCGACTGGTCACGAAAGCCGTGATCACGAACCCGTCCTGCTCATCGACCTCTCTGTATCCTACCACAAGCGCCGTTCCTGGTTCGAGCGCCTGAATCGCCCACGCTACGTCTTCAGCGAAATGACAAGATCAAACCCGTCGTTGCGAGGAGCGAGTCCGCGAGCGACGTGGCAATCTCGCATTGTCCCCAAGCCTCACCCGTGATGAGATCGCCACGCCCCGCTTGCGCGTGGCTCGCGATGACGGGAGAGGCTGTCATTGCGAGTATCCGACTCGTTGCAGCATGTTGCCCCTGAAACGACGCCGCAGTCTCGCGCGGCAGCTTCAGACAATATCGTCGTACAAGTCGCGCCATTCCGGGTTCATGGAGTTGACAAGGTCGATCTTCCTCCGCCGCGGCCCCTTCTTGATCTGTTTCTCCCTGGTTATAGCGTCGCGGATGTCGGTGAACACTTCGTAGTACACGAGCCTCGTGGCTCTGTACTTCTTCGTGAACCCTGGGCAGAGTCCTTCTTTGTGCTCCCAGACGCGCCGCACGAGATCGCTCGTTACCCCGGTGTAGAGCACCCGGTTTCTCCTGTTGGTGAGAATGTACACGTACGATTGTCTAGCCATTACCCGAATATCAGATTGCCACGCTTCGCTCGCAATGACGGGATGAAGAGGTTGTGTGCGCCATTATCCCGATGCTTGTTGGACGCGCGTATTGCCCATTTCCCCGTCGTTGCAGAGAGCGAGGGGCGACCAATGTGCCAACGTTGCATGCTTCCCTACCCGTCATTGCGAGGAGCAAAGCGACGTGGCGACCTCGCATTGTCCACAAGCCGAACCCGTGATGAGATCGCCACGCCACGCTTGCGCGTGGCTCGCGATGACGGGAGACGCTGTCATTGCGTCGCCTCTTCCACAATCCGGATATCGTCTTCTGTCAGGCCGTAGAGTTCGTAAACCAGTTGGTCAATCTGCCGGTCAGTCCCGTCGATCCGGTGTAGCAGCGATACCGCCTCATGTGGCGCTCTCGCCTACCCCAAGACTACTCAAGGGCTCCTGAGCCCTGAAAACGAACAACGCCCCACTGGGTCCCGCTGCCTATGTCTTTTCCGGTTATGATAATGCTTCCCTTCCTTCCGTCATCAAGAGCAAGTGTGTACGAACCGTTAAGTTGAATCTGCTCCGGGGAAGGCATCTCGAACTTGCCATCCCAGGAACTCGCGCCATGAAAGTACAACTGACCCTCGACGTTATCGACAACGATCTGGTCTCCATCCGTGATTTTCCCTCGGAAATTCTCCATCGCTTGTTCTCCTTCACATACCATGGTCACAGTGTTCGGTCAAACGGCGGTTCCCTTGTCGACGATTCCCATTTCTTGCTCCGTGAGCCCATACAGTTCGTAAACCAGTTGATCAATCTGCCGGTCAGTCGCATCCATCTGGCGCTCGAGGGTTGTGTTGTCGTGCGCCGTCTTCGCCGCTGCCAACTGCCCGTTCGACTCCAACGCGTTATGCCAGGCCGAGAGCTGTAGCCTTGCTAATGTCCCCATGACTCAACGCGTCACCGATCACCTTCCTAACCGTCGTTGCGAGGAGCGAGTCCGCAAGCGACGTGGCAATCTCGCGTTGTCCATAAGCCGAACCCGTGATGAGATCGCCACGCCACGCCGGAGCGTGGCTCGCGATGACGGGTGGGGGGTGTCATTGCGTCACCCCTTCCACAACCCGGATTTTCTCTTCTGTCAGGCCGTACAGTTCGTAAGCCAGTTGATCGATCTGCCGGTCGGTAACATCAATTTGGCGCTCCAACACCGCCTTATCATGTGCCAGCTGAAGAGCTGTTTTGAGTCAGAATCAGT
>CAZGCA010000120.1:0-11086 GCA_964524145.1 uncultured bacterium | reverse complement strand
GAAAACCGCCATCTTGTACAAGTGTCGGGCTATGTAACCCTTATGAAGGGTTACGAAGAAAGCAACTTCTGAGTTTCGCGATTCCTGCCTGGATGTGTTCGCGGGCGGTGGAGCGGTGGATATTCAGCGCTTTCCCGACGCGTTCCTCGCTGAGACCCTCAAGGTAGCGGAGAGTGATACAGTCGCGCTGGCGACTTGTCAGCTCGGTTTGCATTCTGCGTTTCACCTCATCGATAAGCGGTTGGAGTCGTTCGCGTTCGGCGAGCTTGGTTTCGACGTCGTCCGGCGACTCGTACCCCAGCCGGAGCGACTCGTCCAGAAGGTCGAGCTCATACGGGTCAAACAACACCTCCACAAATACGTATCCCGGAATCGTGGGCATGGGTAGGCCCTCCTCGAAGGGAGCCTCCCTTACCCGGTTCCGGCTCTCGGCTGTCTCTATTCGTTGTCCATTGTGCTCAGCGGGCGGTTCCGGCCTCGTTGTGCCGCTCTTTTTCCAGACGGTCGATCTGCACAATCACCCCGCCGCGCACGAGTATCGTCACGTCTCCGTAGTTCAGACCGGCGACCCTACGCTCAATCCAGGCCAGCGCCCGGGCCGACACTGGACGCGATGTGCTGTTCCACGGCTGCCTCTTCACCCCCTTTCCATCCATCGGTAGCTGCTCCAAATCTCTCCTTTCCGTTCCAACCGGTATCTACAGTACAGTACCCGGCCCGGATTAGTCCTTTGGAGGCGCTTGTGATATTCCGGTTGTTCTTTGGGTGGTCTTGCGTTTTGCTACGGTCTGTCAAGGCGAGGGGCGGACTACGCGAAACTCACCTTTTGTCTCGTTCCCACGGTCCTCCGTGGGAATGCATATCATGTGACGCTGTTCAGGCGAAACTCACCCTTGTCGGGATGGCGTCAACGGCCTGGTCGTAGACAAGCCGGACGTTGGTGGGGAAATGTGTATCTTCCTCGACGATCACGAGCAGGTTGTGTTTTTCGAGCCACTCGTGAGGAACGTAGTAGTCGTATTGGGGACCGACGTTCCAGTACCTGCCGAGGTTATGGCCGTTGATCCAGATAACGCCCTTGCCCATTCTGTCCATGGCGACCCGCAGCGGTAATCGGGTGTCCAGGAGCCTCTGTGGGAGCTGAAACTCGGTCTTGAACCAGCGCGGCCCAGCGTTATCGTCCGTCTCGTCAAGTGGCAGCCATCGGATGTTCGCCTGGGAGTCGGGCAGGTACCACCCTTCACGTTCCCCTTTGAGCCTGCCGAGGAACTGCCACCCCATGAGCGGCTTCTCATCGTCGCCCAGCGTCACGTCGTCCCAGATCCCTTTCTTCTCGGTCTCCATCGGCCTGCCTATCTGCCAGTCACCTTTCGCGAGACCGAGGTTGTCTGCGAGAACGAGAACGGTGTTACGGCCTTGCTGAACGTGGACGTTGAAGGTTGCAGCCCACTTGCCTTTGCGATCTTCGGGAGGCGCTTGCGACGTGCCGACGCGGCCCCCATTGACGAAGAGCG
Source organism: uncultured bacterium (assembly GCA_964524145.1). Classification (GTDB taxonomy): domain Bacteria; phylum Hydrogenedentota. The sequence goes on along the minus strand of CAZGCA010000120.1, from coordinate 9,572 downwards.
TCAACCGGTCGGCACAATCGGCGAAGCTGAGCGTCGCAGTCTTCTCAGTCTCGCTGTCGAAGGCGGTTCTGTACCAGCCGTAGGCGTTCGAGCCGTTGCCGAGAGCGATCATCGAAACCGGCTTGTCAGTTGTCTGCCAGTTCTTGTCCGTTCCGCCGATATCCAGCGGCTCGTCCCTCATGAGCCAGCCCGTGAGTGCAGGCAGTTCCGGCCTGTCGCGAGCCACCTCAACCTCGGTTTCCATCTCGGCCTCGGGGCCAAAGATGTAGCACGTGTGTTTACCGGGCGTGAAGTCGGCCTCGACCACGATCGAAGAGTCGGTTCTGGCAAGGTTCCTGACAAAGTGCGGTCCGCAAACGATGTGGTTACCCATGTTTGACTCGCAGAGGTACGTTCTTGCGGCCATCTCTTTGTTCATGCTCAGCACAACCACGTTGCCGACAGTGCTCTTGCCCACGGAATCCCCCTGGGGGAAGGCAAGTTCAAGTGTGTGACTCTTACCGGCGACCGTAAGACCGATCTGCCCCGAAGTGTTGGCTTCGCCGTACACGACGATGACTGCCCGGGCACTGCCGTCGTCCTGGATGGTCAGGATGGTGCCGGTACACCAGTTGAGCACGGAACCGTCGGAAAACGCGTAGTCGAAGACGAAAGGCACGGTGTGGTTCGCGGGAACAGTGATTTCCGGTATCGCTCCGTCGTCTGGCTCGAGTTGGACGGTGACCTGTTTGCTGTTGACGTTCTGCACGAAGACTATTCTGCCGCGGTCGGAAGCGCGTTCGAGCGTCCGGACACCTGGAGCAAGCTGGGCAGGGTCCCCGGCAGGCTGTGGCGCGTTGGTCAGCACATCGGCGAAACTCTGGGCGAAGTATGCGGCAGACTTCGCGGCGAAGTAGTTGTCCGAGCAGCCGGCGGCTTCGCTGATGGCCGCGTCGTAGTCGTAGCTTGTCGTCTGGAGGTACATCGGTGTGTAGCCGAAGTTCGTTCCGCCGAAATACATGTAGTAGTTGTACCCGGCGCCGCCGACGGCCATGATGTCGAATGTTGCCCGCATCAAGTCTTCGGGCGATCTGCCGTTGTGGGCGGATCCCCAGAGATCGTACCATCCTGACCAGAACTCGGTGGAGAAGAGCGGCATGTCGGGTTGTCTCTCCTTCAGCCACGGCATCAGCTCGGCGGGGTTGTGGCTGTTGACGCATTCGATAGCGCCCGAAACGCTGCCGGCACACGTGATAAGCGGCACATCGATGGAACGGCTGCGCAACCCGTCGCGCACGTATTCCATGTAACGGATGCCTTCGCTGCCGTAGCGCTCCTGGTATTCGTTCTCAACCTGCACGAGAATGACGTTGCCGCCGCGGGTTGCCTGGCGAGCGGCGAAAATCGGGACGAGCTTGTCGAAGAACCGGTCTACATACTCGAGATACGGCTTGTTGTAGGTGCGCAACCGGACACCTTCTTTATTGATCAACCATGCAGGGAACCCGCCAAAATCCCATTCTGCACAGATGTACGGGCCGGGCCGCATGATGACGTAGAGACCAAGCTCGCCGGCGAGGGAGATGAAGTAATCGAGATCGAGATCGCCCGAGAAGCGGTATGTGCCCTCTTCAGGTTCGTGCATGTTCCAGGCGACGTAGGTGTCGATGGTGTTGAGCCCGCACCGTTTGGCTTTGAGAAGTATCTCGTGCCAGGACTCGCGCGGTGCCCTGAAGTAGTGTACCGAGCCTGACGTGAGAAACACCCGTTCACCGTTGAGTATGAAGCTCTTTTCGTCGTACGTGACCATTCTTTAGGTTTCCTTGCCGTTTCGTTCTCCGATCTGCACACGTCTACGCGACGCAGACAAAATCCGCCGTCTCCCTGTAGCCTTTCCTGCCGAGGTCTTCGCGTATCAGTTCACGCGCGCCAGGTGCGCCGACAGCCACCAGCAGCACGTACGTGCCTGCGCTCGGCACCTCGTCCGGCGATATGACCTTCGCACCGTGTATGGTTTTCCCTGTTTTGCGGGGGTCGACATCCACGATGCAAGGGACGTCGAATCCCGCCTGTTTCAGCGTGCGCACCCACGGTTTGCCGACCCTGCCAGCTCCCCACACTAACACTTCGTACCGATCCTTGAGGTGGCTGCGCGAGAGATAGTGTAGCTTGCACGCTCTGAACTTTTCAATCGAGTAGCGTTTGTCCGTTCTGCAAAGGCTATCGTCGCGGACACTCCATCTAAGCAGCGTTTCGGGCACCTTGGCAAATCGGCTGCCGGACAGGTGCATACGCAGCCAGAGGTCGTAATCTTCAGGCCAACCATGGTCTTGATACCCGCCCGCACGCTCGAGCGCTTCGGCCCGCATCATCACGGATGGATGCGGGATGGGGCTTTCGACGAAGATATCCCGGGCGATATCCTCGGGGGAGACCAGCGAGTTGACCCATCGTGCGTAGCGTTCTGTTCCGGTGCCGAACGGCACAGCGCTACAAAACTCGACGCGACAGCTTGCAACGTCCACGGCGGGGTTCGCGTCGAGCAACTCAACCTGAGCTTCGAGCCTGCGCGGCAGAGAGATGTCGTCCGCGTCCATCCGCGCAATGTATCGGCCCCGGGAGACGGCAACACCCTTTTGCAGTGCGGCCACAAGGCCCGCATGCTCCCGTGTAAGTGTGACGATCCTCCGGTCGGACGACGCAATGCGCTCGATAATCTCTGGGCTCCCATCCGACGAGCCGTCGTCGACGACAATGAGTTCGAACGCTGCAAAGGTCTGATCAAGGATAGAGTGTATGGCTGCACCGATATACGCCGAGGCGTTAAACACCGGCAGAACGACACTTACGATACGTTCAGTGTTGCTCGAATGGTCCGCGACCCCTTGCACGACGCTCAAATCTTCCTGGCTAACACATCCAACCGCCGTTTTCCCTCTCGGCCCCGTCTCGAGACCGGACTTGCGGACGATAATACACTATCGACGAACGAGACGCCAACTCCTGACGCACTACTACAGATGGCACCATGTCTCTCGGAAAGGGAGGCTCCGCACTGCGCGAAAAAAGTGTTTGACATCTTGATTCGGCTGTGGCATAATTGGTGCGACTCGAGAAGGGAATAGAAGATGTGTGGACCTTCGCGAGGAAGGTCAAGGGCTGAAGAAAGTCCCAGAAGAACGTTTGCAGCATAGCATCCGTCCAAGGCGGGAGTGCGTTCTAGCCGGTACGTGAAGTCTTTCGGCAGCACTTTGACGTCTTGGGCTTTTTGTTTTTCGTGTGAGACGAGACAAACCCAGGGACATTTGGGAGACGAAGGAGAAAGAAGATGGCAGTGAAGATAGGGATTAACGGTTTTGGAAGAATAGGCAGGAACACCTTCAGAGCGATGGCAACTGACAAAGAGTTGGAGCTTGTCGCCGTGAACGATCTGACGGACGCGGAGACGCTGGCGCACCTGCTCAAGTACGACTCGATCCACGGCAAGTTCCAGGGAGAGGTCGAGGCCAAAGAGGGGGCACTGGTTGTCAACGGTGCGGAAATAAAAGTGTTGAGCAAGAAAAACCCGGCCGACCTCCCGTGGGGTGATCTGGGCGTAGAGATCGTGCTCGAATCAACCGGGTTCTTCCGGTCTCGCGAGAAGATGCAATTGCATCTGGATGCGGGAGCGCAGAAGGTACTTGTGTCGGCACCGCCGAAAGATGAGATAGACGCCATGATAGTCCTCGGCGTCAACGACGATGTGCTGAAAGCCTCGGACACTCTGATCTCCGCAGCGTCGTGTACAACTAACTGTTTCGCACCGGTTGTGAAGGTGCTGCACGACACTTTCGGTGTTGTTCGTGGGTTGATGACAACGATCCATGCCTACACGAACGACCAGAAAATACTGGACCTGCCCCACTCCGACTTGCGTCGCGCACGGGCAGCGTGCATGTCGCTTATCCCGACGACGACCGGTGCCGCTGCCGCAGTCGGCAAGGTTATCCCGGAGCTTAACGGCAAACTTGACGGAATGGCGATGCGGGCTCCTGTTCCTGACGGGTCGGTCTGCGACTTTGTTGCACAACTCGAGAAGAAGGCTACGGCGGAAGAGATCAACGCTGCAATAGAGAAAGCTGCCGGAACCAAGCGGCTCAAGGGTATCCTTCAGTACACGGAAGACCCGCTGGTGTCGACGGACGTCATCGGCAACCCGCATTCGAGCATCTTCGATCCAGAGTTCACGAAGGTGATCGAGGATAACATGGTCAAGGTCATCTCGTGGTACGACAACGAGTGGGGATACTCGTGCCGGTGCGTCGATCTTTTCAAGATATTGGCGAAGCTCTAAGCTCGAATAGGTTAAACCGAAAATGAACAAGCTCTTTGTCGAGGATATCGATGTTGGCGGCAAACGCGTGCTTGTGCGTGTTGACTTCAACGTTCCGATGGACAAAGAGTGCAGCATCACGGACGACGCTCGCATCCGTGCCGCGTTGCCGACAATCAACCATCTGAGGGGTCAAGGCGCCAAAGTCGTCCTGATGTCGCATCTGGGCCGGCCAAAAGGCGAGGTGGTCGAATCGATGCGGCTGACGCCGGTTGCTGAGCGACTCTCCGAACTGATAGACGCCGAGGTGAAGAAGACCGAGGATTGCGTTGGCGCCGAGGTCGAGTCGGCGGTGAACGCGATGTCTCAGGGCGATGTTGTGCTGCTGGAAAACACGCGGTTTCATCCCGAGGAGGAGAAGAACGACGAAGGGTTCTCTGCGGCTCTCGCCAGACTTGGCGACGTGTATGTGAACGATGCGTTTGGGGCGGCTCATCGGGCGCACGCATCGACGGTCGGGGTGACGAAGCATGTCGCTCAATCGGCTGCGGGATACCTGCTCGAGAAAGAGATACGGTTTTTCACCAAGATACTCAGCGCACCTGAGAAACCGTTCGTAACCATACTCGGCGGTGCGAAGGTCTCCGACAAAATAGGTGTTATCTCGAACCTCGTGAAGAACGTTGACTGCTTCCTTGTGGGAGGCGCTATGGCGTATACGTTCTTGAACGCCCAGGGCATCGGGGTCGGCGACTCGCGGCTCGAGGCGGATAAGCTCGGTGTGGCCAGGGATATACTTGCCGGCACGAAGAAGGAGAACGTTCCACTGGTCCTGCCGGAAGACCACGTCGTCGGCGACGCGTTCAGTGCGCAAGCCGAAACGAAGACTGTGTCCCGGGACGGTATCGAGTCCGGGTGGATGGGGCTTGACGTCGGTCCGAAGACCGTGGAAGAGTTCATATCGAGGCTTAGCTCGGCGAAGACCGTTGTGTGGAACGGCCCGCTTGGCGCGTTCGAGATGGCAGCGTTTGCCGAGGGGACACAGGCTGTTGCCAAGTTCCTAGCGGGCTGCGCCGCCACCACCGTGATAGGAGGCGGCGACACCGCAGCCGCAATCAGCAAGTTCGGGCTGACGGAGAAGATGGCGCACGTCTCGACCGGCGGCGGTGCCTCATTGGAGATGCTCGAAGGCAAGGAACTGCCGGGGTTGGCTGCATTGACCGATACGTAGAGGAGCATGTACCCTGGACTGGGGTTCCCGCTGCCTCCAGCGGGTTCCTCGGGCAGGGCGGAACAACAACACAAGGAGGAACTGTGCCGTGGCACTGGCGAAAGAGAAGAAAGAGGAGATAATCAAAAAGTTCCAACAACACGAGGGGGATACCGGGTCGCCCGAAGTCCAGGTTGCCCTCATGACCGAAAGGATCAACCAGCTTACGGAGCATTTCAAAGCGTTCAAGAAAGATCATGGCAGCCGCCGGGGCTTGTTGAAGTTGGTGGGGACAAGGCGTCGCCTGCTCGACTACCTTCACCGTAAAGACGCAGAAAGGTATCGCACACTCATCGAGGCGCTTAACCTGAGGAGATAGAGGCGTTACGCCGAAGAGTTCGGTCACGCGTTGCGTGTATGCAGGATCGCGGGAAAGGCGCGACCGGAACGTTATTCAGAAAAGGAATGTACTAATGGCAGACACTGTTCGTGCTCCCTACGGAGATGAAGAACTGATAATCGAAACCGGCAAGCTGGCCAAACAGGCGAGCGGCGCCGTCACAGTGCAGTATGGCGGTACAATGATCCTTGCCACGGCAGTCGTAGCTCCGGAGCCGTCTCCGAGGAGCTGGCTCCCGCTCTTTGTCGAGTACCGTGAGAAGACGTATGCGGCGGGCAAGATACCGGGCGGCTTTTTCCGTCGCGAGGGGAGACCGAGCGAACGCGAGGTGCTCATAGCGCGGATGATAGATCGCCCCATTCGGCCGCTGTTTCCTGATCATTACCGCAACGAGGTCCAGATAATCGTGTCGGTACTGTCGGCGGACCAGGAGAACGAGATCGACGTACCGGCCATGATAGGTGCCTCGGCGGCCCTGATGATATCGGAAATACCGTTCGGCAGGCCTCTGGGTTCCGTGCGTGTGGGTTATGTAGACGGCGAGTTTGTGCTCAACCCGACGTACAGCCGTCTGGAGGAAAGCGAGCTGGATATTGTGGTGTCCGGCATGCGGGACGGGGTGGTGATGCTCTGCGGGACTGCGAACGAGGCAAGCGAGGAGCTGATGGCCGACGCGGTCCGGTTTGGGCAGGAGGCGTTGCAGACGTCGATAGACCTCCAGAAAGACCTCGTGTCCATGGTTGGCAAGGTTAAGCTTGAAGTGCCGCCCTTGGAGGAGGATCCTGGTCTGAAAAAGGCCGTTATCGAGATTATGGAAGCGGATATCAACCGCATTCTCTTTACGCCTGTCAAGGCGGAAAGGGTGGAGATCACGCGGAACCTCCTCCACTCGATCGTTGAACGGTTGCAGGAGGAGTATCCGGAGCGCGAACAGGACATGCGTTCCATCTTCGACAAGGAAGTCGAGCGGCGGTTCCGAGAGGCAGTCGTGAAAGAGAAGAGGCGGGCGGACAACCGTGGGCTGAACGAGGTTCGTCCGATAACATGCGAAGTCGGAATGCTTCCGAGAGCGCACGGGTCGGCGCTGTTTGCTCGCGGGGAAACCCAGGCGCTTGTTGCCGCCACGCTCGGAACGTCTCGCGACAAGCAGAAGCTCGACGAGCTGACGGGCGAGTCGTTCAAGCGGTTCATGCTCCACTACAACTTCCCGCCGTTCAGCGTTGGCGAGGTGAAACCGATTCGGGGACCCGGACGGCGTGAGATCGGCCACGGCGCGTTGGCCGAGAGCGCGTTAGAGGGCATCACTCCCACGGAAGAGGAGTTTCCTTACACGATACGACTCGTCTCGGACATCCTCGAGTCCAACGGCAGCTCTTCGATGGCCGCGGTTTGCGGCGGGATGCTGGCGCTGTTGGACGCCGGCGTACCGGTGAAAGAGCCTATTGCCGGCGTATCAATAGGGCTCATACAAGAGGAGGATGAGTCGCTGTTGCTGACGGATATTATGGGGCTCGAGGACCATTACGGCGATATGGACTTCAAGGTTGCCGGCACGGTGAAAGGCATCACGGCATGGCAAATGGACATGAAGATCCCCGGTGTGTCGCCGGACCTGGTCTGGCGCGCGCTCGTGCAGGCGAAGGATGCGCGGATCGAGATCCTCGAGAAGATGAAGGCGACGTTGGCCGAGCCTCGGGAAGATATATCTATCTACGCGCCGCGGATAACACAGATCAAGGTTGATCCTGAGAAGATTCGGGAGATCATCGGCCCGGGCGGCAAGGTTATCCGCAACATTACCGCGACAACGGGCGCTGAGATAGAAGTCGAGGATGACGGCACGGTGACCATCGCTGCGGTTGAAGGTGAGGCTGCCAAGAAGGCCATCGAGATGATCGAGGCTATCACTGCCGATGTCGAGGTGGGAACGCTATACGACGGCACGGTGATGCGCATCGTCAATTTCGGAGCGTTTGTTGAGATTCTGCCGGGCAAGGAAGGGCTCGTACGCATATCCGAGATCGCCAACGAACGTATCGACAAAGTCGAGGACGTGCTCAAGGAAGGCGACGTCATCAAGGTCAAGTGCATAGAAGTTGATTCGATGAACCGGATCAACTTGAGCAAGCTCGAGGCTGATATAGAGCTTGGCCTCGTCGAGCGAAGGACCAGGAGAGATTCCAGGGATAGCAGGGACAAGAAAAGCTATCGTCCACGGCAGTCCGGCGACAAACGCGGTGGACGGCCCCCTCGCCGAGGAAGTCGCGACAGGCGGTAGCGTTAGTGCATATCCACAAGCTGTCCAACGGTGTCGCAGTTCTGCTCGAGGAGATGCCGCACCTCGAGTCCGCGAGCATCGGCGCGTGGATCAAAACCGGGTCATCGAACGAGACCGTTGACACCAACGGTCTCTCTCATTTCATGGAGCATCTGTTTTTCAAGGGCACGCGCACGCGTACCGCCCGCCAGTTGATGGAAACCGTCGAGTCACGTGGTGGATCGATGAACGCCTCGACCGGTCGCGACTGGACTTCCGTCTATGTCCGGATTCTCGCTGACCACGTGCCGCTGGCGCTCGAACTGCTCGGCGACGTGCTCAAGAACTCGCTTGCGTTTCAAGAGACGCCGGTCAGGGACATAGATGCCGATATCGAGCGCGAGAAGAGCGTTGTCATCGAGGAGATCGCCGAGATATATGATTCGCCCGAAGAGTATGTCCACGACCTGTTCTTCCAGCAGTTGTGGCCCGATCATCCGACGGGGTTCCCGATAACGGGGAGTGCCGACGTTATCCGTGGTGCCACACGCGATGATATCAGAGGCTTCTACCGCCAACGGTACCGCTCCGAAAAGATCGTCATTACTGCTGCGGGAAAGTTCTCTGCCGACGAGGTCATGGAACTCGTATCGGATCAGTTCAGCGAGTTCCCGTCAGGGCAGGCGGATCCCGGTCCGTCAGAGCCGGCTATACGCGCTGAAACGCGCTGCCACTACCGTGAGATCGGCCAGGCACAGCTCTATCTCGGAATGCCGACGCTGACGGCGAGCGACCCGCGCCGGTTCCCGCTAACCGTCATGGCGCAGATGCTCGGCGGCACCGCAAGCTCGCGCCTGTTCCAGAAGGTCAGAGAAGAACAGGGGCTGGCATACACGATAGGCGCGTACTCGATGCTGCTGGCGAACACGGGCGCGCTCTGCGTCTATGCCGCAACATCGCCCGACCGGTTGAACCGGACGATCGATCTGGTGTTCGACGAGTTGCGCGACATCAGAGACAACCACGTTCCCGACGACGAGCTGCGAAACACCAAGGAGCAGATCAAGGGCAGCATGGTGCTTGCGCTCGAGACGACGTCCGCACGCATGGCCCGTATTGCCGCGTCGTACATATATCGGGGAACCGTCGAGCCCGTCGAGGAGGTTCTGCGGCAGTTTGATGCCGTCACGGGTGACAACGTGAAGGCTCTCGCAGAGGAATTCATTACTGACGACAAGGTCAGCCTGACCTGCCTCGGCCCCGTACGCGAGGTGGACCGTCCCGCCCTCTAGTCCGCAGTTCCTGTTGTAAGTCTTGGCGGTCGGCTTGCCTCCCTTCTCTCTCAAGACTTGAAACTCAAGACTCCAAACTCCACCCTGCTCCCTTTCCCACTGGGAGACACCACATACCACCT
>CAZGCA010000119.1:0-12048 GCA_964524145.1 uncultured bacterium | reverse complement strand
CTAGAAACGCTCGCCCCACACGCGAAGGTCGTCGAAGTTTGCCGTGTCGTCAAACGAGCCGATACCGATGCGACCGCGCAGGAAGGTCTTGTCCATTGCCAGCATCACCGGGGTTGTCATATCGTCAAAGTAGGTTTTGATCATGCCGGTCACAACGTCTCGTTCCACACGCACCGTATGCCAGCTTTCGTCCCAGTGCGTGCCGGACGTGCGTTGCGACGCGATCGACACACGCGGCTTGCCGTCCACAACGAAGATGGAGTTCGCGTGGTCGTCCGCCTTCGTCGCAAAGTGGACGTAATAAAGATGCGACGGATCGTTGTACCCGAAAAAGAGGCACACATCACGGTGTCCGTACTCAGGCTCTGTGGACTGCACCTTCACCTCGAGCACAAAGCTCTTCACCTCAAGGTCTTTCAAGAGAGCGAAGTTCTGCGGTGCCCTGACTGGTGGCTCGTAGCTGCAATCCTTGAAGAGCGAATAGACGTTGTTGCCGCCTATCGATTTGACGCGCCAGGCGCTCGCGTCTGACGGTTCCCACCTCGACGCCGTCGCCGATTCGAACCCGTCTTCGTACAGCAACGCCATATCACCTGCAGGCGCAAGCATCGTCACCCCGCCACCTGCCGGCCCGGGCGCTGTCCCAGCACAACCCGCCGCACACACAGCCACCAGTAACAGTATCCGTCTCATCTTGATATCCTCACGCACGGTGCAACCCAACGTTGTCAACCTTTCTGCCCGTTCAGTGTCGGCGGAATGTACCGCCGCCTCTTACGGAGCATTATCAGCGTCGCTGCAAAGACGTTCGCTAACGCCAGCACAACCAATGCAACGACCGTAACAGCCAGCAAACGCCGGCTGGAACCAAAGAACTCTGCCTCGGTGCGTGCTGCCAGGATGTCCGGTGTTATGATCGTCTCGACTTTCGCGCTCATACGCTCGTCCCACGGGCAGAGCATGTCGACTCCCATGCTCTGTGGCGACCGGAGACACGAACACTCCTGCGTCAACTGCCCGATCAGCTCGTTTAGACGTTCCACCGTTATCTCTGCGCCCAAAAGCGGTGGTGCCATCAGTTTCATGCGACCAAAAACGACGCCAACCCAGTCAGGGCCGTCCGGAGGGATCCCCGTAAACGACAGCAGCAACCGTTCGCGCTCGTCAGCGCGGTTCGCTCTCACCACCGAGACACCGGGCGGCTGCTTCCGTTTCCACTCCTTCACCACCGCCTCCAAAACGCTCTCGGCCGAACCCGAATCCGCGCCCGTCCCGGGAACATACAACAGCACCGCCACGTGCGAGAGAACATCGCGAAGCACAGCCTCACGTACCGGCGACAGCCGCAGACTTTCGAGGTCGGCGCCGTTCGGACCGGGCTCCCAGTGGTCTATCAAGAAGCTGCGACGCTCGGCACTGTTCCGGCCCACAAGCACCACAACCGGCAGACTCGGCGGGGCCGAAGGAATCGCATGCTCCTCCCAGTTCACCTCCGGATCGTCCGCGTTTACCCTGACGAGTTCCAGGTTGAGACCCGCGCCCGGCCCCTCGAGCCATGGTGCCAGCGATTCGTAGTCAGCGTTCGCCGAACCGTCCGTCGCGTCGCCAATAACGCACAGGCGGTGCACATCCCGAGGCACCCCAAAAGACGCATCGCGCACCGACGTCCCGCAGGCGGACGCAACCGGTGATAAGACAGCGGCGAGCGCCACGAGGCCCGCCGCCAACACCGTCAACCGAAGCACACCATACCCCCGTTCTCGAGCGTTACCACAACCCGGCCGTCACGGTCAACCAGCAAACCACCCGCAAGCGCCCCAGACGGCAGCTCGCGTTTCCAGATCGTCTTGCCGGTATCCGGATCGAGAGCGCTGACGAACCACTGCGATGCCAGCGACCGAGGTCTGGGCATTTCATACGCAACAAGCACCGCGTTTGACGCAATCGCCAACGCTACCGTGTCGCCGCCCCGCAGGTCATTTGCTACCCAACGCTTCTTGAGCCTGCCAAGACTCCTGAGCTTGCTGTCCCGGTTCATCGAACGGCACTTCTCGACGTACTCATCGATCGCCGCTACATCAATGCACGCAGGCACGGTGTTTGGGCCGTTTACCATCACCATAATCTCAGATGACCATGCGGGAGGAATCTTGCCGGAACCCAACGGCTCCATGCGTGCACGCCGACCAGGCTCGACTTTTGCGATCTCGAACGAGCCGGGATTCACGTAGTTCTTCGTGGCCGAGTACTGCAACCGCCCGCCCAGAATGAGGTGCTCCTTCCCGAGCACACCTATCTCTTCGCCACGGTTCGTTCTCGGCGACCCGTTGCCGACCGACCGCGTCAGGCACTCGCCGGTCTTGATGTCGTATGCCGCGGGGGATATCACGTTTCCTCCCGGCATCCAGAGACGATTCCCCGCAATGGTGAGCGCGCCCTGCGGGGACACACCCTTGCGAAGCTCCTCGTCCAAGTGGCCCGACGTGTTGTTCCGCCACTTGGGCTCTCCGGTGATAGCATCCAGCGCGCAGACGTAGGTGCCGTCGTAATCAATGAAACCTGCAGCCGCGTAGGCGACACCGTCCTCAACAAGGACGCCGCTATTGACCGGCCAGGTCGAGCACAGCGATCCATACAGCATTATCCGCCTCTCGACGGGCGCCGCCCGGAACCGCCACAGTTGCCTGCCCGTCGCAGCCTCGAGCGCGTAGACGTATCCGTCCCCGGAGCCCACGTACGCCCGTCCCTTTGAGATCGTGGGCGGCTGCTTGATCGGGCCCGCAGTCGCGAAAGACCACCGCAGTTGTCCCGTCTCAGCATCGAACGCACGCACCTTCCCGTCGTCAGCGCACGAGAAGATCAGACCGCCTGCAGCGGACGGAGCGCTCGACGCAAGCGACACCTCCGGCTGAAACGCCCACCGTCTCCGCGGGGTTGTCCGGACGACGGCTTTCGAGCAGGCGCCCCGGTCATTGTTGCCGTGGTACGTGGGCCAGTCTTCCTGGGTGATTTCCAGAACCCGGGGAGCGGAAACAGCGGCTTCGGCAACCTCGAGCCGTTCGCTCACCGGGTCTTCATCCTCGACTCTGAAGTCGCCCGCCGAACACATGCCCGTCGTACCCATCAGCGACAGGTTGCAATCGCACAGCCACGGTCCGAAATACAACATGCCGTTGGCAGCTATGACGCCATCGTTGCAGGAGGGTCTCATGGCGCCGTTAAAAAGGACCTTCTTCGCGTTGCGATCGTATCGCGTCAAACCTTCGGGCCAACCTCGACAGAAGAACGAATCATGGGTTGCAGTCAACCGGACGCATGACCGTTTCTTGAACCCGAGATCCTCGATCGTATCGCCGGTCAGTGGATCGAGCACGAGCGTGTTCCCTTCGGGCCCGATACCCACAAGCAAATGACCGCCGGCATACAGCATGTTCGGGTTGTTGGTCGTCTTCTTTCGGCTCCACAACAGGCTGCCATCCTTGTTGGATACGGCAACGATGTTCATCCTGGTCTGAGCCTCGTAAAACAGCGCGTCGGGCGTGTACAAACAGAAGCACGTCGTTCGGAACCCGGGGGTCGATTGCAGCCCGCTACCCGGCTCCTCGATCAGGTCTATGATCTTCCGGTCGTCATTGGTCCACACCACTGCGCCGGATTTCGCGTCAAGACATCCTGTATGCGAGTCGGGACCGTAGAAGAACACTCTGCCGCCCCCAATCACCATGGCGCGGGAGTCTATGGGCTTATCCTCCGTGTGCCGCCAGAGGGTCTTCCCCTGGTCCAAGTCGTAGGCGACGATCGTCTCCCCAAACCCCCAGGGCACCCTCTTTTCGTAATACCCGCGGCTCAGCTCACCCCAGCTCCACGCGCGGTACGTGCTCCGCACCAGGGTTGTCTCCGGCGGGTCTTTCTTCTTGCCCGCCAGCACAAACAGAACACCGTCCTGCAACGCCATCCATTTCCATTCGCCGTCGAGATCCGGGACGTGAAGGGTGTCCAATTCCTTGCCGGTTTCCGGGTCGAGCATCAGGCAGCCGTCGCCGTCGCTGTCGATCATGTAAAAGACGTCGTCGGTCGCGACGAACGCCGACCTGTGGACCAGGTAGCCGTCGGGCAGCCTGCGCAGCCACAGCTCCTCGCCGTTGTACCCGTTGCGTGCCAGCACCGTGTTAAGCCACTTCTCCTCCCGTTTGTGGTGGGCGATGTGCCCCATCGCAGTGAAGATGCGGCCACCGGCCACGGTTGTAATCGCTGGCATCGCAATATAGTACGGAACGCCCAGCCATTGGGTTCTATACGGGGCCGTGATGACGGTATCGGTCGAGACAGGGTTGTTGTCGGGACCGTGCTCCCAGTGGCTCCACGAATCCACGCCTTCGGGACAGTCCTTGGTCAGCTCCGCCCACAGTCCGAAATCGTCTTCGCCAACGGCGAACTCCCCAACGCCGCCGTCCCGCAGCCAGTTCCGGATCTGCTGCGCCGTCAACTCACCGTCTGACGACTTGGCGCGGCCCAGAATCGCTTTCCCTTCCGGACGCAGAACACGCAGAATCTCGGCCACCGAAAGCTCGAAGAGGGCGTGTCCCTTATCGATATCCGACGGGAGCATTTCCGGCAAGGAGCGGTCCATCAACGACGTCGCAACGACCAGGTCGACTGTATTGTCCGCGTAGGGCAGCTTGTTCAGCGGTCCTTTCTCGACGACCATTCGGCTTCCGTGGATCCCGTCTGCGTCAACCTTCTCCCGGACCGCAGCGACAGAGGAGCTCACAGGGTCCTGAACATGAATCACGAAGCCGCTGGCGCGAACCATCTCAAGCGGCAGTTCCCCATCGCTGCACCCCAGGATCGAACATAAACCGCGAGACGTACCGGCTCTTTTAACCAGATGTTTGGCGAGATCTGCGGGCCCGGAGCCAAGGTCGGCAGCAACTGCTCCCTCCCATTCGACAGAAACCGCCAATGCAAAGAGCACTGCGAATATAACTGTTCTCCTCATGATGTAGACCTCCTGAATACGACAACGGCATACCTGCTATACAACACCTCACAGGTAGTGTAGTACGCGTGCGGAGCAGAATCAAGGGTTGCGGCACATCTCCGGTGCTGCTGATTAGTGATTGACAAAGGCTGGAAACCGTGCTAGTATGTCTTCGCTGGTGGATACGAGGGAGGAGAAACGGATGTTCGAAAGGAGGTGACATAGCGTGACGGTTAAAGAGGCGTTCGATAACATGCCCGCGACGTTCCAGAAGGACAAAGCTGCCGGCATGAATGCAGTCTATCAGTTCAACATCACCGGAGAGGGTGGCGGCGAATGGAATGCCGTTATCACGGACGGAGAACTGACCGTAAATGAGGGGACACACGATAGCCCGAGCATTACGCTGACTGTCAGTTCACAGGACTGGCTTGACGTGCTCAGCGGAAAGCTCAACGGACAGATGGCCTTTATGAGCGGAAAGCTCAAGATAGCCGGCAACATGGGCTTGGCCATGAAGCTGGGCACGATCTTCCAACTGGGGTAGTTCCTGGTCGTATCGTGACTCATCGGTGCGCATCGGTGCGGGGCGGGCTCTGTGTGCCGTCCCGCGCGATCCTTTGGAAATGTGTTTCGGACACATTTTAAGGGGGTAGTCCCGGTTTGTACTGGTTGCGTATCTCCTTCGGATGTGAACGCGTGAGACGCTGTTGGCCCACGGTCCTGACACTGTTGTGCTCGACAGTGATCTGCGGCTGCTCGGTCGTTCGTGTCGCCGTCGAAGGCTCGGTCCAGGACAGGGTTTTCGATGCTATAGAAAAGGTCCGGCCCGCCCTGGTTCACCTCGAGCCCGTCAGAGAGTACTACGAACGGGGCGAGCGGAAAGGGATGCCGCTTACGGGCAGTGGCGTCATAATCAGCCCCGACGGCCACCTCCTCACCAATAGCCATGTAGCAGAGCGGACGAAAGAAATCCGCTGCACGCTCTTCAACAAGAAAGAAATCTACGCGCAGGTTATCGGCACGGACCCGTACACGGACATCGCCGTGTTACAACTGGATCCCGCGGAAGTCGGTGATGAGCTACCCTACGCCGAGATAGGCGATTCGGACAAGCTGAACGTCGGCGAACAAGTGATGGCGATGGGCAGCCCGCACGGCTTGTCGCGGTCGGTGTCCGTGGGGGCGTTGAGCGCCACGGACAGGTACTTTCCCTCAGACGGAGGCGAGGCCGGTTCCCCCTATCATTTGTGGATACAGACGGATGCCGCTATCAACCCGGGCAACAGCGGAGGCCCGCTCGTAAACCTCGAGGGGAACGTCATCGGCATAAACTCGCGCAAGGTGCTCGGCGCGGACAACCTGGGATTTGCCGTCCCTATAAATGTTGCCAAAGCGGTCGCCGACCAGATCATCGCCGACAGCAAGGTGACCCGTAGCTGGATTGGCGTGGAACTGCAGGAGCTCGAGACCATCGCCAGGGAAGAGCCCATGGAAGGCGTTCTGGTCGGCGGCGTTGCAGAGAACTCGCCTGCCGAGCGGGCGGGCATCGTCTCCGGAGACATACTCGTCGTCTTTGACGGCCAACCGCTGTCCGCACAGTTCGAGGAGGATCTTGTTGTCGTGCGCAACCTGATCGCAAACACGCCCGTGGACAAGCGCGTTGTGGTGGAGCTGATACGCGACGGAAAACAGCAACAGGTCGAGCTCGTAACCAAGGAGAAAGGCAAGTTCGAGACCGACGACATCGAGTGCGAACAGTGGGGGTGTACGGTTCGCGAGATGACCGAATCGCTCTCGAGACGGCACAAGCTCGAGGGCAAGACCGGCGTGTATGTCTCGGGCGTTCAGGTGGGTGGTGCTGCCGCTAATGCGAGGCTGGCACAAGGGGACATCATACTCCATGTTGAACGCGAAAAGGTCGACGACTCCGACAAATTCAGCACGATATATGGCAGGCTTCAAGAGGAGAAAAAGGAACTCGTGCTGCTGCGAGTGAAACGCGGCCCACTTTTCAGGTACGTCTTGATCGAACCCCGTTACGAAGATGGTGGCGACTCGGCGACCGGGACGGAGCAATGAGCAGAATGGTGAGGCGGCTGCAGCGCGTCCTTGTTCTCTGCTCGTTGGTGCCGTTTGCCTGGCTCGGCTATTGCACATTGTCGCCTGCGGCACAAGAAGCCACGGAACCCGAAGAGAGCGCCGTGGACTTGCCCGAGTTGCAGCGTCACGGTCTCGCTTACGTGGCCGAGGAGAGTGCGGAACGGTTCAGCCCGGCGCAGATCCGCAAAACATACCGCCAGATCGAGGACGCGTTGGCCGTGGTGAGATACGCCTTCGAGTACTACAGTCGCTCCGGGCAGGAGAAGACGAAGCGGCGGGGATACTGCCTGGGCGTGCTCGTGAGCGAGGCGGGCCTCGTGATGGCTCCCGGTCATGTGTACGTCGGCGAGCAGAAACCGTTCAACGTTACCGTCGAACTCGCTTCAGGAGAGAAGTACGACGCTGAAGCCTTGGAGAAGGATAAGAAGGTAAACGTGATGTTCTTCAGGATCAACAACGAGGAAGGCGTCGAGTTTCCTTACGTACGGTTCGCCGAGAAGCCCGTGATCGACCTCGCCGATGAGGTGATGGTGATGGGTATTTCGACCCAGCAACTTGACTTCGAACGAACCTATGACATCGCTCGGGTGACTTCTGCCATCGAGCGGCCGCGCAGCGTCTATGTCACGGACATGCCACCGCGTTTTGGGCTTCGCGGCGGGCCTGTCATCAACACCGCCGGCGAAGTGGTTGGCGTGGTAGGATACGATCTGTCGCCTACCGAAGGCGGAGAGATCTACGTCCGGTACGGCACGCCGTTGATCTACACGTCCGACATCTTCGCTCATCTTATAGCGAACCCGCCTACCGAGGAGGAGGAGGAGAAGCACGCGTGGATGGGCATCTTCACACAACCGTTGACCGAGGATTTCGCCGGGTACCTCGGGTTGGACTCGCCCGGCGGGATAATCGTGAGCACTATCGTCAAGGGCGCGCCTGCAGAGCAAGCCGGGATTCAGGAGGGGGACGTCATACTCAAGTTCGGTGATATTCCCGTGACCGCAAGACTCGACCGCGACGTCGTCAACTTCACCAAGATGGTCCGCGACACCGATGTAGGGACGAAGGTGCCTTTGATCATCTGGCGTGAAAGAGCACAGCAGACTGTCGAGCTGACGCTAGGCGAGAGCCCTAAAGACTCGGGCGACGCCGAACAGTACGAGGACAAGGATCTCGGTTTGACGGTAAGAGAGATTACAGCGGATTTCATCATATTCAGCGAGCTCGACCCCGACACTGAAGGGGTGGTGATCCACAGGGCTAAACGCGGAGGATGGGCATCGCTCGCCGGGCTCGCAACTAACGACATTATCAAAGAGATAGACGGCAAGAAGGTCGGCTCGTTAGAGGACTTCAAAGCCGTTCTCTCACAGATCAAGAACGAAAAGGCCGGGCAGGTGCTGATGTTTGTGCAGCGTGGCGTGCGGACGGGGTTCTTCAAGCTCGAACCCCGTTGGTCTGAGGATCGCTGAACCATATTCCAGTTGCTGATGTATCAGCACAGACGTTCAAGAATCATTATTGCAGGTTTCCTCCTGACGACCTGTGTGGGGCCGCTCGTTGGGTGCAGCGTGGAGAAGCGCGCGTTCGAAGCCTACCGCAACGGCGTGAAACACTTCTCTGACGGGCGGGTGGACGAAGCACTCATTCTGTTCAACAAGGCACTGATAGACGATCCATCCCTGGCAATGGCGCACTACTACCTGGGCAGATGTTACCTCGAAACTGATCCGCCCTGGCCGCTGGTCGCGGAGGAGGAATTCAAGCTCGCGCTCGAAATGCTGAACGAGACCCCGGACAAGCTCGCGAAAGCAGGCCCGGAACTTGAAGCATTGCCCCTCGACCAAGTAAAGGCGAAGATCCTGCTCGGGACGGGAAAGGCAAGTGCGTACCGTGCATTGTTGCGGATCAATCTTCAGCTTGATCTGCCGGCCGGTGCGGAACTGTTGAGTTCAGCGTTGGGATACCTGAAACAGGGAGCGAAGCTTGATCCGGAGAATCGAGAGATCGCTGAACTCGCTGACTATTACAACGTGCGGCTTCATCAACTCCGCAGCTACCTCCGGGGTGTCCGGGCTGCGTAATCGCGCACCTCCGGCGGGGCGTCGTCCCAGGTCACATCCTCGACCTTGCGAAACTTGATCCCAAGCACTCTGACATACGTGACCTTCTTCTTCAGGAGATACTTGAATAGTACCATGCCCCGTAACATCGGTATGTTCTTGCAGGCCACTGTGGCGATCGCCGTATGGAAACCAAGATCGCGTATCGCTCCAAAACTGAACGAGGAACTGGCTTTCGAGTATCCCTTCCGCCGCTCCTCCGGCGGCGTGTAGCTACCCTCTCTGTAAACGTATCCTTCCGGAAACGTGACGACCTTCTTCTTGCCGAAAACCCTCCCGCTCGGGTTCGGAAGGTATACGTCGCCAGAATCTCCCCATGTAACGTGGACGATCTTATCGCCGACTTTCACAATGTTGCATAGTTTCCCGGCTGCCAGTCGGTCCTGGATGATCTCTCTCGTACGCTTGGGCTGGACGGCAAGAAGCTGGTCGATCTCCGTTTCGTCGTCCAGGAACTTGCATTCGCACGGCGTTTGCGCCTCGAACTGGTCTATCGGTTCGTTCAGGTCACGTTCGAGTATGTAACCCTCATGGTGCTCGAACACAAAATGTGCCAACCTGATCATGACGATCTTTCCGATGGACACCGGCCCACGCCTCAACAGAACGTTCCACGCACGCTTCAGTAAACCCTCTTTCTTTGACACTGTCGCTCCAGTCCCGATCCTAATCGGGTTCAGTCACGTCTTCAACCTTGCGAAACCTAATCCCGAGTATTCTACAGTAGTTGACCCTCTTGGTCAGGCGATGCCCCGTCTTCTTCGCTCCTCTCAGCATCGGCTCGTTCTTGCAGGCAATTGTGGTGATCACCTTGTGGAAACCGAGTTCCGCCAATGCCAGGAGATGGAACGAGTCGCACGCGTTCGTGTACCCCTTGCGCCGCTCCTCCGGCAATGTGTAGCTTCCTTCGGTATAGGCATAGCCCTCCGGGAACGTCACCAGCTTCTTTTTGCTGAACACTCTTCCGCTCGGCTTCGGCAAGTAGACGTCGCCGGAATCCGACCAGCCGACGCGAACGACCTTCTCGCCGGCTTTCACAATGACACAGCGCTTTCCAGCGTCGAGCATCCCCTTGATATCCTCTCGCGGGCGGTTCGAAAAGACAGTGGCAACCTGATCGATCTCTTCGTCGGTCTCGAGAAACTTGCATTCGCATGGTGTTTTCGCCTGGAGCTGTTCGATCGGTTCGTGCAGGTCACGTTCGAGAATGTAGCCCTCGTGGTGCTCGTAGATAAAGTGCGCCACCCTGGTTATGACAGTTTCTGCGACGGACAACGGCCCGCGCTGCAACAGAACGTTCCAGGCGCGTATCAGCAATCCGGGCTTCTCAGCCATCGTATTCTCTTCCGAAATGAAGCGAACTTCCCAATTCCCGTACCGTTCCCTACCGTTTACGTCTACGACGAGGGAACAGTGTTGACTCGGTCCGTGCCGTCTTGAAGATAACCTTCATCTTTGCCACGACATCCGGATGATTGTCGGCAACGTTGTCCTTCTCGCCGATGTCCTTCTTGAGGTCATAGAGCTCGACGGGTTTGCCTCCACCGAGGTTGACAGCTTTCCAATCGCCCATCCGGACCGCCTGTTTGAATCCGCGTTCGAAAAACTCCCAGTACAGGTAGTCGTGGTCCTTCTGCTCATTGCCGAGCAACGCAGGCACCATCGATATGCCGTCTACGTCCGGCGGAAACATGGTTCCGGCGAGATCGGCTGCCGTCGGCGGGAAATCCCAGAACGCCCACGCCTGGTCGCTCACCGTCCCTGCCTCGATCGTGCCCGGCCATCGCGCGATCATCGGCACGCGGATACCGCCGTCGTACAGGTCGCGTTTGATCCCGCGCAACGGGCCGTTGCTGTCGAAGAACTCGGGGTCCGCGCCGCCTTCCTTGTGCGGACCGTTGTCGCTCGAGAAGAAGACAACCGTGTTCTTATCGATGCCCAGCTCTTTCAACAACCCCATGAGCCTTCCAACGTCACGATCCATCCGGGTGATCATCGCCGCGTGGTTCTTCTGCTGCTGCGGCCAATCCTCGCTGGTATACGGCTCGTCGCTTGGCACTTCCATTCCCTCGAGGCGGGCCTCGTTGTTCGCGTGAGGGATCGTGTACGGGAGGTAGAGAAAGAACGGCGCGTCCTTCTGGCGTCGGACAAACCCGAGCGCCTCTTCCGTGAACAGATCGTGCGAGTACGCTTCTCGTTTGCTCGCGATGTTCTCGCGAGCCAGCACGTTCGGCAGCGGATACTTCTCTTCGTTCTTCCACAGGTAATCGGGCCAGTAGTTGTGCGCCCGGTGCTGGTTCAGGTAGCCGAACCAGTAGTCGAACCCCTGCCGGTTCGGGACGCCCGTCGTCTCCGGTTCCCCGAGGCCCCATTTCCCGACGATACCCGTCGTGTACCCGGCACCTTTCAGTACTTCCGCGACGGTGACGTCTTCGGGACGCAACGGGAACCGCGCGTTACCACGTATCAGCGCATGGCCGGTGTGGAACCCGGTCATCAGACAACAGCGCGACGGCGCGCACACCGTGCTGCCCGCATAACACTGAGTGAACCGCATACCTTCGGCGGCAAGCCTGTCAATGTTCGGCGTCTTGATCCGCGCCTGGCCGTAACAGCCGAGGTCGCCGTACCCGAGATCGTCCGCTAGAATGAAGATGATGTTCGGTCGGTTCGCTCCTGTGCCGCCGGCCGCGCCTCTGGCGGACCGCGGCAACGACAGCCCCGCCACACCACCCGCAACCGAGACAGCGGCCCCGATCGCTTCGCGTCGTGTCAGCTTTGTGTTCATAGTCACCTTGTTCCCCGGCTACAGGTTCACCGGAACCCGGCGTTCCTGAAGGT
>CAZGCA010000118.1:0-12294 GCA_964524145.1 uncultured bacterium | reverse complement strand
CTGGTGATGACCGACGACCAGGGCTACGGCGACTTGTCCTGCCACGGCAATCCGCACCTCAAGACGCCCACTATCGACGAGCTGCACGCGGAGAGCGTTCGCCTGACGAACTTCCATGTCGGCCCGACGTGCTCGCCCACGCGCGCGTCGTTGATGACGGGCCGGTACTGCAACCGGACAGGCGTGTGGCACACCATCATGGGCCGGTCACTGCTTCGTAAAGACGAAGTGACGATGTCCGACGTCTTTGCGGCCGGCGACTACAAGACGGCGATCTTCGGCAAATGGCATCTGGGCGACAACTATCCGTTCCGGCCGCAGGATCGGGGGTTCCAGGAAGTGCTGGTTCATGGCGGGGGCGGAGTCGGGCAGACGCCGGACTACTGGGGCAACGACTACTTCGACGACACGTACTGGCATAACGGTCAACCCAGGAAGTTCACGGGCTACTGTACCGACGTATGGTTCGACGGCGCAATGAAGTTCATCGAGGCCAACAAGGACCGGCCGTTCTTTTGTTACATTCCCACCAACGCGCCGCACGGCCCGTTCAACGTCGCTGAGAAGTACAGCAAGCCGTTCGAGGAGATGGGTCTTGAGAAAAGGCAGGCCGCGTTCTACGGGATGATCGCCAACATCGACGAGAACATGGGCCGGCTCGAGAAGAAGCTGCGCGCGTTGGGGCTCCGCGACAACACGATTCTCATCTTCATGACCGACAACGGCACGGCCGGAGGCGTCGCCGGCGGCATGCGAGGCAGAAAAGGCAGCGAATATGACGGGGGCCACCGGGTGCCGTGCTTCATCCGCTGGCCCCGCGGGGGCTTGATCGGCGGGCTCGATATCAACCGGCTCACGGCCCACATCGACCTCTTGCCGACGCTGGTCGAGCTGTGCGGGCTGGAGAAGCCTCGCGGCGTCAAGCTCGACGGCGATAGTCTCGCACCGTTGCTCATGGAACCACGCGCCGACTGGCCGGACCGCGCGTTGGTGGTCGATTCGCAACGTATCGAACATCCGGAGAAATGGCGCAAGAGCGCGGCCATGACCGACCGGTGGCGGCTGGTCAACGGCAAGAAGCTCTACGACATGAAAGTTGACCCGGCCCAGCGGGATGACGTCGCCCGCGCACATCAAGACGTTGTCCAGGAACTGCGTGCCGTCTACGAAAAGTGGTGGGCGGACACGTCCAAACGGTTTGACGAATACTGCGAGAGCATCATCGGATCCGATAACGAGAATCCTGCCCGGCTAGCGTGCCACGACTGGCATGCTCCAGACATCCCGTGGAACCAGGGACATATCCGGGCAGGCCTCGAGTCCAACGGTTTCTGGGCGGTCGAGATCGCTCGCGACGGAACCTACGAATTCTCCCTCCGCCGCTGGCCGGCCGAATTGAACAAACCCATCACCGCATCAATTCCCGGCGGCAAAGCCATCAGCGCTGCCTCCGACCGGCTGAAGATCGCGAACGTGGACATGACGAAACCTGTGCCGCAAGACGCCGTCGCAGTCACGTTCCAGGCCGAGCTCACGGCGGCGAAGACGCGCTTACAGACGTGGTTCACCGACGATGCCGGCACGTCCCGCGGAGCGTATTACGTCTACGCGAAACGAGTAGGGTAGGGGCGCAAGACGGCTGGCTTGCCTGAAGACACGACACACTGGCATAATGAAGCGGCTGGAGGCGTTTGTGGGAACGTATTTGGAGAAGGGGAAGAAAGGCAGAGACCATGAAGAGACCGATCGAAGCGATAGCCTGCCTCGCGTGTTTGGCGTTGGTGCTCGTATGCGGGTGCCAGATGATCGGCAAAGGGCCTTCCGACGAAGAACTTATCAGGAACACGCTTTCTGATTGGGCAGCGGCCATCAAGGCCCAGGATATTGACAAGGTTATGGCGACGTACTCGGAGAAGTCCGAGAGTAGCGAGACCCCCAACAAGGACTCCCACCGGGACCTTATAGAGGGTTATATTGACGCGGGCTACATGGATGAATCCGCGATGGATATCGAGCAAGCCCAGATCACGATTGAAGACGGCAAAGCCTCGGTCAGTGAAGTGGGTTTCACCACGATCATGGGAGATTTCGGCCTCGAGTTTGCCCTGCAGAAAGAGGGTGGCGCGTGGCTCATTACTGATTTCGAGTACTACTAGGAGCCTGCGAACAGTGAAGCCTCCTATCCGGCGGCAGGTCTGGCCGCCGGCCTAAAGGGAAACGAGAATGATGATGGGACAGGCTGTTTTGATCTTCGGAGTGATCTTGTGTGGAGTGCTGCTCGCTGCTGGGACTGCATCTGCACAACAGGAGCCTGCCGACTCGGAGAAGATCTTTGGCTGGATAGAGAAGCTGTGTGAGAGCCCCCATCGGCGGCCCGGATCGGTTGAGGACCACCGTACCGCATACTACGTCGCCCGGAAGTTCATCGAGTTTGGCCTCGAAGACGTGAGGATCGAGCCGGTACCGCTCGACGTGTGGACCGCCCGCGAATGGAGCCTCGAGACGGATGCAACCGGGTCTTGGCAGCCGACACCTTGTTTCTTCGGCGCCTTATCGGCCTTCACGCCGCCCGAAGGTCTCGAAGCCGAAATGGTCTATATCGCCGGAGACGAGGACGAGCGATGGACCGAGGCCCGAGGGAAGATTGTCGTCGTCGATATTCCTTTCCCCCGGTTTGTCATCGACCTGATTCGGACAGTCAGCCTCTATGTACACGATCCCGGGAACAGTATCGAGCCAGGGCGGTCCCAGCCAAACCAGCCATGGCCTCAGGCGTTGTTGGACGCGTATGCCAGGGCGTCGGAGAACGGGGCCGCCGGACTGGTCGCGATCCTGTCCGACTTGTACGGCAACCAGTGCGAGTGGTACGGGTTGTACGACGGAGTAACGAAGGAGGTGCCTGCCGTCCATATCGGCCGGGACGATGGCGCGCGGTTGCGACAGGCGGTGCAGGAACGAACCGTCCGCGGCCGGTTGCGATTGACCGGAACAAACGAGCCCGGTCTCACGGAGAACATTCTCGGTTGGGCGCGCGGCACGGGCGACGACGCCATAATTGTGCAATGCCATCACGATTCGCCTTTCACGGGTGGAACCGAGGACGGTTCGGGCATGGGCATCCTGTTGGCTTTGGCGCAGTACGCGGGGAGCCGTCCGACTGAATCCCGAGACAAGAACTGGCTGTTTCTCGCTACCGCAGGCCATTTCCACGGGTCTATCGGCGGACGAACCTTCGTGGAACGCCACCGCAAGGACATTCTACCCCGGGTCAAGGCCGTCTTCGTTCCGGAACATATTGCGCTCGAGACAGCGGAGGTCGACGGCAAACCGGCGCTGACGGGCCACCCCGAAACGAGCGTCTTGTGGGTGTCTGAGGCTATGTCCATGCAGGAGAAGGCCATCGAAACCGTGAAGCGATACGATCTTGTACGAACACATGTCCTTCCTGCTCATTCGGCTATATTCCCGAACCCTATAGGAGAGTCGGACCATTACTCGGAGCTGGATGTTCCTGTGGTGCAACTGATGAGCGGACCGCTTTACCTGTTTACGTCGGATGACACGCTCGACAAGGTCGCCGTCGACCGGCTCGAGCCGACCGCCCGGGCGTTTATCGATATGATCGAGCATGTGGACAGATCGCCGGACACTGGAAAGGGGAAGAAGAGATGAGTTCTGTCAATAGCACAAGGCGTAATTTCCTTAAAGCCATTGGGTTGGGTGCGGCGTCCTTCGCGGTGCCTTCTGTCCTCCGCGCTGCCGAGAGATCCGCCAGCCGACCCAACATCGTGCTCATCATGGTCGACGACATGGGGTTCTCCGATATCGGCTGTTACGGCGGCGAGATACGTACCCCGAACCTGGACAATCTGGCGAAAGGCGGCCTGCGGTTTACGCACTTCTATAATGCCGCCCGGTGTTGCCCGACCCGCGCCTCACTCATGACGGGGCTCTACCCGCACCAGGCTGGCATGGGCGACATGGTTACGAGGGGGGGAGCCAAACCCGGACCGTACCAGGGATATCTGAACGACAGATGTGTCACCATCGCCGAAGCGCTCCGCAACGCGGGATACACCACGCTGATGTCGGGGAAATGGCATGTCGGCGAAGATCGGCCGCACTGGCCCGTGGACCGCGGGTTCGACAAGTATTACGGGCTGATCAGCGGCGGGGCAAACTACTACGACATCACCAAAGGCAAACGCAAGGGCGTCAAGCGAAACTTTGCCATCGATGACCAGCCGGTCGTGCCGGACAAGAACACTTTCTTCATGACCCACGCAATCAGCGACAACGCGGTGCGGTTTCTCGACACGCACGGCCGCCGCGACAACCCGTTCTTCATCTACGTGGCCTACACCGCGCCACACTGGCCTCTGCACGCCCTGCCGGAGGATATCGCCAGGTACAAAGGCACGTACATGAAGGGGTGGGACGTGCTGCGCAAGCAACGCTATGAGCGGCAGCTCGAAATGGGCATCATCGACAGGCGGTGGCCCGTCTCGCCGCGCGATAACGAGCTGACGCCTTGGGAGGAGATCGAGAACAAGGAAGAGATGGATTTGAAGATGGCGGTGTACGCTGCGCAGATCGACGAGGTGGACCAGGGAGTCGGCCGTATCTGCCGGAAGCTCGAAGAACTGGGCAAATGGGACAACACCCTGATACTGTTCCTCTCGGATAACGGCGGGTGCCACGAAGGGGGACCGCTGGGGTTCGACAACCGCCAGAACGGGTTGCCTCCGGGAGGCGTCGATTCCTATATGAGCTACGGTCGTTCCTGGGCCAACGCGAGCAACACACCGTTCCGCATGTTTAAACACTGGGTACACGAAGGCGGGATCGCCACACCGCTGATCGCTCACTGGCCCGAGGTGATCAAAGAACACGGTCGCATCACCGATCAGCCCGGACACGTCATCGATATCATGGCCACCTGTTGTGACGTCGCCGGGACGTCATATCCCAAAATGCACAAGAACAAGACCATCGTTCCACTGGAAGGTAAGAGCCTTAAACCGATATTCCAGGGCAAGCAACGTAAAGGGCACGACGCTATCTGTTGGGAACACGAGGGCAACCGCGCCATCCGCGCCGGAAAGTGGAAACTGGTCGCCAAAGAAACCAGCGGGCCGTGGGAGCTCTACGACATGGAAGTCGATCGGACCGAGCTCAACGATCTTGCCCGGAAGGAACCCGAACGTGTGAAAGAGATGGCGGCGATGTGGCGGGCGTATGCTGAACGTACCAAGGCGCTGCCGTGGCCCAAAACCAGGAAGTACGGGTTCAGAGGCAATCGATGAGGGAAAGCGAATTGAATCTACAAGCAAACACTCGTCGTGTCTTCTTGAAATCGATGGGCGCGGGCGCAGCCTCGCTGGCTGTGCCGAAACTGGCCGCTGCAGCCACAGCATCTGCTGAGAAGCCGAACATCATCGTTATCCTGGCAGACGACATGGGCTACAACGGCACGAGTGTGTATGACGGCTGGATCAAGACGCCGCACCTCGAACGGTTGGTCGCCGAGGGAATGAAGTTTACCGACTTCCATTCCAGCGGCATCGTGTGCAGTCCGACGCGCGCAGGATTGATGACTGGCCGCTATCAGGAGCGCGCGGGGATACCGGGCGTCATCTACGCCGACCCAACGAGGGCCGTCCACTATACGGGTTTGCAGACCACCGAGGTAACCTTCCCGAAGCTGCTCAAGGAAGCCGGATACATTTCCGCGATCATGGGCAAGTGGCACCTCGGCTACTTCAAGCACTACAACCCGCTCCACCACGGTTTCGATCAGTTCCATGGCTACGTGGGCGGAAACGTGGATTACATTTCGCACCATGACAACCAGGGGCGTCACGACTGGTGGGACGGACTGGAACGAGTCGAGGAGGAAGGCTACACCACCCATCTCATTACGAAACATTCGGTAAAATTCATTGAAGACAACAGG
Organism: uncultured bacterium; assembly: GCA_964524145.1. Taxonomy (GTDB): domain Bacteria; phylum Hydrogenedentota. Next base: position 6,338 of record CAZGCA010000118.1, on the reverse strand, counting down.
GACCGCCCGTTCTGTCTCTATGTGGCGCACGAGGCCGTGCACAGCCCGTTCCAGGGGCCCGGCAGCCAGATCGTACGCGGCCCGGACAAGGGAATGCGGAAGGGAGCAGAGAAACTGTCGACGGAGGAAGCCTATGTCCAGATGATGAACGAGATGGATAAGGGCATTGGTGAGATCCTCGATACGGTCAAACGGCTCGGCATTTCGGAAAACACGGTCGTTCTCTTCTTCTCCGACAACGGGCACGCCTACCTCGGACCGAGAAGCTATAAGTGCCCGTTGCGCGGGCAAAAGGCTACCGTGTGGGAAGGCGGCCATCGCATTCCGGCTATCGCCTGGTGGCCCGGCAAGATAAGGCCCGGCACGGTCAACGACGATTTGTTCATCAGCCTCGACCTTATGCCCACCATGCTCGAACTTGCCGGCGCCTCTGCGCCGAAGGGCCACACCTTCGACGGCATCAGCATGGTCGACGCGCTGTTGAGAGAAAACAAAACCGAGCCCCGACAATTGTTCTGGAACGGTCGTGCCATGCGCGACGGAAACTGGAAGTTCGTGGCGGGATCGGAAGGGGGGCTGTTCAATCTGGATGACGATCTTGGTGAGCAGAACGATCTGGCGGACAACTACCCCGAACGCGCCGGCAAGATGGCCGCTGCCACTGAGGAGTGGAAGATTGACGTAGCCACGGGGGCGACCGTGCAGCCGGGCCCGCCGCCGCGCGTTACAATCAAGCCTGAGCGAAAAGAGACAACGCCCCCACGGGCCCGGAGATGATCGGACGGTGAAATAGCTGGCGACGACAGCAACGGAGGAACGCACAAGATGAAGAAAGTTACATGGTCGAGTTGGCTCACCCGCCTGGTATCGCTTGTTCTGGTTGTCACGTTGGCACTGGTGTTGTGCAGTGCCGCCTCCGCCCAGGTGACATCAGAGAACAATGAGAGACTGAAGAATGCACTCGAGAGGTTTCCTGCTGCCGACGCCGATAGCGATGGGGTGCTCACACTTGACGAGGCAAGAGCGTTCAGGAGAGCCAGCAGGCAGGATAGTGCTGAACAGACGCCTCAGGGAAGACAAGGCAAGAAGAGAAAGCAGGCGGAATCCGTTCAGGAAAAGCCGACTCCTACCTTCGAGAACGTCGCCTACGGGCCGCACGAACGCAACGTGCTCGATTTCTGGAAGGCGGACGCGAAGAAACCCACGCCGCTCGTCGTGTTCATCCACGGCGGCGGGTTCCGCGCTGGCAGCAAGGACAAAGTGAACGCTGCAATTATCGAGCGATGTCTCGCTGCGGGCGTGTCCTGCGCGGCGATCAACTACCGGTACCGCACTGAGGTCCCGCTCACGGAGGTTTTACGAGACAGCGCCCGCGCCTTCCAGTTGATGAGATACAAAGCAAAGGAATGGAACATCGACAAGGAACGGGTCGCTTCGTACGGCGGTTCGGCAGGAGCCGGCACTTCGATGTGGCTCGCGTTTCACGATGACCTGGCCGATCCGGACAATCCCGACCCGGTACTGCGCGAGTCGACGCGTCTGACTGTTGCCTGCTCGAACAACGGGCAGTTCAGCTACGACATCAGACAGTGGGTCGACGTTCTGGGCGTGCCGGAAGACGTTTTCAAACAGTTGTATCAGCCCGATCTGGACCAGTTGTCCGAGGCCAAAGAACGTGGCGTCACGGACGTGGAGAAGTTATTCGCGGACTTGGACATGCGCGCCATGATCACCAAGGACGACCCGCCCGTCTTCCTGTTCTGCAGCAAAGCGGACGAGGAGATGACTACCCGGGGCATCATAAACCACCATCCTCGACAGACGACAGCGCTGAAGGAACGGTGTGACGAGGTGGGCGTCGAGGCGGTGCTCTACCTCAAGCACGGTGAGAAACCCGAGGGTGCGGGTTCCAACATCGAAGAAATGCTGAAGTTCTTTTTCAAACATCTCGAGGTCAATCAAGGCTAGGAAGAAGCCTCGCCGCGGTCCCGTGGAGATGCGTGTCCGCTCGTGTGGCATGTTCCCTCTCCCTCTGGGAGAGGGTTGGGGTGAGGGGGAGTGGGCCTGATTCTATGCAAGGACACAAGGAAATGATAAACAACCCTAAACGACGCGAATTCTTGAAAGGACTTGGGCTCGGCGCGGCGGCGCTGGCAATGCCCTGGTTGCAGAGTCGGGCTGAAGAGCCACGAGCCAAACCCAACATTCTCGTCATTATGGCGGATGACCAGACCTGGCGGGATTCCGGGTGTTACGGAAACAAGGAGGTCAAGACACCCAACATCGACCGCCTCGCCGCCGAAGGGATGCGGTTCACGCACGCGTTTACGGCTACAGCAATGTGCGCGCCCACGCGTCAGCAGTTGTACACGGGCATCTTCCCTGTGCGCAACGGTGCCTATCCCAACCACAGCGTCGTGTATCCCGGGACAAAGAGCGTTGTCCATTACCTCCGGGATCTCGGGTACCGGGTAGGGTTGGCGGGCAAGACACACTTCGGGCCAAGAGATTCTTTCCCATTCGAGATGGTCAGCAATGACTCGGGCGGCTACGCGGCGATCAACGCATTTATCACGCGGGACAAGAGCCAGCCCTATTGCCTGTTGGTAACCTCGCACAGTCCGCACCGTCCATGGAAAGAGGGCGATGCAAGTGCGTACGACCCTGACGCGCTTACCCTGCCTCCGCATCTTGTCGACACCACCGAAACTCGTCATGCCCTGGCCAGATACTATGCCGAGGTGACGGATTTCGATCGCGAGGTGGGCGAGTGTATGCGGCTCGTACGTGACAGCGGGCAGGAAGACAACACTCTATTCATTTACACCAGCGAACAAGGTGCACAGTTCCCGCACTCGAAGTGGACGTGTTACGATCTCGGTCTTCATACCGCGTTCATCGCGCGATGGCCCAAACGCATCAAACAGGATTCGATGACCGACGCGATGATTCAGTATGTCGACGTGACACCTACGCTTGTTGACGTGGCCGGCGGTCGCCCGATCGAGGGACTCGACGGTCGCAGTTTCCTGCCTGTGCTGCTCGGCGAATCGGACACGCACAACGACGTCGTCTACGGCGTCCATACGACCCGTGGGATCATCTCCGGTTCAGAGTGTTACCCAATCCGCTCCGTTCGCACGAGAACCCACAAGTACATTATGAACCTGAACCCCGAGTCGGCTTTCCATAACGTGTTGATCGAAAAGGACGCTGAGAACTACTGGAAGTCGTGGGTGTCCAAGGCAAAGACCGATCCGCACGCGGCTACGCTGGTGAACGCATATCAGCACCGTCCGGCTGAGGAGTTTTACGATGTTGTCAACGACCCATACGAACTGAACAACCTTGCTGACGATCCGCAGTACCGTCCGCTGATGGATCCCATGCGTGAGAGGTTGGAAGCGTGGATGAAAGAACAGGGCGACAAAGGCGTCGAAACAGAGATGCAGGCACTCACTCGCTTGCGAAAGAAGAGATGAGCACCATGGCGTTTCACGAACGTTGACCGGTCCATGAAACCGGTTGCTTATCGCTTGCCAAGACCAACCGGGAACGAAGATGCCTCGAGAGGCCACAGGCAAACCAGTCAGGAAAGAGGATCGTATGAAGAACGGACAGATTAGCCGGAGGAGTTTCTTGCATGGCGCAGCCGCCGTTGTTGCGGGTTCTTTTGCCGGGTCGGCGGTCAGGCCGGAAGCCGGAACCGAAAAACCCAACTTCGTATTCATTCTGATCGACGACATGGGGTGGTCCGATCCGGGATGCTACGGCCATGCGTTCCACGAGACGCCCAACATCGATCGGCTGGCAGCACAGGGAATGCGTTTCACCGACGCCTACGCGGCGTGTCCCGTCTGTTCGCCGACACGCGCCAGCATTATCGCCGGCCAGTATCCCGCCCGGGTCGGTATCACCGACTTCATTCGGGGGCACTGGCGTCCATTCGAAAAGCTCACGGTGCCGGTGAACCGCCAGCAATACCTGCCTTTGGATTCGGTTACCATCGCCGAAGCGCTCAAGCCCGCCGGGTATGTCTCCGGCGTGTTTGGCAAGTGGCATCTGGGCGAGCGCCCGTTCTACCCCGACAAACAGGGGTTCGACACGATGCTCATTCGCAGGGGCTCACACTTTGGGTTTAGTACTATCCCGCCCATAGAGGTGGGAGAAGACGACTACATGGCCGAAGTGTTGACCGAAGAGAGCGAGAAGTTTATCGAAGCGAACAAGGGCAACCCCTTCTGCCTGTTTCTCATGCACTACGCCGTGCATATTCCCTTGCAGGCGCGCCGTGAGCTCATCGAGAAGTACGAGAAGAAACCGAAACCGGAAACCGGGGTCAATAATCCCATCTATGCCGCGATGGTCGAGCACGTCGACAACAGTGTCGGCAGCATACTCAAGAAGCTCGACGAGTTGCATCTCGCCGGCCGCACGGTCGTCGTGTTCTTCTCGGATAACGGCGGGCTGCGCCAGCGGTTTGACGGCACCGGCCCCATTGTATCGACAAATGCGCCGTTGCGCGACGAAAAGGGTACCTTGTATGAAGGTGGCATCCGCGAGCCGCTCATCGTGCGTTGGCCCGGCGCGATTCAACCCGGCAGCGTCTGCAACACGCCGGTGACCAGCGTCGATTTCTATCCCACCTTCCTTGAAATTGCCGGTGTGGAACGGGACGCCGGCCACGCACTCGACGGCCGGAGCATCGTCCCGCTGCTCAACCGGAGCGACGGTTTCAATCGCGACGCCATCTACTGGCACTACCCGCATTACCACCATTCCACCCCTGCGGGGGCCATCCGGGCCGGCGACTGGAAGCTGATCGAGTTCTACGAAGACGGCCGGCTCGAGTTGTACAACCTCAAAGACGACATCGGAGAGACGAGCAATCTTGCAGCCAAGATGCCCGACCGAGCGCGGGCCATGCAAACCAAGCTCTCCGCTTGGCGCAAATCCGTCGGGGCCGGAATGCCCAAACCAAACCCGGACTACGACCCGGCGCGCGCAAAACAATGGGGGAGGCATCCCGGTCCGAACCGACGTGCCAGGTGAACAGCGTCTGACGAGGACCTTTCGTAAGAGGGCTCAACGCCGGTAGCCTGCCTTTCTGTGAGAAAACCCTTTTTTGGGGAACACCCTCGTGCTGCCGTCCCCTTCATGTCAATACTTGGACTTCCACTGTTTCAACACGGACCGGTACGGGACGCAAGGCGGCGCAGGCCTTGACGTGAGGCGCGTTCTGCGCTATTATTATGCTGCCATGTCTAGGTCTGAGCGACACGGATAACAGCAAAGTCCTTGGGGGGATTGTCCAATGAAAAGGCACGTGTTCCTGATTGCAGCAGCCATCGTACTATTCCTTTTGGTGTCCGGAGGTGTGCAACGTGTTGAGAGGCTTGACGTGTTGGCGTTGCACGAAAGGCCCAGTGCACCGTTGGTGGCGCGCAGCGGCATGGGAGAAAGCTTTCATGTAGCCGGCGCTGGTCCACAGGCGGCCGCTGGCGAGACAGGAGAGGAGGCGCTGAAGCAGACCTCGTGGTTCGGGCAGGTGCAGGAGAACATTCGCAAGTCCGAGTACAACATCAGCCGCCAGGAGAAGTGTGTCGTCGAAGGCGAGCCGGGCGGACTCCATGCAGCGAACCGCGCCAATAATCTCCGCGCGTACTTCCGTGACGACGGTGTCCAGATCGTCGAGCGGGAAACTTCCAACCCGGATTGGCAACTCCGCTGGCAGTTCACTGGTTGGGGACGAGAGGGCGCGATGCAGTCTGTGCCGAATGTCGAGCCAACTCATGATGGCAACCGCGTGGTCTACACTCACCCCGGCATCACCGAATGGTACGTCAATGCGGAGGAAGGTCTCGAACATGGCTTCGCCATAGATGAACGTCCGCCAGGCGGGGGCGACCTCGTGCTTCAGGGGCTCTTCGGTGGCGATGTAGGGGTTCGACTCAGCCATTGTGGCGAAGCTGTCGAGTTTACGCGCAAAGATGACCGCGAAGTGCTCCAATACACCAAACTTGTCGTCGCCGACGCGAACGGCCGCCGGCTCCCGGGTCGGTTTCGCCTGACGCCGGAAGCGAAATCCCGAAACCCGAAACCCGAAACCCTAAACCCTAGTTCGCAGTCGCTCCGGCTCGTCGTACACGACGAGGATGCCGTGTATCCCATAAGTGTAGACCCGCTCTACGTTCGCCCGCCGCCGGGCGTGTCGAGCGGTCTCCTGCGGCTGGACACCAGCATGGAATCGAACCAGGCACTTGCATCTTTTGGCCGGTCCGTATCGGGCGCGGGTGACGTGAACGGGGACGGGTACGCGGACGTCATTGTGGGCGCCC
>CAZGCA010000117.1:0-12798 GCA_964524145.1 uncultured bacterium | reverse complement strand
CTCTTACCACGTCTCAAATAAATGAAAACCGTTCCTTCCCGGTCACCTCCTTTCGATCCGTTGCGTCACCTTTTAATTCAGTGTTTGCGAGTATAGCATGCAACTCGAAGAAGCTCAAGTGAAAAGTTAAGTTGTTCTCTCACGCCAATTGCGTTGTCTGTAAGAGAAGTAGTTGGAGGGCGATATACGCTCGTTCCCACGGTCCTCCGTGGGAACGAGCGCAAAAGACGAACCAGAGCCTCCGTAGGAGGCGACAGCATGTAGCCCGGGGTGGAGCGAAGCGAAACCCCGGGTATGAGGCACACCCAAATTCCAAAGCCCCCGAACGGGGGCGACAGAACCGAGTGTTCGTAGTTCCGGCTTCAGCCGGTCCGGATATACGCCCGCCGTCTTCCGTCTCAAGACGGGACTGCAAACGGGCGCCACCTTCAAAACCTCGACCGCACGCCGCTCAATAGGAGAGCGACGCCGAGTTGCCCCACTGCCCAACACAACCACAACGCAAATGCCTTGGTAACAGGACAATTATTGAACGCTTGGCTCTGGGAATGATATACTATGGCAATTGCTGGTGTGGGACGCGCTGATCAAACACAGCCGTGAACCACCGCACGCGGATTCATTAGCTTGGCGTATGATCCTTCAAGGCCGTTTAATAGAAAGGAACTACGAGACGTGGGCGTGCAAGACATGGAAATAGTACCTCCCGTCGAACTCCAACCTCGAAACACTCCGGTGCAGGAACGCGCAAAGCTAACGTTGCAGAAGATCCTGGACGCGACAGCGGAGTTGCTGGACAACGAGGGGCATGAAAACCTGACGACAAACCGGGTGGCAGAGCGGAGCGGCGTTAACATTGCCACGATCTACCACTACTTTCCCAACAAAGAGGCCCTGCTTCACGCCTTGGCCCAGCAGTTCGCGGAGCAACAACAGGAACAGCTTGACGCGATCTACGCTCGGCGCGCAGAGACCGATTGGCGCGATACGGTCGACAAGCTAAACGACGCAGTATTCGAATTCAACCGCACCGTCAAAGGTGCTGCGGCTGTGTCCCGGGCCATGCAGAGCAACGCCACACTGCGTCAGATCGACTATGAACGCGATGCACGTCAAAGTGAGTTCATCGCCACGCTACTGGCGGAATTGGGGATCAAGGGTTCCGCGACCGAGCTTCAGACCAAGGCGCTCGTGCTTCTTCAGATTGGGACCGCGGTGGTGGACCATGCCCTCATGTGGTATCCCGAGATGGCGGCTGCTCTCGCGGACGAACTCAAGCGGATGCAAAAGCAGTACATCGCCTACTACATTGAGCAATCGGCCGAAGATTCATCCTTCGGGGATACGGCAGACTAGGGACGCGGCCGGAGAATCCGGTCCTCTTTGAACGGCTGACTCACTGTGAGCCCACGGTAGCGGCGGAGGGATTCGACCCCGCGCCGCTCAGGTCCCTGTGGCGACGGAAGTGTTTCTTATTCTTGAATCCCTTTTCGAAAAGGGTAGGAAGCAGTCGCTTCCGCGAAAAAACAATGCTTGATTCGCTTATGCACAAATTGAGAGGGCTCCTCATGGCGGTCTTATGGGCTGTGGCTCTCTTGCCGGCAGCACAGGCCGTCACCATGGAGGAGGCAATCGCTGGGATGAAACCCTACACGGGCGAGCACGTGCCTGGGGTCGACACGACGACTCTCACGGGCAAAGTCATGTGCGGGTACCAGGGTTGGTTCGCGGCGAAAGGCGACGAGATCAACCGTGGCTGGGTCCATTACGGCGGCGCCAATTTCGGCCCGGGTCATTGCACGATAGACATGTGGCCGGACATGACCGACCTGGACGAGGACGAGAAGTATCCCACCCCGTTCAAGCATGCCGACGGATCAACGGCATACCTATTCAGTCCGGGCAACCGAAAGACCGTGGAACGGCATTTCAAATGGATGCAGGAGTACGGCATTGACGGCGTGTTCCTGCAACGTTTCGCGGTAGCAACGGCCAATCCGGCCAGCCTGCACCATCGTAATCTCGTCACCAACAACGTGCAGGCCGGCGCGAACAAGTACGGCCGAACCTGGGCGATGATGTACGACCTGTCCGGACTGGCAGCAGGACAGATGCAGCACATCGTCCACGAAGACTGGAAGCGGCTGGTCGATAAGTCAAAGATACTGGAAGACCAGTCCTATCTGCACCACAAGGGATCACCCGTCGTAGCCGTTTGGGGCATCGGGTTCAGCGATAACCGCGCTTACACCCTCGAGGAGAGTCTCGAGCTAATCACCTTTCTGAAAGACGATCCGGTCTACGGCGGCAACACGGTCATGGTCGGGGTGCCGACGAATTGGCGTAAGCAGACCCGTGACGCGGTCGCCGACCCGCTGTTGCACGAAGTCATCAAGAAAGCCGACATCGTGAGTCCCTGGCTCGTGGGGCGATACAGCAATCTAAAGGGCGCACGATACAACATCGAACATTACGCGAGCGAAGACATCGCTTGGTGCAAGGCAAACGGTCTCGACTACATGCGCGTCATCTTCCCGGGGTTCAGTTGGCACAACCTGATGGTCGCTCGTGGCAAAAAGGGGGTGTTCGACCGCACGAAACGGTTGGGCGGTCAATTCTTATGGACCCAGGCCGTCGCCAACAAACGAGCCGGCGCGGACATGTTGTACGTCGCCATGTTCGACGAGGTCGATGAGGGTACGGCCATCTTCAAGGTCAGCGCCGACCCGCCGGTCGGTAAGAGCCCCTTTCTAACCTACAAGAACGTTCCCACCGACCACTACCTCTGGCTCACCGGCGAGATCGGCAAAATGCTCCGCAACGAAATCCCTGCTACTGACGACATGCCCGAGAGGGACTCCATCTCGGCACCACAACCGTCGGACGCATCCTGAAAGAACATAGCGGGGGGGATTCGAACCCGCGAGCCCCAATTCCTAAAGATAACCCACACAGTTGGTTACAAAAGCAGTCGGGGTTCTGCGGAACATATGCGGAACGGAAACACGGAGAGAACTTGCTCGAAGAGGTCGTCAGCAACTGGCACAAGCTCAATAAGCACGTCGAGAGGTCAGGTTTCGAGCAATCTTGTGAAGCCTGGCTTGGGTACGGGATAGCTGCCGTCGGCGCCCGCTACGACCGGTGCTTCCATGCCGTCATAGCAATCCTCGGGATTGGGCGAATAGGAAAAATCCGACTTGTTGATCCGCTCCCACGTGATCTCTTCTCCGGTGTAGCACGAGATTTGTCCCATGACGCTGATCATTGTGCTGCGGGCCATGTAGTCGCCGTTGTTGACAGGCTCGCCCGACCGGATCGCCTTGAAGAGCACGTTATGCTCAGTCTGATAGGGATTGCAGTTTCCTTCCCAACGCCAGGCGTTCTCACCCCAGATCTGGCTGCGTGTGATGGACGCCGTGCCCTTGCTGCCCAGTACGGTGCTGGAAGAATCGTTGTAGCACCCCTTGGTTGTCCGGCAGAAAGCATAGATCCGCACACCGCTGTCGAATTCGTACACGACCGAGTGGTGATCGAAAACGTCGCCGTAGATCGGCTCCGTCATCGAGGATCGCCCGGCCAAGCCGTGGCATTTGGCGGGAGCGGCGTCGTGCAAGACCCAACTGGCGCGGTCCAGGTTGTGCACCAGCGACTGCGGCACGTCGTCTCCGGAGAGCCAGCGGAAATGATACTGCGTGCTGCATTGCCACAACAGTTCGGACAGCCCGGGTGCGCGGTCAATGATCACGTATGGCGCACGCAGGAAATTCTCCTCGATGCTGATCACATCGCCGATGGCGCCGTCGTGAATCCGTTGAACAGTCTCGGCGAATCCGGCGTGGTATCGGCTTTGAAGCCCTGAAACAAGGCATAACCCTTTCTTCTTCGCCACCTTGGCCGCACGTCGCATCAGGTTGATGCCGCGGGGGTCGATGCCGTGCGGTTTCTCGACAAAGACGTGCTTGCCGGCCTCGAGCGCGGTCATCGAATGAAGCGGGTGGAATTTCGCCGCGTTGGCAATCAGCACAACATCCGACGCTTCGATGACATGCTTGTAGCCATCGAAGCCAGCGAAACAGTGGTCGTCGTCGACGGTGACCTGACCCTTCATCTGCGCCCTCAGTCTCTCACGCCGGGACTTGACGCGGTCCATGAAGATGTCGCACATCGCCACGAGTCGGGCGCCGGGATCCGCAGTCAACGCCTCCACGGCAGCGCCCGTGTTCCGTCCCCCGCAGCCGATCATCCCGACGCGGATGACATCGCTGCCGGCGATATGTGCGGTGGTCGCGATGGTGGGGCACCCCGATGCAATAGCGGACGCTACCACAGTCGAACCCTTCAAGAAATCACGCCGTGTTGTTCCGCGGCTCTTGCCCGATTCCTCTGGACTTGTCATTTTGTCTCCTTTGCAGGGACGTGATGGCTCTCGTCTCCTGTCGCTCTTGACGGACATTTCCCATATGAGGCAACCTGCGACCACCGCTGGTCCCTCGTCGGTCATAGTAGTCATTGTTGCTGATGTTGTCAATGCCAATAATGCTCTTATGGCCGCCCTTTGAGGTCGTTTGCAGTCCACCCCCACCAACGGCCAAAGGGCATCCTTCTAAACCGAATGACCCCAACAGCTTAGTGCAGATAGAAGAATGGTGGAGGCGGCGGGAATCGAACCCGCGTCCGAAAGCGTTTCAGCCGAGCGTCTACGTGCGTAGTCTGCGGTTTACGGGTTTCGCCTTGCCGAGCTCCTGCAGACGGGATCTTCGGTTCAGCTAGCGCGGGATTACGTTTCGCCCGTCCCGCCCGCGCAACGGGTTGGGCTAGCCCGATAATCGGCGCCTCTTACATCCTCACGGGCGTTGGATGCAGAGACGTGACCGCTTTAAGCGGCCAGAGCTAACGGTTCGTTAGCAGTTGTGTTTTCCCAGTTGTTTAACGAGCCCACTGGGACCTCGGCACGCAGCATCGACCTCCTTCGCCCCCGTCGAATCCTTTTCGCCCCCACACAGGTTTGATACGGAAACTGACCGGTGACGAACCGTCTGTCCTCAAGTACCTTTCATAGCAGCTTCTGCTTCACGATCCATGACGCGCCGTTTCAAGTCTTCGCGTTTGTCGTAAAGCCGTTTGCCTTTTGCGAGCGCAAGCTCGGTTTTCGCGCGGCCGCGTTTGAAGTACATGCGCAGCGGCACGAGCGCCAGCCCCTGCTGTTCAAGCTTGCCTCTGAGCCTGTTGATCTCCGTTCTGTGAAGTAGCAGTTTCCTGTCACGACGCGGGTCGTGGTTCATTATGTTGCCTTTGCTGTACGGGCTGATATGCGCGCTGATGAGCCACGCCTCGTTATCTATCATCCGGACGTAACTGTCTTTGAGGTTCGCCCGTCCGTCGCGCAGCGACTTCACCTCCGTTCCCTTCAGGACAATCCCGGCCTCGTACGTTTCGAGAATGGAATAATCGTGTCGGGCCTTTCGGTTGACAGTGATTATCTTTATTCTATCAGATTCAGGGGGTGTCATTTCCCGTCCCCCATATCAAGATTACCACATCTCGAACCTCGCGCGCAACCTGCGGTCATCGGCGGGCTTGCCGTTTGCCTCGCGTGTCTGCTCGCTCGAGCACCCGCAGGAACATCTTGACGGCCTCAGGAATCCCAACGAAGATCGCCTTCGCCATAATGTTGTGGCCGATGTTCACCTCGCACAAATACGGCAACGTCGTGATTCGTTCGAGGTTCACGTTGGTCAGCCCGTGTCCGGCAATAACCGTGAGGCCGAGCGAATGTGCCAGTTCCGCAGAATCCCATAGGCGCCTGAATTCTGCATCGCGGCCCTTGTCAGTCTTCGCGTTTGCATACGGTCCGGTGTGCATTTCGATGGAATCGGCGCCCGCCTTGGCGCTCGCGCGAATCTGGTCCTCTTCCGGGTCGATGAACAGGCTGACCTTGATACCCGCCCGGTGCAACCGTCTGACAGCGGCCCGTACCTTGGCGAGTTGCCCGGCAACGTTGAGCCCTCCTTCGGTGGTGATTTCCTGTCGTTTCTCCGGAACGAGGGTTGCCTGGTCGGGTTTTGTCCGTGTTGCTATTCGCAACAGTTCATCTGTCACCGCCATCTCGAGGTTCAGATCGGTTTTCACGGTTTCCTTGAGCAGTTGCAGGTCGCGATCTTGTATATGGCGCCGGTCGCCTCTCAGGTGGACGGTGATCTGGTGGGCTCCAGCCAACTCGCAGATCGCCGCAGCGGCCACGGGATCAGGTTCGGGGTCTTTCCTGGCCTCGCGGAGCGTCGCCACATGGTCGACATTGACGCCTAACCGAATCATCAGTGTTCTCCTCCCTTCCCTCAGCCCAGAACCGCGCCGACAGCCTCGCCTATGTCCTTGGCGATCGCCTCTATCTGGGTCGTGTCGCGCCCCTCGACCATTATCCTCAGCAGGGGCTCGGTACCCGAGAACCTTACGAGCAATCGGCCTTCGTTCCCCAATTGCGCTTCGTAGTGTTTGATCTTGTCCCAGACTTCCGGAAGTTCTTCAAGCGGCTGCTTTCTCTTGATTTGTACGTTGAGCTGTGTTTGGGGGAACCGCTCGAACCCGCACCTCAATTCTGCCAGCGTGGCGCCCTTCTCTTGTTTTATCGCGAGTAGCTGCAGCGCAGCGATCACCCCGTCGCCCGTGGTGTTGTGGTCGAAGAAGACGATATGCCCTGATTGCTCGCCGCCAAAATTGAGCCCGTGTTCGAGCATCTTCTCGACGACGTAACGGTCTCCGACCTTCGAGCGGATGACGTTGCCGCCGGCGTTCTCGACGGTCGTTGTGAGGCCGAGATTGCTCATGACTGTTGCAACCATGGTGTCCTTGGGCAACCGTCGCTTCGCTATCATGTCGCAGGCGCAAATCGCCATCATGCAGTCGCCGTCGAGGAAGTCTCCGTTGCGGTCGCACATCAACAACCTGTCACCGTCTCCGTCGAACGCCATCCCGACGTCGGCACCGGACTCGATCGTCGCCTTGCGCACCGTCTCAGGGTGTTGGGCGCCGCATCCGTCGTTGATGTTCCTGCCGTTGGGTTCCACGGCAATGGGGATCACCTCGGCGCCGAGCTCGAAGAACACGCGGGGAGCTATCTTGTACAACGCGCCGTTGGCGCAATCGAGCACCACTTTCACTCCCTCAAGAGTCATCTCTTTTGGGAAACTTGCCTTGACGAACTCGATGTACCTACCCCTGGCATCGTCTATACGGTACGCCTTGCCGACACGGTGGGCCGTTGGGCGGATCGAGTCTATCTCGCCCGAGAAGATCAGCTCTTCCATCCGGTGTTCGACGGAATCCGGCAGCTTGAATCCATCGCCGGAAAAGAACTTTATCCCGTTGTCGGCGTATGGGTTGTGGCTGGCAGAGATCATGATACCGGCGTCGGCACGAAGGCTCCGGGTTATGTAAGCGACCGCTGGAGTCGGCAGCGGGCCCACCTGCAGCACATCGACACCCATCGAGCACAGGCCTGCAACCAAGGCACCCTCGAGCATATAGCACGAGAGTCGTGTGTCTTTGCCTATGAGCACCTGGTGCCGGCTGTCGTCCTTCTGGAATATGTAGCCCGCCGCCCGGGCAACGCGGAGCGCCGTCTCAACGGTCATTGGATGGATGTTGGCGACACCCCTTATGCCGTCTGTCCCGAAGAGCTCTCTTTTGTCTGCGTTCACTCGTACTCTCCTCGTCCCAGTATCGCGTCGGTCATCCTGGCTACCCGCACCATCTTCTTGACATCGTGTACACGAACCGCGTCGGCGCCGTTCATGATAGAGACGGCAACGGAAGCTGCGGTTCCCTCGATCCTGTCATCGACGGGAAGGTCCAACACTTTTCCGATAAACGACTTGCGCGATGTCCCAACGAGCAGAGGGCGTCCGAGCGTCCGAAACCTGCCGAGACATCGCAGTATCTCGAGGTTGTGTGAGACAGTCTTGCCGAAGCCAATCCCCGGGTCGAGCACTATCATGTCCTCACGAACGCCGCAAGAAGTGGCGAAATTGAGACGTTCCTCGAAGAACGCCAGTATGTCGTCCACCACAGAATCGTAGGTCGGGTTCGCCTGCATGGTTCGAGGGGTGCCCAACATGTGCATGAGCACTACGTGGCATCCGGCCTCCGCAACGACCTCGGCCATCTTATCGTCGGCGCGCAATGCGGTTATGTCGTTGACCATTGTACAGCCAAGAGCGAGCGCTCGCCGCGCGACCTCGGCTTTGCACGTATCAACGGAAACGGTTATTTGGTGTCGGTTTTGCCACCGCTCGAGAACCGGCAGAAGACGTTTCAGCTCCTCATCCGGCCCGACCGCCTCTGCGCCCGGGCGAGACGACTCTGCCCCGATATCGACGATATCGGCCCCGTGCTCGAGCATCTCTTCCGCCCGCGCAACTGCGGCAGGCACAGAACCGTACAGGCCGCCGTCTGAAAATGAGTCTGGCGTAACGTTGAGAATACCCATTACCAGGGTACGCCGACTGAATTGGATAGCTGGCATATCTCGACCTGCTTCTCTTTGCAACAACCTCGTCACTCCTGGCCAGAGCCGCCGTCCTCTTCTCGCCGGCGGTTTTCTGGCCGGAGGCCGGCGCCCCGTCCGGCTGCTCGATGCCGTCTATAATTTCCTCGAGGTCCGCGTACTCAAGCACCTCGCGTTCGACAAGCGCGATGGCTATTGCGTCAAGCACAGCTTTGTGTTCAGTGAGTATCGCGGTGGCCTGCTGGTGCGATTCATCCACTATCCTGCGTATCTCACGGTCTATCTCAGCAGCGACCTCCTCGCTGTAACTGCGTTCCTTGATAAAATCGCGGCCGAGAAATATCTCCTCGTTCGACCCGAACGCAATAGGTCCCAGCTTGTCGCTCATGCCCCATTCGCACACCATACGGTGCGCGATGTCGGTAGCGATCTTCAGGTCGCTTCCGGCACCGTTGGTCATCTCACTGAACACTATGTTCTCCGCGGCACGACCTCCCATCAAACAGGATATCCGGTTGACGAGATAGGTGCGGGAATAGGTATGCCTGTCCTCTAACGGCAGATAGCTTGTCAGGCCGAGCGCGCGACCACGCGGGATGATGGTAACCTTATGAACCGGGTCCATGTCGGGAAGGTACCAGCCCACCAGCGTGTGACCCGCCTCGTGGTATGCGGTCATCTCCTTCTCTTTGTCGCTGATGAAAAGGCTCCGCCGCTCGAGACCCATCATGACGCGGTCCTTGGCCTCGTCGAAATCCTTGCTGGTGACGCGATCGCGGTCGCGACGAGCCGCCAGAAGCGCTGCCTCGTTGATCATGTTCGCGAGGTCCGCACCGGAAAAGCCCGGTGTGCCGCGAGCCAAAACCGAGATGTCCACATCGTCGGAAAGCGGGATTTCCTTTATGTGGACGCGAATGATACCTTCGCGTCCGTTCTTGTCGGGGTTATCAACAACGATCTGCCTGTCGAACCGCCCCGGGCGCAGCAACGCCTTGTCCAGAATGTCCGGCCGGTTCGTTGCGGCCATTAGAATGACGCCCTCGTTCGAGTTGAATCCGTCCATCTCAACGAGCAACTGGTTGAGCGTCTGTTCGCGTTCGTCGTGTCCGCCGCCGAGACCTGCCCCGCGCTGTCTGCCGACGGCATCTATCTCGTCGATGAAGATGATGCACGGCGCGTTCTTCTGGCCTTGATAAAACAGGTCGCGCACACGGCTGGCACCCACGCCGACGAACATCTCGACAAAGTCCGACCCGCTGATAGTGAAAAACGGCACTTTCGCCTCGCCTGCAACCGCCTTCGCCAAAAGCGTTTTGCCGGAGCCCGGGGGACCCACCAACAGAACACCCTTCGGTATCTTGCCGCCGAGCCGGGTGAATTTCTTCGGGTCTGTCAGAAAGTCGATGACCTCCTGCAACTCTTCCTTGGCCTCGTCGACGCCCGCAACATCCTCGAATGTGACCGGTTTCTCGCCCTGAGCATGGAGGCGGGCACGGCTCTTCCCGAACGACATGGCCTTGTTGCCGCCCGCCTGCATCTGGCGGTACATGAAGAAGTAAAACACTCCTATGATCAGTAGGAGCGGAATTACGTTGATCAGCAAGCCAAACAGCAAACTGCGGGACACGTGTTTCTCACTGACATCCACACCCAGCTTGATCCAGCGTTCGGTGAAATCGTCCGGCAAGTTGACCTTCTCAAACTTCACGATGGTCCCATCAACGTACTCGGCCTCGCCTTTGTACGCGTCGTCTTGTTTGATGATGGTTATCTTGCGGATCTGTCCGTTCTGCCCGTCCACCAGCACGCGGCTGTATTCTACCTCTTCGAGCTGTGGTGTCCTGCTTTGAAACAGCATCAGGAACATGATGCCCACGAAGGCTATCACTATCCAGGTGGAAAGTTGTCTGAAAAGCTTGCTCATCTCAGTTGTCCAACCAACACTCCGTTATCTGCCCACGAACGCCACAATTCGGAGTTGTGATACAATTCTCCTGCCACTACAAATAGTACCACAAACACGGCCCGTTTACAACCGGGTCAGGGTCTTCGCCGAAGGAAAGTCACGTTTCATGCGGTTCTGCGTAGGGAGGCAGCGTATCTACTTGGTGATCCAGCGCTCGACGATCTCGTTGTCGGTTCCGACCTGTTCGAGATAGGCGATAAAGTCCGCACGCGCCTGCGCGACGATCTCGGGATGGTCGGCGGCGACAGATGTCTGTTGTCCGGGGTCGGCTGAGACGTCGAACAGAAGGTCGTCGGGCTTATCTCCGGCTTCGGTCTGTTGCCGTTTGAGCATACCGTCCACCGCACGGTCCCCCTCCTCGGTCTGCATCGGTTCGGGATGAATGACGGCGGTCCAGTTGTCCCGGACGACGGTGGCAATCGGCTTCGCGGTACCGAGGTAGGGCGTGCTGAAGGCGACGTCGCGATGGCGGTCCTCCTTACCCTCGAGCAGCTTGCGGAATGACGATCCGTGTACGGTTTCGGGAATATCCACCCCGGCGATATCGAGGATGGTCGGCATGATGTCCATCGGCTGGACGACGGCGTTGCTGCGAGCGGGGTTCCGGCCCGGCACCGACACGATGAACGGGATATGGTTTATCTCCTCGTAAAGCGGGATGTAACTCATTATGTCACCAATGAGGCTTTTGCCGATAATACCGTGCTCACCGTGGAGAAACCCGTGGTCGGTGGTGAAGATGACGACGGTGTCCTCGATCAGCCCGAGATCATCGATCTTGTCGAACACCCGGCCAACCCAACGGTCGACGAGCGTGACCTCGGCAGCGTAAAGCGCGCGGCAGTGCTTCAGTTCGGATTCCGTCAGAAAGTCTGTATGCGCGTAGAGCGGGTAGTCTACAACCTCGCCCGTATAGCCTGGGTTGTACATGTCGATATACCATTGCGGCGCGTCCCATGGCTCGTGCGGGTCGAACGTGTCGACGTACAGGAAGAAGTTGCTGCGCTGGTAGTTGTCTTCGAGCCAGTCGCACGCTGTTGCCATGGTGCGCCCCACGAACCGGTCGGATTCGTGCCGCCAATCAGACGTGTTTCGTCTGTGTACCTTGACCAGTCTGTCGGGATGTCGAAGCTTGCGCTCGTCGCATTTGTTTGCCGGGAACTCAGGGTGCGTCTTCCACCGATCGCTCTCCTGGCCGCGGATCCACTCGAATCCCGTAAACCCGCGGTCGTAGTGGTATCCGTTCTCGAGAATGTGCGGGCAGTCGCAGATCATCATCGTGGTGTAGTCGGCGTCCGAGAGAACCTGTGCGAGAACGACCTCGTCGCCGTCGAGCGGCGCCCACGGAGTGTAACTCGCAGTGAACCGGCCCGTCATCACGTCACGGCGGTGAGGGACCGTCGGGAAACTCGCAGAGTAGGCCCGGTCAAGTATCAGGCTTTTCTGCGCGAACCGGTCGATGTTGGGCGTGCTGATCCAATCGTTGCCATAACAGCCGAGGTGGTCACGACGCAACGTGTCAGAAACCATCACGACAAAGTTCATTCTGTGCCTCCTGCCTGGTTGTGGGCGTTGACGCGAAAGAGCGTGTTCGCTGCGGCCAAGACGCAGGCCCCGGCGTTACCGCGACCTAATGATGCCTTTATCCAGCGCAGGTGTCAAGTGACACAGTGGAAAGAGGTGAAATGTCCTCCGACTTCTGTACTCGTGCGGACACAGTCCGGCAACGCGCCTCCGTTGCTGGTATAATAGGGTCTATGAAGGGCGGCAGCTTTCGTTCTCACCAAGCGGGACACGGCTTGTTTCGGACAAGCTTGCTGATGTGTCTTGCGCTCGTAGCCGGCGCGTGTGACAGAAGCGCTTCTGTTGTGAGAAGAGAGGGCACCGCAGAGCTCTCCGACGAGGCGAAACGAGCCGCGGTCGAGACGATGTACGCCGACTACAAAAGGTCGTTCCTGGAGGTGCCCGATATCACACCCGACCGGCTTGCGGCCATGCAGGCGGAAGGCAATGTGGTCATTGTTGACGTGCGCGAACCGGAAGAGCAGTCGGTGTCGATTATTCCGGGCGCCGTTTCGAAAGAGGCCTTCGAACAGGAGATCGAACGCTATAGAGACAGCACCATTGTCGCGCACTGCACCGTCGGCTACCGGAGCGGGAAATACGCCAGGAAACTCCGCAAGAAAGGTCTTGAGGTCTTCAATCTCAAAGGCAGCATCCTGGCCTGGGTTCATGCAGGCAACGAGCTTGTCGATGCCGACGGACGCAAGACCCGCAAGGTCCACGTCTACGACGAAGAATGGAACCTGTTGCCGGAAGGGTACGAGGC
>CAZGCA010000116.1:0-13011 GCA_964524145.1 uncultured bacterium | reverse complement strand
TCGGGCAGTTTATTTACGTGGTACCCTCGGTATACGGCCACCTGCCGATCAGCGACCGCTACGCTGTCGCGCGCCTTATCGGGCGGCTCACCAGGCTCGATACGCACGCAACCGACCGCGTCACGATGCTCACCGGCCCAGGCAGGTGGTGCACGACTACCTCGCTACTTGGTGTGCCGGTATCCTTCGCCGAAATCAGTTCCGTATCGATAGTGTGTGAGATAGTTGCGATGCGCGACAACCTGGTGCCCGACGTATCTCTGGGCACCCATTTTTTCAGCGAGCTTATCGAGTCGGATATGCTCTATCTCGCCCTGTTTCCAAACCAGAAAGACAATGTTCTGAATCGATCCTTCTTTGAAGACTCCAAGAACAGTCTCCTCGAGCTTGTTCCTGACGCTGAGCGATACGAGAACGTTGTGCGAGTGATTCAGGCGTCAGATCTGGCCGGCGTAAAGGTCAAGTTGTACGCAGACACCTTTGACCAGCATGTGTTGTGTTACCTTGAGCGGGACAACGAGTAGGCCCTCAGACAACTGTTCTCGTGCCCGGGCCGCTTTGGTGCGGTCCACGCCGCCATCCACACAATAATGGAAGGGCAACCGTCGCCGGTTGCCCTTCTGAATCCGTTCTGTACGGTCTCGGCCGCGCCGCCGGTACACGTACCGCATGTCAGCTGGCGATAATGGCTTCAGCCTCTTCGCGGTATGCGTCCATGATGTAGGGGATGCCGGAGACTTTCGCGGCATCTTGCGTCAACGCCATCAGATCGTTGCGCGAGATCGTCGAGACACGGAAATTGCGTGTGCCGGCCATCAGTTGCTGCAGCCCGACCGTGAGTTTGTCCACGAACGTGTACATGGCGATAGCGCCAAGAGGTATCTCGTCGAGCTGCTTGCCATACTTCGCCTTGAGCGTCTCATAGGTGACGAAAATCTCTTCCACGGAGTTGCCGAATTGGGAGACGGTTTTCGGCAACCCGCCGCCATTTCCACCATTACCGTTATTACCGTTGAGCCACACCCCGATGTTTCTCCCGACCATGCCGGGTATCATCATTGCGCGGCCCATGCAGACTGCCTTGACATAGGGCGCACCCATCGCCAGAACCTTGAAGATATGGTCCTCGGCAGAGAATCCGCCTGCCATGGCGATGTCGGGCACGAACGTTCCCCTCGCGGCGAGCTTTTCGCACAGCTCATAGGTCATTGCCTGCAAGTAGAACGTCGGCACCCCCCATTCTTCCATCATCCGCCACGGGCTCATCCCAGTACCTCCGGAAGCGCCGTCTATCGTCAACAGATCGATTCTGGCGTCCGACGACCACTTGAGCGCCATGGCCAGTTCCCGCATCGGATAGGCACCGGTCTTCAGCATGATACGTTTCGCACCCAGTCCGCGCAACCGCTCGACTTCCTTGAGAAACTCTTCCTGGTCAACGAACCCGAGCCGGGAATGTCGTTCGAACTGTTTGAGCGCGCCGTCCTTGAACGCGGCCTGGTTGGCTTCCAGAGACGGGTCCGGCGTCACAATGTACCCGCGTTTCTGGAGTTCGAGCGCTCGCTCGAGCGAGTCCACTTTAATCTCGCCGCCGATACATTTTGCGCCCTGGCCCCATTTCATCTCGATGGTCTCGACGCCGAGTTTCTCGATGACGTATTCGGCCACACCGAACCGGGTATCCTCGACGTTCATCTGAATGTGGATGTCGCCGTAGTTATCTTCCCGCCACCGCTTGTACACATCGACGCGACGGCGCATCTCCGGCGATTCGACTATCTTGCCGTTCTTGTCGAGCTCGAGCTCGGGATCGATACCGCATACGTTCTCGCCGCAGACCAGCGATATGCCTGATATGGCAGCACCGATAGCGAATTGGTCCCAGTTGCGGCGAGCTACATCCGTCGAACCAAGTGCTCCCGAGAATATGGGAGCCTTCAACCTGACCTTGTGGTCGGCACCGAACCCGCTCTCGGTGTTTACCGTCGAGAACGCAGTGTGATCGGGATCAGCAGGCACGCCTTCAGGCAGGCCTGCCGCGCCGAGGGCATAGCCTTGAATGTTGAGGTGCGAGTAATCCAAGGGGTAGTTCTTGTCGGCACCGGCGGTCATTGTGCCGTACGGGCCGGGATAAATGACTTCCCGACCACGGAACGATGACTTGAATACCTCGCAGTTGCCACGGCACCCGTCGATACACCGTGTACACAACCCGGAACCCGGAACGACGTTCCGTGAGCGGTTCGCGGTTTGTGACACATCATTCGCGTTGGGTCGTTGTAGGTTCATGCTCTTTCTCCTTCAACATCACGGTTGCCCGATCGTGCATCCGCTCTCTCGCTGACGCCACGCTAAACGCAACCGCTTCTTTCTGCTCATCAGATACACCTACCATATCGGCTATCTATTGCCTATCTTACCATATTGGCCGTTGTTTGTCAAGGCGGATCGCCAAGGGTACGTAAGTTATTGTAGCAGAGCCAGGTATGACCGTTTAGCCGCATCATTAAACACTGCCTATCGATTGCCGAACATCGGCAAGGTTGCCGTATAAAGCAATCTCTTTGACAGGAAGCGGGGTTATGTGGTACTGTACGTAGCGTTACTTGATGGAAAGGAGCATACCCCGAATGGAACCGCGCACACGCCGCAGAGTGGTAACCATCCTCAGAGTGCTCGATGATGCGGGCAAACCGGTCGGAAGCACGCGTATTGCCCGAGAACTCCATGCCCAGGGCATTGATCTGAGCCAGAGGACGATTCGCTACTACCTTGGCCTTATGGACCAGGAGGGATTGACGCGCAGCCTCGGCAAGCGAGGTCGCGAGATCACGGCCCGCGGCGAAGACGAGTTGCACGGAGCGATGACCGTCGAGAAAGTGGGATTCATGGCTGCCACGGTAGATGCGCTTGCCTACCGGATGACGTTCGATCTCGAGCGACTCACGGGAGATGTCATTCTCAATATCTCGCTGGTAGATACAGCCGATGTCCGGCAGGCTGCAGAGGAGATGGTCGAAGTCTTTGCGGCAGGTCTGGGTATGGGCAAATACGTTGCCGTTGCACGATCGGGGGAGCGGCTTGGCGGGTACGCTGTTCCGTCCGGGAAGTGTGCGTTCGGCACCATCTGCAGCATCACGGTTAACGGGGTGCTGCTCAAGGCGGGCATAGTCGAGCACTCGAGATTTGGCAGCCTGTTGGAAATGCGGGAAGGTCGTCCGCACCGGTTCACACAGATCATAAACTACACCGGCACCACAATCGACCCGCTCGAGATATTCATCCGCGGTAAGATGACGGAGGTGCGCAGGGCCGCCCGTACAGGTAACGGGATCGTCGGCGCGAGCTTTCGTGAAATCCCGACTGCGGCAATAAACGAAGTAGAACGCATTAACGCCGAGCTTGAGCGACGGGGGCTTGGGGCGGCGCTCATCATCGGTCGGCCCAACCAGGCGGTTCTTGACGTACCCGTCATGGAGGGTCGCACGGGGATAATCGTGATGGCCGGGCTCAATCCCCTCGCTGCAGTTGAGGAAAGCGGTATCGAGACGACCAATTGGGCTATGAAGACCATGTTTCCCCTGGACCGGTTAGTCCCGATTGACCGGTTGCAGGCCATGGTGGCGGGCTCATAACCCTCCTGCTTCCCATATATGCCGGTAGAGGATCGAGTGTCGTTACCGTTACTCGCACCGCTGGCAATGCCGTGCCGGGGTTGTGACTCGATGTCGTGGACGGCGTGCGCTTCCGCGGTTACAAAGACTTCCGGCGGGCGTAGAGGGCGGTGCCGGCTATCCCTATCGAGATGACCACGAGGCCCAGAGCAGTCGCTACGGGAACAAGGCTTTGGGGATCTGTCGGGTCCGACCCGCCGCGGAATTCCGTACTGTCAGGGCAATCGTCCGAGTCGAAGTCGGAGATGGCATTTGCCGTTGTGAGGTCTCCCGGCTCGATGCTGTCGTTGTTGTTGCCAAACCATTCGTCCTCCCATTCGTCGCCGATACCGTCGCTGTCCGAGTCGGTGGCGCCGCGCGGGTTGCGCGGGAACAGGTCGGTCAAGTCGGGCACGCTGTCACCGTCGGTGTCGAGCGGGTCGCCGGCCAGCACGAAGATGGTGAAGTGCGTCGTATCGAACGTGGCCCGGTTGTTCTCTGTGTCCACCGATACAGAGCTGATTCCCGAAGAGGAATAGTTGGCGCCATCGAACCAGAAGGCCTGAAGCGTGTCTTCGTCGATATACTCGATATCGGCGTCGGTGTATGGAACGCTGGCGGTTACCGCGGGTGAAAAGTTGGTTCCGTCGGGGGCCAAGTCTCTCGCAACCCCGCTCGAGTACCTGCTGCCGGGTACGCTGCCGCCGGGCACCGACTCGGGGGTGCTGAGCGCCACGTTCAAGCTCGATGTGGGCAGGCTTCCCGGCGGTATCGAGAGCGTCGCGCCGTCGAGCCCGGCAATCTCGGCTCCCGTGGAGTTGAATACAGTCAGGTTGCCCGGATCATTTGGGTCAGTACCGTTTGCCGTCTCGTCGTCGTTAGAGACCCCGTCACCGTCCGTGTCGGGCACAGGGTATTCGGGCACGTTGGGTCCTATCGCCGTAAAATCAGCAAACCCGCCCGTACCGTTGGACGCCACACCGACATAGACGCTCGATGCACCGTTGAGGCTGACATCCAATTGCACTGTGTGGGCCGGCGTGGCCGAGTCGTTTATGTTTAGCGTGGTTCTGTCCATGGACCGGTCGTCGGTCACGGTCAGGAAGTTGTTGCCCGCGGCGGGATGGTCAAACTGGACGTTCCGATAATTGCCGATCCAGTCCATCAGCGTAACAATACCGTCGGAGCTCACCAGCGCGGTAACGTACTCGTCGGTATCGTTCGCGTTAATAAGAATGATCCCGACGCCGGTGCCCGCGTCCGCGGACGGTTGTATGGTCATTTTGACCGTGTTGGTTCCGCCACAGGAGACGGGGCTGCCACCCTGGCCGATGACCGTGGTGTTCTGTCCTGTAAAATAGGCCCGATCGCTCGAGGTTGTAAGCATTCCCGTGCCGCCGACCTTATAGTTCAGCGGTCCGACGCCGCTGTCGAAATCAATAAAGGCCGTGTCCGCGTGGGCAGCAGTCCCAAAGGCCAAACAACAAACGACAACGACGACAATCAGCAGCGAGTTTCTCATCTCCGAACCCTCCCTTCGCTCGGTCGGAGCATCCCACAAGACAGATCTGCCCGTCCCATCTTCTGGAATTGTCCTCCCGCGCATGCTCCACTACCCTCTCAAGCTACAAGCAATTCAACTGCCACTATTCCCAGCGTACCATACAGCATCCGATCCTGTCAAACACTCCATGAGTGACCTTCCAGTGCTCAACAGATATGCGGCCCGATTGTATATGTTCCGCGTAAGCGTGCATGGAGAGGCTGTCTTCCGCCGATGGGATGCTCCGGGAACAGCGAGATCCGGAGACCTGACCTCGACAGGCCGGCGGCCATGGGGACCCGGTTTACAGAGTTCTTCCGGGCATTGCCTGTGTACAAGACGGCAACTCTGAGTGGTGGGAACTGCGGCTGAATCTCAGGTGATCCCCAGCGCTGCGTTGACAACAAGCTGGATATCGATGGCGTTGACGTGGTCGTCCTCGTTCAGGTCGCAGTCGTATTCGACGGGCAAGCCAAGCGCAGCGTTTATTACCAGTTGCACGTCCACAGCGTCAGCGGTGCCCCCGGAACCGTTCACGTCGCCGAGCCCGGGGGGCGGTTTGTCGTCTTCATCTAACGGGTCTGTACCGGCGTTGATCTCGACCCCGTCCGAAGCGCCGTCGCCGTCCGTATCACGGTCAAGCGGGTTGGTGCCATGAACGTTGATTTCGTCAGCATCCGAAAGCTGATCCTCATCCGTATCAACTTCCGTGGGATCGGTAGTGTACACGTTGACCTCATCGCCGTCGGTCAGACCGTCGCCATCTGTATCCGCAACGAACGGGTCGGTCCCCGTATCCGTCGCGTCGACAAACACACCCGTAGACGTCTCGACCACATCGGCAAGACCGTCGTTGTCATCGTCCTGGTCGGCAAGGTCGGAGACGAAATCACCGTCATTGTCCGGCGGTACTGCCTGCTTATCGGTCGCACTGACGCCGTTGAGGACTTCGTCCCGGTCTGTATAACCGTCCGCGTCTGTATCGACGCTGTTCGGGTCGGTTCCGTACATGGTGACTTCGTCGCCGTCGGTCAGCCCGTCGCTGTCCGAGTCCGGGTTGGTCGGGTCAGAGCCAAATATATCGACCTCATCGCCATCGATCAGCCCATCACCGTCTGTGTCCGCAACAAGCGGGTCGGTCCCCGTATCCGCCCCGTCGACGAAAACTCCCGTAGACGTCTCCACCAGATCAGCAAGATCGTCGTTGTCATCGTCGTCGTCGGTAAGGTCGGAGACGAAATCAGCGTCGTTATCCGGCGGTACTTCCTGTTCATCCGTCGCACTGACGCCGTTGAGGACTTCGTCCCGGTCCGTGTAACCGTCCCCGTCGCTGTCGAGGTCAAGGTAGTTGGGAAGACTGTCGCGGTCCACGTCGCCGGCCCCCTCGGACGCGTCCGAAATACCGTCTCCGTCGCTGTCAGTATCAGCATCATAAAGTCCCACGTAGACGCTTCCAGAAACACTCTCTGAGGGAACTGCCAAACCGTAGGGATCGGACAGCAAGACCCGGGTCAGGGAGAGGTACTGGGCGCCGACAGGCGCTTCATCTGCGACGGTAAACAGGGCTCGCGCTACCACGCCGTCCGCGATCGTGGTCTGGTTGAGCCCCATGACTATGACCCGGACCATGCCGGGTTCGAACTCGCTGGAATAGACGTACTTGACCGCGTCCGAGGCAGCCGGTCCGGCAACAACATCAGGCAAGCTCAATATGGTATCGTCAAACACGATATCGAACTGCGCCCCAGCTACTTCCTCGCCCGGAGCGGAACAGAGTGACACAGGAACGGAGACGTCAGTATCACCAGGCATGCCGCTCTGTTGGCCGAGGCTCAGAGTGGCTGCACCGCACGGGCTGGTCATCGCAACACAGGCCAACAGGAGAATGCCAACGTTTCTGCCCAGCACACCTGTTCCGTTTACACTATATGAAAACGATTTCGTCACCGCTTTGCTTTCCGGCGTTTGCGCGTTGGACCGTTCGGGATGTCGCCACAACCGGCATAGACTACGCGAGCGTCGAACCTCGCCGCATGAATGCCATAGCCGCCTCTCCCCCCTGATAATGGATACTCATCCACCCATATCAATGCCGCCTCGACTTCCTGTAAAGCCTGCCGTTGGCGACCAGCAACACTGTTATCATCGTCAATGCTCCCAGGCACAACTTCAGCAGACCTTTCGGAACAAGCGCATCGGGCTTGGCGTTCTGTTCCCCGGCGACGATGTACTCTTTGACATACTTGCGCCCATCCTCACCATAGTACGTCGTGCTTTTCGGCAATACCATGGCGAGAGACTTTCGAGTTTCGGCCGGCCCAAAGCCCGCGCTGCGCGCGTCAGCTTCGGAAGCAGCACGCCGCGTGGGGCCGACGCCTGGGGTTGGATTTGCAGGACGTTGCACCGACCCGGCCGGAGATAAGTCTCCGGATCCATCCGGCACACGCTCGGCTTCCGCACTGATGGTGCCTCTCTTTGTACGCTCCGTGGGAATGCTCCCGGGTTGCCCCGGCGTGTAGACGTAGCCCGGCGCTCGCGCTACGCCGCTCGCGCTCCCTGGTTCCGCCGGGCCCTCCAGAGCCTGCTCTGACGAATTCGACACCGGCTCGTCGACAAGAGAGACGTATTCGTCGCTGTCCCCCACGGTCTGCTCCAGGCCGGGGTCATCCTCTTCTTCATTCTGTTCATTTCTCTTGGATTTTCTTTCCGTCTCTCCTTCTATATTCAGGCGGAACTCGTCATAGTCGACCTCTACACGTTCTCCGAACGGATCTGATATGACAATTTCGTCCAGGGAAAGGGTTTGGGAGGCGGCATCCTGCCCGTCGGGAGCGAGCAGCACAGTGGCGATATTCCCGTCACGGATAACGTTCTGGTTCAACCCCGCCACGATTACTCTAATGGCACCGGGCGATCGAACACTATACATCACTTGCTTCAGCGCATCGCTTGACGATTCGCCCGGCACCACGTCAACGAGGTCGAAGGTCGCGTCGTCGAAGTGCATGTCGAACTGAAGGCTGGCGATCTCCTCACCCGCTTCCGCCGCAATTGTCACGGGAACCTCCGCAACCGTGCCGTCGGCCACGGCAGGGGCGTCAAGTTCGATCACCGCCGCGGTTGCGGACAGACTGATACAAGTCGCCAACGCCGCACAGACAGCAAGAGCCCTCACCCATTCTTGAAGCGTCCAGTGTCTCTGCGTCATATCGCTAACACTCTCTCAATACGGGCTTGGCTTCATACAGGGTTTCTCTGTCTTGATCACCCACACACCAATAACCAGAAACACCGCCATTCCCGACAAGATTCCGCCCGGCCCGTTGAAACCGCCCGGAGTCGCTGCCAGTATGTCTATGCTCCCGGAAACGGTCGTTGACGGGACCTCGACGCCGTCCGGGTCCGCCAGCAGAACATCGCTCAGGGAGACCGTCTCTGCTCCTACGGGCGCAGACCCGAGAATATCAAACAGAGTGTATGCAACCACCCCGTCGGATATCACGTTCTGGTTGAATCCAGTGATCACAATCCGTACTCTGCCGGCCGCGAAATGGCTGAAACTCACCTCTTTCTCTGCCGCGGCGGCAGCCGGGCCGGCTATGACGTCTTGCACAGCCAACATAGTGCTGTCGAAGACGACATCAAGCTGTGCGCCAGCGACGTCCTCGCCAGGTTCGGAGGAGAGGTACACCGGAAGATAAAGACCCCGGTGACCCGGCAAGCCGCCGGTTTCACCAACGGTCAACGTGGACGCGTAACAGATGCTGCTCGAAAGGCTCAGGCTCATGACAATCATCATGATCTGCAAGAGTATAGTCTTCTTAACTGACATTGCACATTACCTCGTTCGGGGTGGAGAGGAGAACGTCACACGACGTTCTCCTCTTCCATTTTCGCCTTCGCCCCATCATGATCGTAGACCGGTGAAAGCTCCGGCTACACCAGAACAGACATGAATCGATTCATGCCCCGTCAGCGTAGTCCGGAACGTCATCGTTGTCGTCATCGAGGTCGTCGCCGTCCCCAACACCGTCTCCGTCTTGATCGCCCGGACCGTGGGCATCAGGGTCAGCGATGTTCGGGATACCGTCGTCGTCATCGTCTTCAGCGAAGTTGGGAATCCCATTGCCATCGCTGTCGACATAGCTGGGCAGGCCGGGTAAGCTCAGATGGTCCTCGATAAAATCCGGGATACCATCTTCGTCGTCATCCACGACTTCCGGTCTTGCGAGCCCCAACAGCCATTCTGGTATTCCCACGACGACGTGGTTGATTATCCCGTCGACGAAGTCCGGCGTGCCGTTCTGGTCGGCATCTCCCGGCGGAACCGCGGTCCCATGGCTTTCCAGCCAGGACTCGATGTTCGCCAGGAGACAGTCAATCAACGGCTCGACAAAGTCGGGCACACCGTCATCATTTGCGTCCGTCAGGTCCGGCGTGGTGAGCTCGTCGAGCCAACTGGAAATGCAGTCGGACACCAGAGCGGCCAACGAGTCCATATCCGCTCCTGCCGGCACGCCCGGACCCTGCCTTACGCGGTTCATGAGCGGTTCGACGAAATCAGGGACGCCATTGCCGTTGTCATCCCCGGCATGAATCGGATTGCCCATTTCCCCGATCATCGCCCGGATTTCCGCTTGCGTCCTGACGGTATGTTGCGAACCATCGCCGAAATTCAGGTGTCCCAGGTCCAACTCGTTACCGAGGGACAACTGCGGGATGGGCATCGTAGCTGATGAGCCGTCTGCGATAGGGAACTCGATCGTGCCAATACACGCTTGGGGTTCCCCCGGGCCCGTGCTCACCTGCAAGGCGAGCGCCCAGGCGGTCTTCACGCGGAGACGCAAGAGGAACTCGTGGCTCTCCGGGTCGACCTCGCCTTCGGCAAACAAGCCGTTGCTCGACACGGCAATTACACGCTGGGCGGTGGTCATCCCTTGGTACTGGATAGAGCCTTTGACGCGCTGCAAAAGCCCCGCCTCGCCCAATACGGTGTTTACCAGGTTCTGGATGTCGAGGATCTCGACTTGTCCGTTTTCGTTTACATCAGCCTCGCTGGTTTCACCAGCAACCGCCAACGCCTGGTTGACCATGCGCTGGATGTCCAGGATGTTGGTTCTCCCATCGAGATCAACATCTCCCAGCATCCCCGCCTGGACCACCGCGGCCTGCATACCCACAAGGAGCAGTACCGCGGCCCCAAACAAGGCACCGGGCAGGTTGAATACTTTTCGTAAAGCATACATTGTGGCCACCTCCTATGCACTGAATTACTGCGTCTCAAAGAAAATCGGTACTACTCGAAAGCGCAATGATGCCGTTAGGCGCTAAGAGGCGGTGCGTGAGGGGTAAGCTTGAAAAGATACCGTTCGGTTCTCGAAGAGACCTTTGGCAAGAACTGCTTAGTGCAACCCAAACGAAGAGGAGTTCCGGGGAGAGTCAGATGAGCGATCTCTATCCTGTACTGCGGTACTTGGGCCAGCCCGCGGTACTGACGGTGTTGCTTCATGGGAACCGCCGGGGCGGGTTTGCGCTCTGAAGGCGCAGGCTGATTCTCTCGAACAGACTGGGTTCTATGCGACAGGGTGTATTGAAGGTCCAGAATATTTACTTCTCCGTCGGCATTAACATCGGTCTGAGAATTCAGGTGAGTATTGTCCATTACCTCCGAAATCAAGGTCTGGACATCGAGGATATTGATTTGATGGTCGCCGTTAGCATCTCCACGACAGGTGGTATGGTCAGGCGCAACCATACCCATCCACACGAAGGAGAGTGCGGATAGTAGTGCCACAAGCTGAGTTGGTCCAACCCCGTGTCGCTCTCTCATCATCTGTATTGTAGCACCCTCCTCACACTCTGTCAAGTCGACCGTTCTCCAGACTTCACCCGTTTCTTCCTCCTGGAAAGAAGAATACGGTCCGCAGGCTGGGCACGAATCAAGCCAACCACCGGCATTTCAGTACACATACATGTCCTAAACCACAAGCTAGATAGTGCTTACGCAATCGTGCGGGTTGACCGCACCGGCTTTTGTTGGTATTATTCCGAGCGACGTTCGCTGCAAGAACGAATTGCTGGCATGCTGTTTTGAGCAGAAGCTGTTTTCCAGGGCTGGTCCATCGCTGTATGAACGATATCAGCTCGTGTCGTCGGGTTGTTGGCGCAAGGGAGTAGACCATGAACACCGAACACCGTAGGATGCCGAACATAGTGGTGATTCTCACGGACGACCAGGGCATTTGGGCAATGGGATGCTCCGGGAACAGCGAGATCCGGACGCCCAATCTCGACAGGCTGGCGGCCACGGGGATGCGGTTCACAGACTTCTTCTGCGCGTCCCCTGTCTGCTCACCTGCCCGGGCGTCCCTGCTCACAGGACGAATCCCCTCACAGCACGGCGTGCACGATTGGATCAGGGAAGGGAACTCGAAAGAGAACCCCATCGATTACCTCGAAGGCCAGCTCGCGTACACCGAACTCCTGGCATCGCGCGGATACACCTGCGGTCTCAGCGGGAAATGGCATCTGGGTAACAGCGCCAGACCGCAGAAAGGGTTCTCGCATTGGTACGCGCACGAGCGCGGCGGAGGCCCGTACTACAACGCGCCCATGTATCGCGAGGGCGAGCTGGTACCTGACCCGGGTTATGTAACGGACCTGATCACCGATGACGCGCTCGATTACGTGGATGGCTGTGCTCGAGGGGATGGGCCGTTCTATCTCAGCGTTCATTACACCGCGCCGCACAGTCCGTGGATCGACAACCATCCCAAGGACATTGTTGATTCCTACGACGATTGCCCGTTCGAGTCGTGTCCGGTAGAGCCCGAGCATCCCTGGTTTCTCCGCAACAGTGTGCCCATCGGCGTGCGGGAGAACCGGCCCGAGAACCTGAAAGGGTATTTTGCTGCGGTGACCGCAATGGACGCGAACGTCGGTCGAATCCTGGACCGGCTCGAGACGCTGGGCATACGGGAGGACACGCTGGTCTTCTTCACCTCCGACAACGGGTACAACTGCGGCCATCACGGCGTTTGGGGGAAAGGCAACGGCACGTTCCCACTTAACATGTACGATACCAGCGTGAAAGTGCCCACCATCATCTCTCATCCCGGCTCGATTCCGGAGGGAGTTACCACCGACGTGCTTCTGAGCCACTACGATTTCATGCCCACGCTGCTCGAGTATCTCGGAATCGAGAACCCGGAGGCAGACGCGCTGCCTGGAACAAGCTTCCTGCCTCTTCTGAAAGGCCGGGAGATGAAAGAGCGGGAGAACGTCGTGGTGTACGACGAATACGGTCCCGTGCGAATGATCCGCAGCAAGGAATGGAAATACGTCCACCGCTACCCCTACGGTCCCCACGAGCTCTACAACCTTCGAGACGATCCCGATGAGCGCAACAACCTGATAGACGACGAAAGCGAGGACAACATCAAGGTCTCGATGAAAGCGATGCTGGACGATTGGTTTGCACGGTACGTGTACCCGGACGTGGACGGAGCGCGCGAAGCGGTCTACGGCAAAGGCCAGTTGGCGCTGGCAGGTCCCGCCGGTCGAGGTGCCAAAGCCTTTGCCGACGACATCGACGCCGCGTGACGACCTCATCTCTCGCCGCGAAAAGAAGATGGGATAAAGTCAGGCACCTTAATCGTTCAGCAAATGGCTGAGTGAGCACGAACTCCAGCAGCCGGGAGACTCCCGGATGGTTTTCTTGAACAGTCCCGTAGGGACGGTCGATAATAGCCCAGGAATTTATTCCTGGGATCAGGTGCATACCCCCCACATACCGAGTCCCGTAGATAGAATGGA
>CAZGCA010000115.1:0-13514 GCA_964524145.1 uncultured bacterium | reverse complement strand
ATCTGGACGACGATCTTCTTGCAGCATTTGGGACACCAGCCGACGTAGGCTGTGCCGTCGTGGTTGATGTATATCCGCTGGTAGACGTTACAGCATTCGAACAGCACGCTTATGTACGGGCGCGAGTCATGCTCGGATGATGGCTTCTTCTCCACGCCTCTTCCTCCAACTGGAGAAAGGTTCCGCCTACAGCATCGGGTTCCGGTCAGTCGAGATGCGCTTCCCGGGCGAACGTCCTGAAACTGGTCGTCTTGTACTTGCCGGTGAGGATGTAGTCGAGAGCCACCTTCTTCATGTACCTCGGCCGGCGCATGCCGGGTATGGAAATAATCACCTTCCCGTCGGGTTGCACGAAAACCGTGTTGGGCACCCCCGCAATCCTCAGTGCGCGCGCGATGTCCAGACCCGAAACCTCGTCCTCCCCGATCCGCATCTTCTTTCTGTCCTCTATGTTGACCTTAATGAGCACGAAATGTTTCAACAGGATCTCTTTGAGTTCCTTGTCAGTGTAGGTGTATTTGTCCATCATCTTGCACGGCTCGCACCACGTCGTGTAGCAGTCGATCAGGACATATTTCTTGGTCTTGTCGGCCAGCTTAATGCCGTCTGCGAAGTTGTGCCAGACCAGCTCCTTGGGTTTCTCCTTTTCAGGCTCGGGATCTTTCTCGGTCTCCTCGCAATATCCCGGCATGTTCGCCCACACGAGAACCGCCACGCCGGCCAGAACCGGAACGAAGAATCGCCATCTCGCGTTTACTGTCATTCAACACCTCCGTACGGGTTTTCCGAAAGCATTATACCATCCCAACCGGCGACGTACAACGGTGTCCGCAAGGCAAATGCCTCGAACGAAGGTTGCAACCTGGGTGTGTTGCGCGTAAAATCCTGTGGTGTTGGGGCAATGGTGTGTGCGGTGAAGCTTGATTCCTCTCGACGTAGCGTGCCGCCGCGCACAGATCGATATTGTGGAACGATGCTTGAGCTTATCAAGATAAAGAACTTCGCGCTCATCGACGAGCTTGAAGTCGAGCTTGCGCCGGGCCTGAACGTTCTCACGGGCGAAACCGGCGCGGGCAAATCCATAATCGTTGGCGCGCTCAACCTCGTGCTCGGCCAGAGAGCGTCGTCGGACGCGGTACGCAGCGGCTCGGACGCGGCCCGAATCGAAGCTGTCTTCGCCGGCGATCTTCCGAAACAGGTCAAAGCGGCATTGGACGAGGCAGGCGTGGAAGATCAGCCCGACGGTCTCTTTCTTGCCAGGACGGTCTCCCGCGACGGCAGAAGCAGATGTTACGCGAACGGGTCGCTGGTGACGGCCCGTATACTGTCCGCAATCGGCGACGGGCTCGTCGATTTCCACGGTCAGCACGAGCACCAATCGTTGCTCAAACCGAAGAACCATCTGCTCCTGCTCGACGAGTACGGCTCGACGTCCGAGAGCAGGGAACGCGTTGCCGAACGATGCCGCGAGGTGCGGGCGCTCGATCGCGATATCGAGCGTATGGACACCGACGAACGTGAACGGGCACGGCAACTGGACTTTCTCACCCACGAGCTGAACGAGATAGACGCCGCCGAACTCCAGCCCGGCGAGGAGGAAGCGCTGCGCGCGCGAAGAAAGATCATAGCTAACGCCGAACAGTTGACCTCATCGGCCTCACGCGCTCTCGATCTGCTCGAATCCGAAGACGGCCGGTCGGTCTCCGACATGGTTGGGAGCTATGCACGCGAAATCGGCACGTTGGCGGAGCTTGACGAACGGCTCGGCGACCTTCTGTCCAGTTCCGAGACCGTTCAGTCGGAACTCGCCGAAGCCGCGAGACGGTTGCGATCGTACATCTCGGAGCTGGAGTTTGACCCGGCGGAGCTCGACGCGGTCGAGTCCCGGCTCTCGCTACTGGGCAACCTTAAGCGAAAGTACGGGAGTTCCGTCGACGAGATACTCGACTACAGAACACGGTGTGCCGATCAGATCGAGCAGTTGGGCTCGCACGACGAGCGTCTTTCCGAACTCCGTGCCGAACGCGACAGAATCCGTGCCGAGGCGATGGAAACGGCCGGTCGGCTGTCGAAGAAACGGCACCAGACGGGCCGCAAGCTGGCAAAGAACGTTGTGCGCGAGCTGGCGGTGCTCGGCATGGAAGGCGCCGCGTTCGAGGTTGCCGTCACGCAAAGCGATCCGCCCGCGCTTACCGAGACCGGTGTAGACACCATCGAGTTTATGCTTGCAGCGAATCCCGGTGAGGCGTTGAAACCGTTGCGGCAGGTCGCGTCGGGAGGCGAGGTCTCCCGCATCATGCTCGCGTTGAAGACGGTGCTTGCGCGGGTTGACAACATACCGACGCTGATATTCGACGAGATAGACGCCGGCGTCGGCAGCACGATGGCCAAGAACGTCGGCGGCAAGCTGAAAGCGGTTTCCGCAAGCCACCAGGTTGTCTGCATCACGCATCTGCCTCCGATAGCCGCTGCGGCGGACCACCATATCCGCGTGTCAAAGACTCGGCGGGACAAGCGCAGCGTCACCGGTACGGTCGCGCTCGAAGGCGAATCGCGTGTCGAGGAGATCGCGCGGCTGCTTTCGGGCACCGACAAGAGCGATATCGGGCTCAAACACGCGCGCGAGCTGATGAAGGAGGTCAAACGATGAGGACTGCCTGTGTTGGGTTGTGCATCAGCTTGATTCCCGCCCTGTTCCTGCTTCTTAATGGTGCGGACGCGCGTGCCGGTGTGCGCCGGTCGGACCGCGAGGTGCTTATCATAGCTCATCGCGGGGTCAACAAGTTCGCGCCCGAGAACACGCTCGCAGCGTACCGCAAAGCCGTCGAGATGAAGCTCGACTATATCGAGATAGACGTTCGCACCACGAAGGATGGCCGGTTCGTGATAGTGCACAACTCCACCGTTGACGGGAAAACCAACGGTACGGGCAACGTCGCCGACCTCACCGCCGAGCAGATTCGCACGCTCGACGCGGGCTCCCGGTTCGGTCCGGAGTTCGCCGGAGAGAAGGTGCCGTTTCTCGAGGAGGTGCTCGAACTCGCCAAAGGCAAGATAGACATCTACCTCGACCTCAAAGAAGCGCCGGTCGACAAGCTCGTCGAGGTGATACGGCGGCACGACATGCAGAACCATATTGTCGTCTACGGCGGATACCGCGACCTGAAACGCATCCAGCAGATCTGCCCGGAACTGAACGTGATGCCCGAGGGCAGCACCGCTGCCAGGGTGGACCGTGTCATCGAAGCGCTCCACCCGCGCGTTGTCGCGTTCACCTGGCGCGGGTTCACCAAAGAGTGCGTGGACAAATGTCACGCTGCCGGCGCGAAAGTCTTTCTCGACACGCTCGGCGACGGCGACAACGAAGCCGGCATGACACACGCTATCGAGTGCGGTGTCGACGGCATCCAGACCGACCATCCCGATCTGTTGTTGAAGCTGCTCGAAAAACGTGCTAGAATGAAAACGCACCCGGTGGCTTTGGAG
The DNA here is from genome assembly GCA_964524145.1 of uncultured bacterium. Lineage (GTDB taxonomy): Bacteria > Hydrogenedentota. The sequence continues at coordinate 10,028 of CAZGCA010000115.1, read as the reverse complement.
TAGTCATCGCGGCTGTAGCTGTTGGCTGCGTTTGGGGCAGGTGAAGGGGGTGGCCATGCAGAGGAACCTGAGACCGCAGTTGCTTTTGTGCCTGGTGATGGTGTTATTCATCGGCGGAAACCCAACAACGGCCTGGTGCGACCAACAATCTCGTGACGATTCTCAAGGGAACCAATTCACCACGTGGCAGATGCTTTCCGACCGGAGTTTAAGCGACATCTATCTTGTGAAAACCGACGCCGAAGGCAATTCGCCCGGTCCTCCCGAAGACGAGACAACGATACCGCGACGATGGTGGATTCCCGCGATTCTCTCGTTTGTAGTTTTCGGGATTGGCGCTTTACGGTGGTTGGCTGTCGGATTGCTCGAAGTGGTTTCACCTGAGACCACCAAGGCTCTTTGGTCCAGGCTGTCGACTCATCGTGTTCTCAAAGTCGAAGGAGCCCTGTTCATGGTCGCTGGAGCTTTGTGTCTTGCATCATGGCTTATGGTTCTCTATCGCAACGAATTCCGTAGGCTCGGCCTAGCCGACGTCGGGGTCGTGTGTTGCGTATTGGGCTTGTTGAGTCTGGGCGGGTTGCACACACTGTTGGACCCTAGATTCTATTCCAAGAAGAGAGCCAATTTGGCAAAGATGTCGCATTTGTACACTCGTGTCCACGGTGTCCTGTACATAGGTGCCGCCTCAGTAATCATCGTCCCGGCAGCATTGTTTGTCACGTGGATTGCGAAATTGCACGGGAAATAACCGCTGGCCTCCGGGTCAATCAGCGACGAGTTCCAGCCCTTTATCGATGAACCTTAACGCTCCGGCAAATCGGTATCGTTCTGAGAACTCTCGCGCGATGCCCGTTGCGGTCTCCCACTCGTCGACCAGAGCGAAGACCGCCGGTCCGCTGCCGGACATAAGAACATGCTGCAGCCCGGCGTCGACGAGCGCGGACCGCAGAGCCGCGATTTCGAGGTGTTTCTTGGCGACAACACGCTCGAACCGGTTGTAAAGCGCCGAACCGGGTCCTTCGTCGCGATACGTCGACACGATGGCATCAAACTTTGCCGAGAATGGGTCTCCTTGAGCAGCCTCGCCTGATGTCGTTTCGACCTCCAGCCACGAGTAAGCCTCTTTCGTCGAGACGGTATCGTGCGGCACCACCAGCAGGAGCGGCTGTCCGGTCCGGCACGGCAACGGTGTCAGCAGGTCGCCTATGCCCGTACCCGCCGCGGTTCCTCCCGTCAGACAGAACGGCACGTCCGCGCCCAGCTCGCGCGCGATCTCCGCAAGCTCGTTGTCCGCCAGCGGCGTGTCCCACAGCTTGTTTAACCCCACAAGCGTTGCCGCGGCGTCCGCGCTGCCGCCCCCCAGACCCGCGCCGACGGGTATACGCTTTACGAGCGTCACCCGTGCCCCGCGCGAGATACCAGCCCGCTCGCCGAGCAACCGCCCGGCACGATACACCAGGTTCTCCGTTCCGCCGGGCACCAGCGGATGGGCGCACTCGACTTCCACCCCTGCGGCCGCGTCTCGAACACCCAGCTCGTCGTAGAGGTCTACGGACTGGAATATCGTCTCGATGTTGTGGTACCCGTCCGCCCGCTTCGACACCACGTCCAGGTACAGATTGACCTTCGCATACGCCCGGACCGTTATCACAGCGACACCTCGCGGCTGAAGACAGCTATCGACGGGAGATTACCGAAACGCCAAGAACCCGGTTCTCGGTTATGTACTCGAGACAGGCTAATTCGACTGAACGACCAGCTTGTCGCCCGGATGTATCAGCTTCCCTTTGAGGCCGTTCCATTTCCGTATGTCGGCGACGCCCACATTGTATTTTCTTGCGATCACCCACAGGCTCTCGCCGTTCTTGACGGTGTGAAACGTCTCTTCGGACACCACCGGCGTTTGCTCGGGCGCTTTTGCCAGGCTGAGCTGCGCCGGCTGGCCGGGGATTCTTAGCTTGTCGCCCGGCATCAACCGTCGAGCGTTTCGCTTGGTAAGGTTGTTGTTGCGGAGCAGATCGGCCGTGGGCACGCCGAACATCTGTGCTATGTCCCAAAGCGTATCGTTACGCCGCACGACATAGATGCGGTCGCCCGATCCGTCGTGCGTTTCCCGCACCGCGGGGGTGCTGGCACGCCTTTTGTCAGGGCCGGGGCTTGTAGTCTTCGCCGCGCCGGGTACCATGATGTTGTCGCCGGCTCGTATGCTTGTGGTGCGCAGAGTGTTGAGCATCATAATCTCTTCGACGGTGGTGTTGTACGCGGTGGCAATCCTGGACAGCGTATCGCCCTTGCGTATTTTGTGAGTGAACGACTCGACGCCTATCACCGGCGGCATGTTGGCAAGCGCAACCTGGAGACTCTCTTTGGTGCCGAGAGGGATCAACAACTCGAGCGGCTTGTCCGAGATGGGTGTTCTGTCCCGTTTCAGGTCCGGGTTCAGTTCACGCATCTCCTGCACCGTCACGCCGCACCCCTCTGCCAGGTCGCTGAGCCTGATCATGCCCTCCACGATCATCTTGTCGTACCGTAACGGAGGATCCTTCTCTACCGTAAAACCATACTTCTCCGGGTTCTTCGCGACGATTATCGCGGCAAATATCTTGGGCACAAAAGCCCTCGTCTCCCTGGGCATTTCCCTCGATGCCGGCTTGTTCGAGACCAATGTCCAGAAATCCCGCTCGTAGTTCGCCAGTTTGAGAAGCTGGAGCCTGCGCTCGCCGCAGTTGTACGCCGCAAGCGCCATCTCCCACGAGCCGAATAAGTTATAGAGTTTGGACAGGTACGCAATGGCCGCGTAGGTCGATTTCTCGAGACTGTAGCGTTCATCAACCCAGGAGTCTACACGCAGCCCGTGGTTTCTTCCTGTTGACTCCATGAACTGCCACAAGCCTGCCGCCCCAACTCTTGACTTTGCGCGGGGATTGAAGTTGCTTTCGATAAGCGGTAGGTACGCGAGGTCTTGAGGCAACCCCTCATGAGCCAGTATCGCCCGAATTCTCTCAATATGCTTCCCGGACCGCTTCAGTCCGAGCTCGAACGCTTTTCGGTAAACATCTTCGTACAGCTCTATTTCCCGCTGGACAGCATCGTTTAGCACGACGGGAAGATCGTATGTGCCCCGCTCGAGCCGCTCCCCCAGTCCGGAGGAAGGGCCCGCAGGGGTTGCAATGACCGGCTCTGTCCTGACCGGCTTCGACTCTGCAATTAAAGGGGCGAAGATGTTTACGTGGCGCGAGGCCTTCTTGTGCAGCTCGACCGCGTCTACAGCATCCGCCTCCAGAAGAAGATCCACAACAGAGGCGAAATCCGCTTCTGCCATCTGTGCCCGGCCCTGCTCGGAATTCTCGATCCCTCGGTCGAACGCAGCCTTCGCCTCCTCAAGCATCGTTGCTGAGGAATTCCAGGGGGCCGGCGGCTCTGTCTCAATGTTTATGGTGCGCGGGACTTCGGCATCATTCGGCTCGCGGAGATGGGCACAGCCCGTCAGCCCGAGCACGAAGATTGCCAGAATGAGGAGAACCCTACCGCCCGGCTCTCCTCGCAGACAACAAAAGTCTCCCACCACAGTTTCCTCCTTCACGTACACTAGTCAGCGTCCAGACAAACCGTACAAACCACGCATATTATAGTCTAAAAGGCACCCCAGAGTCAACCACAACGCGGCTGCAATAAGTCTGGAAGCCGTGGCGCGCAAAGCGTAAACGGCTGATATCGTGAGGGTTGTGGGAATCGCTGGCCGAGAAGCGTTTGTGGGGGGATATTCCCGCAGGCATCGTCATGCTCGCGAGACAGATCGCTCGCCACAATCCTGGATAGTCCGCAGAAAGGAGGACGGTCAAAGACAGCGCGACAACGGGACGAATCCGGCCTCCCGGCTGTTGGCTGTTTGTTGACTTCAAGAATGTATAATGGTATGTTTAGCCTCGGACTGTTTCCAAGGATTGTAGTCCACAGGAAAGGCTCTTCGCAGATGAAAAGACGCAGGCTCGGCGCTACCCTCAGCATTCTTCCCTTGGTCTTTTGGTGTGCCCTACTCGGCACAGGCTGGCGCCACGATGGGGCTGGCAACGCAGCCAGCCAGCCGGCTCGTGCTTCGCTCGTCGTCGTTCTCGACGGTCTCAGGCCGGACTATCTCACCCCCGAGCTCATGCCCAACCTCCATGCGCTTGGCGCACAAGGGGTTGTGTGCGAGGGCCATCACTCGGTGTTTCCGACCGTGACGCGCGTAAACTCGGCATCGGTCTCAACAGGCTCGTACCCGGGAACGCACGGATTGATGGGCAACTCAGTGTTTTTCCCCGAGATCTCGCCGGTGAGGGGACTGAGCACCGGCGATGCAGCCAACCTTATGAGGATACAGGAGGCGACAAGCGGCCGGCTGCTGACAACGCCATCGCTCGGAGAGCTGTTCGAGCGTGCAGGGAAGACGCTTCTCGCGACGAGTTCCGGCTCGACGGGGTCTGCGTTTCTGCTGAACCACACGGTAAGCGGCAGCGGGCTCATAAACACGGAGCTTGTCCGACCTAAGTCATTGGAAGCCAATGTCTTGGAGGTGCTGGGACCGATCCCGCCCGATGCTGAGCCGAATCGCGAACGAAACCGGCGCGCGGTTGACGCCTACCTCGAGATTGGGCTCAATGAGCTGCATCCGGACGTCACGATCATCTGGTTGTCCGACCCCGACCATACCGCTCACGGCGCGGGCGTCGGCGCGCCGGCAACGCTCGAATCCATCCGGCTCGTCGACGCTGAAGTCGGCCGCATTGTCGAGACACTGGAAGCGCGAGGACTGAAAGATGAGGTCAACATCTTTGTCGTCTCCGATCACGGGTTCTCGACGCATACCGGCGGGGCGAATCCAGCGAGGCTTCTCGTGGAAAACGGGATTAAGGCAAGCCATTCTTCCGACGACGTCGTTCTCGTGGACGGGGCCATCTACGTCAAGAATCACGATATCGAGACTATCCGCAAGATCGTGGCGCTCCTGCAGAAAACCGACTGGGTTGGTCCGATCTTCACGAGAGCCTCGAGTCCATCCGAGTCCGAGGGCACTGTCCCTGGAACGTTATCGTTTCATACCATTCATTGGGACCACGACCGCGCGGCCGACATCCTCGTGTCGGCGGCTTGGTCAGACGCGAAGAACGAATACGGATATCCGGGCACGACAACACTACCAGGAATCGCTGGTCACGGTACGTCGAGCCCCTACGACATACACGCCACCCTCGTAGCTTTGGGGCCGGACATCAAGGCCGGCGTGAGAAGCCGCGTGCCGACCGGGAACGTCGATCTTGCGCCGACGATCTGCCATCTCCACGGCATCGAACCGCCGGGTTCAATGGACGGGCGGGTCCTGAAAGAACTGCTGCGCAACGGGCCGGACCCGTCTTCGGTCCCGACAGAGCAGAAAACGCATAGCACACAGGCCGATTGGCCCGGCGGCAGCTACCAGTTGGAGCTGAGCGAATCCGTCGTTGAAGAGAAACGCTACGTCAACTATACAACGGTCGAACGAAAGGTAGGGTCGGAGTAATGTCGTCTGATTTGTCACCGGAACTGCTCGAAAAGCTCTTGTCCGTCGACAGTCCCACGATATCGAACGCCGTCGAGCAGTTCAAGGTCCGGCCACGGCGGGAAGGGTTTATGGGACCGCAGATTCAGTGCCGGTTCCCTGATCTTGGTGTTGCCGTCGGATACGCGACTACCTGCACCATCGTCGAGTACGACGAAACGCACCCGCCCGATCCCAGGGAACGGCTCAAATGGCTCGAGTCTATCGCCAACTCGCCGAAACCCGCTGTCTGCGTGGTAAGAGACATGTGCCGCCGCAAAGGATGGTACTCGCACTGGGGTGAGATGGTCGGCACGCGGGTGCAGGTGCTTGGCGCTGTCGCTATCATCACCGATGGCGCCGTGCGGGATTTGGAAGCGCTCCATGATATGGGCATGAAAGTCTGGAGCGAGCATGTCGTCGTGTCCCACGGGCACATTACTGTGGGGCAAGCCGACATTCCCATCGAGGTCGGCGGGTTGACGGTCAATCCCGGCGATCTGCTGCATGCTGACTGTAACGGCGTCGTGTCGATTCCGCCCGAGGTGCTCGACGATCTGCCCGACGCCATCGACCGCTTCCTCGCAAGGGAGCGAGAGACGCTGGCACATCTGCGCGAGAAAGGGTACGACCTGGAAGCCCATCGCCGGCGGATCGAACATTGAACTGAACGTCCGGGATTATCGTCAACGACTACTCTAAAAGGGTTTTCGAGCGCGGCGTGCCCGGCAGTGAGGACAACGAAGATGCGGGTTTGTGCAAAGCTTGCGTTACTGATGATACTGGTCGCGGCTCCAGCAGCAGCAGAGCCGCTCAGTTTGTTGGATTCCTTCGACGACTGGGAACGGTTGGGCGGAACGAAAAACTCGTTTCAGATCGAGGACGGAATCCTTATCTGCCGGCGGTCCGACCGGGAACCGGCCGCACTCCTCACAAAACGGGATTTCGAGAATTTCGAGCTTCAGTTCGAGTTCAAAGTGAGCCGGTGGTGCGAATCGGGCCTGTACATTCATGCACCACGCAACGGCGCGTTCAAAGCAGGTATCGAGATAGAGCTGTCCGACCATGTCGGCTACTCACCCAGCCCTTATACCGCGGGCGCTGTCTTCGGCCGCGTGGCCCCGCGAGTTGTCGCAGTGAAGAAGGATGGCGAGTGGAACACCTGCCACGTCGCGATGAACTGGCCGCGGCTCGTGGTTCACATGAACGACCAGCTTGTCCAGGATATAGATTTTTCCCAGGACGAAAACCTCCGGTACACGTTGCGGCGGGGTGCGATCGGGTTTGAGAACACGGGGTTCGGGATCGAGGTGCGCAATCTGGCGCTTCGCCCTTTGCCTGACTCTGAAGGGGGCATACCTCTGTTTAACGGGAAAGACCTCACCGGCTGGTCACCGGTCAGGGGCAGAGGGGTTGCCAAATGGGACGCCCACGACGGTATTCTGACCGGTTCGGTAAGAAACGGGTACCTGAAACACGAGATGGTGTGCCAGGACTTCGATCTCCGGATGTATCTCCGCACGAGCCCGGCAGCCAACGGCGGGGTGTTCTTCCGCTGGCTGCCCGACGACTCGGACCGGGGCAACGAGATACAGATACTTGACGTGCCGGGTTCCAGCATGCCGACGGGAAGCATCTACGGGATCGCCCGCGCGAACGACCTGCCGCTCACGCCCGGGAAATGGGAGCTGCTCCAGATATCCGTCCACGGCAACGAGGCCGTAACACACATCAACGGTCTGAAGGTCGCTGAAACCGACACGCTGACAAAGATCCGACCCGGCCACATCGTTCTACAGATGCACAAAACCCGCGCGAAGCTCGATTTCAAGGAGATCGTCCTGGTGCCTGCCGATTAGGCGAAACCCTTCGAGTGACAAATCGGTATCCTTAAGACTCTCTTGGCGGCAGAAACACGTACTGCGCCTCTTATCTTGTCGATACGCGGTTGCCTAACGTGTATCAGACGCTTTGAAACCCGGTTATCCTCGTGCTATAATTCGCTTTCAGATAACAGGAGAGCAGACCGTGACAACAGACGAAATCCGAGCAAAGTATATCGAGTTTTTCGAGCAGCGCGACCACGTCGCCGAACGCAGCGACTCGCTCGTGCCTTCCGACGCGACATTGCTGTTCTCGAGCGCCGGTATGGTTCAGTTTAAACCGTACTGGGCCGGCACGGTGCCGCTGCCGTACGGGCGCGCCGTGACGTGCCAGAAATGTTTCCGCGTTAACGACATTGACGAGGTCGGCCACACGAGCCGCCACAATACGTTCTTCGAGATGCTGGGCAACTTCTCGTTTGGCGACTATTTCAAGAAAGAGGCGTGCGAGTGGGCCTGGGAGTTTGTCGTCGACGTGCTCAAGCTCGACAAGAGCGCCTTGTGGATAAGCGTCTTCCGTGACGACGACGAAGCGTACGACGTCTGGCACACACACCTGGGCGTACCGGATGACCGTATCGTCAGGCTGGATGAGAAGGACAACTTCTGGGGACCGGCGGGCGATACGGGCGCATGCGGTCCGTGCTCAGAGATCTACCTGGACAGGGGCGCGGAGCAGGGGTGCGGCAAACCCGACTGCCTGCCGGGATGCGACTGCGACCGGTACATCGAGTTCTGGAACCTCGTCTTTCCTCAGTTCGAGCAGATGTCCGACGGGTCGCGAAAACCGCTGAAGAACCGGGGCATAGACACCGGTATGGGCCTCGAACGTACTGCGGCGGTCATGCAGGGCGTACAGACCGTCTTCGAAACCGACCTGTTGTGGCCCATGGTCGAGGCAACCGTCGATCTCGCCGGAGCCGACTACGGTTCGAACCCCAGAGCGTTCAATGTCATAGCCGACCATCTTCGGGCCGTCTCGTTCCTTATGGCCGACGGTGTCCTGCCTTCGAACGAAGGCCGTGGGTACGTTGTGCGGCGCGTGATCCGGCGCGGCGCGAGATACGGTACCGAAGTCGGCTTGAAAGAACCTTTCATGCACAAGCTGTCAGGGATTGTGGCCGACCTCATGGGCAACACCTACCCGGAGCTTGTCCAGAGCAGGGAGCGTGTGAGCAAGATTCTGCTGAGCGAGGAAGAACGGTTCCGCAGCACGCTTGATCATGGAATGGCGCGTCTTGAAGAGGTCTTCGAAGGCCTCGAGAAGAAGGGCGACTCCGTCGTTCCCGGCGACGATGTGTTCCGGCTCTACGATACGTACGGTTTTCCGCTCGAGCTTGCCGGCGAGGTAGCTGCTGACCGCGGGTTTGAGCTCGATAGAGCGGGCTTCGAAACTCATATGGAGGAACAGAGACGGCGGGCACGAAGCAGTTGGACCGGGTCGGGCGAAGGGGAAGTGGCTGCTCAATATGTGGAAGCCCATGAAAAGTTCGGCGATACCGACTTTGTGGGATACGAGAACACAAGCTGCGACACCAGGGCGGCGGGCATCATCGCCGATAAGACAGCGCTGTTGAAGGGCGACGAGGGCGAAGTGGTCCTGCAAGAGACACCTTTCTACGCCGAGGCGGGCGGCCAGGTCGCTGACACCGGCTGGCTTATCGGTGACGGTCTGCTTGCCGAGGTTGTTGACGTCAGGAAACCGACGCATAACCTGTACGTCCACCGTGTCGTCGTCAAGGAGGGCCAGGTCGCAGCGGGCGACGCTGTGGAGGCGCGCGCGGATGCCGACCGGCGTCTCGAGGTCGCATGCCATCACACAGCTACTCACATTCTGCAAAGCGTCTTGCGCGACATTCTCGGCGAGCACGTGCACCAGGCCGGCTCGCTTGTAGCGCCGGACAGGCTGCGATTCGACTTCACGCACTTCGAAGCTATCTCGCCTGACCAGCTGCAGGAGATCGAGCATGCGTTGAACGAGCGCGTCAGGCGCAACTCGGACGTCGAAGTCTCGATGATGCCGCTCGACGACGCGCGCAGGCTCGGCGCGATGGCCCTGTTCGGCGAGAAGTACGACGATGTCGTCCGCGTCGTCTCGGTCGGCGATTACAGCAAAGAGCTGTGCGGCGGGACGCATCTCGACACGGCAGGGCCCGTGGGGTACTGCAAGATCATCTCCGAAAGCTCGGTTGCCGCGGGCGTCAGGCGCATCGAGGCAGTCTGCGGACGCGCGTTCCAGCACTACCTCGATGAGCAGGAGAAACTGCTTGCCGACGCGTCATCGCTGCTCGGCGGCGGCGTGCCGGACCTTCCGTCACGTGTGCAACGTCTCGCGGACGAGAACAAACGGTTGAACAGAGAGATCGAACGGCTGAAAACGTCGCTCGCACGCGGTGGGACCAGCGACCTTATCTCCCAGGTGCAGGATGTTGACGGCACGAAGGTGCTCGCTGCGCAGGTTGACAACTGCCGGACGGACGAGCTGCGCGCGATGGCCGACTCCCTGAAGGACAAGCTCGGCTCGAGCGTCGTGCTGCGCGGAAGCGCCGTCGAAGGTGCGGTTGTTCTGGTGTGCGCTGGCACGGAAG
>CAZGCA010000114.1:0-13612 GCA_964524145.1 uncultured bacterium | reverse complement strand
CCGTATTTTGTGCACGTCCTGGTTGTCCGGTTCAGCGGCCGGACACGTTGTCGAGCAGATGAGAAGTCCCGACACGGCTGCAAGAATGAAGAATAGCGAAAGGTTGTTCATTACGTTCTCCCTTTGGTGTCTCGAAGGCTGCTGAAATCATAACGATTGGCATCAGCCGCGGCCTTTAGAGCGTCGGCTGGATGCCGTGGTTAGGCAAAATGCTCTGAAAGACGCATTATCCACCACCACGTGTCGTTGAGCGACCGTCCAGTTTGTATCCCTGTCTTACTTACGTCTATCCATTATACGGTATACAATGGACCAGACAAAGCCAAACGCCACGCCAAACGCCACTCCGAAGACTAGAATCTCCGTTATGCTCTCCATTAGTCATCTCCTTTTCCCTGCTCGTTTAGTGTCCCCCATTCCCCGCAATGTCTGATGAAACCATGGGGACACCCTCCCTAGTTCTCTATTCTTTCAAAGCCACGTGCGGATGAGTTGAGTGTGTTGTCCCTGGAATTCCCTTATTGCCAGCTTGCCTAACGTGAAGGTCACTTGCGAATATGCAGCCCCAGCAGAATGGCCGCACGTGCGCCTTTTGGCTAGGCCATTTAGGGCGGTGCTCTAGCCGCGGTACCAGCACAGGATCAATCCCAAAATGGCTCCGAGGACACCGAAAACAAGACCGATTCGTAACATCTTCTTATACCGGGCGTGTGTCAGCGCCTTCTGGCGGATTTGGTATAGCGTACAAAACGCTACGCTCCCAGTGGCCAAGACCAGCAAGTCAATAGCGGCCTCCTGACGAACGTAAATCCGGTAGCACGCAGCAAACAGGACTCCGACATAGAGCAGGAGCCAGCCCCATCGGTAGCTGGCGTTTTCGACAGCCACCGTCCGCTCATCGCTTTCCGCCGAGGGAATAGTACTCATGGCGTTTCTCCTTTCAGGAAGAACAGTTCATCCACCCGTTTCTCCAGCTGTTTGGCAAGGAGGAAGACCAGCAGGCCTGACGGACAGTATAGCCCCGTCTCGATGGCACTAATGGTTTGACGCGTCACGCCCACGAGGCTAGCGAGTTGTTCTTGCGAGAGCCCGCGCTCTGCGCGTGCGACTTTCAAACGGTTGCCGAGTGTCTGGGTTGCCATCAGGTCCACCTCCATTGATGATATTGTATAGTATACTTGTCATAATGTCAAGTATAAAAGGCAAAGTGTCAAGACAACCAGGCATATCGGGCGGGACAGCGTCAAGGAGCTTCTCCGTTTGTCTCGTTCCCACGGTCCTCCGTGGGAATGCATATCAACGCCGGGCAAATCCTTCGCTACCGGAACTGATACGAGTGGTCACGGAGGCGTTCCCACGGGAGACCGTGGGAACGAGCGCGCAAGTACTCAAGCACTCGCATGTTCTTGTCTATCCATCGAACGGTACAAATGAACCGCTTCGATGGGCCATAGGGCGGTCCTACCGAAGTCGCGTTCTATCCGACTGTCGTGGATTCTTCCTGTGTCTGATTCGAATGAAGACGTACTCCGCGTGCTCCGCCAGAGGCTTCACGAGGTCTACGCATCCTGAGATGTGCACCGGTTCGCTCAGGTCGTGAGCCACCGACGACTGTAAGGCAACCTGCACGTCGTCGGAGTACGCAGTGCCCGTGAGCGCATCGAGAATGCATTTGGCGATGTTGTCCATATCCATCCGGCGACGCCGAAGATGGAAGTAGTCAATCAACACATCAAGTTGCCCCGTCAAGGGGGACACAAACAGGCTCTTCGCGACCTCTTGGACTCGGCGTTTGTATCGCTCTGCACGAACGGCACGGAAGGACTCCGGCTTCCCAGGGACAACCAGTCGAAACTCAGGTGTGTTTAGAACCCGCCTCACAACTGCTCAAGCTCCGTGAGGCTTGTCACTCGGTCTGCGGGGATAACGTAAAGATCAGCTTCGGGATCAACCTGCTCATCACGCACCGGGACGAAAGGGCCAAGCTCAGCAGCGTCGGAGATGTTGTTGAGGAGGACGATGACGCGCTCGTTCTTCATGAACAACATGCCGATCATCCGCGTCCCGTCAGCAGTATCAACAACGCACGATGGCAGTCGTTTCGTCATATCTTCATGCCCCAGCTATTGATTATACAGTCTGGATAACATTCCCAAACTTCCGATTCTGTCTGTATAAGACCCCCAACGAACCACACCCGGTCACAAGCTGTCCGCGGGGCTGCGCACCCCCTTATCGCCACGGTTCAACACATGAGTATACACCATCGCTGTCTTCACATCTTTGTGACCGAACAGCTCCCGAACAGTGTGCCTTGTCTCCCTGTCTCACACCATACAAGTCGCCGAGGCTACCCTCAGCTCCTGCAGTAGAGTGTACGTCGCCCTCCCCGCCCATGTCAACAATTCGGTCCGTGTGCAAGGAAGCCACGCATCGCGCGGGGCCCTGGTCGCGGTGTCGCTTAACATCTTTCCGGGCCGAGGGTAGGATTCCGGACATATCGCAAACCCAGAGCATCGATTACGTGGCATCGACGGTGTAACGGCAACCATGACATCACGGTCGCCTCCAGCCCCGGACACCGTCACTACGTTCCGCAATCACTTATCCAGCGTTCGGGCAGCCGCAAAGGTGTATATATATACGAGCCATTTGCGCTGCTGGTAAGTGTGTTATGGGAGGATGCAAAGCGGTGAGGAGAGTTGTTACCCCAAAGATAAGGGCAATTAGTCGTGTTGTTGTGTTCTCGGACGGCAGAAGTGTCGAATTGACCCCCAAGCAGATGTGGAGTGCGCAAGCTTGCTTGCGCTTTTATCAGGACCAAGCTTGCTTGAGTCCGGCTTATTGGACAGCAAGCTGTCCAACAGAACAGCGGTAGCAAGCTACCGCACTCCAAAACAGCCACAGCGCAAATGCCTTATATACGGAGGGCTATTGTTGATCGCGGCGAAATCTGGTAGACTTTATGCGCTTTCGTACGTGACCTGGAATGGTTGGGACAGGATCGGGTTTGAACTTCGAGGAGGACCGACAGATGTTTCGTAACAGTTTTGCAGTGTTGTTGTCGGTTGTGTTGTTGGTGTCGTGCGCCGGGGTCGGGTCCAGCACAGGATTCGCACCGAGGGAGATCGCCGTTAAAGCGGGACCTCACGACCGGCAGAACTGTCCCGTCCGGTTCACGATGCCGGTTGACGGGGCAAAGCATGTGCGGCTCGTGGACAAGGAAAGCGGTGAGGTGTTGCCCGCCCAGGTTGGAGAGAAGAACGCGATAACCTTCATCCTCCCGTCGCTTGCCGCGGGCGCAGAGAAACGGTACACCGTAGAGGCAGGCTCCGCAGGTACGGACGGCATCGAGGCGAAAGATGACGGCGACGGTCGCATCGACATCCTGCAAGGCGGCAAACTGTTTACGGCGTACCATTATGCCGAGAAGTACAAGAAGCCCTTTCTCTATCCCGTGCTCGGGGCCAACGGTGCCCGGCTGACTCGCGGCTGGCCCATGGAAGAGTTTCCGGGCGAACCGCAAGACCACGTGCACCAGAAATCGCTCTGGGTAGCGCACGGTGAGGTCAACAGCGTCGATTACTGGGGCGAAGGCGGCGGTTCGGGCACGCAGCGCACCGACGAGTTGGTCGCTGTCGAATCGGGAGACGCCTTCGTACGCATTCATGCGAAGAACAGCTGGGTGAACAGAGCGGACGAGACGATCCTTGCGGAGGAACGCGAGTACGTCTTCTACAACACCCCGGCAGCCGCACGCAGTATCGACCTGACGGTCACGGTGACTGCGACCGAGGGCGACGTGACGTTCGGCGACACCAAGGAAGGCGGCATGTGCTCGCTCCGCGTCAACCCGGTGATAAACGGCAACGCGGCGGGCGAGATTCGCAACTCGCTCGGCCAGGTAGGCGAGCGCGAATGTTGGGGTCGCCGGGCCGCGTGGTGCGACTACAGCGGACCGATAGACGGCCGGGTGAACGGAATTGCAATACTCGACCACCCGAAGAACCTGCGCCACCCGACGTGCTGGCACGTGCGCGATTACGGGCTGATGGCCGCCAACTGTTTCGGGTACTCGTACTTCAAGAGCACGCACGAGAAGAGCGGCGACTTCGTCCTGCCTGCGGGAGAGTCGGTGACGTTCCGCTACCGCGTATTCGTACACGCCGGCGGTACCATCGAGGCGAAAGTCGGCGACAGGTATATCGACTATATCACGCCGCCCACGGTGCGGGTGTTGAAATAGTGTGGCTGGTGGGAGAGGTGCTGGACGGTGAACCGCAGCGATCAGGCAAAAGCTGAGGAGAAATCATGATCATTCTTGGTATAAACGTCATAGACTGGTTCATGCTTGTGCTGTATCTGCTCGGAATTACCGCCCTGGGTTTCTACAGCAGACGGGCCATCCACAGCAGGGAGGATTTCTTCGTCGGCGGCCGCCGGTTCGGCAAATGGATGATGGCGATGCACGCTTTCGGAACAGGCACGCACACAGACCAGGCCGCGGCGACAGCCGCCAAGAGCTACCAGGAAGGGCTGGCCGGCATCTGGGCGCAATGGCTCTGGATGTTCGCAACACCGATCTACTGGCTGATGGCGCCGCTGTTCCGTCGGATGCGCTGCCTGACCATCGCCGATTTCTACAAGCAACGGTACGGCAGCAGCGCGACAATTCTTTACGTCCTGGTGGGGTCATTCGCGCTCACACTTGATATTGGGATACTGCTCAACGTAACGGCGCAAACCGTGGCCGGCATCACCGACAATGCCATCCCGTTCGGGGCCGCGCTGGCGATAATGACGGTGTTGTTTCTCATATATGGGATGGCCGGCGGGATTGTCGCCGCGATTCGCACCGACTTCGTCCAAGGCTTGTTCATCATCGCGTTATCGTTCATGGCTATACCGTTTGCATTACAGCGTACGGGAGGGTTTGTCGCGCTGCGCGACGCTCTGCCGGAAGGGTTCACGAGCCTCGTGGGGTCGGGGGAACTGAGCCTTGCTCTGATAGTGGCGCTGTGTATCAACGCGCCGGTAAGCATCGTTGCGATGCCGCACGTCATCTCGACGACCTCGGCGGGCAAGACGGAGTTTGAAGGCCGGTTTGGGATGACCTACGGCAATTTCCTCAAACGGCTCTGCACCGTCGGCTGGTGCGTGTTGGGGCTCGCCGCGCTCGTGCTGTTCTCCGATCAGATAAGAGAGCCGGACCAGGCCTTCGGTTACGCCATTGGCGAGTTGCTGCCGGTTGGGTTCGCCGGAGTCATGCTGGCGTGCCTCATGGCGGGCGCGATGGCCTGCTGCGACTCGCTGATGGTCGCCATCTCCGGACTGTACACCGAGAACGTCTATAAGCAGTTCATTGCTCCCGACAAGAGCGAACGGCATTACGTGACGGTCGGCAGGATAGTCTCGGGCATTGTCGTGCTCGCGGCAGTCGTCTTTGCCGTGCTCATTCCAAGCATATTCAAGGGACTCCAGGAGTTCTGGAAGCTCACCGCCACAATAGGCATCTCGTTCTGGCTGGGCGTGCTCTGGCGCCGCGCCAACAGTGCCGGCGTCTTTGCGAGCTGGACGGTCGCGATGGCATGCATGTACCTTACAAGGTACGTCTTCGGCTGGGGCAGCGCGGCCCAGATAGCGTTGTACCTGCCCGCGGGCGCGGTGGCCGGGGTTGCTGCAAGCCTCGCTACGAAACCGCCGAGCACCGAGATTCTGGACAAGTTCTTCACGAAGCTGCACACGCCTATAGGTCAGGAAGAGTTGCTCGAGAAGTCGCTCGACGAGGCCGTACCGCCCGAGAATCGGCTTTTCACGCGATGGGGGCTGTTCCTGGTGAAGCCGTCACGCGAGACGTGGGGCGGGTTCCTGATCGCATGGGTGGTGGTGGCGTTGCTGATCGCCGGCACGTGGCTGCTTTTCAACGTCTGACGAGTAGCGTGGCGTTCAGATAGTGATGACCTTCGATGCGCGCGAGAGCGTCTCGACTATCTCGCTCATCTCGGCCCGCCTGCCGATCGCGAGCTTGGCGTTCATCTCGTAGTAATCGAGGCTGTTGCTGCACGCAAGAATCCGGGTGCCTGCTGCTCCCAGGCTTTGGATAATGGCCGCACTGCCGGTTCCCTCCGCAAGAAGCTTGACGGCTGAGTTGAGAAAGACCATCGCCTCGGGTGGCGTACGAGCGGCGCTCAACGAGATGAGAAACTCCTCCATAAGAGTCTGTCCCAACCCTTCGCCGCCGTGCCCGATGAATTCCGACAACAGGAGATAGACAACCTGTTCAGGCCGATCGGTGACAGCGACTTTTTCGAGCTGTTCCTCGGGCGCGCTGCGCTCATCATCGAACTCGAGGAACGACTCGCTCTCGATGCCGGCAAGCTCTCGATTGAGCTCGGAATCGTCGAGCCGGGCGGTCGGTTTCTCCCGCGGCGCGTTGTCCGGACAGTTGTCCGCTTTCGACTGTTTCAGCTCCTCTCCTCCATTCTGGCTACCAGTTGCTGGTTTCTGGTTGGTAGCTGCTAGCGACTGACAACTAGCCACTAACCACTAGCAACTACCGGGACGTCAGTTTCAGCGTGTCAATAACCTCACCTTCGGGCGTGATAACGGTCATCTCGAGCGTTCTGCCGTCAACATCGACCCGGATAACATGGTGTTTCTTTGCCCCGGCACGCGTGCTCGGCAGGAGCGGTTTCGTGATGTCGTAGAGCGGGGCCCCGCCGCCGCCCGACACAACATAGTATATGCCGTCGGCGAAGTGCCGCTGATAGTTGTGGTCGTGGCCGTTGAAGACCATCGTGACGCGCGCGTCCCTGAGTATCTCTTCGAATATGCGTCGTTTCGCTCCCTGCTCGCTGCGCCGCCCGGGGTTGGCGTTGCTGTAGAGCGGATGATGGAACGAGACGAATACAAAGCTCGCATCATTGTGCGCCGCAAGGTCTTGCTTGAGCCACGCCTTCTGCTTCTGCCAATAGTGGCGGGACATCTCCCTGTAAAACGGCACCAGGCTGCGGTCGTACTCCGGATCATCGCGCGACGGAACACGAAGCTCGCACGAGTCGAGCACGACAAAGTGGACGTCGCCGTAATCGAACGAGTAGTACCGTTCGTTATTCGGCAGGTCGAACAGGTCGTAATAGTGGGCTGCGTTGCGTTCGTGATTGCCGAGCACGGGGAAGTACGGGATGGTGGCCATCATGGGACCGCATATGTCGAAGAATACGTTCCAGTCGTCCATGTTCTCACCGTTGCTGACCAGGTCGCCCGTATTGATGACGAACGCGGGATTTAGCTCCTCTATCTTCCGGACACACGCTCTGTGGACGTCGTGATTGCTTCGTGTGTCCCCGTAGACCACGAACGTGAACGGTTTGGGCTCGGCGGGAAACGTGCGAAACGTCCCCGTGTACTGACCGGTATCGCCGGCGACAAATTCGTACTCCCTGTCGGGCGACAGTCCTTCTGCGCGTGCCTGATGATACTGGTACTGCCTGGCGTCAGCCGGACCTGTCGCCGTGACCCAGCATACCGTCGCGCCCGTCGAGCTCACATTCTGCAGGTACGGGCCCTTGTCGAGTTCTGCGGCAAGACAAGGAACGACAAGCAGGCATGCTAACCCTGCAGCAAGAACGAACACACCATATCTCGGACGCACCATAATGCACCTACTCTTCTTGTTCCGGCCGTTCCGGTTCCGCTTCGTCTTGCGGCTCGGGCAACAGTTCCGGCTTGCCGCGTGCTGCCGTATAAGCGTGCGCCGCGGCATGCGCGACGATAAGCTTGCCGTAGAAGGCGGTGAAGCACACGCCGATCACGAAGGCAATCAGTCCTGCCGCACTTACCAGCGAGGCCGCCAGCGCAACAACTACTGCGACCGCGTACTCGGCCGGGGCGCGGGGAACGTCTTCCACAATGTGGCGCGGATCGAGCGCGTCCACAACGTCGCACGTGTCAGCGTAGCGCACCATCACGTACATCAACGCGAGAACAAACACGAGCGTCAGCAACAGTGCGACCACCCCCCCAAGCACGGGGATGACGCCGGCAATTACCCGCAGGATCGCGAAAGCTATCGCGTACATGAACGCCACACCGAAGAGCTTCAGACCGTCTACGAACTTGCCATCGAGGTTATCCCACTCCGGCAGCGGCGTTTCCTCACCTCTCCTGATGCGTCTGATCGCTTCCAGGACATACCCGAGAACGAAGGGGACTCCGATGACCGCGAAGGACAGCAGCACAAACACTGCCCCGAGCGCGATCTTTTTCGGCCACCCCTTATCCTCAAACACGTAGGTGAACGGGCGAGTTATGTTCTCCATGGCCTCCTCCTTATCTATCAAAAGCTTCCATAGTCGGACTGTACCAGCACAAGGCCTCGTCACACCATTCTGACGCAGACTGAATGTGGCAAGTCGCCCACCAGATTATTGTACCACAAGAAACGCAAGGCTACCACCCTTCAATAACAACAGCCATTTGCGCTGTGGCTGTTTTGGAGTGCGATAGCTTGCTACCGCTGTTCTGTTGGACAGCTTGCTGTCCAATAAGCCCGACTCAAGCAAGCTTGGTCCTGATAAAAGCGCAAGCAAGCTTGCGCACTCCACATCTGTTTGGGGGTCAATTCGACACTTCAGCTGTCCGAGAACACAAAAACACGACGAATTGCCCATATCTTTGGGGTAACAAGTCTCCTCGCCGCTTTGCATCATCCCCCCATAACAACAGTTGGCAGCAGCGCAAATGGCTCAACAACAGCTACCAACAGCGGAAAACACCTCAGACATCAACCCCGGATTAGCATGTACCGCGCCAGCGGTTGCACACGACTAGCCACGGGTTGCGCTCCGGCGCTACCCGTGGTGAGGATGCGCGAAACGCAGCTACCCCGGAGGGGTTGCACATGTCGGTGGACAATGGCTCCTCGCTCTTCTTCAACCCCTAACGGGGTTGATCCTGAACGGCCTACGAGCCACGGGTAGGGCCGCTTGCGCAACCCAACCCGAGGCTATTGGTGTGTAACCGCTCATGCGGTAACCCGCTGGGACTACCTTGGCGCGATCTTGACCGCCGCGGACGCCAGCCATCCCTGCCGCGTAATGCACATGCACATGGCACCTGTTTGCGTTTGACCGGAATACTGCGAAAATGGTATATTTTAGTGGTTCTCGTCTCCAACAGATGAGACTGTTTACGAGGATACCGGCAATCTGATGACAGAAGGTCTATAGTGCGTAACCGCAAGCTGTCCTGTGTCTTGTGCGCTCTTTGTCTTTTCCTGGCAACGCTTGTTCTGACGGGTGACGCCCACGCCGCCAGGCGGGTGCAGGCGTGGCAGAAGTACCTCTCGGCGAACCCGGGCACGTGGAAAGTCAGGTGGAACGCTCAGACGGGTTTGCCGGGTAGGATCTCGGGGACAGGCACGAAGAGGTATCCCGGGCCCGCCGCAAAAGCCGCTACGAGCTTTCTTAAGGACAACGCCGCGTTGCTGGGCATAGCGCCTGACCTGGGCGACGTCCGGTTGGAATCGACACGGCGCGGACTCACCGGCGACCACGTGCGCTTCGTCCAGACCCACGGCGGGCTGAGAGTGTTCGGGGGAGAGATTTCCGCGCACATGACCGGGGACGGGCGTGTCTACCAGGTCAGCTCCGGGTACAGAGCGGGGATAGAGGTCCCGATACATCCCCGGCTTTCCGATACCGAAGCCGTTTCGGTTGCCGCTCAATGGGCGGGGGTGCCGGAGTATTCGGTACCGGAACCGGTCGAGCTGGTAGTCTACGCGGTCAAAGGGCAACCGCGGCTCGCGTGGACGGTCGTAATCCTCGCCGGATCGCCGACCGGCAAATGGTTGATCTTTGTTGACGCGCTCGACGGCACTGTGCTTGACGCGCGGGACATGATACGACAGGTGGACGGTGTCGGCGGGGTCTTCGACCCGAACGCGATCGTCGCGACCCAGAATATCATGTTAAGCGACGAGAACGACGCCGACTCAGCCGTCCCGGGCTCGGCCTACAGCACGGTAACACTGCTCGATATCAGCGGCCCATCCCTCGGGCGGTATCGTCTGGAAGGACCGCACGTCAAGTGCGTTAATATCGAGCAACCCTCGATATCGCCTCCGGCGCTCCTTGACCCGGAGGGTTTTGTCTTTACAAGAAACTCGGACGATTTCGAATGGGTAATGGTCTACTTCCACATCGATCGGGTGCAGAGATACCTGCAAAGCCTCGGGTTCAACGACGTCTGCAACAGATCGATAAGGGTCGACGCTCACGGGGCAAGCGGGGCGGATAACTCGTTCTACATCGGAAATTCGACAGGAACCGGCAGCCTGGTGTTTGGAGACGGCGGCGTGGACGACGCCGAGGACGCCGAGATAGTTCTCCACGAGTACGGGCACGCCATTCAGGATAACCAAGTGCCCGGGTTCGGCTCGTCGCAGGAAGGCGGCGCGGTCGGCGAAGGGTTCGCCGACTGGCTCGCGGCAGTCTTTCTGTCGAGATACAGCGGCGGGTTCCAGGACGAGCTCGTGGGGGATTGGGACGCTGTCTCATACAGTACGCAAAGACCGGCATACCTCCGCCGCGTTGACCTGGATCTGCACTATCCCGACGACATTGTGGGCCAGGTCCATTCCGACGGCCGCATATGGTCCGGCGCACTATGGGAAATATTCAACCAGCTTGGCGGCGACGAGACCGCGCGGGCAACCATTATGAGTCTCGTTGTCGAGAGCCATTTTCTTCTCACTCCGACCTCGGGGTTCCGGGACGCTGCTGAAGCTGTCGTCCAGGCCGACGGGACGCTTTACGGCGGGGCCAACGAGGAACTGCTGCAAACGGTGTTCGAGGAGAGAGGCATTCTCGGTCCCGAAGTGCCCGACGACTTCGAGCCCAACGACTCGACGGCACAGGCTGCACCGGCCGTCAACGCCACCCTGCGCGCGTTGATCGGAGAACCCGGCGACCACGACTGCTTCTCGATAGCCGGGCGTGCCGGCGATCAAGTAACCCTGGACATAGACGCTCGCTCACTGAATCCGCCGTCGACACTCGATTCGGTTGTGACGTTGTACGGGATAGACGGCGTCAGTGTCGTGGCCACGAACGACGACTACGGCGGCAGTCTCGACTCGTTCCTCCAGGCAACCTTGCCGACGACAGGCATCTACTACATCGTGGTGCACGACTGGAGCGCGGTGGCCGGCGGCCCAAGCGCTTATTACGATTTGCGTATCGCGGGATTCACGGGACCGGACCAGCTCGAACCGGACGATTCTACCATCGAGGCGGTCACACTCGAGCGGGTGCGTGTCGGCGGCGTGATAGGCGACGCGGGCGACGAGGATTACTACGCGGTAACCGGCGAGTTCGGCCGGTTGATCACCGTTGATGTCGATGCCGAGACTCTGGTGCCGGTCTCGTCGCTCGACGCGGTGGTGACCTTGCTGATGCCCGACGGCCAGACGGTGCTCGCGCAGAACGACAACTACGGCAACAGCACCGATCCGTTTATCGAAACGTTGTTGCCGCAAACGGGAACGTACTTCGTTGTGGTTGCCTCTTCGGACGGGGTATCGGCAGGCCCGGACAATCACTACTACCTCAGCGTCACGGTCGAGGAGTCCGAGATACCGGTCTCTTCGTTATCCGTCGACCCGGCGGAACTCACGTTCGAAGCGAGACAGGGTGCGGCCGATCCTGAAGGGCAGACCGTCTCGGTCGGACATGTGGGCGAGCTTGCCGTCGAGTGGACCGCATCAGCGGACGCGGGTTGGCTGCACATCATGCCTGACGCGGGGAC
Source organism: uncultured bacterium (assembly GCA_964524145.1). Taxonomy (GTDB): domain Bacteria; phylum Hydrogenedentota. The sequence goes on along the minus strand of CAZGCA010000114.1, from coordinate 1,804 downwards.
AACACCGGCCGAGATGGCCGTGACCGTGGACAGCTCGAGCCTGGAAACGGGCGAATACTCCGCGACGATAACGGTCGATGCTCCTGCCGCGCTGAACTCGCCACAGACGGTCGCCGTTTCGCTGGTGGTGCTCAACGACCCGCCGGTCGCGTACGCCGGTCAGGACTTCGAGGTGGTGGAGAACACTCCGGGCGTCAGTCTTGACGGCGCAGCTTCGGACCCCGAAGGAGGACAGGTTGCGTTCAGTTGGCGACAGGTCAGCGGACCGGATGCGATGCTTTCAGGCGCTCAGACCCCGGCCCCGTCGTTCGATGCGCCGGACGTGACCGAAGACACTGAACTGGAATTCGAGCTTGTCGTGACGGACCAGGGCACCCCTCCGCTATCGAGCGAACCCAACCGGGTCGTTGTCGACGTGTTGGTGGACACGGATAGCGACGGACAGGCCGACAGGTACGACGACGATGACGACGACGACGGGTTGACGGACGAGCAGGAGGCGGCACTCGGCACCGACCCGCTCGACCGCGATACTGACGGCGACGGGTTGGAAGACAACGAAGAAGCTGCTTACGGCACCGATCCTTTACTCTCGGATACCGATGGCGACGGGTTTTCGGACGGTGTCGAGGTCGCGAACGGGTTCGACCCGCTGGACGACAACGATCCCGGCAACATCGAGATAGTGCTCGGCGGGGATAGCGTGCTCGCGTTTCCAGGCGGCGAGACGTTCGTGAACGTATCGTTTACCTCGGGCAAGGAACCGCCGGCCGCTATTGGCGTTCTGGTCTCGGTCAACGCGGACTGGGCAACGATCTCGGAGATAATCGTGAGCGAGCCGGTCCAGAGCGCCGGCAAGACAACGAGCATTACGGTCCCACAGTCCAACACCACTCTCGTCGAGATATCAGGCGGCACCGCAGCGATACCCGACGGGTCCCTCTTTCGTGCCGGTATCATGGTACCGCTCGATACCGTGCCGGGCTCGACCACGGACTTTGTCGAGACGTTCGACTGGGCGGTCTCGCAAACCGGCGTGCCCCTTAACGGAACAGGGGCAAGCGGCTCGTTGCGTGTCGTGCCGCTTGGCGACGTGAGCGGTGACGGCCGCAACGTCGACGCAATAGACGTGCAGCTCGCCATCAACCAGATTCTCGGCATACCAACGCCCGGCACCGCGCGTGCCGACCTCAACTTCGACGGAAACCTCGACAGTATCGACCTGCAACGGTGCATCAACATCGTTCTCGGCATCACGGAGTAGCCTGAGTCGGGACTTCCACGAGCCACATTACAGCACCCACACAGCACCCGTTATCGAATTCCATACTATCGAAGAACTGCGTGGTGAAGGATGGGAAGCTAATACCGTCATATCGCAAACCGTTTGATGTTCTTATAGATGCGAATGAGCGGTGGGAACAGAAAAAGGCTGCATCAGGCGCAGAAAGTTCGATTTCTGGTATATGGCGTGCCTTCTTGAACGAAGTTAGAACTCCTGCACTGCTTGCTAGGATGAATTCGTTCAGGCATTTTTCCTGTCAAGCGTGAGCAGGCGTCAATGCCACTGTTAACGAGACAGTCTTGCGCTTTCACGCCCCTCGGTTTAGCGCATCAAGAGCTTCCCAGAATACCATGAGCAACGCCGTATTACAACATACATCAGGACGGGATTTCAAGCACTTATGGGTATCGTTCCATTGGAGGCGTCGCAGCTGTTACTCCTTGCTACGTATGAGGGTATCGAGCTTAGTTAGTTTCTGTCCGGCAATCCATAACTAGCTGCCAATTATAAAGTTATGCG
>CAZGCA010000113.1:0-13897 GCA_964524145.1 uncultured bacterium | reverse complement strand
CTGATAGGCTGGTCCGCATGGTCGGATCTGCAGGGATGACTTCTCTTTGGGAAATGAAGAAGCGACGACCGCTGCTGCGCGCCCTGCTACCTCCCAGGGAACGATGAGCACGAAACATAATGCCAAAGATTGACCAAGCAAGAATAGGTGTAGCCTTTGACATGCATGGCTGTCCCAACCGATGTCGCCACTGCTACCTTGGACAAGGTTCCGACGGACGGCTGACAGAGCAGGATGTCCGAAGGGGCGCTCAGGAATTCCGAGACTTCTTGCAGGACAGGACCACTGCTGTGAGGGAATTGTGTATATCGACTTGGTTTCGGGACCCTGACTTCTCAGACGACTATAGGCACCTATACGAACTCGAGCGCGAACTAAGCGACGGCCAGCCGCCACGCGACGAACTGCTCAGTATCTGGCGCCTTGCACGAGATCGCAGCTATGCCGAATGGGCAAAGTCCCTCGGCCCAGACAGCTGCCAGATATCATTCTTCGGAATGGAGAAGACGACCGATTGGTTCCACCGGCGGAGAGGAGCCTTCAACGACGCACTGACGGCAACGGAACGCCTCTTGGAAGTAGGTATGAAGCCGCGTTGGCAGATCTTCCTGACTACGAAACTAATTCCAGAATTGGAGGAGTTGCTGTGCCTGGTAGGTGATCTGAAGTTGCGCGAACGGTTTGAGTCTCTTGATAGTGAGTTCCAGCTATTCATGCATCCACCCGGCCCGGATCATGAGGCGAGGAATATAGAGCACCTTCGCCCGACAATTGAGGATGTGACCTGCCTTCCGGTGGAAATCATGGAAGCGAGTAGGAAGCACTTTGGCAGGGAGATCCTCTGGCAACCGGAGGGCGAGCTGTGTGAAGCAATCCTGAAGGAAGGCAACGAACCACTCGACGCAGAGACTGTGCTTCCTGAAGTGCTGTGGATCTTTGTTACCAGCACTTGGAACGTTTTCTCCAACATTGGAACTCTCGAAGAGTGGTGGAAGCTGGGCAATTTGAAGGAGGATTCTGTAGAGTCCATCATCCGGCGATTTGAGGGCGATGAAGTCGTTGGTCTGCAAACACTACTTCACTATACGCCAAGGAAATTGGCCGAGGAGTATGGAGACCTGAACGGAAGGCAGGTATACTCGGACGAGGACAATTTGCTATCCTTGTATCGGGCAAGGCACTGCGAGAGAACACGGGATGGTTGATAATCCGGGCATGCAGCGGAGCGGTGGCCGTTGATGTGCGCACCGTTCGATGTTTTGCAGGGGTAGGAACGCACATGGTTTGTGTAAACAGACGTGATTTTCTGAAGGTTGTCGGCCTGGGTGCAAGCTCATTTCTTATCGCGCCAACAGCCACGGCCGCCGGCTCAAAGAGGGAACACCCGAACGTCGTCTTCGTTCTCGCCGACGACATGGGGTATGGAGATCTAGCCTGCCAGAACCCCGAATCGAAGATACCGACACCGAACCTGGACCGGCTGGCACGGGAAGGGATGCGTTTTACCGACGCTCATTCCCCGTCAGCCGTATGCAGCCCGACCCGGTACGGCGTCCTCACAGGCCGCTACTGCTGGCGGTCGCGACTGAAGAAAGGGGTGCTGTGGACGTGGGACGCGCCGTTGATCGAGGAGGACCGGTTGACGGTCGCACAGCTGTTCAAAGGTGCCGGATACCGTACGGCCTGCATCGGCAAGTGGCACCTGGGATGGGACTGGCCCACCAAGGATGGCAACCCGCTCGACCACAAGAGCACGGGTCCATCAGTGGATTTCACGAAACAGATTGGCGGTGGCCCCACGTCCGTAGGTTTCGACTACTACTTCGGGGATGACGTGCCCAATTTCCCGCCTTACTGCTTCATCGAGAATGACGGCGCTGTAGGAATCCCCTCGGAAATGAAACCGGATTCCATGTTCGGTATTCCCGGCGTGATGCTGAAGGGATGGAAGCTCGAGTCCGTTATGCCGACGATTACCACAAAGGCCGTCGAGTGGATAGAGACTTGTGCCAAAGACCCCGAGGGACCGTTCTTTCTGTACTTTGCGCTCACCGCGCCTCACACGCCCATAGCGCCGGCGGACGCGTTTCGCGGAACAAGCCAAGCGGGCGCCTATGGCGATTACGTCGTTCAGGTGGACCACACCGTTGGGCAGGTGGTCGGTGCGCTGGAACGATCGGGTGTGGCCGAGAATACACTGCTCATTTTCACCAGCGACAACGGATCGCCCTGCCGTGACGGCACGAAGATGAACGGAAGGATTAACTCGGTGCGCAAGTACGGTCACAATCCTTCGCGGCCATGGCGTGGGATCAAGGCGGACGCCTGGGATGGCGGACACCGTGTGCCGTTTATCGCGCGCTGGCCCGGCACGATACCCGCCGGGCAGGCGAGCACGGAACTCATCTGCCACGTAGATTTCATGGCCACGGCGGCAGCGATTCTCAGCGACGCGCTTCCCGCTGATGCGGGTGAAGACAGTCACAACCTTCTGCCGGTGTTGGCGGGAAAGAGTCTGGAACACCCGCTGCGCGAAGCGGTGATACATCATTCCAGCAGCGGCTTGTTCTGTGTTCGCCAAGGTAGATGGAAGCTGATAGTGGGGCTGGGCGCTGGAGGATTCTCGGGGCCGATCCGTAAGCCGAAGCCAGGCGAACCAAAAGGCCAGCTGTACGACATGCACGCTGATCCGGCGGAGGAGAGAAACGTATACGACCAGCACCCGGAACTGGTTCAGAGACTGACCGATTTGCTCGAACACTACAAGAAGAGCGGACGAAGCGCGCCGAGAGTGTGACGCGCACGTTTTGAACAGACCGACTCCCGGCAGGTGGTGAGAGTAGTTCTCCTCAGTTCCCAATAGCCCAACAGTGCCGAATTCACCGCAACGTAACCGGACTCATCTGTAAGAAAGTCCCGCCAATAGGTTCAGAAATATCAACACATCCGGGAGGCATGTCATCGATCGACAGGACGGCTTTTCTTGTTGTAGTAGCCTTTGCTACCAACAGCTTAGCACATCCGAGAGAAGGACGGGCACGCGATATGCTTAACTTGGGGTGTGACTGGATGGACAACAAGCACTGTGGAAAAGATGAAGCTCAGGCAAGGACAGGCAAGGGCAAAAGGGTGAACCGTGAATACACACCTGCTACAGTTGCTTTATCACATTGAGGTGATGCGGAGAGTCGTGTTGGTCCGACAACAAATCAGGTTTGCAAACGGGAGGTAACGCACCGACAGAATCCCGAGTTGCCTCGCAGCAGCAAGACATACGTTACGAGAGAGCAGCCCACTAGTCTTTGACCCGCCTCTTACCTTCAGCCTGTTGTGTATCCGTGGTCCTTGCCAGTTCTGTTCTCTCCTATCTGCTGTAGAATCCCTGTGATCACTCCATACTACTTGTCATAAGAGTCGTTTCTATCGACACACTACCCCAGGAATGCCAGAGGAAATGCGACCTTGACGCACTCGACAACGTCAGCCCCAACAAGGTATACTTCGGGAGAAGAGATACGGGACGTGGGAATGGAGCTCGAAGCCGAACCGTTAGCGGGTTGGCTTGTTCCGTGTCCACAGGTGGCGCTCTGATCGGTCAAGGTGTTGGCGTGAGAGATTCCTGTCTGGAAGGGAAAGACTGGCATCGACGCCTGGAGGAAACTGCTTGACACGGCTGGCCGGGATGGTTTCAATCGTTGTTCCGTGTTATAACGAACAACAGGTTATACATCAGCTATACGACAGGCTGACCGCTGCCGCAGAGGCATGGGACCAACCCTTCGAGGTGCTCCTCGTGGACGACGGTTCCCATGACGACACGTGGGAGATAGCTCAAGAGATCCACGAGCGCGACAATCGCTGGAAAATCATCCGGTTTGCAAGAAATCTTGGGCACCAGACGGCTGTTTCGGCCGGTCTTTACTACGCAACGGGCGACTGTGTCACCGTCATAGATGCCGACCTTCAGGATCCCCCCGAGGAACTCCACCGGTTCATCGAGAAATGGCGCGAAGGATACGAGGTGGTCTACGCGATCCGCAAGAATCGCAAGGAGCACTTCGTCAAGCGACTGTCCTATAAACTGTACTACCGCATCCTCGGCAGCCTGGCCGATATAGACATCCCTTACGATTCAGGCGATTTCTGCGTGATGGACAGGAGAGTCGTGAATATGCTGAATGCGATGCCGGAGCGCAACCGCTTTGTCAGAGGGTTGAGGTCCTGGGTCGGATTTCGACAGATCGGCCTCGAGTATGAGCGTAGCGCGCGTGCTGCCGGAACACCGAAATACAAGTTCCGCAGACTTCTCAAGCTTGCCATTGACGGGATTCTCTCGTTCTCGACCGTACCGCTGAGGATGTCGATATACCTGGGGTTCATCGCGTCTTCGCTCGCCTTGCTCGCCGTCGTCATGACGTTTCTCCAACGGATGTACGCCGATTGGTTTGCACAGCTGGGCTTCCAGCCTGTTCCCGGCCACACGACGACCCGAATCGCGATCTTCTTCCTGGGTGGCGTGCAGCTTATCTCTCTGGGGATCATAGGCGAATACCTGGGCAGGGTGTACGAGGAGGTCAAGGGACGGCCTCTCTGGATAATCCAGGACATGCTTGGGTTCGAAGAGGGCGCGGGACAGGAGCAAGGCGACTTTCAGGTTCCACATTGCCGCAAACCCCGGTGTTAGTAGCAGTGCGGCGCCGGCATGGATCGCGGCGAAACACCATCCTTCAGGTAGTTGGGACCGTTTCAAACTGATGTGCAGCGAACTGTCGTGATTCCACCGAAAGGTGACGGGTATGCGAGTAGGTATTGTCGGTGCAGGAGTTACCGGGCTCACCGTCGCGCATGAGCTGTTGAAGAGGGGGCACGAGGTAACACTCTTCGAACGAGGCGAACCGGGCGGATTGGCCGGTGGGGTCCCGTTTCCCGGTATCGACGGCGTCTATCTGGACAAGTACTACCACCACTGTTTCAAGGGCGACAAGGAACTCATCGAGTTAATCGCCGAACACGGGTTTGAGCCGGAGTTGATGTGGCTCGAGAGCAAGTCCGGCATCTTTGCCGACGGGCGGTCGTGGCCGTTCCGCACGCCGCGAGACCTTCTCGCGTTCGCTCCAATCGGCAGCCTCCTGCATCGCTTCGTGATGGGCTGGAACCTGCTCTACCTCAAGCGGAAATCAGAGTGGAGAGACCTTGACGGCATAAGCTGCCGTGAGTTCTTCGAACGCCGTTGGAACGCAACAGCATACACGGCACTGTGGGGGCCGCTTTTGTCGCGCAAATTCGCCGATGCGTGCGACGATATTCCAGCGTCATTCCTTTGGGGGCGGGTGCGTCCCCGCGCCCGGTCTCGCGAGACGGGGAAGGAGACGCTCGGCTATCTGCGAGGCGGTTTCCAGCGACTTGTCTGTGCACTGGTGGACTCGATTCGTGAACGAGGGGGAACGGTCAGCGCCGGGGACCGTGTCGAACAGCTCATCCCCGGCAACCGGCCGGAACTCGTATCCGAGAAGGACCGTGCAATGTTCGACCGTGTCGTCTGGACGATTGGTCTTGACAGTCTGCCCACGATCGTTCAAGAGATCCCGCCCGACGTTGAACGCAAGGCACGGGCGATCGAGTACATGGCGGCGACCTGCCTGGTCATCGTAGCCAAAAGGCGGCAGGGAGAGTTCTACTGGCTCAACAGCATCGACCCGACCGTGAGTTTCGGAGCGGTCATCGAGCATACCAACCTGGTGTCGCCGGAAGACTACGGCGGCAACCACATTCTTTACGTTCTCAACTACCACCGTCCCAACTCGGAGTTCTGCGGCCTCGGACCCGAAGAGGTTCTGGAGAAGCATCTGGGTTCGTTGGGTAAGGTGCTTCCGAACTTCAGCCGGGAAGCTATCGTGCGGATGCATCTGTTCCGAGACCTCGAGAGCTGTCCTCTCTACAACCTTCGATTCTCCGAGAAGGTGCCTCCATATCAGGGGTGGCTGCCCAATGTTGATATTTGCGGTATGGCCCAGGTGTATCCCATAGACAGGAACATGAACGCCTGCGTCCAGAACGCGATGCGTTACGTTAAGCAAGCCTATGGATAACGGTCGGCGGTTCGGCTCAGGCGTTTCTGGTCACAGGCTCTGGTCCTCGAAGCTTGCCGCAAACTTCTCGTACAAGTCGACCGGCTGATACCCTATGTCCTCGAGAGCTTCCTGATAGGAGCCGTTTGCGTCCATTATCACGCCGAGAATCAGGTCCTTGCGCAACGGCGGGGTTTCGGCAACGAGTTTCCAGGCAGCGGCGATCGCGTAACACAGAAACACGGGGACGGGTATCATCGGCTTGCTGATTCCGAACTGCTTGCAGATAAGCTCGGTGTATTCCCACATGCTGAGCTCGGTACCGCCGCTGAAATTGTACGTCTTTCCGTACGTGACGGGTTTGTTGACAAGCAACGATAAACCGTTGACGATATCTCCGACCCAAACAGGCCGTTTTCTGGCTTTCAAGCGCCCCACGGTCGGCACGATCAAGGGGAACTTGCGAAGATTCTCGACATAGATCTTCAGTTCCTGGCTGCCGCCGGACCCGTAGAGCAGCGTCGGTCGTATGATGGTGAAGTTCGTGTTTCCCCTCTGTTTCATCAGTGCCTCTGACTGTATCTTCGATCTCCCGTAGGTGGTCGGTTTGCGGTACACCGCTGCAGCCGCAGAGATAAAGATGAAATGCTCCGCGCCTTGCTCGACAGCCGTATCGACAACGTTCTTTGTGCCCTCATAGTTGATCTTGTGGAACAGTTCCGGGTCGCCCGAAACCAACACGGCAGCCAGGTGAATGACTGTCTTCACACCCGCCAGGCAGGGAGTCAGCGTCTCTTTGCGAGTGATGTCTCCCGTGACGATCTCGCAGCCGACGCCTTCCAGCCTGTCCAGCAGTGGGTCGTTCTCGATGACCATTGCGCGCACGTTGTGACCATCGTCCGCGAGTTTCTTGACAAGCCTGCTCCCGATGTAGCCTGTGGCACCTGTTACGAGAATCATGCTGCCCTCCTACCCGTTCTCACGTTAATCAACACAGTACCTACTATACCATGCAGCAAAGTGTTGAAGACAAATATCAAGAATCCTGCCCAGAACGCGTGCTCTTCGGGTATACCAAACCTGCCGTAAAGCACGACGCTGGCCCCTTCTCTCAAACCCAACCCGCCAATGGTGACGGGGAGGATGTTTGTCACCATGACAAGAGGATGAACTGCGAGCACGGTCGAGAGCTTCGGGTTGCAGAAGGCTCTCAGAATAAGGTACACCTCAAAGATACAAATAGTGTATGAACCGAGTGTCAGCAGGATGTTGAGCGCGATCGTGCCGCGTTCCATCAGAGCGACGGATCTGAACAGCCTGTCCAGTTTGGTGCCGAAAGGGAGACGTGCGATCAATCTCTGAAGCGAGCCGTAAATGCGGGGTATGCAGAACAGACCCATGACGCTTACAGACAGAAGGATAAACAGTACCAAGGCGTAGGACTTGTACGGGAGCAGAAGGTACATGCCCAACACGGCCATCGAGAAGACCACGAGGACGTCGACAAACCTGTCAAAGAGGAACAGCGCCGCAGGAGCGGACTTCTGCGTGACGCCTATTCCTCCAATTCGCGCGATTTCCCCCACGCGACCGGGCGTGAAGATGCTTATGCCAAGCGCAAACATGTACGAAACCAACACGGTGTAGAACCGCGGCACGACAAGATACGGTCGCACAATGAGGAACCATTTGTACGCTCTCACGAGCAGAAACAGAAGACCGGCAAGCACGGCCAACCCCAAATAAATCCCGTCCGCCTCTCGCAACGCGACTACGAGCTCCGAGAGACGCAACCTGCTAAGGAGAAGAAACAGCAACACACCGCTGCCTACAACCTTCACCAGCAGCAAGAGGGGTTTCCTGGCGGAACGCACCTCTTCACGTTCCGCGCGGTTCGTCGCGCGTTGCGTCGCTGGCTGGTCAGTGTTGTCCATAGGGTGTTAGCGTCTCGAACCTCAGCGCGACAGACTGCCGGGCAGCTCCGGTTCCCGTTCGCGCTCAGACCATTATGCTGTGGGAACGGCAATTATACCATGCTCGATAACCACAAGCCAAACAACGGCTTCGTGCAACGGTTTCGTCGGGCTGCATTTGACATTTCATCCCCGATTTGCTAGCATTCTTCGCTCAGGAGTTGTGTCGGCGATCACTGTAGACAACCATACGTGTGGAGGAGGCCCCGTTGCATCAATCTGACGGACCAAGTTACCGCTCGCAACTTGCCACATTCGAGTACATGGTGATAATCGTTGCCGCCGTATTCCTGTTTACTGCGACTCATACCCGACCGAAAGGCGACAACGACCAATCGCGTCTGGCGACCGTTGAACGCCTTGTCCACGGCGGCACGTTCTTCATAGAGGACAGTTGTTTTGAGACCGTGGACCAGGTGCACGTGGATGGGCACTTTCTGTCGAGCAAGCCGCCGCTCTTGTCGACGATGATGGCAGGACAGTACTGGCTGCTGTACAACGTGTTAGGCTGGGATATCCGAGACGAAGGGGAGTCTCGGGCTGTCATCAAGATCTTGACACTGACGTTCGCGGGTGCTCCGTTAATTGCGTTTCTGCTTCTCTTGCGAGTGGCGTTGAACTGGTTTGTTGCGGACGGTGCCGCCCGGCTTGTCACGCTTTTTGCTGCAGCGTTCTGCAACCATGCAATGGGGATGGCGATCGCTCTCAACAATCACGTCTTTGCCGCCACGGCACTCTTCACTGCGGGCTTGATCTGTCTCGGGCTTGCCCACGAAAAGATCACTCGACGACCTCTCTGGTACATCGTTGCAGGAGTGGCGACCGTAACCGCGATCGCGATCGAGCTGTCGTGTGTGGTGTTCCTGCCGTTTTTCGCCGTCTACCTTGTCCGTCGCACGGGGTTGCGCATGTCCTGGTGGTTCGTGGTGGGCATGGTGCCCGTTGCCGTTATCCATCTTGGCCTGACAAGAGCCACGCTGGGCAATTTCCTGCCGGCCTACGTCCAACCGGCGCTGTACGACTACCCGGGCTCGTATTGGCTGGAACCGGATGATGTCAACGCGTTGGCGGAACCGAAACACGTGTATCTGTTCAACATGACGTTCGGGTGGCGGGGCGAGTTCCTGCTGTACCCGGTGCTGCTTATCGCTGCCGCCACCGCCGTGATGGCGTTGAGAAAGCGTGACTTCCCGTTGCGGACAGAGGTACTGGGGGTCGCCGCGGCCGTCCTTGTTGGCATGGCCATTCTCTGTATCAGAACCAATAACTACGCCGGCGCATCCCAAGGGTTTCGCTATTTCATTTACTTCACACCCATCTTCCTGGCAACAATGGCTCTTGGTTTGGAGCGGGTTCGCCACCGGTGGCAATGGATAGTCGTCGCGCTGGTGCTCGGTGCCTCGCTGGGCAGCGCGATCGAGAGCGTCAGGTGGCCGTGGTCATCCAAGCACTCTTGGATAGTAAGAACGATCGAGGGCTTGGGGGTTGACATGGCGCCGGAGGACAACAGCGACTACGAGTAGGGAATAGCCCGACGGGTTTGCGTTTGGGGGAACCTGCTCCGAACGCCAGCCCCGAGACTCCGATCGGTCGAAACCGCCACGCAGTAGCGTACACCCCGTCCATATACACGTCAAGCCAGCCCGGACAACGCGTCCGTGCTGCAACGCTTGGTCGTCACGTTTCTATCCGAGTCAGTACGCCAGCTCAGGGATCACGCGCTGGGCGTTCTTGTGGTAGAACTTCTCGAGCACCGGTCGCGGGAGCGCCAGGCAGCCGGTCTCGCTACCGGCGTAATACTGATAATCGCGCCGATAGCTCTTTTCCGCATTCTTGGTATAGTCGGCTAGCTGGGCATCGGTAAAGATCCCGTGAAGTTCGGGCCAGCGTGCCAGGTCGGTTCCGTACATGATCCTATCCTGATACTTGATGAAGAAGTTCCGGACCTTTTCGGCGGGCTGCCGACGCAGATCGGGGGTCCGCGCCGAGACATCGATGTAAAAGTTGGGGTAGCGGTCGAATCGTTTCGCAACTTCGTTCAAATCATGCGACATGCTTCCGCAGTGTGCGCCGATGACGGTCAAGCTCGGATGCTTCTCGAGAATGCGGTCGCGTGCCGCGAGAATCGTCTCGTGGCTCGGGAACCCCTCTCTGCCGTACACATGCCATTCGGGATTGTTCGAGTAGTACCCGTAATGGACGCTCTCCGGGTTCAACGGCAGCCATGCGGCAATGGGCTCCGCAAGATGTGCCAGCAGCGGTTTGTTTCTCATCGCCAGATGTTTGTAGATGGGGTCGAGCACCGGGTCGTCCGGCATCAGATACTCTCCCGCCGGCGTTTTCATCTCCATACCGACCTCTTTCCATATCTTCGTCATGATCGCACCGGCTTCGAACGAGTTGTCCAGCCACGCGGCAACCTGTTCCGCGTAGTCCGGCTCGTATCGTTTGGTGAGATCAAACGTTGACGCGAAGTGGAACAGCCGGGGGTACTTGTTGTGGATCGACTCGGCCCGCTCTTCCATGAGTGTGAGGATGGTGAGGTCGTTGCCCCGAACGCAGATGTTGACGATCCGAAGATTGCTCTTTCGCATCATCTCTGCAAAGACGGGTATGTCTTCAAAGACGTGTGCGTGAACGTCTATCTTGAGTATCTGCTCAAACGGCGGGGCGGTTTCCGGGTCGGCCGCCGCGCAGTGTCCCGTCAAGCCGACGAACAACGCCAACACACAAGGAATCCGTCGCTTCATGTGTACCTCCTTCAACCTGGTTTGCCTGAGCCTCTATCCGTGCTCTCTGTATAAGTGAACCACAAAACCTTGCTGTTTGACAAGCCTTTTGAAGTCCAACGTCAGGCGTTCTGGACACCGCTAACAGCATCTCCTCCCGTAGAGTCTTGCAGGGTGCAACAGTGGCCGTTGACTGGACGCAAGAAACCGTGATAGGGTGCATAAAGAAGAGTTGGCCGATCTGGGCAAATCAAACGGGTCGACCTTCGTGCGGTTATGCAGGTGGTTTGGACGGATAGTCCCGGATACCATTGACTGAAGGAGCGAGCACCATGAGCGACATGTTAAACCGACGACAGTTTCTTGGAGCCACAGCGGCGGGAAGCCTGCTGCTGGCCGGACAAGCCGGGGCCCGGTCCTCGACCGCGGCCTACGAGAGCGAGGGATGGCCGAAGTTGCCGCCCGTGAAGATCTACAAGGTCTACGTTGGCCGGACCGGCGGGATTTATCTGTCCAGGCCTGAGGATGAGATCGCGAAGTTCGACACGTATCTTGCCGGGTTGGAACGGAAGCTGGGCGATGTCAAGTTCGTCGGCGGCGACCTGGTACCTCCTGCCAAGGCGGACAAGGTGGTGGCCAAGCTGGGCGACGCGGACGGCGTTCTGCTGTTCCATCTTTCGGGCCATGGCGGAGGAGCGCCGAAACAGGCGATGGACCGGATCATCGATGCCGGACTGCAAACGGCGGTGTTCTCCCAACCTTTCAGCGGGCACGGGTGGATGTATTTTCCACAGTGGCAGAAGGCAGGCAAGAAAGTCGTTGTTCTGCCAACGAGCGACTGGAGCGAGCTTGACCGGATCGTGGGGCTCATGCGCGTGGCGCCGCGGCTGAGGCAAACGCGGATCCTCGTCATACGCGGACCTTTGGGAACGCCGGCAGCCTGCAACGCCAAGCAGGTCAAAACGCGTTTGGGTGCGGAACTGGTGCCGGTCAGCGTCGAGCGAACCACCCGGGCCCACAAAGCGATCGATCTCAAGGCTGCCGAGGCCGAAGCGGAACAGTACTGGTTAAGCCAGGCCGCGAAGATCGTCGAACCTTCACGCGAAGAGATCGTCAACTCGGCACGTTTCTATCTGGCGATAAAGGATATGATGATCAAGGAGCGGGCACTGGCCGTCACGAGCTCAAACTGTATGGGCGGGCCGGCGAAAGGATGCCTGACGTTCAGTAAGCTGAACGACCTGGGACTGGTCGGGGCGTGCGAGGGCGATATGGACTCGACGCTGACCATGCTCATGTTCCAGTACGCGTTCGGTGTGCCCGGGGTTATCAGCGACCCGGTCATCGATACAAACGGGAACGCGCTGATACACTTCCACTGCACCTCGGCGACCAGGATGGACGGTCCCGGCGGAGAGCGTCTGCCATTCACGATCCGCACACAGAGCGACAGCGAGCGGGGAGTTGCGCTCGATGTCGAAAACCGGCTCGGCCAGGCCGTGACGTGCGCCAAGTTCGCCAACCTCGACACCATGCTGATATCGACCGGGAAGATTTTCAAGATTACCCACGACGAGCTCGGGTGCCGCACACAGTTCTGGACCGAGGTGGCCGATGCGCGCGAGATGTTCAACAACTGGGGAGCCGGCGTACTCGGAAACGACACGATGACCCTGCTCCATCGTGACGTCTTCTACGGCGACCACCTCCAGAGCATTAAAGACCTCAGCGTGCTGATGGGGTTCAAGGTCGTCGAGGAAGGATAACCAGAGAGCCAGAGCGACGCCTGGCGCGAAAACCCGGAGCGCCGTCAACTGACCAACAGGCCGCTTGCCGTGACGTCCGTTGCCGTCACCGAAAGCGGACAGAGAAAAGGCTTCCGATTGCGATGCCGCTCAATCCGAAGCAAAAAAAACAACGAATTAGGGACGAAAGTGCTCTGCGGAGCGGAACGCCAAAGCTCACCGGCTGTCGGCGAGCGTAGTGAATGGGCAGTCCGGTGGAGCGCCTTCTTAGCTGTGACCCTAGATATGTTTCTGAAGTCTACGAAATACCTGCTCGACTTTCTTCAACGATTGCTCAATGAACGGGAGGGCAGAGAGCCTGTTTTCCTTGAAACAAAAGTCCACCCAAATGACTATGTCAGTCTTTGCTTGATTGTTTGGAACTGGAAGCTGCGTTCTCGGATCAATAGGCACGCCTAAAACACTCACGCCGTCACCGAAAGTGACGCCTGGCCCCCATGACACCGAGCGTCCAGCATTTGAGACGGTAACGTGGCGAGATTCTGTTCTGGTTTGCTCTACCAAATCCTGGTGCTTGTTTTCGTTATTAAGCTTGTTGAAATGGCCTAGCCATGGATCGTGGTAGGGCTGCACTGTCTCCAGAACGTCGTAGACGGGCTTATTTGTCGTTTGCAGCCCCGGATAGTCGTGCGATACAGCTTGATTGAACTCGGCCAATGAAGGCCGAATCGGGAAGTAAAGCCTATCTGGTTTCTTATTAGATGATACGCAACAGGTTTCAAAGATGTCGTGCGCCAAATAGTCGAGGCATGACCGTAGGTTCTCAAAGATGTTCTTGATGTCCACCTTAAGGTCTTCTCGGATCTTCTTGTCGTGAAGAGATGTCTTATAGGCGCCCTTGAGGTCGGAGAAGACCTCGCTCGATCTATTGAGTAGGGCCTCGACGCTTGCGGCACGTTTCACTTAATGCTCCACACAGCTGACTACGGCATATATGGTTTCCAGATAAAACCTATATGCGGCGATTCTGTTTGCATAACGCGCACCGCGAAGCCAAGTCGAAGCGCATCAACCGACCGTCTCGACGCTTTACCACTTCCGTTGAGTCGGTGCTTTTCCTCCAGCGTATGCTCCCGATTGGATTTATACACCTGTTACCATCGGCTGTCAAGCTGCGTTTGGCCCTATCGAGAAAGAGCCATTCGCGCTGCTGGTAAGTGTGTTATGGGAGGATGATGCAAAGCGGTGAGCAGAGTTGTTACCCCAAAGATATGGGCAATTCGTCGTGTTGTTGTGTTCTCGGACGGCAGAAGTGTCCAATTGACCTCCAAGCAGATGTGGAGTGCGCAAGCTTGCTTGCGCTTTTATCAGGACCAAGCTTG
>CAZGCA010000112.1:0-13990 GCA_964524145.1 uncultured bacterium | reverse complement strand
CCGTAGCTTGGGCGTCTCGCCCAAGAGACCTTGGGCAGGATGCCCAAGCCACGCAAAGCACGCGGAATGGCGCCCTTCCTTATCCTCGGCTCGTCCCAGGCGGCACGCGCATCACTCTTTTCCTTGGCTCCTTTCCGAGCGTCGCTTTCTCTTCCCGAGACGTTCCTCGGCTTTCAATCGAAACATACGAGAAACATGAAACATAGGGAAACATAGGGGGAAACATGGGAAACATAGGGACGAAACATAGGGACAGTCACCTGGTTTTCTGTCTCCTCCCCTTCTTCGGACGACCGCCAGGAAGAGGGCGGATACGCCGTCCGAGCATGCCTTCCAACTTGCTTGCGAAACTGTCGCTCGCAAGCGGCCGTCCGGTACGCGTCTTCAAACGAATCTGCCGGAGTTCCTCCTGGTCCTCAGCCGACACGAGCGTCTCCCTATCATCGTCCACAAAGAAGACGTCCTGTCGGTTGTTTCCCCGCTGGCTGATATGATGAGGCTCTCCCGGCGCGACTATCCTCGCCATGCGTGCCATGGGCACACTCTAGCAAATCATGCTCCAAGACTCAAGAAAACCAGGTGACTGTCCCTATGTTTTGCCTATGTTTTGTATGTTTGTGTCAAATAACACGGAGGATAAGGCCTAGAATCAAGGGCCGGAATGAACTAACCTGTTACCCGGTTACTCCCCCAGCTAACACGCGGATTCTACGTTCCTGCCCGAGCCCAGAGACGAAACGGGAAGGGAGGCAATCAATCCGTAAACAGCCCCGACAGAAGGCCCAGCGCATTGGCGACTAGCTTGTTGGGTATCCCTTCGCCGTTTTCCGCATAGAGCTGGAATTCCACGTGCCCATCCATGAACAGCACATTGGAACCGCCCGGAATATGGTTATACGCGCTCGGTACCGTGGCAACCTGATCGAACATGATCGGCAGTTCACTTTGCGCTTGGGCGCTGCCGGCCGGGTTGTTGATGTCCGTTATCATGAAGCGCTCGATGCCTTCCCGGAGCCGGTAAAGGGTGGCGCCCCCGCCATTGCCAAGGCCGCCGCCCACATCGAGGTCGCCGTCGAACACGGCGTACATTCTGCGCGCCAGTTCGGGCGGCACGCTGTCCTTGCCGAGGGCCATTGCCATAAGTACATCAGGGGTGAAAAGCGCTCCTATCGCCGCCACCAGTTGGGGCGGCCCCATCGAATCGGGCGGGATGGGCAGACCCCCCATCTGTGCGCCGAGAATGGCCGCCACCGAGGAGAAATCAATCTCTCCGTAACTTGGGGCGTAGCGGTCCAACACCCAGCCAAAGTACGCATAGCTCATGTCGGTTGCGCTGGCACACTTCTGTCCAATATCCGAGGATGGCACCGTATAACTGCCTATGCACAGTTTGCCCCCGCTATGGAACCGTGCGTCTGCCATGCCCGCATCCTCGTCCGACGGGCACACCAGTACCTTGCCATCGGTTAGGTAGTCGGGATATAGCGCGAACATATTCGGCGCCAGCTCCAGAGTCGGGGCCCGCCTATGCACAGCGCGATAGGGCAAGTACCCCGCCTGCAAGCTGGGAAACTTCCCGTTCCACTCGTTGGCGTACATCTTAAACACAAGACCCATCTGTTTGAGGTTGTTTGCGCAGGATGCACGTCTCGCTGCTTCCCGCGCCCGGGCCAGGGCTGGCAGCAAAATAGCCGCGAGTATCCCGATAATTGCAATAACGACGAGGAGCTCGATCAATGTAAATCCGGATCTTTTCATGATGACATCTTTCCTTTCCGGCCCTGGAGAACGAGCCGTATTTCCCGTTTCAAGCGGCCTGTGGCCACCGCAGCCTTACTACCCACTCCCAAAGTAACAATACCAGGTATTAGTATACCAAACCATGATACAGCTGTCAAGAGCTTTTTTCAGTCGTCAGCGATCCGCTTGGTGACCGCCCCCGAGAACTTCTCCCCCAAGCGCTGCTTGACTTGTTCGGGGAGATTCCGCTACCATCGACAGTAACTAGCGAGGCCCCGTCAAGAACCCTCGGATAGCCTGATCAGCGGCCCACTTCAGCAAGGTTCTTGCCTCGGTTTCGCGCTGCAAAGAAAACGATGTCAAGAAAGAAGGAGGGAGAGTGGCAGGCCTTAGACAGACCGCGATGCAGACGATCGTAACCGAAAGAAGGTGTTCGCGGCTGAGTCCCCGGATCCTATCGGGGGAAGCCCTGCCAACGGGAAGAAAGGGAGACACCATGAAAAACGCAAGTCTGTCGATGATCGCGGTTGTGGCAGCTCTGGTTCTGATCGGCGCGACCTGCGCCTTCGCGCAGGATTGGCCCCAGTGGCGGGGGGCCAACCGAGACGGCGAGGTAGCGGGGTTCACTGCGCCCGAGACCTGGCCCAAAGAACTGACACAGAAGTGGAAAGTGACGGTCGGCGCCGGCGATGCAACGCCGGCACTGGTCGGCGACAAGCTCTATGTCTTTACACGGCAAGGGGACGACGAGGTTACGCTGTGCCTGGACGCCGACACCGGGAACGAACTCTGGCGTAACACGTACGCCGCACAAGCCGTGACCGGTGCAGCCGCCCGGCACCCGGGTCCCAGAAGCTCGCCTGCGGTCGCGGACGGAAAGGTCGTCACGCTGGGCGTCGGCGGTGTTCTCTCCTGTCTGGACGCCGCCACCGGCAAAGAGGCCTGGCGCAATGACGAGTTCCCGAAGGTGGTGCCACAGTTTTTCACGGCCATGTCGCCGATTATCGTCGACGGAATGTGCGTCGCGCACCTCGGCGGAAAGGGCAATGGGGCGATTATAGCGTTCGATTTGGCCACCGGCGACAAGAAATGGCAGTGGGCCGGCGAAGGCCCAGAGTATGCCTCGCCGGTTGTGTTGACGGTGGACGGCACAAAGCAGATCGTGACGTTGACCGAGAAGAGCATCGTGGGGGTTGGGTTGGCCGATGGAGCCCTCCTGTGGCAACTCCCGTTTGCGCCGCAGAGAAGGGCTTACAACGCGGCCACCCCGATCGTCGACGGGCAAACGGTGATCTATACGGGCGCGGGCCGGGGCGCCAAAGCCGTGAAGATCGAGAAGCAGGCGGGCGGCTTCTCTGCAAAAGAGCTTTGGAGCAACCCGGAGCTCGCCCCGCAGTTCAACACGCCGGTGCTCAAAGACGGCCTGCTTTTCGGCCTGTCGAACAGCGGTAATCTCTTCTGCATCAACGCTGTCACCGGCCAGACAGCCTGGACCGACGCGACCCGGCGCGATCGCGGCGGGTTTGCGGCCATTGTCGATGCCGGCTCCGTCATCCTGGCTCTGCCGAGCAGCTCGGAACTGATCGCCTTCAAACCCAGCGACAAGGAATACACCGAGCTGGCCACGATCAGGGTCGCCGACACGCCGGCCTACGCGCACCCCGTGATCGCAGGGAACAGGATCTTTGTGAAGGACGAGGAGACGGTGGCGCTGCTGACGATCGACGGGGGGTAGCCGGCGCGGAGTATGCGCAAACGCTTCGGGCCCAAGAGCGACCGTTCTCTACGCTCAACACGGCGGGTCATATTGAAGGTGGAGTCAGTTCGCTGCCTACGGAGGCCTGTTGTACTTTAGTCAGTGGCACAACGATACCAGTCGTTGTGACGTCTCGAGAAGCTTATCGGCTGGACAAGTGTTCGGCCTATCGTTGAAAGGGATCTATAGAGTGAAACCGTGCCCGCGCTTCATCCGGCCGATTGTTGTAGCTGTACTAGTGGCTGTGTGCTGCTTCTCGAGACTCGCCCAAGCCGCAGACCGGCCGCAGTGGGGAGAACGACACTCGCGCAACATGGTCTCGGGTGAAACCGGTCTTCCGGAATCGTTCGATCCCGCCACCGGCACGAATATCAAGTGGTCGGTTTCCCTGGGCAATAACGCGTATGGGTCGCCCGTCGTGGCCGGTGGCAAGGTGCTGATCGGGGCGAACAACACCAAGCGGCGGGACCCTCGCCACCGGGGCGACCGCGGCGTTCTGCTCTGTCTGAACGAAACGGACGGAAGCCTGTGCTGGCAACTGGTCGTGCCTCGGATAGAAGGAGGCGACAAGTACAAGGACTGGCCGATGATCGCGATCTGCTCACCGCCTACCGTCGACGGGGACCGCGTCTACGCCGTCACCAATCGGTTCGAGGTCGTCTGTCTCGATCTGAATGGTCAGGCCGACGGCAACGACGGCCCGTACCACGATGAAGGCCGGCATATGGTCCCCGCTGACGAAGCCCCCATGGAAGTCAGCGAGATGGATGCCGACATCATCTGGTTGCTCGACATGCGGTCCGAAGTCGGCATGTACCCGCACGATTCCGCGCACAGCTCGATCCTGCTGGACGGACCCTACCTCTATCTCAACACGTGCAACGGTGTCGACAACACACACCGCAAGATTCGCCGGCCGGACGCGCCCAGCCTGATTGTGGTGGATAAGGCAACCGGACAACTTGTCGCGCGAGACGGCGAAGGGATCGGGCCGCGAATATTTCACTCGACCTGGTCCTCGCCTGCGCTGGGAGAGGTCAACGGCCAGAAACGGATCTTCTTCGGCGGCGGCGACGGCGTGTGCTACGCGTTCGAGGCGCTCCGTCCGCCCGCAAACCCCGAGCCGGTCCGCAGCCTGAAACGTGTCTGGCGGTTCGACTGCGACCCGTCGGCACCCAAGGAAGACGTTCATCGGTACATCGAGAACCGGCACGAGAGCCCCAGCAACATAAAGAGCATGCCTGTCTTCCACGGGAACCGTGTCTACCTGACCTGCGGCGGCGATATCTGGTGGGGCAAGAACGAGGCATGGCTCAAATGTATCGATGCGACACAGACCGGCGACATCACTGGTTCAGGCGAGTTGTGGTCGTATCCGCTCGAGCTTCACTGTTGCTCGACCCCGTCGATCTGGAACGGTCTTGTCTTCGTCGCCGATTGCGGAGGCAACGTCCACTGCGTGGACGCCGAGACCGGCCGGCCGTACTGGACCCATGAGATGCGTGGGGAGATCTGGGGGTCAACGCTGGTGGCGGACGGCAAGGTGTATGTCGGCTCGCGGCGCGGCGATATCTGTATTCTCGCTGCGGAGAAGGACAAGCGCGTACTCGCTACCGTCCGGCTTCGCACACCCGCTTCAAGCACGCCAGTCGCCGCCAACGGTGTGCTCTACATAATGTCACAGAAACAGCTCTACGCGGTGGAACAACAATGAATCGTGCTCGCATCTCGACCGTCCTTCGCATTGCTGCAGTGTCGATAGCCGTCTGCACGGTAATCTCGACCCGGTGTGTGTCGGCTGACGAATGGCCTCAGTGGCGCGGCCCGACCCGCGACGGCGTGTGGCGTGAGACGGGCATCATCGATTCGTTCCCGGGACCGCAACTCGAACTCAAATGGCGGGTGCCGGTGTCGAACGGCTATTCGGGGCCGACGGTGGCCGGTGGCCGGGTATACGTGACCGATCGCGTCACGAAGCCCGCTGACAAGGAACGCGTTCTCTGTTTCGATGCCGCGACCGGGACAAGACTCTGGATTCACGAGTATGAATGCAGATACTCGCAAGTGGGCTATCAGGACGGTCCTCGGGCCTCGGTCACCATTGACGACGGACGCGCGTATGCTCTCGGCACTATGGGCCACTTCCGGTGTCTCGATGCCGCCTCGGGATCGCTCCTCTGGAAGAAGGGCCCCGGGACCGACTACGAGATCGACCTTCCTGTATGGGGCATAGCCTCGGCACCGCTGATCGAGGGCGAACTCGTGATCGCACAGCTCGGAGCGCGTCCCAACGCCTGCATCATCGCATGGAACAAGCAGACCGGTGAGGAGCGGTGGCGTGCGTTGGCCGACCGGGCGTCGTATTCCGCGCCGGTGGTCGTGGAACAGGCCGGACGACGCGTGTTGGTCTGCTGGACCGGGGATAACGTTGCCGGGCTCGATCCCGCAACGGGAAAGGTGCACTGGAAACAGCCGACTCCGCCCAAAGAGATGGTGATCAACGTGCCGACGCCCGTCGTGGATCAGGACCGGCTCTTTCTCACGTCGTTCTACGAGGGCTCCTACATGTTTCGGCTTCGCCAGGACTCGATCGGTGTTGAAACCGTCTGGCAGCGGCGCGGCGAGAACGAACGTCAGACCGATGCTCTCCACGCGATGATCAGTACGCCGCTGATTAAGGACAACCACATCTACGGCGTCGATAGTCATGGGGAGTTGCGCTGTTTGAACGCCGACACGGGCGATCGCGTATGGGAAGATTTGACCGTGATGCCCAAGAAACGCTGGGCCACGGCTCACCTGGTGCGGAACGGCGATCTTGTGTGGCTGTTCAACGAGGCAGGCGAGCTGATCATTGCGGAACTTTCGCCCAAAGGGTTTCGCGAGATCAGCCGGGCGAAACTTATTGAACCGACCAAAGGGCAGTTGATGCGGTCAGGCACCGGCGTCTGCTGGTCGCACCCGGCGTTTGCGTACAAGCACGTCTTTGCGCGAAACGATGACGAGCTCGTTTGCGCGAGCCTGGCAGCCGAATAGAGCCCTTATTTCGCGGCAATATCGTAGGCAATGAGAACATCGCCGTGACGGATGTACAATCGTCCGTGAGCGATAGTCGGGTGAGCCCAGTGGTTGTCGCTCCCTTCGGTGACCTTGAACGAGCCGGTACGTTCGAACCCTGACGGAGTAGCTTTGACGAGGCTCACGATGCCGCGTCTCGGGCCTTCGTAGACATAGAGCATGCCGTCCGCGAAGACGGTCGCGCCCTGCCGGACATCTCTCGTTCTCCACATGACGTTGCCGGTCTTCATCTCGAGGCAGACCAGTTCGCTGGTCTTATGCCCCGTCCCGTAAAGGTAGCCGTCGAGATAGACAACGCCGTGATGCTGGCAATCGAGGGTCTCATCCTTCCACGTCGGCGTTACGCTCGTCGCATCGGGCGACAGTTCCAACACACCGCTGCCCGAACCGTATCCGCCCGTGTAAAAGACGAGACCGTCGCGGTATATCGGCGCGACCGCGTGGATGTCATGCTTGGTCTCGTGCTCGTGCGTCCACAGGAGTTCGCCCGTATCGGCATCGAGCCCAACGACAAGCTTTGCCGTCATCGTCAGGAGCAGCCGCCGGCCGCCGTGTTCAGCTATGACCGCCGAACAGTACGATGTCGGGTCGCTCAACCCCTTGCTGGTCCAAACGGTATCGCCCGTCATCTTGTCTAAGGCCACGACGCTCGCGTTCTTGCCGCCCGGCGTGCATATCGCGCGATTATCGTCGATCAGCACCGATTCGGCGATGTGCCATGTGGGGAGTTTGCCGCCGAACCGTTTCATCATATCCACTTCCCAGAGCCTGGCTCCGTCCGGAATCCGGAAACAGCTTACGACACCGTACCCCGACGTCAGGTAGAGGCGGTCCCCGTCGATGGTCGGTGTGGACCGAGACATCGGCGCTTGCTTATCATCGGTTTCTTTGCCGTAGGCAACCTTCTTCTTGACGGTGCCATCGAGATCCAGAAGGTAGAGATAGCCCTGACCGTCCTTCTCCTTCCCGGTAAGGTATATCGTGCCGTTCACGACCGAGACCGACGAATACCCTGTTCCGAGCCCTTTGGCCGCCCAGACAACGGGCGGGCCTCCTTTCGGCCATGCTTTGAGCAGGCCGGATTCTTCAAATCGGCCGTCTCTCTCGGGGCCGCGAAACTGAGTCACGTCCCCGGCGTGAGCCGCTCCCGCAATACAAACCGCCATCACGACAATCGCTGCAAGCCTTTTCATGTCCTTCTCTCCTCGTAGGTTATTCACTGTCTCTAACATCCGGCACCCATCTGACGCGCGTGCAAGAGGTCCACACGGCAACCAAAAGTATATCCCAGAAGCCATGAAACCTGCAAATCATGGGTCCCGTCCGGCGCATCGCGTTCCACTTGTGCTATACTGGGGTGAAGACGTGTTCTTGGGCCTTATCCGGGAGAATAACGCTCACGAAGGGAGGCTGCTACGATGGACGACGCGACAACCCGACCACCTTTTCGGATTCGGTTTCCTGAGCTAGGGATTGATGAAGAAGAAGCGCGACGAGGCTTTGTCGTACAAGTAGCGAACCTAGTCTGGGAGGACTTCTTTGAACGGGTTCGGCGTCAGATGAGGACATCGCCAACTAGGGCACGTCTCCCCGGCACGTGGTGGGGGGATTCACGATATGATGCATTCATCTACCCTCTTAAGCGCGCCGTTGCGCAGAAACTGAGTGTTCGATTGCATAAGGCGCATAGTCTGGAAAGCCTTGTGGACGGAGATTTCTGGCGCTGCCTTAAAGCACTGGAGGCTGTCTATGGGGTCATGTCGGAAGGCCCTTTGCGAGATGAACTTGAAAAACTTATTCGAGATTGTCTGAAGCAGAGCGAGACAGACATTGGGATTCGGTGGAATGACGGGGCGTTCTGGCCGGCCGGATCCCCGCTGCTTGATGAGCCTCTGGTTAACAAGAACTTGCTGTGGTTATCAAGATCAGGACACAGAAACGTCTATGAGCCGTTTGCCAAAGCCTTGAAGGAAATGTTGGAAGGACATCAGAAACCAGAACGTTATCCAGATGTTATCACTGACGCATATGAAGCACTCGAAGCCATGGCGCAAAACGTCTTGAGAAACAACAAGGAGCTCTCGGCCAACAGAGAACCGTTTGTCAAGGCGCTGAAGGGGCTCACGAAGCAGTACAAAGACAGACTCAAGAAAATACTCAAGGAGTACATAGATTATGGCTGTGATTTTCGCCATGCGAAGGAAAAGGGCAAACCTTTGCCGCGCCCTCCGCAGCATGAGGTCGAATCGTTCGTCTACTTAACAGGGCTTCTGATCAGGCTTGGCATTGAGTGCGAAAAGGCGTTAGGAGAGACGGTGGAGTCGACCGCCGATGGAACAGGGAACAATGTCTAACAAGTTTATCATCATGCCGGTCACTGTACCCGGGTAAATGGGGACATCGTTTCTTGACAGGAGACGACACAACAGGGTTGATTGATCTGCTCACACCGCGTATGATGGTCTCAGAGACTCAATGAAGAAGCATCCTCATCCAGCTTGAGGTCGAGGAATTTGTGTGCACAACGCGGGCAGAAACGCATACAGGTCCCCCATACCACACAACAGGGCGAAAAACGGTGACTGTCCCCAATTTCACAATTTCAAGTTCGTGATGGTCGGGGGCAGGGTCATATGGCAAATGTCGGTTCCTGCTGAATCGGGAAAGGCCATGCCATGACTATCCATGAAGCAGTGAGCGCGGGAGATGCGGTGCGGACAAAGCAACTGCTCGACGAAGACCCGTGTTTGGCAAGTCTTAAGAATGAAGCCGGTGACGCCCCCCTCCATATAGCCTGCCAGGAGGGAGCTATGGCGTGTGAGCAAGGAGCGTTGGCCTGTGTGAGACTTCTCCTGGATAATGGTGCTGATCCAAACGCTCTGTCTGCGCGCGGGGCGCTTCCCCTAGGCAGGGCAATTCGCTTGCACGAGGAAGATATCGCGAGAGAGCTGCTCGACAGAGGGGCGGACCCAAACGTCGGCGAGCGAGACACACCGGTTCTTCATTGCGCTAATACGGAACCGCTAATCAGACTTCTCCTTCAGCATGGGGCCAAAATAAACGCCAGAGCGGCAAATGGTGAAACGGCGCTCGATGAACTCATGTTTCGCCGCCCTGAGCAGCCAATCATCAATCTTCTTCTAGCCCAAGGGGGAGAGTTTACCATCTGCCACTTCTTGAGAACTCCCAGCTCGGGCTTTGAAGAGAAAGATGATGCACGTGACATTCGTACGATGAAAGAGGCGCAACCGATTATGCAATCTGGTGGAGACAGAGCCAAGAGACTTCGCTTGGCGCGTAAGTTCTGGAAGAAACATCTGGACTTCGCCGCAGCATGTTGCTGGGTAGCCATTCTTGAGAAGGAATACCAGCAGAAGAAGGAGGCTCTGCGTCGAGGGCTAGTATGCTGCAAAAGCAAGATCCCTGTACTCGACAAATTGGGTGATGTTGAATTCGCTAAGGGGAACCTGAAAGATGCCGTGTGCGCATGGATGCATAGTTGTAGCCTTCAGACCCGTAACCGGAAGTACATCGAGTTTTCCTCCTTCATCTACCTCGCGTGTGTAGCCGCCACTCTGAATCTTCCACAGGACTCTCAGATTCTGCTGTCCGAGAGCAAGACCTCATTTCGCCTTGACGATAGGAACAGATTGCGGATTGCCGAATTAGTCAAACAAGAGAGAAACACTGACCTTGTGTCAAGGGCCATACAACGCTTCACCGAAGAGTTGAGACTTGTATCATGGGGCAGATCGCTACCGGGGTTCTGATTCAGGGATCGCGCGGCATACACGCAACTTAGCGCCCGCCATCATGCCGCTGCATATTCCGAGGCAAGACGCCCACCTATCCCGAGAGGGTAGATGTGGACACTCACCGTTTCACGGCACGAGGTCTCGACGCCTGGGCGTGACATGTCGCCGCGCCTGTTGGAATCTCACCTCCTGCATATCCAGCAGCTTGAACTATCATCCCAGGCACGATACAATATATATGGGTAGCAGAGACTTAGTCTTTGCCGCGATCTAAGGAATACGCATCGGGAAAACCACGTTACAAATGAGTGGGACTCGTGCACGCTCGCAAAGGCCGGAACACGCGGCCGGCACGTGCAGAGGCTGCAAAGGAGAATGTTTGTGAAGAGCAGAACGGTGTTGGGTAGTATCAGGTCTGTGGTTGTCGTGTTCGTACTGGCGGCGTGTACGCACGCCATCGCGGATTGGCCGCAGTTCCAGGGGGTGAATCGTGACGGGCGTTCACTCGAGCGGGGGCTGTCGCGCACATGGCCCGAGAAAGGCCCCAAAGTCTTATGGTCCGTCCGCCTCGGCCCCGGGTTTGGCGGGCCTGCGGTGGTCGACAATGAGGTGTATGTTCTCGACCGGGTCGATAACAAACAGGACGTGCTCCGGTGCCTGGATTTCACCACCGGCAAGGAGTTGTGGACGTACGCCTATGACGCGCCGGGCAAGGTCGGGCATAACGGGTCGCGCGGCACCCCTACCGTGAGCGCGGACTACGTGTACTCGATCGGGATGATGGGCGACCTGACGTGCGTGGACCGGAAAACACACAAGCTGGTGTGGCGGAAGCATCTGTTGAAAGATTTCGACGGGAGGAAGTCAAACTGGGGAGTTGGCCAGAACCCGGTGTTGCACGAGAATCACCTCATCGTTGCGCCACAGGGGCCCAGCGCGTATGTGGTCGCGCTTGACGCCGCAACGGGCACCGAAGTGTGGCGGTCCAAGCAGCTGGGCGGTCCCGGCTACTGTTCGCCCGCCGTTGTAACGCTGGGCGGCCGGAAGCAACTTGTGATGATCGCTCCTCAGGGCAAAACGCCGAAAGACGGAGACAATGGGGGAGAGAAACTGTCCGGGAAAGTGGCCGGAATCTCGCTGGAAGACGGCACGATCTTGTGGACATACGAAGGATGGTCGTGCAAGATTCCAATTCCCTTCCCCATGCAGTTGCCCGGCGACCGGCTGTTTGTTACCGGAGGCTACAAGGCTGGCTCTGTTATGATTCAGGTCACAGCCAGCGGCAACGAGTTTGCCGTCAAAGAGCTGTTCCAACTGGACATGCAAGAATGCGGCAGCCAGATTCATCAGCCTATACTCCACGAGAACCATCTCTATCTTAACAGCAACTCGAACGAGCGTATGGACGGTATGCTCTGCATGACCCTGGACGGAAACGTGCTGTGGCGTACGAAAGAAACAAGAGGGCTGCCGATCTTCGAGCGGGGCAACCTGCTGTTTGCGGACGGGATTATCATCGCGCTCGAGGGCAAGAAGGGCACGTTGCACTTGGTCGATCCCTCCCCTGAAGGCTACAGGGAACTGGCCAAGGCCAAACTGTTTTCCGGAAGCAAGATGTGGTCGCCTATGGCGCTGTCACAAGGCAAGCTGCTCGCCCGAAACCAGCGCGAGATGAAATGCGTTGACCTCAAGAATCCCTGATACGGAGCCGCGCTCGATACCATAGTCGTGCTGTGACCGTCCGGCACTGGCCGGCACAACGTCTCGAGGCAGCAACTGGCGTTATGAGAACAGAGTCAACTGTCATGAATGGTGCTGCGGGTAACAGGGGGCTTTTCATCGTCACGTTGCTTCTCAGCGCGGGAACGGCCCTCTTCTTTCTCACTCGCTGGTTCTCCTACGATCCCGCGGCCGACCTTACCGTGAACCTGCCGGGAACAGACGGGCGGCCCGCTACGCTCGAAACGCGTGACCAACCCATCGATCTGCGGGGCATCTTCCAACAGTTTGACGGCGTTCCCGCCGACATTCCGGGCGCGTGGACGCGGTTTCGCGGCCCCGACTTTGACAACATCTGCAAGGACGGCATTCCGCTGGCTGACTCGTGGGGAGAAAGCGGTCCCGAAATCCTCTGGTCCGTTGACCTTGGCGAAGGCCACGCGGCTCCCGTCATACTCAACGGCCGCGTCTACGTGCTCGACTACGACGAAACAGTCCGGGCCGACGCATTACGCTGTTTCTCGTTGGCTGACGGCAAAGAGCTATGGCGCCGGTTCTATAAAGTTCCTCTGAAACGCAACCATGGCCTGTCCCGGACGATTCCCGCCGTTACGGAGAAGCACATTGTGACGATCGGGCCGCGGTGTCACGTTGTGTGTCTCGATTCGATGACAGGCGAGTTCCGCTGGGGCATCGACCTGCAGAAAGAGTACGGAACGACCGAGCCGTTGTGGTATGCCGGCCAGTGTCCTTTGATAGACGGCGACCAGGTCATTATCGCGCCCGGCGGTCCGGAGACGCTGATGATGGCGGTGGACTGCGAGACGGGCTCGGTGGTCTGGAAAACACCGAATCCGAACGGATGGAACATGTCGCATTCGTCCATCATACCCATGACAATCGCCGGGACGAGAATGTATGTGTACTGCGCGCTTGGGGCGACGGTCGGTGTGGCGGCCGACGGCGAGCGCACCGGCGAACTGCTCTGGGAAGTGCCGTGGAACACGCGTGTCGTCGCGCCGTCGCCCGTCCATCTGGGCGATGGCAAGATACTGCTCACCGCCGGTTACGGCGGGGGTAACATGATGGTGCGGGTCGAAAGACAGGACGGCGCGTTCTCCGCGGACGTTCTCTTCAAGCAACTGCCAAAAGAGGGGCTGGCGTGCGAACAGCAGACGCCGATCTATCACGATGGGCTGCTCTATGCTATCATGCCGAAAGATGCCGGCGCATTACGAGGACAGTTCGTCTGTTATGACACCGATGGAGGGCTCGTCTGGTCGAGTGGACAGGCCAAGCGGTTCGGGTTGGGTCCGTTTTTGCTGGCCGACGGCAAGTTCTACGTCTTGAGCGACGACGGCGTGCTGACTATGCTCGAGCTTGGCCGCAACGAGTACACCCAACTCGACGAGGCGCGGATCCTGGACGGGCATGATGCGTGGGGGCCGCTGGCGATCGCCAACGGCCGGATGCTGATGCGGGATTCGAAGAAGATGGTGTGCATCGACGTCGCTGCCGCCAGTGGAAATGCCTAGACTATGAGTGACGCTGAGAAGAAGCTGATACCTTCTTCGATCTGGGGTGCCGCCGTGGTGGTGCTGGCCGTGCTGGTTGCGCTCTTGCTGATCAGCGATAAACGGCCTGAACCCGGACCGGCGTTGCGGTATGACCTCGGGAAATTCGAAGAGGTTGACCCCGCACAGATCATCTTCCGTGAGACAGCGAGGCTGACACCGGGACTCGAGCGTGTAACGGCTCTCGCTGCGGCTCCGGATAAGAAGATCTATGTGGCGGGCGACGACACGATCGTAGTCTTCGATCTCGACGGTGCCGAGTTACGGCGCATCTCTCTGACCAACACACCTGACTGTATTGCCGTAGCCGCCGACGGCGATATTCTGCTTGGCATGCGCGACCATATCGAGGTGGTCGATGCGCAGGG
>CAZGCA010000111.1:0-14977 GCA_964524145.1 uncultured bacterium | reverse complement strand
TCAGTGGATGCGCACCCGTCGTTGTGTCGGGTGGATCATGCACCCTGCGGGCAGCAGCAGGTTGGACTTGCCGCTGCCGCTCGGGCCATGCACAACCACAAACTCACCGTGCGCGACGGAAAAGGTGAGATCGTCAAGGGCACGCACCTCGCCGTTGGGACCAGCATAGATCTTTGTGATGTTCTCAAACTCTATCGCGTTCAACACTCATTCCTTAGTCAATGTAACAGCAGGATCCTGTGTCACGGCCATCATAGTGGGAAGAAAACTCGCGAGCGCAACGAACAGCGGCGCAACAACGAGCGACCATCCGAGAAACCCGTACAACGGCGTTATCATCTGCGAGGTTACCTTGAATATGCCGGGGCCCCAGTTGACGGCTATGCCTGTTCCGGCCACAAACCCTCCTGCCGCTCCCAGCACGCCGACCACTACCGCTTTGCCGAGAAAGAGCGATGCAATCCTGGCAGAGCCGTGTCCCAACGCCCGCAAGATGCCTATCTCGCGGCGTCGTTCGCGCACGTTCATCATCGCGAGCACAGCAACCCACGCCGCGCACACGAGCATCACGATCGGCATGATGAACGCCATGTACTTCTCGACCATCTGCCTGGTTTCGGCGCGGGCTATGGCGATCGAGCGGAACTCGGTTACCTGCGTGTCAGGAAGCGCTCGCACGAGCTTCTCACGCAACGTACCGATCGCGCCGCCGTCGCACACACAATGCAGCGCCTTAATCTCGTTGATCTTTCCTTCCATGCCCAAAACACCCTGCACGTCGTGCAGGTCTCCGTAAACGCGTATATCATCCTTGCTCCCGCTCTCGGCGAGACATTTCTCGACGGTAAACTGTTTGCCGAAGAGGTCGATTTCATCGCCCTTGTTGATTCCCAGTCCGCGCGCTACCTCAAACCCTAAGTAGACAGTGCCTTTCTCGATGGTGAAGCTCATGGGGGACTTCGGTTTGCCGGGTGGCACAATCTCCGGCGAGATTCCCGTCAGAAGTATCTGCCTGTCTCGCCATCTAGCCTTCTTCTGAAGAGTGGCGACGAGATGGTTGACTGCGAGCCCAGGCTCAGAACCCAGCCGGCGAGCGTACTCCTCGGGCATCTCGTGATCGGCGAAATCCGTCGCCCAGAAGTCCTCCATGTCGGCTCCCTTCGGGATGATGCGCAGGTTGAACCCCATATCGCGCATCAACTGCCTCGCCTCGCGTTCGGAAGCTTGCCCCATCGTAAGGACGGACACAAAAAGCGCAACAGCCGCCGCAACCGCAAGCAAACCAAGCAGGAAATTGAGTTTTCTGTATGTTATCTCTTTGATGATCAAGCGAAACGTCGCCATGTCACTGCCCTCTACCTTGCTCGCGCCGCTATCAGCACGCTTCCGGCCAACACCAGCACAACCAGCACGCCAACAACGAGAAACACCGTCCGGCCCGTGAGCTCTTCCACCGTCGACGCCGGTCCAGCCAGTGGTGTTTCGCCCGAGCCCACACTACCTGCCTGTGCGGCGAAGACTGTTGCCGCCGCCACAGTCGGCGACGCTTCGGTTTCGACGAACTCTTCGGTGTACCCGAGCGCACTCTCGCTGTACTCCTGGTAGCCCATCGCCCAATCCGCGCCGGCTCCGGCAGGCGCACCCGCGGACCATATTCTGCTCACCTCGGTCTTGACCATGGGACTTTCGGGATCGAACGCCAGCCGCTTTGCCGCCTCGGCCTCCTGTTCGCTGCCCCATCTCATCGGAATCGTCGTACCGAGCAACCACCTGCGGTCGGTGTCGCATCCACAACTTGCGCCAATCGCGTGAAGAATAACGAGCAGCGAGTCCATCGTGATATTGTCCCCCTCCAGAACCGGCCCTATCTGTCGCCCTCTCCCGTAGACGACAGCGACGCGCGGCCTGCTTGTGTCGTAGGTCGCCAAGTCGAGGCTCCACAAGAAAACATCTTCTTCGTTCAAAGATTCGGCAGGGATCACGATAATGTGGGCAGCTTCGTCGACGGTTCTGCCCATCGGGGTAAGGGAACCGGCGATACTCTCTTTCGCATTGGTTACTGCCTGTTCCGCTCTCGAGTTTGCGGCGGGGTCCGCTCCTTGAACCAGCAGGATCACGCACCACGCCCTGACAATGTGGTCCATGAGCTCATCTCTTTTGGGCGATGAAACAACGCTCTCGAGAGCAGACCACGCTGTCTCCTCGAACGGTTTGTCCCCGGACGAGATCGGCACCGGCATCGACCGGCCCGTCGGGGAAACAACGACGGCCGCTGGCAGCGACTTGATCTCCCAGAACCGGAAGTACTCTACTGCTTCATGGCCCTCTTGCTGATCGATATTGACGAGCTCGGCTTCGACGTTGGCGTCCATGAGCACAACGCGTGATATCTTCTCGAACGTGGATGCGACATCGTCCTTTTGCGGGGTATTGTCCCGGACAAAGCAGTACAGCCGGTACTGGGCAGGGTCCAGATCAACGAAACCGACGTCACGCACGGAATAGGGGCAGCCCAACGCCTCGGGCAAAACGAAGCAGAGCAGCGCACAGACTACCGCCAATGTTTGTAGTTCGGCCTTTAGGGGGTTCCTTGGCGCCCTACAACCTCGCCTCATCCCAAGCCTTTCCGTCATCAAGAACAAGACAAATCCTGCATCTTCTCCGGTCATCCTCACTATGGGAACTCATCAACGTAATCGTCATCGAGCAATGTTTTTCAAGAGGCCGCCTGAAGGCGGAACTACAAGCTTTACCATCGAATTTGAGTATCGCACATCAGCACTCCATTGTCAACCAGCCGGAAAGCCTTGTTATCATAAGAAGTTCCGGAGCAGCGGGCCGGGGTTGACTCCCTGCCGGGCAGCGGATATAATTGAGATTGTGTTGGGGGAAGGGTTCTCGAAAGGAGTGGAGCGGGGCTAATACATGAGGTGTGCACGAAGGCACATCGATTGCTGACTCTGGACATGGGTTTTGGAGGATGGACCGCAGATGATAATCAAGCCGCATGGCGGCAGGCTCGTTAGCAGGATACTCTCCGACGAGGAAGCTATCAATAAGCTCGATGACGACTCGTCGAGCATGCCGCGCATCACGTTGAACGCCCGGGAACTGTGCGATCTCGAGATGATAGCCACCGGTGCGATGAGCCCGCTCGAAGGATTCATGACGCGCGAGGATTACGACAACGTTCTTGAGAGAATGCGCCTCAAAACCGGGTTGCCGTGGTCGTTGCCGGTGGTATTGTCGCTCAAGGCCGGTGAGGCTGATGCCGTCAAGGAGGGATCGACGGCGGCCCTCTACGATCCCGAGGACCGTTTTCTTGGTGTGCTGTTCGTTGAAGATAAGTTCACGATGGACAAGCAGCAAGAGGCCGAGCAGGTGCTCAAGACGACCGACGACGCTCATCCGGGCGTCAAGTATCTGGAGAGCATAGGAGACACGTACGTTGGGGGGCCGATAGAGGTAGCCCACCGGCCTGTCTACGAGGAGTTCAACAACTTCAGGCTCGACCCGAAAGAAACGAGGGTGCTGTTTAAGAACAAAGGGTGGCAGCGTATAGCCGCGTTTCAGACGCGCAACCCCATCCACCGCGCTCACGAGTACCTGCAGAAATGCGCGCTCGAGATGGTCGACGCGCTCCTTATCCACCCACTGATGGGCGAGACGAAGAAGGGCGACATCTCGGGCGAGGTACGGATCGAGTGCTATCTGGCGCTGCTTAACGCTTACTACCCGACAGACCGGGTGGTGCTCTCGATATTCCCCGCGGCTATGCGTTACGCGGGACCGCGCGAGGCGATATTCCACGCGCTCGTGCGCAAGAATTACGGGTGCAGCCACTTCATCGTCGGCCGCGATCACGCCGGGGTGGGCTCGTACTACGGAACGTACGATGCGCAGAAGATATTCGACGAGTTCGAACCCGAAGAGCTCGGCGTAACGCCGATCTTCTTCGACCACGCGTTCTTCTGCAAGGTGTGCGGCAACATGGCGTCGTCGAAAACCTGCCCGCACGGCAAAGAGGACCGGGTGTTTCTCAGCGGTACAAAGGTGCGCGAGATGTTGGGCAGGGGCGAGCTGCCGCCCGTGGAGTTTACGCGCCCCGAAGTAGCCAAAATACTGCTCGAGGACGCGCAGCGACGCGCCAAGGAGTCGGCGCAATGAGAAAGCTTCTCGTTATCGGGCTCGATTGCGCCGTACCTGAACTTTTATTCGACACGTGGGCCGATGAATTACCCAACCTGACGCGCCTCGCCGAAACCGGAGTCCACGGCAAGCTCCGATCCACGACCCCGCCCATCACCGTGCCTGCGTGGACGGCGATGATGACGTCGAAGGACCCGGGCATGCTGGGGTTCTACGGGTTTCGGAACAGGAAAGGCTACGGGTACGACGAGCTGTATTTTGCAAACGCCAAGTACGTCAAAGCAAAGACCGTCTGGAACTATTTGTCGCGCAACAGGCTGCGGTCGCTGGTCTTCGGTGTGCCGCAGACCTATCCGCCGAAACCGCTCAACGGGATGATGGTCAGCTCGTTTCTGACCCCCGACAAAAGCGTGCAGTACACGTATCCGGCGGAGATGCAACCCGAACTCGAGGAGGCCGCGGGCGGCGACTACATCATCGACGTACGCGACTTTCGCACGGAGAACAAAGACGAGCTTCTGAGCCAGGTGTACGAGATGACGGACAGGAGGTTCAAAGCGTTCACCCACTTTCTTCGGAAAGACGAGTTCAACTTTGCGATGTTGGTGGAGATGGGCATCGACCGTCTCCAGCACGGTTTCTGGCGATACTTCGACACGAGCCACCGCTTGTACGAGCCGGGCAACCCGTACGAGAACGTGATCCGGGACTACTACAAACACCTCGACGGCAAGGTTGGCGACCTGGTCGAGCTGGTCGGCCCGGACACCTCGGTTATGGTGGTCTCAGACCACGGTGCCAAAACGATGGTCGGTGCTATATGCATCAACGAGTGGTTGCAGCGGGAAGGGTATCTCACGCTCAAGGAGCAGCCAACCGAGCGGACACGGCTCAAGATGGAGATGATCGACTGGACAAAGACGAAAGTCTGGGGCGAGGGCGGGTACTATTCGAGGATATTCCTCAACGTCGAGGGGCGCGAACCCCAGGGACAGATACCGGCTCATGAGTACGAACAGTTCCGGGACGAACTCATCAGGAAACTCGAGGCAATCGAGGATGAGAACGGCAACAACATCGGCACGAAGGCGTTCAAACCGGAGGAGATATACCGGGACTGCAAGAACATCCCGCCGGACCTGGTGGTCTATTTGGGCAACCTCGACTGGCGCAGTGCGGGTTCTGTCGGGGTGGGGTCAGTCCACATCTACGAGAACGATACCGGGCCCGACGACGCCAACCACGCCCAGCACGGTGTCTTCATCTGGACGGTGCCGGAGGGCATCAAGCTGGAAACACGCGACGAGTACTCGATACTCGATGTAGCGCCGTCGATCCTTCGCTATTTCGATATTGACGTACCACCGGACATGATAGGTCAATCCATTCTGCAAGACTAGGAGGAACAGATGAAAGGGTTTACTCTGTGGTTTACAGGGCTCCCGTGTTCGGGAAAGTCAACCGTTGCGGAGCGCGCTGAAGAAGCGCTTCTCGAACGAGGGCTGAACGTCGAGCTGCTCGACGGCGACGTCGTGAGGACGAACCTGAGCAAGGGGCTCGGATTTAGCAAGGAAGACCGCGACACCAACATCCGTAGAATAGGGTTCGTGTGCCACCTGCTCACCCGGAACGGTGTTGTTGCGATAGGCGCGGCGATTTCGCCGTACCGCGCCATTCGGGACGAGAACCGCAAGCTTATCGGCAGGTTCGTCGAGGTCTACGTCGAGTGTCCTTTGGAAGTGTGCAAACAACGTGACGTGAAAGGGATGTACGCAAAAGCCGAACGCGGCGAGATCAAGGAGTTTACAGGAGTCTCGGATCCGTACGAGGAGCCGCTCGATCCTGAGGTGGTTGTCAACACGGACAAAGAGACTGTCGAAGAGAGCGTCGCGAAGATACTGAGGACGCTCGAGCTGATGGGTTACATCCCGCCGTCGGATTCCGAGGCAGAGTATACACCAGAAGAGGAAGAGAAGATAAAAGAGCGGCTCAAGGCGTTGGGGTACCTGTAAGCCCTGGTTGCGGAGGAGAGTATGTGGACACAAAGAAACGTTCTTGGGCGAAATCCATCACATGGCGAGTGATTGGAATTGTGCTGTTGGGTTTGATCGCGTATCTCGTGACGGGCGATTGGAAAGCGATGACGACGATCACCATTTTGTTCCACGCCATTCGTGTGGTTATGTACTACTTTCACGAACGGATTTGGCTGCGGGTGTCTTGGGGCACGGTGAAACACCCACTTGCTCAGCTGCCCGTGACTGGGGAACTTGAACCCGACGACCTGGAGATTATCAGGTCACAACTCAAATCGCTTGGATACTTGTAAGTTCAGATCATCACGATGGCTTTTCTGAAAAGGTCGCGGCATAAACGCAGTCTTGTTGTCGGGCTGGATGGTGTTCCGCACAGCCTGCTCGTCCGGTTCATGGATGGGGGCGTGATGCCGCAGCTTGCGCGAATAATGAAGGGCGGTCATCTGCGCCCGATGACGGTGACGCTTCCCGAGATATCGGCGGTGAGCTGGCCCAGCTTCATGACCGGCTCGAACCCGGGCACGCACGGCATTTACGGGTTCTCGGAGGTTGACCCGGAAACCTACAGGCTGCGGTTCCCTTCGTTCTCGGACCTGCGGGCGCCGACGATCTGGGACAGGCTTGCCGAGCAGGGGAAACAATCAATCGTTCTCAACCAACCGTCAACGTATCCCGCACGCAAAACCGACGGGATTCTGGTGTCCGGGTTTGTCGCGGTCGAACTGCCGCGGTCCGTCTGGCCCATACGCAGTCTCAGAGACCTCAGGAAGATCGATTACCAGGTCGATATTGACACGGTGAGGTGCCGGACCGACCACAAGTTCCTGTTCGAAGATCTCGATAGAACGCTCGAGTGCCGGCGCAATGCCGTCGATCTGTTCTGGGACGCTTTTGGGTGGGACTACTTCGAGCTGGTGGTTACGGGTACGGACAGGCTCCAGCACTACCTCTGGCGCGCGCTCGACGACGAGCAGCATCAGTATCACGACGACGCTCTCGAGTACTACCGCAAGGTGGACACGCTCATAGGCGAACTCTTCGATCGGTTTGCGCGCGTCTGCGGCAGGCCGACTCCCGAAGAGGGGTTCTTCATGCTTTCGGACCACGGGTTTACCGGCATCAAACGGGAGGTGTACCTGAACGCCTGGCTCAAAGAGAACGGCTACCTCGGTTATTCCTGCGATACGCCGCAATCTCTCGAAGATATCTCGGGCGATACGCGCGCGTTCGCGCTCGATCCGAGCCGGATATACATCAACACACGCGGTAGGTTCGGCCGCGGCTGTGTGCCGTTGGAGCAAGTTGAACCATTGAAGAATGAGATCAAGGAGAAGCTTACACCTCTCGCTCACGACGGGACACAGGTGATAGAAACCATACACGACGCGCGAGAGCTTTATAGCGGGCCGGAGGTGGACAACGGACCGGATCTCGTGGTACAGTCGGTGCCGGGCTACGATTTGAAAGGTTCCGTCCAGCAGCGGGAAGTGTTCGTACAAGGAGACCTCCAGGGTATGCACACGTGGAATGACGCGTTTTTCTGGTCCGCGTCAGAATCGCCGCGCGAACCGGTTATCACGGATATCGCCGAGCTGATCTTGTCTCTCGCCAGCGCATGATGGTAGATCGATTCCCAACTCATTCCCGGTCAGCGTCACGCCGGCTCGTTCTGTGCGCCGTGTTGACGTTCCTGTTCTGTATCCTGGCCGTGACGCCTGCTCACGCCTACATAGGGCCGGGCGCGGGGTTTGCGTTCTTATCCTCGTTTCTCGTTCTGTTTGCGACGTTCGTGCTCGCCTTCTTCGCGTTGATAAGCTGGCCGTTGCGGTGGATGTTCCGAGCGATACGAGGCAAAGGCGCTTATAGGTCCAGCCGGGTGCGCCGGGTGGTGATAATGGGTCTCGACGGGCTCGACCCCTATCTCGTCAACACGTATATGGAGGCAGGCAAGCTGCCGAACCTCGCCAGGCTGAAGGAAGAAGGAACGTTCCGCGCGCTCAGAACAACATATCCCGCTATCTCGCCCGTGGCCTGGTCGTCGTTCCAAACCGGCGCGAACCCCGGCAAACACAACATCTTCGATTTTCTTGCCCGCGACCGCAAGACCTACCTGCCGGACCTCTCTTCCGCGCACATAGGCGGTCCAAAGAGGAGGTTCAAGCTCGGAAAGCTGTCGATACCTGTCGGGAAGCCGGAGATCAGGCTCCTGCGAAAGAGCAAACCGTTCTGGACAGTGCTCGGAGAGCACGGCGTGTTCAGCACGGTGCTTCGCGTCCCGATAACGTTCCCGCCGGAGAAGTTCCGGGGCCTCATGCTCTCGGCAATGTGCGTCCCCGACCTCAAAGGCAGCCAGGGCACCTTCTCGTTCTACTCGACGAGGGACGGGGAGGGCACAAAACACACGGGCGGCACGCAGATTCCCGTCGACCGCGACGGGGACACGGTTGCGTCATACCTGTCCGGCCCGGAGAACCCGTTCCGGGACGATTCGTCCGAGCTGCGCGTACCGTTCACGGCGGCACTTGACGTGAAGAAGAACAGCGCGGTAGTTGCTTTGCAGGGCAAGAAGATCGCCTTGCACGTGGGCGAGTATTCCGACTGGATAGGCGTGAAGTTCAAAGCCGGTCCGGGCGTGTCAGTAGGAGGTATTTGCAGGTTCTATCTGAAAGAGGTCGCGCCGGAGTTCGAGCTGTACGTTACACCGATAAACATCGATCCCGCAAAACCCGCGCTGCCCATCTCGCACCCGTTCACGTACGCCGTGTACTTGTCGAAGCTTCTTGGCCCGTACGCGACGCTCGGGCTTGCAGAAGACACCTGGGCGCTCACCGAGGAGGTGCTCGACGACGAGCCGTTCCTGCGCCAGTGTTGGGAGATACACGATGAGCGCGAGAAGATGTTCTTCTCGGCTCTCGAGAGAACGTCGCGCGGGCTCTGCGTCTGCGTCTTCGACACAACCGACCGTATTCAGCACACGTTCTGGCGCTACCTCGAGCCGGACCATCCGGCAAACCGGGACAAGACGCTCATGGACGGGCCCAACCCTATCGAGCATTTGTACGAGACAATGGACGCGATGGTCGGGAAGGCGCTCGGCAAGCTCGGCAAGGACGATCTGTTCATAGTGATGTCCGACCACGGGTTCAAATCGTTCCGGCGCGGTGTGAACCTCAACTCCTGGCTGTACGAGAACGGCTATATGGCGCTCAAGAACGGTGACGAGAGCGGCGAATGGTTCAAGGACGTCGACTGGAGCCGCACCAAGGCGTACGCGTTGGGGCTGGGCGGCGTGTACATCAACATGAAAGGCCGCGAATCGCAGGGCATAGTCGAGCCGGGAGACGAAACGGAATCGCTCAAGGCCGAACTCATAGAG
Organism: uncultured bacterium; assembly: GCA_964524145.1. Taxonomy (GTDB): domain Bacteria; phylum Hydrogenedentota. The sequence continues at coordinate 5,416 of CAZGCA010000111.1, read as the reverse complement.
AAGCTCTCCGGGCTGAAAGATCCCGAGGAGGGCAAGACCGCGATAAACGAGGTGTTCGATTCCGCGAAACTGTATACAGGACCGTACCGCGGCGATGCCCCCGACCTCCTGGTCGGGTACAACATCGGGTATCGCGCGTCGTGGGACGGCGTCACCGGCATAGTGAACAGAACCGTGATCGAAGACAACACGAAAGCGTGGAGCGGCGACCACTGTATCGACCCGAGGCTCGTGCCGGGATGTTTGTTCTGCAACAGGCCAATCGACGCCGACTCGCCGTCCATCATGGATGTCGGGCCGACGGTGCTGGACCTGTTCAACGTGCCCGTGCCGGGGTACATGGAGGGCAAGCCGCTCTTCGCGAAGGACGAAGATAGTGGCTAGTTGTCAGTTGCTGGAGGAATGCAACAAAGTGGCGGATTGTGGCGCGTTATTAGTGGAAGGATACCTCCACACCCGTCATTGCGAGGAGCGTCAGCGACGTGGCAATCTCGGATACGGAACCTACTGGCAGCCGAACACAGTTGGAGAAGACCATGGCGAAAGGCAAGATAAAACTCGATAAGGAACTCATCGACCGGGTGAAGAAGTATGCCGATATTGCAGGGTACTCATCGGCCGAAGAGTTCATAACGCACGTGCTCGAGGTCGAGCTCGGCAAGCTCGAAGGATCGGATTCCGAAGAGGAAATCAAGAAACGGTTGCAGGGTCTCGGATATCTCTAAAGGTTCGGTAGGCGGCATAAAGAGTGCACATACTAAACTCTGTTCTTAACGCAATAGTCGACGGCGTGCTGGGTCCATTCAGCTCGCTGGCACCGATCTGGGGTCTCGCGTTCATTTCGCTGTTGACGGGCCTCATCATGCTGGCCATATTCAAGTTCACGTCGAACCAGACCGCTATCCGGCGCACGAAGGACAAGATCAAGGCGCATTTTCTCGAGCTCAGGCTGTACAAAGACGATTTGCGGGTAACGCTGGCGGCCCAGAAACATCTTCTGGTCTGGAACCTGCGGTACATGAGCTACTCGGTAGTCCCGATGCTGTTCATGATGGTGCCGGTGGTGTTGCTGCTCATCCAGCTCAACGACTGGTATGGCCGCAGCCCGCTCGGCCCGGACCAGTCCGCAGCCGTCGTTGTCAAGCTCACACCCGGTACAGACACATCGAAGGTGGCGCTCCGCTCGTTGGATGAGAAGGGTGTCACCATCGACACGCCGGCGCTCCGCGTCCCGGAACAGAACGAGGTTGACTGGCGCATCACTGCGAAGAGCCATGGCAGGTTCCTGCTCGAGCTGGACGTTGACGGTGACAGCGTCAGTAAAGACGTCGTCGTCTCCGGCGACGTTCTCAGGGTTCCGGCCAAACGTGTCAGCGCGAAGTTCCTTTCGATGATTGTCAACCCCGGCGAGCGGCCCATACCCAAGAACATCCCGGTCGAATCGATCGAGATCAAGTACCCGGGACCGTCTCTCGTTATCCTGGGCATACACTTCAACTGGCTCGTCGCCTTCTTCATACTCTCGATACTCTTCGGGTTCGCGTTCAAACGGCCTTTCGGCGTGCAGATCTAGCACCAGCTCTCAGCCTTCCGCATTGCCCTGTGTCTTCTTGTGTCATTCTGAACGTTGTGAACGATCTGCCTTTAAGCAGATGTGCGCTGGCAGAGCGCCCAGGATGGCAAGTTCGCCACCTGATTCCTGCGACATTCCGGGGTAATCGACGTCCAGCGAATCAAGCCCCTGACAGGGGTGACGGAAACTGTTTCGCGGTTGGAATCCGGGGGGTTGTTTTCCGTCGCGCCCGTTCGGGGGCTTGGCTGTTTTATTGCCGGCCGACCCAGGGTTCGCTTCGCTTCACCCTGGGCTATATTCCGTCACCCCTTGCGGGGTTTCATTTGCAGTTTATGCATTCCCACGGAGGACCGTGGGAACGAGCAGTAATCACCTCATTCGCCAGGAGCGTCCGGCGTAACAACACTTTCTTCGGTAAGGTTCTGGACAGCGCAATACAGACGCTTGACTGTTTCGTGGAAGCGGGCGTAGAATGCTCGCACGAGCGCAGGTTTAACATGCCTGCACCTGAGGGACGCCGGCTGGAGAAAGGAGTGACGACGATGGCTGTTTACGTCATGCTCACCACGCTGACCGACGAGGGCAGGAAAACGGTCAAGGAGAAGCCGGACAGGATCAAGGAGGTCAACAAGGAGGTCGAGGCCAAGGGCGTGAAGATCATCGCCCAATACGCGCTTCTGGGACAGTACGATTTCGTCAACATCCTGGAAGCCCCGGACAACGAAACGATAACCAGGGTGGCGGTGGAGTTGGGATCGCGGGGCACGCTTCAGACCACGACGCTGTCTGCGATGTCCCTCGACGATTTTATTGCGACCCTCAAGAAGTAGAATGCTTGCGGCCTACGGCGTCCCTCGCGTCTATCAAATGAAGAGCCGAACCCCGCACCGACACTGCTCGGCAAACCCGGCGGTTGTCTCTCGATTATCATCCCGGCGCACAACGAGACAGAGTTTTCCCAAATGACCGTTCGCCATCGTGCCCGCCTTCGGAAGAGCCGCATCTGGGCTGTTGACCATCTTTCTGGACGTTTTAGTTGATCATGAGAAAGGAGAGACCGACATGACCGAGCTTTTCCAGGGCGCATTCATCGGGAACATGAAGGTAAGAAACCGGTTTGTCAGATCGTCCACCTGGGACGGGCTGGCTCGAGAGAACGGCGAGGTCACCGAACCTATGATCGATCTGTACAGGTCGCTCGCGAACGGCGTCGTCGGGCTCATTCTCAGCGGGTACGCCTTTATCGACAAAAGAGGCAAAGCGTCCCCACGCATGCTCGGAGCCGATGACGACGCTCTGATACCCGGCCTCAAACAGCTTGCGAACGCTGTCCACGAAGCCGACGGCAAGGTTGTGCTGCAAATAGCGCACGGCGGCGCTCAGATCATGTTCGATACCGGCCTGACTCTCGAAGCTCCGTCCGCCGTCGCGGACAGACTTACAGGCAAAATGCCCGTCGAGATGACAACCGGCGACATTGAACGTGTCGTCGCCGAGTTCGCAGATGCCGCACGACGGGCAAGAGAAGCGGGGTTCGACGGCGTCCAGATGCACGGTGCGCACGGATACCTGCTCGCGCAATTCCTCTCCCCCTACACCAACGTGCGTTCGGACGACTACGGCGGCCCCATCGAGAACAGGGCGAAGATCGTGTTCGAAACGTACGAGGCCATCCGGGACGCTGTCGGCAACGATTTCCCGGTGATGATAAAGATCAACTCGTCCGATTTCGACAACGTCGGGCTCGCTCCCGAAGATTCATTGTGGGTGTGCCGGAAGCTGTCGGAGATGGGCATCGACGCTATCGAACTCAGCGGCGGCGGACCAGCCGCGGAAGAGCTGTCGCCGGCACGGACAAAGATCGATGCGCCCGGGAAGGAAGCGTATTTCCGCGAGTACGCAAAACAGTTCACACCGCATCTGGACTGTCCGCTGATACTCGTCGGCGGTCTTCGTTCGCTCGAGGTGGCCGAAGAGATCTACCGGGAAGGGTCCGCACAGTTCTTCAGCCTGTCGAGACCGTTCATATCCGAACCCGACCTCATAAACCGATGGCAGTCGGGCGACACGAAACGGGCCCGCTGCGTCTCGTGCAACAAATGCTTCGTCCCGCCGGCCCGCCAGAAAGGTTTCTACTGCGTCGCGTTCAAGAACAAAGCAGAATCCTGAATACAGTCTTCAGTCTTTAGTCTGTAGTCTCCAGTCTCCTGTCTCCGGACTACAGTCGCCGTGCTCCTGCTCGTGCGCGTAATCGTAATCGAACCCCCGGGATGCTTTCCCCCTCTCCCGTGGGAGAGGGCTGGGGTGAGGGGAATCCGGGCCCCCGCCCTCTATGCTACCTACTTATTCTGCATTGTCAGTTTTAGATTTTGACTTTTGCATTGACTCCTCCCCCTCCCTTGTTGTCGAACGAGAACTTTGCTAGAACTCGATGAGTATCTTCACTTCATCGTTGGGTTTCAAAAGCCGCTCGAACGCGTCCGGCACTTCCTCGATCGAGATCAGCTCGGTGATCACCTTGCCTACGTCAGCGTGTTTGTCCTGAATGAACTCGAGGTGACGCTCGGAATCATCGGGCTCCTCCCCCATACCCAGGCTGAAATGGATCGAGATTTTCTTGAGGCCCCAGAAAGACGGCAGAAACGTCACCTGTTCCATGCACACACCGACCCAGACCACTTTGCCCTTGTTGCGAACGAGCATGACCGAGTCATGAACCGTCTCCGGAATGCCGACGCACTCGAAAACGATCTCGGGCCCGACGCCGCCTGTCAGCTTCCTGCAGGCTTCCTCGATGCCGACCTCGAACGGGTTAATGACGAAGTCGGCACCAAACTCTTTTCCCAATGCCGCTCGCCCGGCTACCGGTTCCGAGAGAATCACGGGCCCCATGCCCAGCGAGTCGAGGTACTGGACAAGGAACAGGCCTATCGGTCCGGCTCCCATCACGAGGGCCGACTGTCCCGGCGCTATTCCCGACAGCTCGGCCGCATAGTGCGCACACCCGAGCGGATCCACGAGCGTGCCTTCCCTCATGCCCACATTGTCCGGCAGCGGCACAAGCATTGTGGCGGGGACCTTGATGTATTCGGCGAAGGCGCCCGGAAGCACACCGATCCCGATGACCAGGAAGTTCTCGCAGGCATCCGGATTGCCGTCGAGACAAGCGCTGCACTGGCCGCAGGCTGTGTACGGCGAAACCCATACCTGGTCGCCTTCCTTCCACCCGGTAACCGCGCTGCCCACGCTCGCTACGGTGCCGGTGGCCTCGTGCCCCATGATGGAGCCGGGTGGCAGCAGTCCGGACGTATAGAAGTGGAGGTCGGACCCGCAGATGCCGGAATCCTTCACCTTCACCAACACCTCGTGCGGACCCGCCACCGGGTCGGGAACGTTCTCGACGGTCAGTTCGCGTGGTCCCTTGAAGACAACTGCCTTCATCGTGTCGATCCCCTGCAATCCTGAGTCTTAACCATGGGGCAACAGCAGAAAGTGACCCTTTTCCGGGAGGTCTCAGCGACATCTCTTTGCACTGTGCGCAGGCTCTTTGTCTCCGGAAGTGGTCTCCGTCCGGAAGCATGCTAGCACAGGAGGTGTTCCTCGTCAATGCCGCGGAAGTCCCTCAATCGTTCAGCCAATGGCTGAGTGGGCGAGAACTCCAGCAGCCCGGTGTCGCCCGCATGGCTTTTGCAGAGTCCCGTAGGGACAAGCGATAATAGCCCAGGAATTTATTCCTGCGGTTCACAAGCATTCTCTCAATATATCGAGTCCCGTAGCATTCTCTCAATATATCGAGTCCCGTAGATAGAATGGAATGACCGGCACCAAAAAGTGTAGAGTGAG
>CAZGCA010000110.1:0-16290 GCA_964524145.1 uncultured bacterium | reverse complement strand
CCGAGGACGCCATGACGCTGCTGCACCGCGTGGTGTTTTACGGCGATCACATGGAGAGCGTGCGGCATCTGGCTAACTTGATGGGCATGGAGGTCGTCGAGGAAGGTTGACCGCTACTGCCCGACAACCGCCGTTTTCTGGACTGGCTTTGCTGACCTGCCTACGCCCATTGTGTCTTCGGCAACGCGCTGTTGCTGCACGGAGAGCTACGGGGTCATTTCGTACGCATCCTTCAATGCGTGCACTTCCTCCCACACCCGTCCGTACCGCTGCGCATCCACCGTCGGCTTTTCGATCATTTTCCTACAGAATTCCATCTGCTCCGATGTGCAGCTGGGTTTGCAGAGAAGCTGCACCGCGAACTTCGAGAAATCCCTGACCATGAAATCGAAAATCTGATCGATCAAGTCATCATCGATGTTGTAGATTCCCACGTTCTCGAGCACGAGTTGCCCGTAGACCACCAGTGTGAACAGTTCACCAATGGTCAACAGAAAATCAATGTCTTGACGCTGAGTCTCCGTAGGTGGCGCATTGACCAGCAACTCCCGAAACACGGCAATCTGTTTCTTTAACACGTTCACGTTGGGCAGGTCAAACCTGTTGTAGACAACGTTGTAATCATGGAACTGGATCTTCCCCAGGCCACGGGCCGGTCCTTGCGCAAACAGGAAGTCGTCGTTTGCCGCATGGCTTTGCCGACCAACCTCCTGATACTCTTTAGGATTGAAGAAGTAGTTGGCGACAAACTTGATGACGAGCGCGATGTTCACGTGCACCGTGCCCTCGAGCTTAGGCAGAGCGCGAATATCTCGAGCGGCCATCTCAAAGTATGTGTCTTTCTCAAACCCCTTCGCCGCAATGACGTCCCAGAGCAGATTGATGACTTCCTCGCCCTGCGTAGTCACCTTCATTTTCACCACGGGGTTGTAAAGCAGGTAGCGGCGATCTTCCGGCGACGCGGCCCGCATATAGTCCGCCGCCCGCAACGCAAACAACTTCATCGCTACCAACCGAGCGTACGCATCGGTAAGCATCTGCTTGACGTGTGGGAAGTCCGTCACATACATGCCGTAGAGACGCCGGTTCGCCGCGTGCCTGATCGCTTCATAGAAGGCATGCGTGCCGATCCCGATGGAGGCCCAGCCCAGATTGTATTTGCCGATGTTGACCGTATTGAGCGCGCAATCCCAAGCGTACTGCCCTTTGGAAAGGATGTCTCCTTCATTGACGGGATAGTCCGTAAGCGTGAATTGCGAGACGTAAGATTGGCTGTTGACCACATTCTTGACGCACTCATACTGGGGTTGCTGATAATTGGCGATGAAGAAAACGTAATCGGCGCTGTCAGCCATCTTGCCAAAGGTCGACACCATTTTCGCCTCGTTGCCGTTGCCGATGTAGTACTTCTCTCCATTGGCCAGGTACGTACCGTCGCCTTGCGGCGCAAGCGACGTCTCTGTCGAATAGACGTCAGCACCGTGTTCTCTTTCTGACAGGCCAAACGCGAAGATTTCCCCATCCCGCAAGTACTGGGCGGCTCGTCTCTTGATCTCGTCATTCTCAGACATCCAGATCGGGCCCAGCCCCAAGATGGAAACTTGCCACGTATACCAGTAGTGGAGACCATAGAACGCCAGGATCTCATTGTACTCACAGATCCGCCAGGTGTCCCAACGTGCCTCATCTTCACCATATTCCTGGGGCGTCAGCAACGTCGCAAAGACCCTCTCCTTTTTCTGAAACTCGAGGAAGTCTGCATACCAAGTGCGGTTACGGTCGTCCTCCTTGAGTTTGCTCTTGCCTTTCCCTTCGAAGAACTCAATAGTGCGCAGCATTATTTCACTCGAGTGCTCATCGGGATACACACGACTGTGCGCCTTCGGATTCAGCAAGACCATGATACTACCTCCAGTTCGTCCATGTCTTCCAGAACGTGCCGTCGAGCCAAATGGCGTCATGGAGCGCAACAACGATCAACAAAGCGAAGGGGAAAAACACAATCACTACCGGCTTGCCCTTGTCCGGCATGTCACGAGTGTTGACGTTTCGCTGCATAATACACGTTCTAAGAAGATGAACGCAAGCCTCCTTCTCTGGAATGACAGAATATGAGTTCTAGGCCTTCAGGTGTTGAGTTTCAGCACATTTGGGATAGATCGACTACTGGCAGGCGGTGAGGGTTGCCGAGAGCAGAGCATGCTCGTTGGACACGCGTGGGAACCTTGACGACAGCGGTCAGGTCAACACGCTCGACGTTCAGCTCGCCATGAAAGCCGCCTTGGGGATCGTGGACTAGATCGACAACACGAAGGTTCTAGCTTCACCAAGTGCGCATCATCGTGTGTGCCCAAAGCCTATCCGGATCCAGATAACAGTGAATGCACAACCCGCCGAAAACGCCTCGATTTCCGGACATTTTTGGCACCTACTATGCACTTACGAAACGGAAGGCCTTGTCTCAAAGAATCATAATATCTGATGCCACAGTCTGTTGTGAGGCTGGCGCAATACACAACAGCCGCACATACGGATTGTGTGTTCCTTGTCGCAGGTGCTAGGGGGAAGTGAAGGGGGTGCGGCTGGCGGTGTCAGTGGTGGCACCCTCCGAACATCTCCACAGAAACTCCAACATGATATGACACGCAATCGAACCTTTCCACCGATTGACACATCCTGCAATTCCGAAGTATGATACACCGCAGCGGGGTCCAACTCGCGCCAGGGCGTGCTTGAGGTGTGATACATGACGGTAAGACGTTTCTTGTTTAGCACAGTGATTGTCATCCTGTCGGCGGTACTCCGTTCAGCCGCTTCTGCGGAAGCCATTCTGGAAACGGATGACCTTCGGCTGGTCGTGGACACAAACGGGGCAATTAAGAGCCTTCTTGATCGAGGTCAGGGCATGGAGTACGCCGCTGGTGACCAGGAGTGCGCGCTCTTGCGTGTCCGTAGCGACGGGCGCTCTGAGATTCCCTCGGAGATGCTCTGGGACGCTCGCCAAGGCACGATGCGACTCATCTACGACGGTATTCGTGTGGAAGCGCTCGTAAAGGTAACGGCCAAGCCCACCCATGTAAGTCTGGAACTGGTGTCTATCGACCCACTGGAGAAGGTTGACGCGGTTCAATGGGGTCCCCTGCCAACCACCATCAGGAAAACGGTCGGCGAGATCGTCGGCGTTGTGCGAAATGAACAGTACGCCATCGGTCTCCAAGGGCTCAATGTGAAAACATTGGGAGGCGTTTTCCTTAATGAGGAGGGGCGAGATACCTCGCGAGGCCGGACCGCCAAGCCGACGGATTGGGGCAGCACGCTTCAGGCCTATTCATTGGATCGGTCTCGACCGCGAAAGGTCTCGGTGTGGGGCGGCCACTTCCCCAACATGCCGGTGCCGCCCATCGAAGGGGAAACGGTGCTGGGTTCAAAGATCGCCTTGTTTGGCTGTGCTGCGGACAGGGCGTTGAAACGGGTCGGGGAGATCGAGATTGCCGAAGGGTTGCCGCACCCTGAGTTCGACGGCGTGTGGGCGAAGCTGTCACCCGAATGCGGCCGTTCCTATATGATAGGGTCGTTTTCCGAGAAGTCCGTCGACAAGTGGCTTGACTACGTGAAGCGTGCAAACCTGGCGTGCCTGTATCACAGCGGCCCTTTCAAGAGCTGGGGACATTATGAGCTGAACCCGCGTCTGTTTCCCAACGGCGTTGACGGTATGAAGACGTGTGTGGAGAAGGCACGAAAACTGGGTATTCGCATTGGCGTCCACACGCTGACCAACTTCATCAACACCAACGATGCCTATGTGACCCCAGTACCCGACCCGCGTCTGGCAAAGACTGGCAGCAGCCGGCTAACGGCACCCATCAAAGACGACGACAGCGAAATCCCGGTGGCCTCGCCGGAGTATTTCGCCAACACGAAGGCGAACTGGTTGCGTACAATTGTGATCGGAGAGGAGTTGATCCGATACGGCGGGGTGTCGGAGCGAGAGCCGTGGCGACTTCTCGACTGCCAACGCGGCGCCTTCGGTACTCGCGCAGCGAAGCACGCGCAGGGCGATGAAGTGGCCAAGCTGATGGACCACCCCTACAAGGTGTTTCTCGCGGATTATGAACTACAGCAAGAGATCGCCGTGCGTTTGGCCGAGCTTTTCAACGCGACTGGGATCAGCCATCTGGATTTTGACGGTCACGAGGGATGCTGGGCAAGCGGCCAAGGCGATTTCGCGATCGGTATATTCGCCAAGGTGTTTTACGATCATCTGGATCGTCCTGCGTTCAACGGCTCGAGCATCTCCCAACCGTCTTTCTACTGGCATATCAACACCGCTGTAAATTGGGGCGAGCCGTGGGGTGCAGGATTTCGCGAGGGCATGCCGGATTACCGGTTCAATAACCAGGCGCTGCTGGAACGCAACTATATGCCCAACATGCTCGGGTGGTTTTCGATGCGTTCCGAGACCACCTTGGCCGACGTCGAATGGATGCTTGCACGGTGCGCGGGATACAACGCAGGCTTCGCGTTCGCCACCGACCTGAACGCGATCCGGAAAAACCCTCAGGCCGGCGCCATTCTGGACGCGATACGCGTCTGGGAAAAGGCGCGCTATTCCGGCGTATTTACGGACGAGCACCGAGAACGGTTAAAGGTTCCAAGCCGGGAGTATCACTTGGAATATGCGGGCGACAGCGAATGGCGCCTGTATCCATTCAACCGCTCCGAGCCGTTTGTGTACGAGGAGTATATCCGCCAGCCCGGCGAACCCACTCCGGCTGGATGGGAATATGTGAATCCCGACGAGAAACAGCCGCTTCAATTCTACCTTGAGGTAGAAGGTGAAGAGGGGTCCGTTCGAAACATCACCCTCGAGTTTGACAGCTATATACAAGTCGCCGTCCAGGCAGAGATCGAAGTTGGACAGAGGCTGGTGTGCGATGGTGCTCGAGCGGTGCGTGTCTATGGCGGCAAGGGGCTGCAACGGAAAACGGTAGACCTTGCCCGGGATCTACCGCACATCGCGCGCGGACCGCATCACGTCGAGCTATCCGCCGATTTCGTGGGCAACCCACCGCCCAAGCTTGTCTTACGCATCAAAACGCAAGGCAAACCCGAGACGCTTGCCGCCGCGAGATGACATACGATGCGCCTCGCAGTTGACCTGGGCGGCAAGCGTGTCCGGGAGCTTGCGGTTGATCTGCTCACATTTCTTATGCATCATTCGGAACGAAGCCGAATCTATACCGCAAATAGAGCCGGCCAGTGTGCCAGATGTTCCGAAGACCTACACGGACTACACTGCCGTAATAGAAAAGCGGCCCCATAACCACGGGCGGGCTGATACGGCAAAGAAGACATAACCGGACGGACGGAATACTCTCTCGCTGACTGTTGTCGAGAACGAGAACCACAGGAAAGCGTCGTCAGAAACGTTTGGTTCGGATGTGGCAATAGGGCTGTTTGCCGGTTTTCTGATAGTAATCCTGATGATAGTCCTCTGCGGGCCAGAAATGTTTCGCCTCGACAACCTGGGTAACCACGTTCAGCCCTTTCTCTCGCAACAGCCCTATGAGCTTCTGAGCGGTTCGGCGCTGTTCGTCGTTCAGGTAGAAGATTGCCGACCGGTATTGATCGCCGATGTCCGGCCCCTGCCGGTTCAGCTGTGTCGGGTCGTGTATCTCGAAGAAGAGACGCGCGAGGGTTTCGTATGAGACTTTCCTCGTGTCAAAGAGCACTTCCACCGCCTCGGCGTGGCCCGTACCCTTGGCGCATACTTCTTTGTAGGTTGGTTGCCTGGTCCTGCCGCCAGTATAGCCCGAACTGGTGGACAGCACACCGGGAACCTGCTTGAAGTGATGCTCAATACCCCAGAAGCATCCGCCAGCAAAAACGGCTCTTTGTATTGCCTGTCCCGGTATGAAGTCCAAGGAAAGCGAATTCACGCAATGGCGCGTGTTTTTCCGAGTGCAGGCTTCGCCGAAAAAGACGTGACCCAGGTGTCCGCCGCACGCCGCGCACAGGATCTCCGTGCGGCTGCCGTCGGCATCGAGTACCTGGCGCACGGCGCCCGCGATCACGTCGTCGAAACTCGGCCATCCGGTTCCCGACTTGAACTTGTCTTCGGAACGGAACAAGGGTGTACCGCATCGTTTGCAGGTGTACACCCCGGGTCCGTAATGGTTGTCGTACTCCCCGCTGAACGGGGCTTCGGTGCCCTTGTGAACGATGATCCGCGCCTCTTCCGGAGTTAGCGAATTGTACACCACGGCATTAGCCTCTCCAAGCGGGCGGCAACTCGTCAACGCCAATAGGAGCATGATTCTTGCCATCCTGAACATTGTCCAACACTCCGTTCATTCGCGCTTCAAGAAACAAACATCTTGTACAGGCCATGTTCGTTTCCACTCGCATTTGTCTAGCTCGTTTCCCGTCCTCTCGTTGCCAGGAGGACTACAATCTCTTGCTTCTATCTATTAGTCGTTGGCCCCGTCCGATCCTTACAGATGCGAGTTCTCTCTGTGGACCTTGATGAATGCCTTGATTCGTTGGCGCGATTCAAGAGAGAGTGTCAACTGCGCGACAGATGGCGGCATGATATCCTCGTCACCGAGACGACGCGCGATCAGTTTCTGGAGCGCCAGCTGTCTGCGGATCATCCTGCAAGCCCGGCAGATCAGCAAGTGAAAGCGTAGCTTCAGCCATTCCCCTCTCGACAGGTCATCATCGAGGTACTTTGAGAGCAGGACAGCTGCCTTCTTACAGGTAAACATCATCGCTCCTTGCCTTGCTCGCGCATAAACCAGTTCTGCTCGAGACATTCGCGCAATTTGAGTCGCGCCCGGTGCAACATCACCCAGTAATTGTTCGGAGTCAGAGCCAAAACCTTACAAATCTCGTCTCGGTTCCGGTCTTCCATCTCACGCATCACAAACACACGCGCTAATCGACTTGGCAGTCTCCCAATACACTCGTGAAGGCAGTCCCAGAACTCTGCCCGCTCCAGATCTGCGCGAGGATTGCCTCGCCACACCTGTGGCGGAGACTTGTGGTGGCCTAATCGGTCGAACAAGTTCTCAAGCGAGGTTTCCTGCGGTTCGTCCACACGCAAGGTGTCCTCACGGGCTCTCTGCCGCATGAGGTCAGCTATCTTACGCTTGAGGATGCCTGTGAGCCACGTACGAACAGAGGCATCTCCGCGGAACGAGTTTCTGTTCATCCATGCCCCTAGAAGTGCCTCCTGCACCGCATCCTCAGCACTCGACGGATCGCGCAAGCGGACCACGGCATACCGGTACAGATAGTCTCCATGCTCATCGACCCACTGCTCCGGGTCGAATTCTTCAGTATCAACCATCGTTTCAGTGATGCCTGTGCGTTCGTGAACGGAAACAACCTTCCCAGGGTTCTTGGACGAGGCCGAACAACCCCTTCAAAGCACCTGGCAAGACAAGGCGACGCAGACAGTCACACGTGCAAACGCTCAAGACGCCATCAAGTCTTGTGTTCCTAACCCTGCAGTTGATTCCTTTCTTCGAACAAGTTCTTCAACCCTGAATATCCTTCACGCTGCAATCATAGGCTTCCTTCTTTCACAGTATACACAGTCAGTGTCGTCGTTGACCAGCGCTTCACGACAGACAATCCGTATGTGCGCGTGTCGCACATTAAGACAGAGACGCAACCTACTGTTGAATCGCCGATTACAGATTGACCGCAACACAGCCACCATTTCGTAAGTGCATGGTAAGTGCCAAAATTAGGACGAAATCGGGGCGTCTTCAGCAGGTTATGCACTCGCAATGATCCGGGTTAGGATAGGCTTTGGGGACACACGATGGGGCGTTCCGGGTGACGTTGAAACCTTCACGTTGTCGCTCTAGATTCCGATCCCCTGCGGGGCGTTGATGACAAGTCGGATATTGAGAGCGTTCATTCAAGCGCGTTGATGGAACGATTGCAGCTATAGTACAATGAGGTCAGACCGCACAGCGCGTTGGGTTATCAGCTGCCTGCGCCCGAGGCCAAGGTACCCTGGCCTCCTGATGCGGGGAAGCACCCCATGACAACGGCGTTTGCTCTCACTTAGTTCCTGGTACCGTTAGCGGAGGCAGAGCATGAACACAAAACGAGGTGGCCAGACTTATGAGCGCGGGTAAACCGGTCACATTTGATGTAGACAAGTATTTGGCTGAACAAACGGCCGAGATTCTCGGACGCATCAGACAATTTGACGACAAACTCTACCTCGAGTTTGGCGGGAAGCTAATCTTCGATTACCACGCCTCCAGAGTGTTGCCCAATTTCGATCCCAACGTGAAGATGCGATTGCTCCAACAGCTTAAAGACAAAATGGACATCATCCTCTGCATATATGCCGGAGATATTGACCGCAAAAAGATTCGCGCCGATTTCGGTATCACCTACGACGTGGACGCACTCAAACTGATTGACGATCTACGCGACGAATGGGGCCTGCAAATCACGGCCGTTGTGATCACTCGATATGACGATCAGCCCTCGGCACAACTGTTCAAGAACAAGCTCGAACGGCGCGGCCTCAGGGTATATACCCATCGCGCCACCAAAGGTTACCCCACCAACGCGGATCTCATTGTCAGCAAGGAAGGATATGGGCGCAATACGTATATAGAAACAAGCCATCCGCTGGTGGTGGTCACCGGTCCTGGACCAGGCAGTGGTAAATTAGGGACCTGCCTTTCTCAACTATATCATGAGCATAAGCGAGGGGTCCAAGCCGGATATGCCAAGTTTGAGACATTCCCGATCTGGAACCTGCCACTAAAACATCCGGTCAACATGGCCTATGAAGCGGCCACGGCAGACCTCAAAGACCTCAATCTGATTGATCCATTCCATCTGGAAACCTATGGAACGACCGCGGTCAACTACAACCGCGATGTCGAGGCTTTCCCCCTCCTGAAACGGATTCTAGAGAGAATCTCTGGCACCGAATCCGTCTACCGCTCCCCAACTGAAATGGGTGTCAATCGGGTTGGCTTCGGTATCGTTGATGACGAAAGAGTGCGGGAGGCGGCCAAACAGGAAGTCATCCGTCGGCTGCTGCGTTACCGGTGCGAGCATATGATGGGTTTGGTGGATCAGGAAACGGTTGAACGAGTCGAGTTAATCATGAATGAACTCGGAGTACGCATTGAAGACCGGCGGGTAGTACATCCGGCCAGGGCGGCCGCCAAACAAGCGCAGCGTAATAAGAAAGGACATGAAGGCGCATATTGTGGCACGGCTATTGAACTTGAAGACGGAACAATAATAACGGGCAACAACTCACCCCTAATGCATGCCGCCACAAGCACGGTTCTGAATGCCATAAAGCACTTGGCCGAAATACCCGACAGGATTCACCTGATCGCACCCAGCGTAGTCGAAGCTATCGGTAACATGAAGAAAGACATGAAAGACGGCAAGAGCGTTAGTCTTGACCTTGAGGAAGCCCTGATCGCCGTGGGAGCCTCCGCACCGTTGAATAACGCGACCAAACTGGGTATCGAACAGCTGGTGAGACTTCGAGGCTGCGAAATGCACAGTACACACATCCCTACTCCCGGTGACGAAGCGGGATTGAGAACCTTGGGTGTCAACCTGACCAGCGACCCGCTTTTCTCAAGCGACAGCCTTTACGTCGTGTGATCTTATTGGTGACACGCTAGGGGTGGTTTACTTTTTCGCTTCCGCAGGAGTCGGACCGAAACTGGCAAGGCAATTTCCGCTCTATCTTGAACGCGGGTTGTTATGGTCGAACGTCTGCCCGTATGTGGCACTGTTGCCCATTACAGCTGACGTGCAACATCTTGTTGTATAGGCGATTACGACATTCTAGCAAGACAGCAGCCATTTCGTAAGTGCACACTAAGTGCCGACAGTATCGGGAAATCGGGGCATTTCTGGCCGGTTATCGGGTTAGACCTGGGGGAGTTGTTGCCGCTTATCGCAACACGGATACGGTGATGCGTATTGAACGAGACACAGGCTTCCCAGAGGTCGATATAGAACTCGCAGATCTCTCTCTTGGCGTCGTGAATTCGTGTTCTGGCATGGTGTGTTGCGATGGTGCGCCCGGATGATCCCGTCACCGGCAACCATCGATCTCGTTTGGCTGACAGTGAATGAATACGGTCAAGTGTTCGCCTGCTACGAGTATCGCCCGTACTCGCGCCCGGCTTCCACCATCGCCAGGTAGTTCTCGGGTTTGCACCCCGGATGGATGGAGTTGGAGGAGGACATGATGTAGCCGCCTCCGGGCGCGGCTTTGGCTATGGTATCTTTGACGCTCTTGCGCACATCGTCGGGACTCCCGAAGACCAGGAGAAAGCTACAGTCGATGTTGCCCAGCAGGCAGGTTTTCGCCCCGAAATCCCGCTTTGTCTCCCCTATATCCATGCACTGGGGCTGGATGGGATGGATGCCGTCAAATCCTGCCTCGAGCAACGCCGGGATGAGAGGCGTGAGGTTGCCGTCAGAGTGCTTGATGATCTTGCCACCGTTGTTGTGCACGCGGTCGCAGAGTTCCTTGTGGTACGGTCCGATGAATTCGTCGTAGTGCTCGGGGCGCATGAGCGGTCCAGGGTTATGGGCAAGGTCCCCTTCACACGCAACGAAATCGGCGCCTTTCTCCAATGCGATGTCGACTATCTCGAGACTGTAGTCCGTGACGAGCCGCGCCAAGTCGAGGACCATGTCCGTGTCCAGCATATAGTCCATCAGAAGATGCTCCATCGCACCGCGAAGTGTCCAGGATAGTTTGAATGTGGCCGGCATGTGGAAGGCGGCGGCCTTGAAAAGACCCTGAGAATTGGCTCCTCCCGGCTGCTCTTCGACAACGCTTCGGGTCTGGTAGAGAAAGGATTCCAGGGCTACGTGGAGACGGTGAGGCGCATTCATATCCTTGCCAGTCCCCATCACTCTCAGACCAACGGCAAGATCGAACGATATCACCGGTCCCGAAAGGAGTGGCTTTTGCTCGTGGTGCACACCACTCCGTAGGAGTTGGCTGAGGAGACCCGTCTACAATAGCCACCGGTACCGCGAAGCGCTGGGAAACGTCACGCCCGATGATGTATACTTTGGAGGAAGGGTGGCGATACTCAAAGCACGAAGGAAACTTAAGTCTGAGACACTAGCACGACGCAAAGCTTTCAATCCGGGCGGTTGCAAGAGGGCAAATACAGACCTTAGTACCGGCTTCAATCTGTCTCAGATGTTCTGAAGACCTGCACGACTGTGCGGACTGGGTCGGCAGGGAATGATGGAACAAACGGGTGAAGATGCCTGAGACTGCGGGATGACGGCAGCAGGAGGATGACAGCTATGATGACTTCGCGAGAACGGGTGCATGCAGCACTTAACCATCAGGAACCCGATCTCGTTCCGCTCGATCTGGGCGCCACCATGTGTTCGGGAATGCACGCGAGTTCCGTCTATAAGCTCCGCCAAGCTCTGGGGCTTGACCCCGCAGGTACCCCTGTGAAAGTCGTGGAGCCATATCAGATGCTGGGCGAGATCGCTCCCGACCTCATGGACGCGCTCGGCGTGGACGTGGCGAACCTGGCGGGGAGGGGCACGCTTTTCGGCTTCCGCAACGAGGGATGGAAACCATGGACCCTGTTCGACGGGACGCCGGTGCTGGTTCCTGAGAAGTTCAACACCGACCCCGAACCGAATGGCGATATACTCATGTATCCCGAAGGCGACACGTCCGCGCCGCCCAGCGGTCACATGCCGAAGGACGGCTGGTATTTCGATGCCATCGTGCGCCAACCGCCTATCGACGACGACAAGCTGCGCGTCGAAGACAACCTCGAGGAATTCAGCCCGATTTCCGACGAAGAGCTGCAACATCTCAAATCCGAGACCGACAGGTTGTACGCGACCGGCAAAGCCGTCATGGGGAACCTCGGCGGCACGAGTTTCGGCGACATCGCGCTCGTGCCGGCACCCCAGCTCAAGCATCCAAAGGGCATCCGCGATGTTGCCGAGTGGTACACGAGCGTGTTGACCCGGCGCGACTACGTCTCTGCCGTCTTTGAAGGCCAGTGCGAGGTGGGTCTTGCGAACCTCGAGAAGATCCATCAGGCGGTCGGCGATCGCGTGGCGGCGGTCTTCGTGAGCGGCACGGATTTCGGCATGCAGCAGGGCCCCTTCATCAACCCGAAGACGTACCGGGAAGTGTTCATGCCGGTACACAAACGGGTCAACGACTGGATTCACGAGCACACTGCGTGGAAGACCTTCATCCACACGTGCGGGTCAATAGTGCCGTTCCTGGACGATTTCATCGATGCCGGGTTTGACATCCTCAACCCGGTGCAGTGTTCTGCGGCCAACATGGACCCGCGCATGCTCAAAGAACGGTTCGGCGACCGTGTCACGTTCTGGGGCGGAGGCGTCGACACCCAGAAGACTCTCCCGTTCGGCACGCCCGAGGAGGTGGCTGCCGAAGTGCGGGATCGGATCGAGACCTTCGCTCCCGGAGGCGGGTTCGTCTTTAACACGATTCACAACGTGCAGGCGCAAATCCCCATCGAGAACATCATGGCCGTGTACGAGACAGTGCGCGACTGCCGGCAGTATCCGGTTGGTCACACAAAGGCATGATGCTGAATGAGCCCGGTCTAACCACAAGCTGGGGCCGGATCTCGATCCCGGTCCGGGCTACGCTAAAGCGGCACCTCGTTGCTACGTCGGCACATTCGTCGGTACCTGAGCCACCTGGGCGGTAATCGTGATAGCGACGTTGGGGTGTGTCTGCAGGAACGACGCGGGAAAACATTCACTGACGGGAAACACTCGCAGGTCATTTGTTGACGGTGACGCGTCTGAGTATCGGGTTGGGAGTTTGCTCTCGATATGACCGCCGAAGGTAAGAAACCTGAAGTCGGAAACGGACTTGGAACCCAGCGCGCCACCGGGCCCTGGTCCTAATCCTCCCGACCACGCTGTCTCAGTTGAACTCCAGTTTCCAGCGAAGGGGCTCGGTTGGAGCGCTGTCGCCGGTGATGATGACCGAGCGGTCACGCGTGCTGATCTGTTGCTCCGCCCCGTTGACCTCGAGCCGGGCGAATCGCTCGGTCTCTCCCTCGGGCGGCTGAAACGTGATGGTCCACGTGCCGCCAGCCTGCGGCTGGTACCAGCCCGCGTACCCGCGGGAGGTCTTCTCGAACCCGAGCAGAGTCGATTCAAACCGGTAGGATTCGAGGGGGAGCGTCGGGGTGAGGTATAGTCCCGCGGGCGTAAACTCGACACCGATGAGCTTGGCCGTGGTGTAGAGAGTCCAGGCGTGGGGATGCATGTTCATCACGGGGTAGTCGGTCCAGTTCACCGCTGCCAGTTTGGGTGACTCGTCGGAACCGGCGTCCAGGAGCTTCTCGTCGAAGACCGTCTGGCCGGGATACTTCGACCAGTCTGAGTTGAAGAAGTCCGGCCCGCTCCACAGCCCGTACCAAACCTCGGGATATGCCTCGGCGTGTCGTGCCAGCGTGTTCTTTTGCCATTCATCCCAACCGAGCTTCCCGTCGACCTTCGCCAGGGCCCAGATAAGCGTGCCGTTTATCGACGGCCATACACCGCCGTTCGTCCCGACACCAACCTGTTCGGAACCTCCCGTCTCCGACTTGAGAGGCGGGAGAGCCTTGCTGAGTATGCGCGCGCCTATCGGTGAAGACTCGCGCATGAGTTCGTTGATGGCCCGCACCAGTTTCCCGGTCTGGTCATCGGTTGCCGCGCCGCCGATGATCGCCCACGGCTGCGGTTCCAACCACATCCGGTCGTCGCCGACCCAACCCAGCTCGGGCGTGAACCATGCCCGGCGGAACCAGCGGCCCGTCCACTGTTCCCGGACGGCCTTGCGCTGATCCTCGGCGCGTTTTCGTGCATCGGCGGCCAGCTCGGCGTCGCCGACATACTCCAACATGGTGGCGTACAGATCGAGCGTGTAGGTCGCCATGGCCGCGTTGAGAACGCTCACACCCTGTTTCTGGATACCGCCGCGCTCGTTTTCGGGAACGTGCCAGAGGACCGCGTCGTTCCAATCGCCGTTCGACAGGCGTTGCAGACCGAACTCGCCCGTGCCGGTGACCTCGACGAAGTGGGCATAACAACGTTTCAGCAGTGCGCCGACACTCATCTTCTCCGCCCGAGGCCCGTAGACCGGATAGGTTGGAACAGGCTCATCGAGAAACGCCTTGTCGCGCGTGGCCATCACGTACTCGCTCGCCAGCCACAGCAACCACATCTCCTGGTCGCTGGGCCGCCACGGGGCCGGCATGACCATCCCGTTGCCGGTGATACCGTACGGGATCTCGCCGTCGTGTTTCACCTCTTTGAGCGTGTACCGGATGGTCTCTTTCACTATCTGCGGGTTGCTGAAAACGAACGGCATCGCGTGCTGGAGCGGGTCGCGGGCAGCCCCCTGGAATCCCACGACATACTGGTACACATGTCCCTGGGAAAGAATGTGCTCGCCGAAGAAGTCGTCATACGTCAGGTTGCCCCGGAGGTAGTAGTGGTGCCATACAATCTCACGCTCCACCCACGGTATACCATCGACGGCGAACCGCAGCCCATCGGCCTTCCAGGCCGAACAGGAATCGCCCCACAACGACGATTGAGCGGCGCGGTACTTCTTCAACAAGGCGTCGAGCTGGAACCCTTCGGGGAGGTACCCGTAGGCGAAACGCAAGGTGCGCGATTCGCCCGGCCCGAGCCGGAACGATTGTTCGATGAGAAACGCGCCCCCGGGACCCGTCGCCGATAGCGAACCGTCCAGCTCTCTCGCAATCCCGTCGGGACGATGGATCCCGCCTTTGCCGAAGAACGCGGCGCCATCGGTCCCGTACGCGCTGATCGTATCATCCAGCGAGACCAGAAACGTTGGCGGCGGCGAGAGGTCTTCGTAACGCGGCTCTCTGACTGCCGGCGTATCCTCCAAACCCAACGCTTTCTTCTCGCTTGCGGAGGGATCTCGAAGGCTTTTTCTTTCGAGCAACCCGGCGTTATTCTCAACGACTCGAAACGTCTGGTCGAAGCGTTTCGCGAAGTCCCGCCGCCCCTTCACCGCCAAGCTTGCGTTCTGGCCGATGAACGCTTGTACCATGGGCCCGAACGAGAACTGGTACTGCTGGCACCCCCAGTACTCGATCCACCGCAGGTCGGCAGGCGAATCCCCGCCGTTGGTAACGGTGACCTGTGATATCAGCAGGGGATCGTCGCCGAATGGCGCGAAGATGACCTGGTCGACAGTGTACGGGTCCTTCGTTACCTTCTTGCGATAGTACCCCACGCCGAGAACGCGTTCGAAGGTCTCGGGGTTGCTTTCGTAATAGGTGCTTACCACGGTTTGCCCGTCGGTCAGGTAGCCAAAACCGCCGCCGTACTGGTGCTGCTCCGGATCGTGGTCATTGAGGAACTTCGGCGCACCTTCGTCCTGTCGCACCTGGACGTACCCGTAGTTCGAGCACGCCGCCACCAGGCGGTCGTTCCCCACCTGATGCGTGTGATCCGTGGGTGGACGGAAGACGGTGTTCGTCGGCGTTACAGCCTTGGGGTCATTTGCCTGGTCGCAGGTGTACCGATACGCCGGCAGGCCGAACTCGTCCTCTATCCACTCGCCAAAGTACCCCGATCCGTACGGCTTCTGATTCGTCGTTTGAGCTTCGCTCGGTCCTGTTTGCATACCACAGGTGACTCCCATGACTACAGCCAAAGACGCAACAATCCATCGCATGTCACTTGCTCCCTTGTGAGCGATCCTTTCGAACGAGAGACGTTCGGGCACCCTCCGTGCCATACACATGAAGAAGCTCCATTCGTCATTCAAAGCAGTTTACAGTCATACGGTGGTTCTGTCAATGATTCCCGTGTCGCATATGGATCGGGAGGCGGCTGCGGCAGGTCAACAAAAAGTGCCGTTTCGCCTGGCCCGCATTTCTCACCGGATGGATCGTGAAGGTTATCAAGGCACAAAGACAGCACCAGGTTACGCGTCCGAATGAACGAGTGAGATCAAGCAGACTGCTTTCCATCTGTCGTTGCGAGCCAGTCAGCCGCATGACAGCCAATCGCCACAGAAGCACAACAACACGGGTAAGTCCCGCAGGGACGGTTGAGAATAGCCCAGGAGTTCACTCCTGGGAGAGCGGCGTGACGCAACGAGGGTTCAGTCCCGGAGGGACGGCTGAAACGGCTGTTAGGTGCAGCTTCTTTCAGTCGTCCCTGATATGGAATGACCGTGTCAAGTGGGGATCGAAACCGTCTTCC
>CAZGCA010000109.1:0-17681 GCA_964524145.1 uncultured bacterium | reverse complement strand
GGAAGACGGTTTCGATCCCCACTTGACACGGTCATTCCATATCAGGGACGACTGAGCCCATTTCTTGAGGTTAAAGTCTTTCAGCCGTCCCTACGGGACTCGATATGTAGGGGTGTGCATCTGATCCCAGGAATAAATTCCTGGGCTATTATCGTTGGTCCCTGCGGGACTTTTCAAAAGAATCATCTGGGCGTCTCCCGGCTGCTCGATTTCTCACTCTTGCGGCCAATTGCTGAACGATTAGGGCGGTTGTGACCGTCGGGACACTTTGAATCTTCGGAAGAATCTGGTAACCTTAGATCTGGAGTTTGGGTTTGCATAGAACGAGACGGAGTGACCCATGACATACGAAATGCCGCCGTACAGACCTCCAAGCGAGGCGGGCAGCGTGCTGATACGGGCCACGCGCAACTGCCCGTGGAACAAGTGCGCGTTTTGTCCGATGTACAAAGGCGAGAAGTTTGGTCGTCGCGAGGTCGACGATATCCTGGCCGACATCGACAAAGCTCACGCGTTCTACGGAGACAAAGCCCGGCGCGCGTTCATCGGCGATGCGGACAGCACGTTGCTCAAGACCGAAGATCTCGTCACGATTCTCGAACACCTCTGTCGCGCGTTCCCGCACCTGGAACGAGTCACGAGCTACGCCCGCGCGGCTACGATAGCCCGAAAGCCGCTCGAGCATTTCTCCGCCCTTGCAGATGCTGGACTCACCCGGCTGCACGTCGGGCTCGAGTCGGGCGACGACGAGATCCTTTTGCTGATGCGGAAAGGTGCCACATCCGAGATGATGGTCGAGGCAGGTCTGAAAGTGAAGCAGGCGGGCATATCGTTGTGCCAGTATGTGCTCATCGGTGCCGGCGGCGAAGAGATGTGGCTCCAGCACGCGCAGCATACAGCCGCCGTGCTCAATAGAACGGACCCTGACTTCATCCGCGTGCGCACCCTTGTGGTTGCGCCCGGGACACCGCTCGACGAGATGTGCGAGCGGGGAGAATTCCAGCCGGCTTCGGCGATGACCCTGCTGCGGGAGGAACGCGAGCTTATCGCTACCCTCGACGGCATCCACTCGCACTTCGTGAGCGACCACGTCTCGAACCTGCTGCCGCTTATGGGAGAGCTGCCGGACGACAAGGCCGGAATGCTCGACATAATAGACCGGACTATCGAGGGTATCGACTCCGGCGGGGTCACGCCCCGGAGGGTAGTAGTCAGACTATGACCGCGGATCAAGGTCAACCGAAGGGCACGAGTTCGGAAGAACCGAAGAGGCGCTATGGTCTGAAGTTTCGACTGGTGCTTCTGTTGTTCCCGTTCCTCTACAAGGTCTACATGGCCGTTGTATCGCTAACGAGCAAGAAGACCGTTGACGAACTGATACGCCGCAAGCTGGCTGAGGTTGATAATGGTCTCAAGATCGTTGCAACCGTCTGGCACCAGGATCTCGTGAACGCTCCGTTCGGGTTTCGCGGCCGTCCCGTCCTCCTGATGGTCAGCAGAAGCAGGGACGGCGAGTTGGCCGCCGCTGTCGTCGAGAAGTGTGGTTTCATACCCGTTCGCGGTTCGAGCTCGCGCGGGGGCACGGATGCGTTACGCGCAATGGCTGACTGCGCAAACGCCCGGCAGGAGGGTACCATAGGCGTGCTGACGGTTGACGGCCCGAGAGGACCGCGGCACGTCTGCAAGGTCGGCGCTTTGGTCCTGGCACAACGAACCGGACTCGACATTTTTGCGGTAAGATGTTGGGCAAAACGCAGGTGGGTTCTCGACAACTGGGACGGGTCCATCATACCGATGCCGTTCAACCACCTGCTTTTCCTCGCCGACGGCCCAATTCGCGTGCCGCCAGACGCAACGGCTGACCAGATCGAGGCCTCACGGAAAGAGCTCGAAGTGCTCCTGAACAATCTTACAGAACGCGCCCGCGCTTTCTTCGGTGAGACAGAACCCGGCAAGACGGCCTCGCGGAACTGACACCCCGCGATCCCCCTGGCACGCGGAGCAAACGAGAGCAATCCTTCGCCTTGGCCTAGAATTGTTCTCGTTCCCACGGTCCTCCGTGGGAATGCATATCGCCCTACCAGTCCAGGAAGACATCTCACAGCTCATCGCACTCTGTAAGTATGCGTTCCCACGGAGGACCGTGGGAACGAGGGTAAAACCTCCACCGCACGCGGCTCAATAGGAGAGCGACCGCGAGTTGGCCCACTGCCCAAAACAACCACAGCGCAAATGCCTCCGATCCCCTTTGGCTTGACAGCAAACGTAATCCATGTTAGTATATTAGTAGGTACTAAAGTAAAAGGAAATCGTTCATGACCGAGGCTCAAAGGCTGGCGCGTATGTTCAAAGTGTTGTCCGTGGACACGCGCGTCCAGATTGTCAGGCTTCTCAAGAACCGCGCTCTCTGTGTCAACGCTCTCGCGAACCGGCTGGGCGTGACTCAGGGCGCGGTGTCGCAACATTTGCGGACGCTTCGCGATGCGGGCGTAGTCGTGCCGGAGAAGAA
This sequence comes from uncultured bacterium, assembly GCA_964524145.1. Taxonomy (GTDB): domain Bacteria; phylum Hydrogenedentota. Next base: position 15,172 of record CAZGCA010000109.1, on the reverse strand, counting down.
GGGATATTACGTCCATTACAGACTGGACGAGAGAACGATGGCCAAGTGGAAGGCTGCTGCGGAACGGTTCCTCGGAACGGAATCTGAACCCAGTTCCTGCGGGCGTAAAAAGAAAGGAGAAAGACAATGTGCGAATGCAAGAAAGGCTGTCAGAACCCGGACAAGCTGAAAGGCAAACCCGAGGACTGCTCGCCCGAACAGATCAGAGAATGCCACGGCGATGTGAAAGAACATCCGTGCGTTTCCAAGGGCGATGAGAAGTAGTGGCCGGCCCGTTCGACCGTCTGCCGGAACGATACGACGCATGGTTCGATTCGCCTGAAGGGGGGGCCATCTTTCAGGCGGAAGTGGATTGTGTGCGGCGTCTTATGCCGAGACCGGCAGGCGAGTGGCTGGAGGTGGGTGTGGGTACCGGGCGTTTTGCGGCAAGCCTCGGGGTGCGCGATGGGGTCGATTCCTCTGCGGAAATGTTGGAACGGGCTGGTGCACGAGGCATTCGTCCCTGTCTTGGACGCGGTGAGAACCTGCCGTACCGTGGCGCGTCGTTCCGAGGCGTGCTGCTGGTGGTGACGATCTGTTTTCTGGACGATCCGAGACGAGCGTTGCACGAGTGCGCGCGCGTGTTGAAAAGAGAGGGCCGCCTTGTTGCAGGACTTGTCCCGGCTGATAGCGCGTGGGGAGAATCGTATATGCGCAAAGGACGTGAAGGGCACCCGTTCTATTCTGAAGCGAGGTTCTATACCTGCGAACAGATTGTCCGGATGGCCTCGGAGGCAGGGTTCCTATTAGAGGAAGCCGCGAGTTGTCTGTCTACTCCGCCTGAGATGCCTGTGCAAACGCCATGCCCGCCCGAGCGCGGAGTTGTTGAGGGCGCTGGTTTCGTGGCTATGCGATTCGTATTGGCCAAGAACGGTGAATAGAACAGGTTTGGACGCCGGTCGTGCTCCTGTAGAACCGCGACCAAGAAGTAACAAGCGTCTCCGGGCAAGGATTGACTGAAGAGGGAAGGGTAGTGTCGGTATTTGAGGGCTCGCCCATAATCAAGGTTTCGGGCTTGACCAGGAGATACGGCGACCTGACAGCTCTCAACAGAGCAAGCTTCTCTGTCGGACGAGGAGAGCTTTTCGGGTACTTGGGTCCCAACGGCGCGGGCAAGACGACTACAATCAACATTCTCTGCGGACTTCTTGATCGCCACGCCGGCGAAGCGACCATTTGCGGTATTGACGTTGAACGGGATCCCGTAGCTGTAAAACAGCGGATCGGGCTTGCACCCGAAGAATCGAACCTGTACCCGGAACTCTCCTGCCGAAGGAACCTCGAGTATCTCGGTGAGCTTTACGGTCTGTCCAGGACCGCGCGGAGGGCAAAAGCAGGCGAACTGCTCGGGCTCTTCGATCTGGCCGAAAAAGAGGAGACGCCTTTCCGGGCCTTATCGCGCGGCATGAAGCGCCGTGTGACGGTGGCGGCAGCGCTTGTGCATTCGCCCGAGGTCGTCTTTCTGGACGAGCCAACAGCCGGGCTCGATGTGCCAAGCGCTCAGGGGTTGCGGGCTCTGATCCGCGATATCAACCAAGCGGGCACTACGATCTTCCTGACAACGCACAATCTGGTCGAAGCGCAAGCGTTGTGTGATCGGGTGCTCATCCTCGTAAAAGGGAAGGTTGTTGCTGAAGGTACCACAAAGGAAATACAGAAGCGAGTCGAGAAGGCCCGCACACTCTCGGTCGAGTTTTCCGGAGATGTGGCCGCAGGCCTTCTCCGCAGCGCATGTTCAGCGATCCAGTCAACGAGTTGTGTGCAGGGTGTCTGGCATCTCAAGGTTTGCGACACGCACACGGCACTGACACAGGTCGTCTCGTTTGCAGAACGAGAGAACCTTCATATTCTGGAAGTGAGCACAACCGCTGCGAGCCTTGAAGAAGCTTTCTTGACGATCCTCGAGGATGCTCCTTCTTCATCTCGGGGAGACGGCGTATGAGCCAGGTCATACGCGCACTCTTCATCAGCCGGAAAGACATCGAGAGCTACTATGGCAAACCGCCTCTGATCACGTGGGGCCTGTTGTTCCCCGCCGTACTCATGATTGCCGTCTACGTGAAGAGCCCGGGAACATATCTCATAACAGCCCCTGGCATAATCGCAATGACCCTGCTCTTCGGCAACACCTCGATGGCCGCCATCGTGATCACGTTCGAGAAACGTTCCGGAACCCTGCAACGGTTGCTTCTCGCGCCTGTGACTCACCGTACCATCATCCTGGGCAAAGCAGCCAGTGCCGCCGCGTACGGCATCGCAACCTCGCTCGTTCTCACCTTCGGGCTCATTCTACTGCTGGATATGCCCGTCGCCAGACCTCTTGTGTTAGCCATTGGCATGTGTCTGGGAGGTGCAACCTTTTCGCTTTTGGGGATCACAGCCGCTGCGATGGTTCGCGAGGTATTCGAAGCAATGACTCTTATGAACTTTTTCCGGTTCCCGATCCTATTCGTCAGCGGAGTCTTCATGCCTGTCGAGACGTTGCCTGCATGGGTAACACCGCTGGCCATGGTCTCGCCATTGACCTATGTGGTCGAACTGTTGCGCTTCGGTGTCTTCGGCAAGTGCTATTTTGGCGCACCGTTGATACCGGCACTCGCCGCAGCGGCCTTTCTTGTTGTCAGTTGGTTCGTTGCGGGCGTTGCGTTTCGACGAGGGGCGAATCGGTAAGCATACTGCACTGCAACAACCGGTCATTCTTAGCTTGAGCCGCCGCGCCGTCTACCCGCAGACCCGTTTCATCACCCTGAGAAAGTTGTTGCCGGCAATGTCGTCTATCCGTCTTGACGAGAAGCCGGCGCGTTTCAGTTCGTCTATGAGTCGCGGAAACGTGCCTGCGTTCCGGAGCCCTCGCGGCACCGTGCGTGTACCGTCGAAATCCGAACCGATCCCGACGACACCGTTCCCCGCGAGTTCGCCGATGTAACGTATGTGCCGCACAACGTCGGCGGCGCTCGCTCTGTTGCGTGCGGTGAGGAACGGCACGTGGAAGTTGACGCCTATGAAACCGCCACGAGACGCGATCGCCTCTATCTGGTCGTCATCGAGGTTGCGCCCATGGTCGCACAGGGCCGCGGCGTTCGAGTGGCTGGCGATCAACGGCCCCTGCGTCTCGTTCAGGACGTCCCAGAAGCCTTTCCTCGACAGGTGCGACACATCGATCATCATGCCCAGGCGCTCCATCTCGGCCACCACGTTCCTGCCAAACGATGTGAGCCCGCTATCCATTACGCGGCTGCCCGTGCCGGTAGCGATCGCGTTGCTGCCGTTCCAAGTAAGCCCTAACGCCCTGACGCCCAGCCGGTAATAGACCCGCAGCAGTTCGAGACTGCCCTCGAGCGCGACACCGTTTTCTATGCTCAGTATCATGCCGATTATCCTGCGGCGCGCGGCACGAATCAGCTCGCCCCTGCTGCGCACAACCTTCAAGTCGTCAGGGTACTGCTGCTCGAGCCTGTAGGCGATGTCTATCTCTTTCATTGCTATAATCGACGGCGATTCACGGCCGCAGTTGTCGGGAACGTACGCAGCAAAGACAGCGGCCTTCACCCCGCCGCGGCGCAGCTTGGGTATGTCAACATGGCGCCGGTTCGAGTCACCCTGGAGGTTCACTCTCTTTGATTTCAAGAGTCTCGACAAGGTGTCTATATGTACATCAACCACCGATGGGGTTGGGGGATCTCGCAAGACCATGCTCCTTAACCCGCTCCTTTTCGCCGTTTCCTTAGCGCGCTACCGAGCGAATTCTAGCACGCACGCGCTCCGGCTGTCCACCAGGTATCAAACGCGTGAAGGATCCCGCTGTTTGACTATTCAAGCGATGAAAAGTATACTGAACCAAGCGTTCTTTCTGAACAAATCGTTTCTCTAACGGTTCGGATGTCTGCCTGACAGAGATAGGAAATAAACAGGCTTGTCAACGTTCTCGGAGAGATGGATCTCAATCATCCTGCTCGTCGTGTGTGTGGGCTGTAGTCGGGAACCGGCGCACGCGCCGTTCTATCGGTTTGTCGAAGACGTTGTGCCGGGCGACAGATGGCATGAAACGGAGGTGCGAATAGCTAACGAGACGCGCAACGTGCTTTTCGCACCGTTTCGAAGCGAACCGAGCGAAGTCGAAGTGGCCGCCGACGGCACGATCCCCCTTGACGCAGTCGCGGATATGGAGAAGGTGAGCCCTGACGCTGTCGGCGTCCGGATAGGGGTCCAACGGCTGGCTGACAAAGGTGACGATGCGGAGACGGAGGAAGCCCCTCGCTATACATATGTATCGTTGCCTGCTATGCGAGATCTTGATGCGTTGGCCCGAACGAGGGTCCGGGTTCTCCCGGCGAATGGAGACACCCGAACGGTTGTAGCATGGGCCAGGGAGGTGATCCCGCTGCCTCAGGAGTATGTCACGAAGCCCGTTCGCGTACCGCCGTCGGCTCGGCTTGATTTTGGTATTGCGCTCGAAGATGAGCGGCCCGACGCGTCCTTGCGGTTCAACGTCTGCGTGGAGCATGGCGGGACACGGACAACGGTTTTCACCCAAACACTGGACCCCCTCTCAACCGGCTTCGAGGCTGGATGGGTAGATGCGGGTCTCGACCTGTCAGAGCTTGCAGGGTCGAGGGTCCGTTTTGTGTTCAGGACGGAGAACGTCTCTGGTGACGGGTCGCCGCGAACCGATTCTCAAGTCCCATCATACAGTTCGCCTGTATGGGGCAACCCGGTCATGTACTCGACAGAACTGAAGAAGGAGGATGCCCGTCCCAACGTGGTGCTCATAAGTCTTGACACGCTGCGGGCCGATCACGTGGGATGTTACGGGTACCATCGAGACACCAGTCCGAACATCGACACGTTTGCCGAGGACGCGTTTCTGTTCGAAAACGCCATAGCGCCTTCGACCTGGACTTTGCCGTCGCATGCATCCATCTTTACGGGACTCTTACCCACTTTGCACCAATCGGGCATTAGCGTTCCTTTCGTTCAGGAGAGCGAGACGATGATCGCAGAGCTTGCGCGCCAACACGGATATATCACTGCTGCCTATACGGAGGGGGTGCTTGTGAGAAGCAACATCGGGTTTGCACAGGGATTCGATCTGTATTCCGACGGCGTCGCACGACACCGCACCGGTTTCGTTGAAGAAACCTTTGGCAAGGCGCTGGAGTGGATCGAGAAGTACGGGAACCTGCCGTTTCTGCTTTTCGTTCATACCTATCAAACTCACAGTCCTCACACGCCGCCGGGACGGTTTGCGAGCATTTTCGACAGGGATTATGCGGGACCAGTAGGCAAGAGCGTCTTTGTTGCAAGGAGAAAAGGCTTCTCCGACGAAGACAAGACTCATTTTAGGGCACTCTACGATGGGGAGATAGCGTACACCGATGAAGTCGTTGGCAACTTCCTGAACGAACTCGAGCAGACTAAGGTGCTGGACAGCACTGTGGTCGTCATCTTCTCCGACCACGGGGAGGAGTTCTGGGAGCACGGCAATGTTCAGCACGGCAAGACTCTGTATGATGAAGTGCTGCGGGTCCCGCTGATAGTGAGACTTGCCGGGCAACGACATGCGACCGGTCGTGTGAAACGTGAGGTGTCCTTGACAGACCTGTATGCTACCGTAATCGAGATTCTCGGAATTGACCACGATTGTCCGCCCGACAGTATGAGTCTGCTTCCGTTGATGGATGGTGAAGAACCAGACGGACGCTACGACAGGAAGACCGTCCTGAGCGAAATCAGGGAGGTGCGGCCAGACATTTACTTCCTTTTCCGTGGTGGTGACCGCCCGTTGGAGATGTTCATGATGCGTTCTGTGCGGACGGATGATGAGAAATACATCAGCTCTGAGAAATGGCAAGCGGAGGAGTTCTACGATTTGCGCGCAGATCCTGGAGAGACGCAGAACATCGCCGCACAGGACCAATCGCGCCTGCAGCGCTACCGCGAGTTGCTGGACTTTCTTGTGAAAGCCGCAGCGTCAAGGCGCACCCCATCGGCTCCGGTGGAGCCAGGGGTCCCTGCTCTAACCGCAGAGGACCGGCGTCGTCTGAGGGCGCTCGGATATATGTAAACATCTACGTGTTCCGGATTCTGGATATGCACGAACGAGGCAGTTTAGGCGCAAGCATGGCAGCACTCCCGGCGTTGTGCATACTTGTTCTGGCTTGTGCTGGTTGTAGTCGGGAACCTGCGCACGCGCCGTTCTATCGGTTTGTCGAAGACGTTGTGCCGGGCGACAGATGGCATGAAACCGAGGTGCGCATAGCTAACGAGACGCGCAACGTGCTTTTCGCACCGTATCGAAGCGAACCGAGCGAAGTCGAAGTGTCCGCCGACGGCACGATCCCACTCGGCGCCGTCGTGGATATTGAGAAGGTGAGTGCTGGCGCTGTCGGGGTCAGGATAGGGGTTGAACGGCTGGCTGACAAGGGTGACGATGCGGAGACGGACAAATCCCCTCGTTATACATACGTATCATTGCCTGCTGAACGAGATCCTGATGCGTTGGCCCGAACGAGGGTCCGGGTTCTCCCGGCAGACGGGGACACACAAACGGCTATAGCCTGGGCCAGGGAGGTGATACCGCTGCCTCAGGAGTATGTCACGAAGCCCGTTCGTGTACCGCCGTCGGCTCGGCTTGATTTCGGCTTTGCCTTCGAAGATGAGAAACCGGACGCGGCCGTGCGCTTCACCGTCTCCGTGCATCGTGGCGGGATGCGAAGAACAGTTTTCACCCAAACACTGGATCCTCTCTCAACCGGATTCGAGGCAGGGTGGGTGGATGCAAGTGTCGATCTATCGGAGTTTGCAGGGTCGAGAGTGCGTTTTGTGTTCAGGACGGAGAACATCTCTGGTGACCGGGGGCCCGGAACCGATTCTCAAGTTCCGTCGTACAGTTCGCCGGTATGGAGCAACCCGGTCATGTACTCGACGGAAGCAGAAAAGGAGGATGCCCATCCAAACGTTGTGCTCATAAGTCTTGACACGCTGCGGGCCGATCACTTGGGATGTTACGGGTACTATCGAGACACGAGTCCGAACATCGACGAGTTTGCTGAGGACGCGTTTCTGTTCGAAAACGCTATAGCGCCTTCGACCTGGACTTTGCCGTCGCATGTCTCGGTGTTCACCGGTCTCCCCGTCTGCGTACATCAGTCAGGCATTAGCACTCTTGTCATGGCGGGGCGAGAAACAACTCTGGCTGAACTCGCGCGCCAGCATGGGTATATCACTGCTGCCTACACAGAGGGGGTGCTTGTCAGAAGCAACATCGGGTTTGCACAGGGATTCGACCTGTATTCCGATGGCGATATGCCCTCGACCCCTCCTCTCGCCCCGGGGTTTGCGGAGAAAACATTTGGCGACGCGCTGCAATGGATCAAGGAATATCGGAACCTGCCGTTTCTGCTTTTTGTCCATACGTATCAAACTCACGGGCCGTACACACCGCCGGGACGTTTTGCGAGCATGTTCGACAGCGATTACATGGGGCCAGTGGGCAGGAGCATCTTTGTAGCACGCAGAAAGGGTTTCACCGACGCAGACAAGACCCATTTCAAGGCACTCTACGATGGAGAGATAGCGTACACCGATGAGGTCGTTGGCAACTTCCTCAATGAACTGCGCCGGATGGGGGTGCTGGACAATAGCGTCGTTATTGTATTCTCCGATCATGGCGAGGAGTTCTGGGAGCATGGTGGTGTCGGGCACGCTCACGCGCTGTACGATGAACAGTTGCGGGTCCCCCTGATAGTGAGACTCGCCGGCCAACGGCATACGACCGGTCGTGTGAAACGCGAGGTGTGTCTGACGGACCTGTATGCTACCGTGGTCGAGATTCTCGGAATCGACCACGATTGTCCGCCCGACAGTATGAGTCTGCTTCCGTTGATGGAGGGGAAAGAACCAGGCGGACGCTACGACAGGAAAACCGTCTTGAGCGAAATCAGGGAGGTGGGTCCGGAGGCCTTCTTGCACGCTGGAGATCGCCCGTTAGGGAAGTTCCAGATGCGTGCTGTCCGGACGGATGATGAGAAGTACATCAGCTCTGAGAAATGGCAAACGGAAGAGTTCTACGATTTGCGCGCAGATCCCGGAGAGAAGGACAACATCGCTACGCAAAGCCAATCGCGCCTGGAGCGCTACCGCGAATTGCTGGACTCTTTTCTGCAAGCCGCAGCGTCATGGCGCGCTCCATCGGCTCCGGCGAAGCCAGGGGTCCCTGCTCTAACCGCAGAGGACCGGCGTCGTCTGAAAGCGCTCGGATATATGTGAACATCTACGTGTTCCGGACTTTGGATATGCATGAACGAGACAGGTTAGGCGAGAGCATGGCAGCACTCCTGGCGTTGTGCACACTAGTTCTGGCTTGTGCTGGCTGCACCCGGGAGCCGGCGCGCGCACCATCCCATCGGTTTGTCGAGGACGTTGTGCCGGGCGACAGATGGCACGAGACCAAGGTGATGATAGCGAGCGAGACGCGCAACGTGCTTTTCGCACCGTATCGAAGCGAGCCGAGGGAAATCGAAGTGTCCGACGACGGCACGATCTCCTTTGGCGCGGTTGCGGATAGTGAGAAGCTGAGTCCCGGCGCTACCGGTGTCAGGATAGAGTTCCAGCAATTGCGTCCAAAGGGTGAGGGTGCAAAGGAAGGTGAAGCTACGAGCTACATACATGTCCCGCTGCCTGCCGAACGAGATCTTGATGCGTTGGTCCGAAAGAGGGTCCGGGTTCTTCCGGCGGATGGAGACACTCGAACGGTTGCAGCATGGGCCAGGGAGGTGATCCCGCTGCCTCAGGAGTATGTCACGAAGCCCGTTCGTATACCGTCGTCGGCTCGGCTTGGTTTTGGTATTGCGCTCGAAGATGAGAGACCCGACGCGTCCGTGCGGTTCACCGTCTCCGTGGAGCGTGGCGGGAGGCGGACAACAGTTTTCACCCAAACGTTAGACCTCGACTCAGCGGGGTTCGAGGCAGGCTGGGCGGATGCGAGTCTCGATCTGTCGGAGCTTGCAGGGTTGAGAGTGAGCTTTGTCTTCCGTACTGAAATCGTTCATGATGGCGCGGGAGAAAGCGACGCTGAAGCGCCATCGTACGTCTCGCCGGTGTGGAGCGGCCCGCTCATGTACTCGACGGAGGCAGAAAAGGAAGCCGACCGTCCCAACGTTGTGCTCATAAGTCTTGACACGCTGCGTGCGGATCACTTGGGATGTTACGGGTACGATCGAGACACCAGTCCGAACATCGACAAGTTTGCCGAGGACGGGTTCCTGTTCGAGCATGCAATAGCGTCTTCCTCATGGACATTACCCTCCCATGCGTCGGTTTTCACGGGGTTGCACCCGTCAGTCCACGGAGCTATCCTCTTTCCGTTTGGCCCCCCTATCGGACAGGCGGAAACAACACTTGCCGAGCACGCGCGCCAGCACGGCTACCTAACCGCGGCTTACACGGAAGGGGTATGGGTGCGCGCTGCGCTGGGATTTGCACAAGGGTTCGAGCGGTATTCGGACGGCCCGTATTCAGGCGGTGGTTGGGCGCACTTCCCAGGTACGGCGGCCAAAACGTTCAACGCCGCACTCGAGTGGGTGAGGGAGTATGGGGAACACCCGTTTTTCCTCTTCGTACACACGTATCAGACCCATGGTCCGTACGCACCTCCCGGGCGCTTTGCCACCATGTTCGACAGTGACTACACGGGACCGGTGGGTAAGACCATAATGGTCCCTCATGCATCAGCGAAAAGCTTCACTAATGCAGACAAGGTGCATACGGTGGCGCTCTATGACGGTGAGATAGCCTACACCGACGAGGTCGTCGGCGGCTTCCTGAACAAGCTCGAGCAGATGGGCGTGCTCGACAACACTGTTGTCGTCATCTTCTCCGACCATGGGGAGGAGTTTTGGGAGCATGGTGACATTCGTCACGGCAAGACGCTGTATGAGGAACAAGTGCGAGTTCCTCTGATCATAAGGTTTGCCGGCCCAGAACCGCCGGCAGGACGCGTAACCCGTCAAGTATCCCTCACAGACCTCTACGGTACGGTCGCTGAGATCCTTGGAATCACAGAGGATCTTCCGTCCGACTGTATGAGTCTGCTGCCCCTGGTTGGGTCGGGCCAACCGCACAAGAAGTATACGAGAGAGGTTGTGGTCAGCGAGCTGGTCGAGCAAAACTTGCTGGAAGTAGCGCAGAGAATGGCTGAGAGAGACATGAGCGTCAAGTGGCGTATGCGCGCGGTCCGGACGGACAGAGAGAAGTATATCAAGTCCGAGAAAAAGCAAACAGAAGAAGTCTACGATCTGCACGCCGACCCCGGAGAGAAGAACAACATCGCGGCACAAGACCAATCGCGGCTGGAGCATTATCGTGGACTTCTCGCGACGTTTCTTGAACGTCTGACTGCGCAACGCAGACTACCACCAGAGGACGAGCCAAGAGCCGCGCCTCTCACGGAAGAGGTCAAACGCAGGTTGAAAGCGCTCGGATACCTGTAAACTCCCTGTTTCTGGGGTTGCGCGGCAGTTCCGCGGACACGCGCTGCGCAACGTGCCAACTGATTGAAAGACCGTACCGCAAATGCGTCTATTGCCCCCGATATGTATTGACTGTTACCGGGCTTGTGCTGTACTATTGGCCGTCGATGAAGTGCCGCGCATGCGGCTGGCTTCAAGAGCAGGTAGGTGGGACAACGGAAGGAGGAAACGATGGCGAAAGCGATGACGAAGGCCCAGATCGTGGCCGCCCTGGCAGAGAAGAACGATCTGACCAAGAAGCAGGCCGCTGCGTTCTTGGAATCTCTGGCTGCCCTGGCGTACAAGGAGGCCAAGAACGGGTTTACCATCCCGGGCATAGGCAAGCTCGTGGTCGTGAATCGGAAAGCGCGGATGGGTCGCAACCCCGCCACAGGGGAACCGATCAAGATCCCTGCGAAGAGAGTGCTGAAATTCCGTATCGCCAAGGCTGCCAAGGACGCAACCGGCCTGGCCAAGAAGAAGTAGTCGCTGCACAGAAAACTCACAGGGGCCGCGTGCAAATGTATGCGGCCCCTGCTACTCATGGAACCGGGGGTGGCATTCGAAGACAACTTGCGGCTCAGGTGAACTCTAGATCCCCAGCGCGGCGTTGATGACGAGTTGGACGTCGATGGCGTTGACGACCCCGTTGCCATCGACATCGCAGTCCCAGGAGACGGAAAGACCCAACGCGGCGTTGATGACGAGCTGCACGTCTATCGCGTTAGTTGTGTCGTCACCATTCACGTCACCATCGCTGTTAGTCTGGATGCGCATCAACTGGAAGTTCAACTCCACCGCATCGCCCGGAGCAACTGTCACGTCCTCTTTGCTCTGGCTCTCGTATCCGGTGGCCGAGACCTGCACCGTGTACGCTCTCGGCCACAGGTTGGCGAAGAAGTATGCTCCTCGCGTCGTCGAACTCATGGTCAGGGGGCCCGGTGTGAGCGTCACACTCGCACCACCAATGCCATCGCCCGTCTCCGAGTCCTCAACCATACCGGTCATGAGACCGGGGAAGGGTGGATTAGCATTGTCTACGCTACAGGTGCGAACAGAATTGTTCTCCGGGCTCGCACCGTATTCGTCCGCAGGGATCACGCGCCAGTAGTAGATGTGGAGATCCTCGATACCATCCTCTTCTGTCAGCCGCGTCACAGTTCCTGGGATACCGTCTCTGACAATGGTACCTTCCGCCGGGAACGCGCTGTCTTCGGACACTTCCAGACGGTAGCTGACTGCGTCACCGTCCGGGTCGGTAGTCTCCTCCCAGGCGAAGAAGACTGTGCTGAAGACTGTCGCACCGTCAGCGGGATATACCAATGCTACCGGCTCGGGCGCACGGTTGTCGGCTTTTGCCACGTACACATTCGTCACAAGATAGGCACTGACCTGGCCTGTCTCGCCATCCTTAAGGAAATAGTACACCTTGTACGTGCCCGGCGTGTCGAAGTTCAGGTACGGCTCCAAGTCTGCCTGCGCCCACTCGAACCGGACCTTCTCCTCTCCGACGGCCTCCGAGTATCCCGGCAGAATCGGCCCCGCCATCTCCGCCAGCCTCTGGAACTCCTGGTAGTCTGGGTCAGCATACTCGCCACCGTCGTATTCAGGGGGCTTGATCTCTATCCACGCCTCGTCGTCAGTGGTCAGTGCACGACCCGTTGTCTCAGCGAACAGAGGTGTCTCTGCAGGTATTGTCCCGCCACTATCCAGCACGAGCGGCGGGCTCGCAGTAAACCAGCTCACCGTGTTGCCCGCGTTTGAACCCAATCCAAGCACCATGTTCCATGCGTGGTCACCGTCTGCTCCCAACTCGCCCGACGACGCGCCTGCCGTCCCTTCACCGTCACCGTTGTCGTCCAGCAACGGATGCTGTGGCTCTTCGGCAAGCACCCCGCTGCTCTTCGTTGCCGTGTAGCCCACCGTTCTCTCAGACGCCTGTTCGAAGGCCTGCCGAAGCGACTTGCCTGCACCTGCCTCGCGGAAGAACTCCATCAGGAAGAATTCGCCGTCTCGCACGTCCGACTCGTCTGTCGTCACACCGCGGTACGAGATCTCGTCTGCCGCGCAACTCGTGATGATCACCCGGTTCGGAGCTGATACTGCCGGTATGTAGCTTCCCGCGTGGCACGCACCGTAGATGAAGGCTATCTCGGGATTGCTCACACCGCCGGCTTCGAGCTGGCTCTCCAGCACCGCGAGGTACCCTTGAAGCTCTGCAGGCGTGAGATACTGGTCCTCCTCGGTGTTCTCCGCCGACCACAGGTGGAACTTGTCAACACTGCCGTGGTCGGCAAAGATGAGGTACAGGGGCGCGGGGGATGCGAACATCTTGTCGTACGCCCATGTCTCTATTGCATACTGCACGTCTGCCCGCGTTGGGCTCGTATCATGAACGTCGATGTCTTCCGCTACTGTTTCTCCCGGCAGCACCTCGCGCATATAGTAGATGTCACTCGGGTCGAACGCTCTGCCCTCGAGCGTGGTGTAGATGTAGTCCGTGGTCTTCGCATGGGCGTCATGACCCTCTGCGGTCTGGTCGAGACGCCCGAGCACGACGACGGCATAGCCCGCACCTTCCTTGATAATCAGACGTGCGTCGGTGTCATCGAAATCAGGTGACGAGGCAAGGGTCAAGTTGTCGTCTCCCGCAAACTCCGCTTTGAACTTCCACACTCCTGCCTGGTTGAACCAGTCCTCCCTGCCGGCGAAACTGAATTCCGCGACGCCGTTTTCGTCCGTCGTAGTCTCAAGAGGGTGGTAAGGTGTCTCATTGTTTGGGCCGAACGCAAGCGACAATCGAATTGTTCTCCCGGCCAGCAACTGACTGAGCTCCGTCGGGAAGTTCTCGACCGACAGCGTCGCCGTCGCAGCGAAACTCTCGGCGTTGCCCAGGTTGAGTAGCGCCGAGGTGTGGGACAGTTCGAGCGTGAGCGCCGGCTGAGCCTTTAGCACGGCGAACGAGACGATGTTGCTCTCGGTAGGACGGAAGGTCTCGTTACCGTTGAATACGGCCTTGATTCGCCAATTGGATAATCCCTCTGACGCTGCGTCGGGAATGAAGAACTTGCTGAACGCGCCGGCGGATGCAGTAACGCCGCCCGGGAAGGCCCGGTCGAAATCCAAATCGCCCGGCATCTTGCTCTTGAATCCTATCGCAAGGCTGGCCGGTGGATTGACACCACCCGTGATGGTTATCCCTTCACCAAGGGTGACGGTTTCAGGCGCAGCAGCTATCGTTATGAAAAGGTCGTCAATGCCTGTTGCCAGGATCGTGGCCCCCACCGGGTCCGACCACCCACCCCAGGCTTCGCCGTCATAGTGCCGAGCCTTGCACCTCCACGCATCACCCGGCTGAGGAACGTCCGGCGCAACCCAACTCGACAGGCTCGTGCTCGATATATCGGTCTCCTGCGTATGCCAATCAGCTCCCCGGTAGTATTGCCACCTGAACTCGGGTACCAGACCATCGTTGTCAGCGTCGTACTGCCCGGCTATCTGCACTTTCAGAGTGTCCAGCGGACCGTACTCGTTTGGCTCGACTCCCGAGCCTCCCTCCCACCGGATTGTGGGCTGCGAGGGCTCGGTGTTGCCAATTTCGGGGGCTATGTCGGAAGATGAGCCGTGAGAGAACTGCACGCCGTCCCAGGCGCGAACGACGCATTTCCATACGTCGTGCTTGAGCGTTTCCGACGAATCCAGCGTGTCTGTTTCCGACGATGTCATATGTACAATCGTTTTGATGTCCTCCGGCAGGATGTGAGGCGTGCCCTCATTCGTCCACGTGTACTCGTATTCAATGGGCTTCGGGGTCGGTAGCGCCGGCGAGGTGCTCGGGGTATTGATCGTGCAGATTATGTCGTCAGTAGTAGTCAGCGGTGTTTGCGTGACTTCAACACCGCCGGGATTAGTAGGAGGGAGATATCCTGAGGTCCGGAAGTCCGAAGGGCCCACCGTCGCCCACTGAGGCCGATGCCATCGCGTTCCGGGCGGATTGGGCGGCAACGCAATGCCGCTCTTGGCCGTCACGGGCCCCGGCGTACCCGTCGCCTGAAAAAGGTTCAACGGAAGATGCAGAACTCGCGCCCGCCAATGCCAGCCGTTGACATCACCCGGAATAGAGATGAGTTCGTCGAAACTCACCGTGCCGTCGGCTGGGTCGTACCATTCCATTGACCGGCCCAGCCCGGTCCCGTCAAAAGCTACCGCCCACGGCTTGATCTCCCACTCCAGCCGGATCGCAACCGGCCCGTCGGAAGTCCAGCCGTCGGTCTCTGCTCCGTCCGCCAGCGTGAGCCGGACCTGGTCCGTATCCCACACCAGCCCGGGCGTGGCTACATAGCTCCCGTCAGGCTTTGCAAGCACCGCGGGGTCTTGCGTCATGCCCCACGCGTTGCCGCCGAGAAACACGAATGCCGCACCTTCACCAGTCTCACCGTTGTCGTATTCGGGGGCGCCCACAATGACGTCCGCGTACCCGTCGCCGTTCACGTCACCCGCGCCCGATACGGAACAGCCAAAATATGCATATACCTGGTTCGACTCGGCCATCCACACGCCCGTATCCCCGGGTGCATTACCCTGAAGCCCGGACGCAGAACCCAGAAACACAAACGCCGCGCCTT
>CAZGCA010000108.1:0-17969 GCA_964524145.1 uncultured bacterium | reverse complement strand
CCTATTGCTCCAAGCCTGAGTATGAGAATTCTGTGCCTCATTTCACCGCGCGCTATCTTGAATTGGGGAGGTAACCATCAACGTCTCTCCACTAGAGCGAAGAGGCGCGCTCCCTAGAGCACAAGATGTTGTGGTTGCCTGGCTGCCTAACCCTAATATGGTGTATACCAAGAAAAATGAAAAAATCTCTTGACAAAACAGCCTCCCCAAGGTTATAATTGTGGAGTGAAGTGGTCGATAGTGGCCCGGAGTGGAGACCATGTTCTACGGTGATTTTGATCACACCATAGATGGCAAAGGCAGACTCATACTGCCCTCCAAGATCCGTGACACACTCGACAAACACTCCATAACGTCTCTCATGATAACACGCGGGCTTGACCAATGTCTATTCCTATTTCCGCCGAGCGAGTGGCACACCATCGAAGGCAGGTTGCGCGAACGCGCGTTTACCAAAGCGGTTGTGCGCAGTTTTACGCGAACATTCTTCGCCAACGCTGCGGAATGCATGCCGGACAGTCACGGCAGGATACTCATCCCCCAAAAACTCAGAGACTACGCTGGCTTGGAGAAAGAGGTGACGGTAGCCGGTGTGCAGAACCGGATAGAGGTGTGGGCTCGCGACAAGTGGATCAAGGTTTTGACGAAATCGCAGGCGAACTATGAGGAGGTCGCCGAGCAGGTCTGGGATTGATAGCCAAGCTGGGTCGCGGGAGAAGGTGTCCAGAAGTGGGTTTGACTCGCACAACCAATGGATCAATTGGGGCGCTTCACTAGACGGGCACATACGACGATTTGGCAATGGCTGAACTGAAACGGGTGTTATGAGCGTACCGTATCTCTCTGAGGTGCATGAGACGGAGGCCGCAGTTGTTGATAGCGTTGCCCGGTCGTACTGAATGATGGGTTCGATGGGTGAGCCGTTGCATATTCCGGTTCTGGAAACAGAGGTTGTTGACCTGATGAACATTGTATCCGACGGGACTTACGTAGATGCGACGATCGGGGGTGGCGGCCATGCAGAAAGGATATTGTCGAGGCTCGGTCCTTCGGGCCTTCTCATTGGGATTGACATTGACGTGAACGCGATCGAGACAACGCGAGAGCGGCTGAAGTCGAACCTGGACAGGCTCAAGTTGGTCAGGGGCAGTTTTGCGGAGATGGACCGACACCTTCGATTGCTTGGGTGCGAAGAAGTGGATGGTGTGGTCTTCGACTTTGGCGTTTCCTCGCTCCAGTTGGAGTGCCCCGAGCGGGGTTTCAGCTTTCGCACCGACGGCCCGCTTGATATGCGAATGAGTACGGACGAAGTGTTAACGGCCTCCGATCTGGTCGCGCGGATGAGCGAACAGGAACTCGCGTCCCTATTGAGGCGATTCGGGGAGGAACGGCGGGCTCGCGAAATCGCACGCGCAATTGTGCGAGTGCGGAAACGAAACCCCATCGTCACCACCACGCAACTTGCTGAGATAGTGCGCAAAGCAGTGGGGCCGACCAGACGCAAGCCGCGCATTGACCCTGCGACGAAGACGTTCCAGGCTTTCAGGATTGCCGTTAATAACGAACTCGAAAACATTTCGAATGCGATAGATGCAGCCGTGCGATGCCTCAAGGCCGGAGGCAGGCTATGCGCTATCTCGTTCCAGTCGCTCGAGGACAGGATCGTCAAACGCAAGTTCGTCGGTTACGCCCGCAGATGTACCTGTCCGCCGGACCTTCCACGATGCGCGTGCAGCAAATCGCCGATACTCCGAATCATCACGCGGCATCCCGTCCGGCCGGGCGAGGCTGAGATACGTGAAAACCCGAGAAGTCGCAGCGCGCGACTACGAGTTGCCGAGAAAGCGGCTTGATGGAGCAATGGCTGTCTCAAAACAAAGTCTGAGCGGACGTCACAAGAAGTCCGGCCAAACCAAGAAGTCCGGGTTGTTGCTGGTATGCGGGATACTCTTTCTCGTCTACGTGTCGGCAGCGGGCCTTTTGTTGGTCTGGCAGCAGAGCCAGATAGTACGAATCAGTTATGATATCCGGGAGCTCTCTCGCAGGGAGAGTGATCTTGCCGAAGAGAACAGAGGGCTTCGGTTGAGGGTGGCTAAACGCGAAGCCCCGGCACAGGTCGAGGCGGTTGCCACGGGAAGGCTCGGCATGGTTGAGCCCGAGCCGTGGCAGATCGTCCGAGTAAACGTGGAGCCCTTTCGTCAGCTACTAGATCCGTAGAATTGTAGCGGTAGCACCTCACGACCCGCGGAAGGATTCTGGTTTTTGGCGGCAACGGATCACTGAGAGAGCTTCCGGATGTTGAGACAAACGGTTTGCGCAATGTCGGTCGGGCCCACGATGAGCGCCGAGCGCAGCAACAATACCGCGACAGCCGGGTATGCAGGAGGCGTGGCTCAGAGATGGTCTTTAGGAACATTATACGGTCCAGCACAGTCCCCTATGAACCACCCCGCTTAGCCCGCTCACAGAAAACCCATATCATAGTCGTTCTTCTCGTGTTGCTCCTTTGCTTTGTGGTTATTCTGGGGAAACTCTTCTCGCTCCAGTACGGCGACAGGGAAGAGTTGGAGCGGCGCGCGGCCCAGATGCGTAAGGTGAAGGTGCCGCTTCATGCCGAGCGAGGCAGCGTCGTTGACCGGAAGGGACGACAGCTCGCAACCACCGTGATGACGGAATCGGTCTACGCCTCGCCGCCACAGATACACTCACCGGAACGAGCCGCGACGCAACTCGCCTCCTGTCTCGAGCTGGACTCGCGGAAGCTGGCAACGAAACTGGCTTCGGACAAGAAGTTCGTGTACATTGCCCGCAAGCTCGGCAGCGAGAAGGTTGCTGCCGTGAGGTCGCTTGGATTGAAGGGCGTAGACTTCCTTGAGGAACCCAAGCGGTTCTACCCGAAAGGCAGGCTGGCATCCCAACTCATTGGGTTCGTCGGCACGGACGATACGGGGCTCGGTGGTGTCGAACTGCGCTTCGAAGAGTACCTCAAGGGACAGGACGGGTATTTCATTACCGAACAGGATAGCAGGCATCGGACGCTCCACCACCTCGAAAGTGAGCGAGTAGATCCGGTCCCGGGCGCCACGGTGCATCTGGCCATCGACGAGGTCGTCCAGCACACGGTTGAGAAGGAGTTGCGGGCCGCCATTAAGGAGACACAGGCCCAGTCGGCAATGGCCGTTGTGCAGGTGCCCGCAACGGGGGAGATCCTGGGGATTGCCGCCCTGCCGGATTTCGATCCCAACGACCTGAAAGCGGCCAATCCCAACGCATTGCGTAACCCTGTATTGACGGACGCTTTTGAACCCGGGTCTGCCATGAAAGCGATCACCGCCTCAATAGCCCTCGAGGAAGGATTCGTGACGCTCGACGAGATAATTGACTGCGAGAACGGTTCGGCACGCATGTTCGGGCGACGGTACTACGACTACCATCCTATCGGGGCAGTAAGCTTTGCCGAGGTCGTGTCCAGGTCTTCGAATATCGGTGCCATGAAGGTGGCGATTCGTGTCCCGCCGCAAGTCTTCTACCAACACTTGCGGGCAACAGGAATTGGCTCGTCCACCGGCGTGCCGTTTCCAAGCGAGAGTGCTGGGTTGTTAAAGCCGCCCCATCGCTGGTCGAGAACATCCTTACCATCTATAGGAATCGGCTATGAGGTGGCCGTGACCGCCCTCCAGCTCACCAACGTCTTCTCCGCCATCGCGAACGGCGGCGTTTTGATGAACCCGATTCTCGTCCAATCGATCGAGGACGCCGATGGGAAAAAATTGGTCAGCTACGAACCCGAGAGGATCCGGCGTGTGTTTAGCCGCGGGACAGTTGCAGTAGTCCAGCAGATTCTGGCTGACGCTGTCAGAGAGGGTACCGGCAAGCTGGCCGCCGTCGGGGGATATACCGTTGCCGGCAAAACGGGCACGGCCCGGCTCATAGACCCTACGACTGGCAGGTACCGAAACGATAAGCACAGGACAACATTCTGCGGGTTTGCGCCCGTTTCCAACCCGCGGCTGACCGTTCTCGTGGTCATAGAAGATCCCAAGGTTCGGTCGGCCACAGGCGGAAGCGTCTCGGCACCGGTGTTCAGCAGGATTATGGCGGGTGCCTTGCGGCACCTGGGAGTTCCACGCGATGCGGACATTCTTGATGAACGGAACAATCAGCACCCCATAGCGGATTGGGGGGCCGCGCTCGTCGATGCGTCATTGGACCAGGACGACGGTCGGAGCGGTCCCCCACTACCTTCCTCGCCCGACACCGTCAAACCGGGAGTAATGCCCGATCTCGGCGGTCTTGCGAAGGTTGAGGTGCTTGAGATAGTCGCGGAACTTAATACGGAGTGGCGTTTTCAGGGGACCGGACGAGCGGTCTCGCAGCAACCGTCTCCGGGAGCCGAACTGTATCCGGGCCAGCTTTGCAGGGTGACGTTCGCGTCGGCCGCCTTCGAGGACAATGAGACTTAGCCAACTATTCCGCCACCAGGCCATAAGAAGTCAATTCGAGATCGGGGAGATCGAGATCGAAGGCATAACGTCGGATTCCCGGGAAGTTCGGCCCGGCTGGCTCTTTGTTGCGGTCTGCGGTACTCGAGCCGACGGTCACGACTTCATCGAGGAGGCGTGCGCGCGCGGGGCCGGTGCGGTGATCGGCGAGCGCGATGCGCGCTATGTCTCCTCCACCGCACCATACATATGTGTGCCGTCGACCCGGTCGGTTCTGAGCAGAGCATGCCAGGAGTTCGAAGGAAATCCGTCGCGTTACCTCCGCGTCATCGGGGTAACGGGCACAAACGGCAAGAGCTCCACTGTCGCCTTGGTCGAGTCGATTCTCACGGCAGCAGGCGAAACGTGCGCGACGATAGGCACTCTGGGGTACCGGACAGGGAAGCACGAGCTGGAGGCGGCACAGACCACCCCCGACCCACGGCTTCTCGCTAGGATCCTTCGGGAGGCCAAAGAGGCCGGGGTTGACAACGTGGTGATGGAGGTGTCGTCACACGCACTCGAGCAGGACAGGACCGCCGGAGTGGATTTCGACATAGCCGTCTTCACCAACTTGTCGCAAGATCACCTCGACTATCACGAGGACATCGAGAGCTACTTCGAGGCAAAGCTGAAACTGTTCAGAATGCTCGACGAGCCTTCGGGCAAGACGGCAAAGGCCGCCGTGGTCAATGCCGACGACCCGCGTTGCGAAGCAGTCGCTGCGGCCACGTCGAAAAAGGTCGTTAGATACGGGACAGGACCGACCGCAAACATCAAGGCTAGTGGCATAAAAATCTCTTTGCAGGGCACATCGTTCAAGGTGACAGGTGCAGGAGCGGAGTGCTCCGTTCGATTGCAGCTTGTCGGACAGCACAATGTCATGAACGCGTTGGCAGCAACCGCCGTGGCGGTCGAGTGCGGCGTGGGAGCTGGTGCTATCAAAGGCGGCATAGAAAAACTGGAGACTGTCCCGGGCCGGTTCGAGATGATCGACTGTGGCCAGCCGTTCAGTGTCGTAGTGGATTACGCGCATACTGAAGACGGGCTCCGGAACCTGTTATTGGCCGCGCGTTCGGTTACCACCGGCAGGGTCATAGCGGTCTTTGGTTGCGGCGGCGACCGTGACAGAACCAAACGCCCGAAGATGGCCCAGGTAGTCGCCAGGATGTCGGATTTCGCCGTGCTCACTTCGGACAATCCGCGCACTGAAGATCCTGTAAAGATAGCCCTTGACGCCGAGGTGGGGTTACAGCATGAGGGCAAAGCTAAAGGTACCGACTACATTGTGGAACTCGACCGCAGAGAGGCTATTGGAAGAGCCGTATCCGTGGCGCAGCCCGGAGACATCCTCGTCATAGCCGGCAAGGGGCACGAGACGTACCAGATCATCGGCGAGACAAGAGTCCCGTTTGACGACCGAAAGGTCGCCCGCGAGACGCTCCGCGCATGCCTGTAAGGTAGAGCGAGCTATCTCCATCGATTGTCAGGAGGCAGAGTGGACCCACTCTTCACTGTAAGTCAGGTGATGGAAGCCACAGGAGGCAAGCTGGCTACCGGCTCAGCGGACGTCTCTATTACTGGTGTTTCAATAGACTCGCGTACACTCCAACCCGGGGATGTTTTCATCGCGATTGCCGGACCTCGGTTCGACGGACACGAGTTCACCCAGGCCGCAGCCCAAGGCGGTGCGTTCGCGATGATCGTCTCGGACGAACGCCGGGAGGACACCTGTCGAACGCTTGGCCCGGACATTCCGATAGTTGCCGTTAGTCACACCGAGCACGCTCTTCAATGCCTGGCGAGATGGTACCGGGAGAGGTTTGACATACCGGTGGTGGGAATCACCGGCAGTTGCGGCAAGACCACCGTGAAAGACCTTGTTGTCTCAACACTCGGCACGCGCTACTCGGTTGCCGGAACCCGGGGGAATCTCAACAATGAGCTTGGGGTACCACTTACCCTCTTTGAAATTGACAGCGGCACAGAGATCGCTGTCGTCGAAATGGGCGTAAACGCTCCCGGCGAAATGGACCAGCTCTGCGATATCGCGATCCCTAATGCCGGCGCTATTACAAGCATCGGGGAGGCCCATCTTGAAGGGTTCGGCAGCATCGAGACGCTCGCTGAAGAGAAAGCTCGTCTCGCGCACCGGATAGGAGAGAACGGCGTGCTCTTCATCAGCGCGGACGACGTGCATTGCCGGAGAGTGGCTGGGGAGTTCCCCGGCACGTGTGTGCGGTTTGGCTTCGATCGGTCCGCTGAGTTTCGCGTGTCGAAGGTGAAGATGGACGTTGCCGAGGGGATGTCGGTAACGGTGAACGACACCGAGTTCAACGTGGGAATATACGGGCGGCACAACGCAGCGAACGTTGCGGCCACCGTTGCGGTCTCGAGACACTTCGGGCTCACTGGCGATCAGGTCCAGGCGGGGTTTCGGGGCTATGTTCCAGCGCCCATGCGCATGGAAGTCACCCAGGTGACAGGGATTACCGTGATCAACGATACGTACAACGCGAATCCGGATTCTGTGCGATGCGCGCTCGAAACGTTGGCGCGATGGACCTGCAATGGCAGTAGAATCGGCGTCCTGGGCGAGATGAAAGAACTGGGAGACTTTGCGGAGTCCGCACACGAGGAGATGGGACGTGTGTCGGCACGTCTGCAAATCGATCAGCTTCTCGTGTTGGGCGAGCACGCCGGTGCGGTCATCCGAGGTGCCGGCAGCGAGGCCGGGGCGAAGGTCCACGCTACCGCGTTTCGCACCCACGAGCAGCTCTTGGAAACACTTGTCAACCTGGCCAGACGCGGCGACGTAATCCTGGTGAAAGGATCGCGTGCCGCAGAGATGGACCGTGTGGTCTACTCATTCATCAAAGGAAGAACGCTATGCTGAAGTACCTCTTCGGGCAGCTTGTGCCCCATGTATCCGGGTTCAACCTCTTCACCTACATAACCGTGCGGTCGGCAGCGGCAGCCGTGACAGCCCTTGCACTCAGTATTGTGTTCGGTCCGCTTTTCATCAAGAAACTCGCCCAGCTCAAGGTGGGCCAGAGAATCAGGAAAGACGAGGCGCCCGATCTGCACAAGCTTCATAAGCGCAAGGAAGGCACGCCAACGATGGGCGGGCTGCTGATCATCTTTTCGACACTGGCGGCGACCCTGCTCTGGGCCGACCTGAGCAACAGGCTGCTCTGGACTGCCGTCGCAGCGATGGTCTGGATGGGCACGTTGGGGTTCGTTGACGACTATATCAAACTTGCCAGGCAGCGGTCGATGGGATTGCGGGCGACGTGGAAGCTCTTATTCCAGATACTGTTTGGCCTTTTGCTCGGGTGTTATCTTTACTGTTTTCCAGTGAGCGACGAGATCGGCGCGAAGGTTGACGTGCTTTTCCTGAAGAATGTGTGGCTGAACCTTGGTTGGGTATACATACCCTTTGTAATAGTGACGATCGTTGGCGCGTCCAACGCCGTTAACCTTACTGACGGCTTGGACGGGCTCGCGGTTGGGTCTGTAACCATGGCCGCGCTAGCATACACGGCTGTGGCCTATATAGTTGGCCGGGCGGATTGGACGAGCTACCTCCTGATCTGGCATGTGCCGTTGGCGTGGGAGCTGACGGTGTTTGGCGCGGCCCTGCTCGGTGCGGGGCTCGGATTCCTGTGGTTCAACGCTCATCCTGCAGAGGTTTTCATGGGCGACACCGGTTCTCTCGCGTTGGGCGGGGCGCTGGCCACGGTGGCGATTCTCGTCAAACAGGAGATGTTGCTTATCATCGTCGGCGGGTTGTTTGTGATCGAGGCCTTATCGGTGATACTGCAGGTGGCCTCATTCAAGCTCTGGGGCAAACGCGTGTTCCTCATGTCTCCGCTTCACCACCATTTCGAACTGAAGGGCTGGTCAGAGACAAAGGTGACAGTGAGGTTCTGGATAATCGCGGCAATCTTCGCCATGATGAGCGTGAGCGCTTTGAAGGTGCGTTAATGGCCGAACACTCGACTCAACTCGCAGCGATACTGGGATCGTTGGAGAAGCGGAACGTCGCTGTTGTCGGTATGGCAAAAACCGGCAGGGCTGCTGCCAGACTTCTGGCCGCACGCGACGCAGTCGTCACCGTGTCGGACAGCGCGCCGCACGACGGACTTGTCGAGGCCGTCACGGAGTTGCGGAGTCTTGGCTGTCATGTCGAAACGGATGGGCACAACGCCGAGACGTTTCTGAGCGCGGATCTCGTCGTGCTTAGCCCTGGTGTTCCGCCTGCCATCGAGGTTCTGACACTCGCCCGAGAAGCGGGCGTACCCATCATCGGCGAGCTCGAACTTGCGTTCCAGTTCTGCCGGTCGCGGATATTCGCAGTAACCGGCACCAACGGCAAGACAACCTGCACGACACTCATCTACAACCTGCTTCGCGATTCCGGCTATAGCGTGGCGCTTGCAGGCAACAACGACACGCCTTTCTCCTCGGTCGTGGTGTCGGGGGAGAACTTCGACATCGTCGTTCTCGAGGTCAGCAGTTTTCAGCTTGAGAGCATCGTCGATTTTGCGGCTGGCGTTGCGGTGCTCCTCAACATCGCGCCTGATCATCTCGATCGATATAACAGCTTCGAGGATTACGCACGGGCCAAGCTGAAGATATTCGAGCGGCAGAGCAAGACCGACGTTGCCATCCTCAACAAGAAGGACGAAACCACGACGCTGGCTGACCTCGACACACCTGCCAAGCGGCTGTGGTTCAGTGTGGATGAGGAGGTAGCCGAGGGCGCGTTCGTGCGCGGCGACGAGATCGTATTTCGGACGAGCCGCCACGACTCGATTCTCGCCAGGACCGGGGACGTCGCGCTTCGGGGAACACACAATCTAGAGAACGTGCTCGCGGCATTGTGCGCGGCTTGTACGCTGGGCGGGGACTCGAAAACGTTCTCTGCAACACTCCGCGGGTTCGCCGGGCTCGAGCACCGAATGGAACACATTGCCACCATTGGGAGCGTGGAGTTTATCAACGACTCAAAAGCCACCAACGTCGACGCGCTCGCACGGGCGCTCGAGAGCCTCTCGCAACCCGTCGTGTTGATAGCCGGCGGCCGCGGTAAACGAAGCGGTTACGACGCCTTGAAACCGCTCGTGGAAAACCGCGTACGGGCGATGGTGCTTATAGGAGAGGACGCCCCGGCTATCGAGAGGACATTCTCTGAGACAACGCCTGTTAAGACAACGGCGACGTTGCCCGAAGCCGTCGAGACAGCCTGGAATCTTGCGAAACCGGGTGACGTTGTGCTTCTGTCGCCTGCCTGCGCCAGTTTCGACATGTTTCTGAGTTTTGAAGAACGCGGAGAAGTC
Source organism: uncultured bacterium (assembly GCA_964524145.1). Classification (GTDB taxonomy): domain Bacteria; phylum Hydrogenedentota. Next base: position 8,146 of record CAZGCA010000108.1, on the reverse strand, counting down.
TTCAAACATGCCGTCAAGGAGGTGGAAAAGAACCGTGCATAGGGAACCTGAGATTATCCTGATCGTCGCACTTGCCCTCACTGCGCTCGGCGTCGTGATGGTGTACAGCGCTACAAACGTCCTCGCACTGGAGCAGCATGGCGACAGCTATTACTTTCTTCGTCGCGAGTTCGTGTACCTTGCGCTTGGCTTAGTAGCGATGGCGATATGTGCCAAGCTCGATTACCATCTGTACGAAAAATACCATTGGTGGATACTGTCGGCGTCAATCGTTCTGCTGCTGCTGGTTTTCGTTCCCGGTATCGGTTACACGGCACAGGGAGCGCGACGCTGGATAAACCTCCGCTTTTTCAGGCTTCAACCCTCAGAACTTGCCAAGCTCGTCATAGTGCTTTACGTATCCGGGTGTCTTGTCAGAAGGAACAGGAGCGTTCACAAGTTCACCTCGGGATACCTGCCACCGGTAACGATCGTCGCTGTTGTTACCTCGCTCGTGCTTGCCGAACGCGACCTCGGCTTCCCCGCAGTGATGGGAGTCACTGCCGCAGCGGTGCTCTTCATCGGTGGGGCGAAACTGGTGTACCTCATGTTGTCGGGCCTTGCTGCGGGTCCGCTTTTCACGCTGCTGGTATTGCTTGACGAGGAACGTCGACGGCGAATTCTTGCTTTCCTGGACCCGTGGGGTTGCTTGCAGCACGATGGGTGGCAGCTGGCCCAGGCGCTCGTGGCGTTCGGCACTGGAGGCACGTGGGGCCGGGGCATAGGCCGCAGCGTTCAGAAGCTCTACTATCTGCCCGCCGCGCACACGGACTTCATATTTGCGATAATCGGTGAGGAACTGGGCATGATCGGCACATGGTCGGTGGTTGCATTGTTCGTGATATACGCTGTTGTTGGGATGCGGATAGCAGCAAATGCAGCCGACCTCTATGGAACGCTCGTTGCGTTTGGACTGACAGCAATGATATCATTTCAGGCCGCACTGAATATGGCGGTGGCAACGGGTTTGGTACCCACGAAAGGGCTGCCGTTGCCGTTCGTGAGTTATGGAGGCAACTCGCTCATCGTATCCCTGGCGGCGACGGGAATAATCATAAACATTGGTCTGCAAGGTGTTAAAGCCCGTCGGGAGGAGATGGCTGAACCAAGCCGACTCTGAGCAGTGTATCGAATGGATTGACCTGAATCGTGCGCATAGCTGTTTCTGGTGGTGGGACAGGCGGACACACGTTTCCCGCCCTCGCAATAATCCAGGAACTCGGCCGCAGGGATCCCGCGCTCGACCTACTTTTCATCGGCAAGCGGGGCAACCTCGAGGAACGGGTGGCTGCGGCGGAGACTATCCCGTTTAGGGCGGTAACCTGCGCACCGTGGCACGGAACGCGCATGGTGGCCAGGCCGGTCGCGCTTGCCTGCCTTGCCTGGGGAACCCTGAGGGCGACCCTGACGCTGTTGCGGTTCAAACCGCAGGTTGTGGTTGTCACCGGCGGCTATGTCAGTCTGCCTACTGCCATTGCGTCGGCCATATTGAGGCTGCCGTTGGTTGTCCACGAACAGAACCGCCGCCCGGGTCTCTCCAACCGAATCGCGGGCAGGTTTGCCACCGTTGTAGCGCTCAGCTACGCCGATTCGTCGGGCACGTTTCCCGCACCGAGAACGACGCTCACCGGCATGCCCGTGCGAGCTGGGCTGTTGACCGGGATGTCCAAGGAACAATGCCTCGACCTGTTTTCCCTGGAATCGGGCAAGTTCACCGTCTTTGTGTTTGGCGGCAGCCAGGGTGCCCGTTCGCTAAACGCGGCTATCTTGGACGTTCTAGCCCGCCTCGACCCCGATAGGTTTCAGGTGCTGATATCAACCGGCAAGACGGGGTACCAGGAAGTGAGTAAGTGGGCCGAAACTCTGCCTGTGCGAGTCTGTGTCAAACCGTTTATCGAGCAGATGGCCGAAGCGTACGCTGCGGCTGACCTGGTCGTCTGTCGCGCAGGCGCCTCGACCCTTGCCGAGATAGCGTTTGTTGGTGTGCCCTCGATACTTGTGCCGTATCCGTACGCAGCCGAGGGCCACCAGGAGATCAACGCCAAAGCCTTCCAAGAAGTCGGAGCCTCCACGATCATCCTTGATCGCGAACTGAGCGGCAAGACGCTTGCTAATGCCATTCTGACGATTGCCGACGATGAACGCGTACGTGACGAAATGGCTGCACAGGCCCAGAGTACCAGCCGGCCCGAAGCTGCCGAAGCGATAGTTGACTTAATATTCGGTGTGGTTTTCGGGCAAAGCCCGCAGACTTGATATCGCCGACGGAATCCTTCCCAACCGCCGCTGTCGCTTACCACACCGTAACGGACACTTTGTCGCTGCGCGGTTGATTGTTGCGGCGGCGACGTGATATATTCCTTGCGAGATGGATACCAAGCTGCACGAACGATTCATGCAACTTGCCATCCAGGAAGCCAAGAAGGCGTTCGAGGAAGGCGAGGTGCCGATTGGTGCCGTCATAACGCACAACGGAGAGGTTGTCGGCAAGGCCCATAACCAGAGAGAACTGCTTAAGGATCCCACCGCGCACGCGGAGATTCTCGCTATCACGCAGGCCGCACATGCTCTCGGCCGTTGGCGGTTGACCGGGACAAGGCTCTACGTTACAGTTGAACCATGTCCCATGTGCGCCGGTGCCATCGTGCAGGCCAGGATTGACGAGGTGTACTACGGTGCCACCGACGAGAAGGCTGGAGCGGCCGGCTCGCTCATGAACATATTGGCAGATACGCGGCTCAACCACTGCGCTGTCGTCCGGCCGGGCCTGCTGGTCGACGAGTGCCGGTCGCTCATGAACGCGTTTTTCCGCAACTTGCGCGAGAAAGGATAACAGGACTGACGTGAACAAGCGAAGGCTTGGCAAGACCGAGTTGTTGGTGTCGCCGATAGGGTTTGGGGGGATAAAGCTGCCCGAGGTCGAGCAGGATGATGCAACTGAGCTCCTTAATGCTGCCATAGACCGGGGGATCGACTTCGTTGACACGGCCCGCGGATACGGCGATAGCGAACAGAAGATAGGTGAGGCGCTGAGCCACAGACGGTCGGAGTTCTTTCTCTCGTCCAAGAGTCCGGCGGTTGACGGCGACTCGATGAGACGTGACCTCGAAACGAGCTTGACCAATCTCAAAACCGACTATCTGGACATCTACTTCATGCACAACCTGCGGACGGACGAGGGGTTTGAGAGTGTCATGGGGAAGGGCGGCGCGCTCGAGGTCCTGCGAAACGCGCAGTCCGAAGGGCTTGTGCACCACGTATGTTTCAGCTCCCACAGGTTTCTCGGCACGATGAAACGCGGGATACTCTGCGGCGAGTTTGAGGCGATCATGGTCTCCTACAACATTCTCAACGACGAACTGGTCGACGAAGAGGTTATGCCGCTCGCCAAGGAACACGATCTGGGCGTGGTCGCCATGAAGCCGCTTGCAGGGGGTGCCTTGGTTGCCCCTGCCGGCTTGTCGATTGAAACTGAATCCGGTCAGACGGTTGCGATAAACGCCACCCAGGCGCTCAGGTTTGTTCTCTCGCACGATGCCGTCACCATTGCGATACCTGGCATGACAAACTTGAAAGAGCTCGAGGAGAATATCGCCGCAGGCGAGGTCGCCGAGCAGATGTCAACCGACGAGAAAACGCAACTCGCTGCAGCAGCCGAGGCGTTGGGCAAAGAGTTCTGCCGCAACTGCGGCTACTGCATGCCGTGCCCGGAAGGGATCAACATTCCGGTGATATTCCGGCATGAAGGGTATTTCACTCGATACGGGCTCAAAGACTGGGCCTCCAACCGTTACAGGATGGTTGAGGTCAAGGCCGATAGCTGCGTCGAATGCGGCACCTGCGAGGAGAAGTGTCCGTACAACCTGCCGATCATCGAGAAGCTAAAAGAGGCGCACACGACACTGACAGCCGGGTAGGCATGCTGTTCTCAGCCTGATCCGCCGAGTTGCTCCCCGACCTCGATTTGATTCCCTCGAAGAAACTCCCGCCAACCGAGTGGTTTGCCGCCCGGAAGCTGAATCTCGACAAGCTGAACAACGCCGTCGCCCGTGCAGACTTCCAGTGCCGATTCGTCCGACCTGAGCACCGTGCCCGAACTGCGTTCCGCGACATCGCCTTCGGAAGGAACCCGCGTCTTCAACACTCTCAAGGTAGTATCGCGCCACGATGTGTACGCGCCCGGCCACGGATTCATCGCCCGGACACGGTTGTGGATCGCCCGTGAGGACGCGGACCAGTCGACCAGCCCGTCCTCCCGGCGTATCTTCGACGTATACGTCGCCCGCGAGTGGTCTTGCGGACTGTGTTTGGCGGTGCCCGCCTCGATCTCGTCGAGCGTGCGGACGAGCACCCGAGCGCCGACTTTGGCTAGCCGGTCATGGAGCGTGCCCGCGATATCTTCGGGCTCTATCTCGACTTGTTCTTGCAGGACGATGTCCCCCGTGTCCATTCCTTCGTCCATATAGATGGTGGTGATACCCGTCTCCTTGTCCCCGTTCAGCAGCGCAGCCTGGATCGGCGATGACCCGCGGTACTTCGGGAGCAACGACGCATGAACGTTGACGGCACCGTGCGGAGGCAGTCCAAGCACATCTCGTTTGAGTATCTCGCCGTAGGCCACGACCGTGAAGAGGTCGGCCCCGAGCGCTTTGACGGCGCTCAGGAACTCAGGCTCCGTCGTCGTGACGGGCTGGAGGACGGGTTCCAATCCCGCATCGAGCGCGAGATCCTTGACCGGTGACCGTGACAGTTTGCGCCCCCGGCCACGCGGCCTGTCGGGTTGCGTGACGACGGCCACAACCTCGTGCCGGCTCGCCAACACCTCGCGCAACGACCGCGCCGCAAACTCCGGCGTACCAAAGAAGACCACTCTCATCTTACCGCCACTCCTCGAACTGTACCGACGTGGCATCCTACCACAAACCGGTGAAGCTATCAATCATAGCCAACCCGGAAACTTGAAAGGACGCCCTTCTTGACACAAGGTGTCACGCGGTTCATAGTATCATCAAAATGGCGCACTACCGGGGAGCGAGGCGGACATGGTTGAAAAGACAGAAGGGACGCAAACGATACAACGGATCATGCGGATCATGAACGGCAGCGCGAGCGATCAGCCAGGACATTCTCCATGGAGGCTTTTTCCGTCCCTTAAGTCCCTTGAGTCCCTTAGGTCCTTTTTCGCCAAAGGAGTGCTCAATGACTGAGCGTTTCATCCCTCCGCACGGCGGCTACAAGAATCTGCTCTCTTATCGAAAGGCCGAGATTGTATATGACGCGACCGTCGACTTCTGCGCCCGGTTCCTAAACAAACGTGACCGCACGTACGACCAGATGGTGCAGGCCGCGCGTTCCGGAAAACAAAACATCATCGAAGGGAGCCAGGCTTCCGGCACATCCAAGCAAACCGAGATCAAACTGACAAACGTCGCCCGTGCCAGTCTCGAGGAACTGCTCGCCGATTACCGCGATTTCCTGAGAGTCCGCGGGATCGAAGAATGGACGAAGGACCACCCCTATGCTGAACGGCTGCGGACGTTGAACCGGCAGCCGGACGCCGGCTACGAGACCTTCAGAAGGGGTATCGAGCATCCCGACCCAGCCATCTGCGCCAATGTCATCATCGGCCTGATCAAGGTGACCACCTATCTGCTCGACCGTCAGCTCAGGCATCTCGAGAAAGAGTTCGTCGAACAAGGCGGCTTGCGCGAACGCATGACCCGCGCCCGCATGAAAGAACGGGCCAAGAGCAGCCGCCCTCGAGAGAAGGCGCAGCAGGGCGATGGAAAGCGCTTATGACTGAAACGATGGATTGGCCGCAGCAGACATCAACAAGCGTTAGATTGCCTCCCCCGCGCATGTCCCCCTCGTTCCGCAGCTCTTTGGTCCTTTCCGTCCTTTTCGTCTCTTCCTCGGTACGGCACGCGCCGCTGCCCAAGCTGGTCTCGGGCGAGATTCGGGTGAAGAACATGGAGAAGTTAGTGGAGAAGGAATAATGATAGACATTCCCTTTGACCAGATTGAAAAGGAATCAATCGAGCATCTGATAACAGACGAGGTTTCGGAAGGGAAGACCATCGAGTACAAGAGAGAGTTGCCCGGTGGGAAAGACGAAGACAAGCGCGAGTTTCTTGCCGATGTCTCGTCGTTTGCCAATGCTGCTGGCGGACATATCCTCTATGGGGTGGAAGAAGACGAAGGCAAGCCGACGGCAGCACCCGGCCTCGAGGGGATAGACCCTAATAAGGAGATACTCCGGTTGGAGCAGATGATCCTCTCCGGCATTGACCCTCGCATACCGGGGGTCCATACAAAGGGGATTCCCGGTTTTCAAGCAGGTCCGGTCATCGTCATGAGGATTCCGAAGAGCTGGACAGCACCCCACATGGTTGTGTTTAAGAAGCTGTCGCGTTTCTACTCTCGAAACAGCGCAGGGAAATATCAACTCGATGTCGGGGAGATTCGAGCTGCCTTTGCCATGTCCGAGGAAATCCCCCGCCGCATCCGGCAGTTCCGGGACGAACGAGTAGCACGAATCATTGCGGACGAGGGACCGCTGCCCTTGCTGCCTAAACCGAAAATCATCCTGCATGTCGTTCCGATGATGGCTGCCGATTCAACAACGCGCTACGATATGGCGGTACTCAGAGATGCCGCAAGCCAGGTTGGATTCTTCGACGAAGACAGTAGATTCCGACTAAGGCTGAACCTTGACGGCGTATTGAAATACCAACTCTACGATAACCAGTGCGAGGCATACATGCAGTTCTATCGTAGCGGCGCCGTCGAAGCCGTTGGCGCGGATCTAATAGAGATTTACAATCCGGGACTAGGAGGCCCCGGGTTCCATGGCTGCGATATGGCGGAGGTCATGATCCACGCGTTCTCCCAGCTTCTAGAATTCCTGCGGAAATGTGACATTTCGCCACCCGTATTCGTCTTCGTGACGTTGACCGGGGTAAGGGGTTCGACACTATTGGACAGACCGAGCCCGGTCTTGAGAGCTTGCGCTCGTGACTACTCATTTGACCGTGATCCGTTACTCGTGCCGGAAATCGTGGTCGAGGATTTGTCTGGGAACCCAGACCGGATCCTTCGACCTGTTTTCGACATGGTTTGGCAAGCAGCAGGATATCCTCAGTGTCAGAATTACGATGAACATGGAGATTGGAGGAAAGCACGATAGTCTGGCCCTTCGGTATGCACACTGGACTCGAAGCGGGCAACTCCCAAAGCTGCTGTTGGGCTAGGGTATGGTGAGGCAGATCGGAAAACACGTGCGGGAGACGTTATGGTAAAGAAGAGACGTTTGACAGTGTCCTTGAAGCGCGGCGAAGCCATGCGTGTCACTCGGGTCTCGGTCGGAGAAGAAAAGGTTGTGTATGTGCTGCTGGCCGACAAAAAGATATGCTACACGAAGGGTAAGTCCCGCATTGTCTATATCGGTACCACCTCGAAGGGGGTGATCCGCATCGCACGCAGCGCAGCGGTTCGTGCTGAGGACATTCTCCGCCTTCGGGGAGTTCGGGAGTTTCATGCACGCGTTGTAACCTGCAAACCTCGCCAAAGCGTGAAAACGTGGCAGAAGCTTGAGCAGGCCCTCCTCATCACGTTCAGAGAATTGTACGGGGAAACACCTATATGCAATACGCATTGGAAGCGTAAGAAAGCTACTGACCATTTCGACTACTTCCGCAAGAGAAGATTGGAAAACGTTTTGGAGGAACTCAGCTAGTGATGGCAGCAGAAGAAGCAAGCTCAGTGCCGGAATGACAATGCCGAGGATCACTGGATCTTCCGGTCGAAGAGGCGGATTTTGGTCGGTGCGGAGATTTGGTCAATTGGATCGCTCCCGATGTGAAGCACGAACCAAGAAGAAACCGCTCTCGTTCATCAGAAGATACATCACCTCGGATGTCTTGCCGGTTTTCAACGATTCCCGCCCGCGCATGTCCCCCTCGTTCCGCAGCTCTTTGGTCCTTTCCGTCCTTTTCGTCTCTTCCTCGGTACGCGACCACCGTGCTGCGGGGCCAATACTATGGGAACTCCTTGGTAACCCTTCAGTGACGGAGGGGTCACGGAAGAGGGCAATGGTGTGCTGAGGATG
>CAZGCA010000107.1:0-18150 GCA_964524145.1 uncultured bacterium | reverse complement strand
GTCAGGTGGCGTATCTCGAACGCTTCGTATATCGCGCCGACAGCGAGCAGCAACACGACCAGCCGGTAGAGAACGGCGGTCTCGGCAAGCGCGGCGGAGTAAGACTGGACGCGGCTCGTCGTGCGGAACCTGCGCGGATCGATGAGCGCTTCGCATATGCGGAGTACCGCAAACGTTGCCACCACGTACGCCTGCAGCTCGATCACCGCGACGGGCACGTGCGGGATGAATATCGAAGCACCCCCGAGCGAGCCGGGCGCCAACGCGACCCCGAGCACGAAGAACCGGAGCGAGTTCAACATCAGGCCGAACCCCGGTATCAGAAACGACGGGATCGTTGTCGTCAGAATGGCGCCCAAAACGAGGTTGTGGAAGAAGGTGGCCATCGTCGCGAGCACGACGCTGGTCTCGTATGCGCGGCCGATGTAGGCCAGCGGGCCCCCTTCACCGAACGACTGTTGGACCACATCAGTGATGCCCGCCTGGAAGACAGCTCCGGTCTCGGTAGTCCCCAAGACGATGGCAGCAAACATGAGACCGAGCAACCAGCAGTTGACGGCGACGTACGCGCCGAGGTTTGCTCGCAACGCCGCCAGCGGAGCGGCGAAGATCTTCAGCGGACGCGGTAGTCCGGGCACGGTCTCGTCGAACCGCACAACAACCGCCGCACAGGCGACGATGGTGGCGACGAAAACCAGGAACAGCCCGACGAGATAAAAGGTCAGCCGTGACGACACGAACGGAGCTGGCACATCGCGAATCGCAGGACTCTGGTCGGCCTTCAGATCTTGCCTGATATGCTCGGCGAGTACCATCCTGATCCGCAACGGCGAGAAACCTGCACGCGGCAACAGATACACGATGTTGGGCGTGTCGCCGATCTCGTAGTGGCGCCGCAGACAGTCGGTCGTGGTCAGCGCAGCGTCGCGCCACAAGGCCGCGGAGTCGTTCAGCTTGCCGGACACGCGATACTGGACATCGCCTACAACAATGGTTTCGTCCACCCCCTTCTGCCAGTTCGGTCCGAGCACAACGGCGTCCTCCCCAGAAACCGGCATCGAGCCTTCGGCAAGGAGCAGCGGACCGTATCTGTGCAGTAGTTCGCGCGGCAGCGCTTCGAAGGTGAAAGAACTTGCAAGCGCGCCGGTATCGGCGATGAACCCTTCCACAACATCGCACACCTCTTCAAGCTCTTCACGAGGCCATTTCTTGAAGATCGAGACATACGCGCCGTAGCCTGAATCCGCGTCTTTCGTTCTGGGTCCGGCGACTGCTATGCCGCTCGAGAACGACAGCTCGCTCTCCTGCGGGTACGGCCAGTGAACGCTGAGAACGAGCAGAAGAAACGCAACCGCAAACAGGACGAGTGCGCTGCGGAACCTCAATACTCTCAACAGGACGTCTCTCCTTCCGGTAATGCCTTCACTCATGTGTTCGGACGCGCTCCTTCGAATCCCGAAGTCAACGGTGCCGGAAAACGCCGGTCATTTCTTCTGCTCTTTGCACTGGTCGCAGTAGTCGCATGGAGAGCCTGCTTTTGCGCTGTGGAACGTCCTCCAGATGCGGTATCCAACGAACGCCGCGGCTCCAATGCAGATGATGATGACCGCTACGGTTTGCACCATTACGTCGCACCTCCGAGCCCCAGCAACAGACCGCATTGGTAGATGGCGAACGTCACTATCCACGCCAGCACGACGCTGTACGCGATGCTGAACAGTGCCCATCGCCACGAGTTTGTCTCCTTGCGGATGACCGCGACGGTGGCCAGACACGGTGTATAGATCAGGGTGAACACCATGAAGCAGAACCCCACCAACGGCGTGTAGTGTTCCGTAAGCCGGTCGCGGAGCGCGCCGTGTTCGGCATCTTCGGTCTCGTCGCCGGCCCCGAGCAGCACGCCGAGCGAGCCGACAACGACCTCCTTCGCGACAAAGCCGGGTATCATCGAAATACCCAATCGCCAGTCGAATCCGAGCGGCCGGATCAGGGGTTCCATAGCTGTCCCGATACGGCCCGCAAACCTGCCGCGCGCCTGTTCGCCCAACCTCCCGCGTTCCAGCACCCGAATCTCATTCGCGCTCGAATCGTTCAGCTCCCGTCTGGCGTCGTCGTAGTACGATTCGATCTCTTGATATGCCGCGCTCTCCTCGAACGGAATGAATGCGTCCGTGTACGTTTGCCGCCGGTCGCGCTGTGCTTCCTCAAACGATGCCCGCAGTTCCCCGAGCTCGGCCTCCGTTCTCTGACGGACGGCCGATATCTCGCCGGCATAGTCGCGCGACAACGTGACGTTGCGCGGGAACGCCTGCAGCACCCAGACAAGCACGACGCCGGCGAGGATGATGGTGCCGGCCTTGCGCAGGAATATCGAGCCGCGTTCCCACATGTGTATTACGACCGACCGGAACGTGGGGATCCTGTAAGGAGGCAGCTCGAGCACGAACGGTGAGGACCGTCCTTTGAACAGCACCTTGCGAAAGATGTACGCCATACCCATGGCGAGAAGCGCGCCCAACATGTACAGAATGAAGACGATCATTCCCTGGCGTTCGGCGAAGAACGCTCCCGTAAACAGCACGTACACCGGGTAGCGCGCCGAGCAACTTATCAGCGGACTTATCAGTATGGTGATGAGCCGGTCCTCCTGGCTTTCGAGCGTGCGTGTCGCCATAACGGCGGGGGCGTTGCAGCCCACGCCCGTCAGAAGCGCGATGAACGATTTGCCGTGCAGCCCGACGAGATGCATCACCTTGTCCATCAGGAACGCGGCCCGCGCCATGTATCCCGAGTCCTCGAGCATCGCGAGGAAGAAGAACAGGATGAGGATGTTCGGCAGAAAGACGAGCACCCCGCCAACGCCGTCTATCATGCCCGTGACGATGAGATCCTTCAGAATGCCCTCGGGCATGATCCGTCCCACACCGGTGCCCAGCAGCCCGAAGAACGATTCGATCCACCGCATCGGCGGTTCGCCCAGCGTGAACGTTGCTTCGAACATGAGCCACATCAGCAGCGCGAATATGGGCAGACCGAACATCCTGTTGGTCAGCACCTTGTCGATCCTGTCGGAGCGCGTGGTTTTCGCCCGTTGCGCGTCGTTGACCACCTCGCGGCACAGCCCGTTAAGAAACGAGTAGATTCGGTCGGCGACGATGGTTTCGATGTCCTCGCCGTATATCTTCTCGAGATGTCTGCGGCTCTTTCTAGCCTGGCCGAGCAACGATTCGGCCACGTCGCTTTGCGAACGCAGCCGCTCGACGATGTCGGAGTCCGCTTCGAGCAGTTTCACGGCGAGCCAGCGCGGGTGATACCGTTCCGCCAGCGTCTTCTCCGCCTCGACACGCTGTTCGAGCTTGGCAAGCTCCTCTTCGATCTCCCTGCCGTAATTGATATGTATGTGGCGCGTGTGAGAGTCCGCGTCTTCCGCAACACGGAAGATTGCGTCGAGCAGGTCTTCGGTACCGCGGTTCAGTCGGCCGTTGGTCTGGACAACGGGAGCGCCGAGCAACGTGCTGAGCATCTTCTGGTCGATGAGGATCTTGTTTTCGGTCGCGACATCGACCATGTTGAGACAGATGACAAGCTTGCAGTGAAGGTCGATGAGCTGGGCTGCGAGGTACAGGTTCCGTTCGAGGTTGGACGCGTCAACCACGTCGACAACGACGTCCGGCTCTTCATGGACGATGAAATCTCGTACGACAACCTCCTCGACCGAGTACGGGCTGAGACTGTACGTGCCCGGCAGGTCAACCACAACCATCTCGTGCCCGTCGCGCGACAGCCTACCCTCTTTCCGCTCAACGGTAACCCCGGGATAGTTCGCGACGTGCTGTCTGGCACCTGTCAGGTTGTTGAAGATGCTCGTCTTGCCGCTGTTCGGGTTGCCGGTGAGAGCAACGGCGATCCGTTTACTCTCCATCGGTTGGAACGTCCGGTTCGAGCACTATCATCGCGGCCTCCTGCCGGCGCAGGCTTACATGGTAACTGCGTATAACGTACTCGGCGGGATCCTTGAGCGGGGCGAACTTCGCGACGTGGACATGTGCGCCCGCAACGAACCCCATCTCCTGGAGCCGTCGTTTGACGCGCGCGGCACCCTTGACCCTCTTCACAATACCCTCTTGGCCTTGAGTGAGCTGGCTCAGGAATTTCTCTTCAGCCATATCGTTGACCACTATTGGACCGGGACAACCATGACGTGGTGTGCCAGGGAACGTTCTATCGCTATCCGCGACATGCCGACCGCAACGATTACCGGGCCGCCACCGTCCGCGGCGCTCATCACGCGCAGCTCCATCTGTTCGTTCAGGCCCATGTCCTGCAACCGTCTGCTCCACCGGCAGCGACCACGCACTCCCACAACCCGCACAACAGCGCCCACCGCACTGTTCGTCAACGGAACCGGTTCCGCACCGGGCGTTACCGCCGGTTCACGCCCCGGAACAGCAGGCGGTCCTTGTCTCCGACCGCGTCGAAACCGTCGCCTTCCGGGTCCCGGCATAACGTCTCACCCTCTCTCGGCACGGGCACGGCATTCTTTGCAGTACCCTTCAACGACTACTCTGTGGCGCACGACCTCGAAACCATGCTTTCTCCCTGTTTCGGTCTCGATGGCCGTCAGCTTCGGGCTCGCGAACTCGATCACCTTGCCGCAACCCAAACAGACAAGATGCTCGTGGGCCTTCTGACCCCTGATATACTCGTAATGCTCGTGCCGGTCGCCTGAAAACACGCGCCGGACCAACCCGCAATCCTCGAGCAAGGGAAGCGTTCGATACACGCTCGCACGCGACACGCCTTTGCGTTTCTGACGAAGGCTCACGAACACGTCGTCGGCGTCGAAATGGCCGCCAAGCTTGCTGATCGCATCCACTATCGCCTGACGTTCGGACGTCAGCCGAAGGTTCCTCTCTCTCAGATACCCTGCAAGCCGCTTACACTGATCAGTCACCAAACGCTCTCCGTTGGCACCCGCCTCTGTTGCACATGCGACTCAGTCTCAATAGAAGTCTACACGAAACCTCCTCGACCTGTCAAGGTAAATCGCTACAAGGAGGTCCCTGGAAGAGAGCGTGTCTCTCGTAAACGCTTGATTGCGCGACGTTTGCGCCGAGGGCACGGCGCGCCGTGCCCCTACAAGAAGGTGGCACAGGCGTCTTGTCTGTGGACTGAAAGCGGTCAGTGCATGGTTGGGACGACGATACCGCGCAGGATGATCCGCTGGCAGAATATGAATACCAGCAGGGTGGGCAGTGCGGTCAGAACGAGCAGCGCCATCAGGTCGCCGTGCTTCATCAGTATCTGAAGCTGGTAGACGTAAACCATCACGGTCCAGTAGTCGGGGTCCTGGCAGACGATAAACGCCCACATAAACGAGCCGTAGGCCAACGTGAACGCGCCGATCCCTATGACGGCCATGACGGGACCGGACAAGGGCAGCGTGATACGCGCGAACATCGTCAGTTCGCCCGCGCCGTCGAGTTGAGCGGCTTCGTAGAGCTCTTTGGGCAGGCTGTCGAAGAACCCTTTGAGAATGAATATCGAGAACCCGTTGGCCATGCCGGGGAGTATGAGCGCGAAGTACGTGTTGAGCAGGTGCAGGTCGCGCATCAGAAGGTAGTTGGGTATCATGGTGACTTCGGCGGGAAACGCCATCGTTGCGAGACAGAACAGCAGCACCTTGTTCGTGTACGAGAGACGGAACCGCGACAACGCATAGGCGCAGAGCGGGTTCACTGTGAGCGCCGAGAGTACCGTGCCGATACAGAGCACGGCCGTGTTGAGGAACGCGCGCCGTTCGTAGAACAGGTGGTTGACGGCGATGCCGTAGTTGCGGAACATCGCTTTGAGACGGTCGCGCCAGGTCCATCCGTCGAACTCGAGCCAGTCTTCCTCCATACGCGGCGGCCTTATCTGCATCACAACGGCAACGTCCGTGCCCTGAGCGGCGTTTAACGCTTCGAGGCTGCCGTACTTCTTCAAGAGGAACTCGCGGTACAGGTGCTCGGGATGAGCGAGCTCTATCTCGTCGACCGGAACCGTTCCTTCACGCCACTGTTCGAGCGCGGTTTCGCGATCAGCTTCTCCTGGGAAACGCACATACCGTGGCGGGAACTGAGTTCTGACGAACGCCTCCCAGTCGGCGCGTTGTTTCGTGTTGGCCGGAACGCATGGCGGCAGCATCGCGTCGGCGATGGAAGCGTACTGCGTTCCGTATGCCGCATTGAGCCGCTCGACGGTCGAGTACCGCTGGGTAAGGAACTCGCGCCAGATTTGGTCGATGCGAGTCGGCTCGCGGTGTCGCGGTTCGAGGTTCTCTTTGAACGCGACCCAATCTCTCCATTTCGGGCTGTCGTCCGGCTTCCAGAGAGGGCTGTCGTAGCGTTCGACAGGGATCGCGACCAGCTTGAAGTTGCGTTTCTCCTCGAGGTACGCTTCGTTGTAGGCCTCGATCGTCTCGAACTTCTCCTTGATCCATCCCTGATACTCGAGCGGCACAGTCGAGACGTACCCGAAATAGCAGAGATGGTCGGGCGGCAGGCTTGCTTTGAACCCGTGCCAGTCCTTCACCCGCTGCTCGACGAAGCCCTCGTTCCCGGAGAAATCCGGCAGCGGTATCGCCGAGAACTCGCCATAAGATGTCCCATGCCGGGCGTTCAGCTGTTCGAGATTATCCAAGCCGGGGTGGCGGGCGAGCAGAAAGCTCTGGTACCGTGTACGCCGGCTGGTGACCCATCGCGGGACAAGCCGGTACTCGCTCGAAGACCGGTCGAGCTTGTCTTCGAACGACGTCGAGACCATGAGCGCGAACGGGTATACCATGGTGACGGCACCGACCGACAGCACGGTGTAGACCGACCAGATGACCAGCCGCAGCGACAAGCCTCTGCGTCCGACCTTCGGTATGATAGGCATCCCTACTCCCTCACCCCGGCGACGGAGCCTGCCGCAGTAAACTGGATGTTCCTGAGAATGCGAAGCTGGTACATGGTGAACCCGATAAGCAACGACCCGAGTATCCAGGCTACGGCCGTGGCGTAGCCGAAGTTTAGAAATAGGTACGCGTTGAAGAATATCTCCATCCCGAGCGTGTACGTTGCTCGAGCCGGTCCGCCGCCGGTCATCACGAAGATGTTCTGCATCGCGTGAAAAGCACCGATAAACGCCCCGATGAAGTTGATGATGATCAGCGGTTTGATCGTCGGCAGCGTGACGTTCCATGTCTTGCGGAGTATTCCCGCGCCGTCGATATCCGCCGCTTCGTACTGCGATTCCGGCACGCTCTTGAGTGCCGCCTGGTAGATAAGGCTGCCCGGTCCCGCTCCGGCCCAGATTGCCGGCACGATAACGCACAACATGGCCAGGTTGGGGTCGCCGAGCCATTCGCGGGGGTCCGCGCCGATCACGCCAAGCAGCGTGTTGAGAAGCCCCTGAGGTGACGGCTGGTAGAACCAGCGCCAGAGAAACATGATGACCAGCGCCGACGTCGCGGCCGGAAGGTAGTATATGGTCCGGTAGATGAGCTTGCCTTTGGGCACTTCGGTCAGAAGGATGGCGAGAATGATCGGGATGAAAAACCCGATGCCCAGCGACAGGCCGACGTAGACGACCGTGTTCCGTACCGACTGCCAGAACACCGGCCGGCCGAACACCTCGATGAAGTTGTCCAGCCCCACCCAGGTTGTGCCGGTCATTATCTGGTAGTCCTGGAACGCCATGAACGACCCGCGCACCAGCGGCAAGTATCCCCACACGAGTATCGACAGCAACGCCGGCAGCATGAACAGCCATGCGATAGCGTGAGTTCTCGCGCCGCCTGCAACACCTGTAGTGTCGTCAGATCGGACAACCTGCACCATTTGCCGGAACATGCGCACCACCAGCACGCCTATCACCAACAACACGGCCACAAACACGATGCGTGCCGTCTTGCGGCGGCGGTTCACCTCCTCGGGAGGTTTCGTATCGAATATGTCGCGTGTGACCGTTCTGACACTCTCGCTCAAGACAGTCTTGACGTCGGCGTTCTCGTCGTAGGTTATCGTGTCCAGCGCTTCGGCAAGAGCCAGTGTCTGGACGTTCTGGTAGCCGGGACAGAACGGTTCGATCCGGGCGTGGTCGAGAAGGCGATCCTGCGTCTCGACCCATTCAGGGTTCATCCTCGACAGCACGTCGAGATGACCGTACCTGCGAAGAAACTCCGGCCGCACGAAATCGCCGACACCGTTCTCGACCAGCAGACGCGTGTTGACACGCTGGCCCTCGTCGCCGCAAAGGTAGCGAACATAGTCGGCAGCCGCGCGACGGACTGCCGGGTCGCTGATTGACGCGTTGACGGCGGCCATGTTGGCCCCGAGGATTGTTGCCTCGCCCGCCGGCCCGCGCGGAAGCGGCGCCAGCCCGATCTCGCTCGCCGCCATACTCCACTGCTTCTGGAGCGCAAAGAGGTTGGCACTGTTCGGGACAGCGATCATCATCGATACAATCCCGCGCCCGAAATCCTCGATAATCTTCCCGCCGTCAGGCTCTTTATAGACCACTCCGCGGTATGGCGTCCCGTCGCGTTCCCAGGGTTCCGATGCCATCTTGCGGCAGAAAAAGTCCGTTGCCGTTACCGCTTCAGGGCTGTCGTAGGTCGCCTCCCACTGGCCGTCGCGACGTTGCCGGACCGGCTCGCCGCCCGCCTGCCAAAGGAAATTGGTCCAGAACCAGCCGTATGCCCAGCCCGTCACCAAGCCGAAACCGTATTTCCCTTCTTCCGGCCGCGTCAGCCGTTTGGCGTATTCGTACAGCTCGTCCCAGGTGCGCGGCGGGCGTCTCGGGTCGAGACCGACGGCGGCAAAGTCCGCTCTGCGATAGAAGAGACAGTGGGCGTAGTCCTCGATGGGGAGCCCGTAGATCTTGCCGTCCCGGCTCAGCACTTTGAGCAGTTCCGGGTTAAGCCGGTCGATCTCTCCCTGCGAAAGGAACTCGTCGAGCGGGTGAAAGAACCCCTTCTCGAGATACCCTCGAAACGTGCGGACGGGAACATTCGAGATCACGTCCGGCGCCGTGCCGCCCGCCATCGCCATTAGGAACTGCGCCTCGAGCACATCGCCCCCTATCGTTATCTGTGTCGTTGGGACCAGGCGCACCTCGGGATGGGTCTTGCGATAGTAGTCGAATACGCCGCGGTTCGCCTTCGAGAACGGGTTGTAGTCGTGCTCCAGAGGGATGTGCCACAGGCGAAGGGTGGGCCGTTCGCGGTCAAGGGAAGGGCCAGTGTCCGCAGCTATCGCTCCGACTGACAGCAGCGATACCACGACGGCTGAAAGCAGGAGCCCAGCCCGGCGTGCCGCCGAAGCCGAACGTATCCTTCCGATACTACGAAAGATCATGTGGGCTGGTCCTTGCCTTCACAGGTCGACGCGAGCATGGCTGAAAGGCCCTTCCATGGAGCACACCAGCAGGCTTCATTGCGAGTTGCACTAGAATGTAGCACCCGTATAGTATATACGAGAAGACGTCGAGCTTACCACACGTTCCGCTCAATGCGGCGGTGCTCGAAGCGGCGAAATTCGGAGGAGTTTTTCTCGGCTGGACCGGGAACCTTTCACCGGAGATCGGGGATTGATAGATATGAAAGGGTACACGGGTGGCACCGTGCTGGAACGGGCCCACCGATCAACGCGCAGAAAAGAGTCGCAAGATGATGTCAACGTTGGTGTTATGTGCAGACTGGTTCCCGGGGTTTCCCGCCGACGCGATGGCGAGGGAGCCTGTTAGGGTGCGGCTCACCGATGTCGAGCTCATGGTGGCGTACCGGGAGGAAGGTGCCGAATGGGCCTTCAACGAACTCGTAAAACGGTACCAGAAACCAATATACAACTTCTTCTACCGCAACCTGGGCAACCGAGAACGCGCTGAAGACCTTGCACAGGAAGTGTTTGTCGGTACGTTCAGAAGCGCAAAAAGATATGAGCCAAGAGCGAAGTTCAGCACATTCATATTCAGGATAGCCGCCAACATCCTCTCGAAGGAGTACCGGCGGATGCGACGAAAACCGTTCACTTCTTTCTTTCAGAGACGGGTCGAGAGTGACGATTCCGAAGGGCGAACACGGGGTATCGAGGAGATAGTTGACACCGGGATTCGACCGGATGAGGCGCTGCTTGCCGCGGAGATTGGCGACGCCGTCCGCTCGGCGCTCGACAGGATACCGGCGACCCACCGTCTGGTGTTTACAATGAGACGTTTTCAAAAGCTGAGCTACAGCGAGATCGCCCAGGCGCTCGGCTGCCCGGTGGGGACGGTCAAGTCGAGGATGGCCCGGGCGGAAGCAGCGTTGCGACCGCACCTGCTTACGATAAAGAAGGAGTTGGAATTATGAAGCCAGCACGCGAGTGTGACAACGTTCGCCGCGACCTGTTGTTCTTCGTCGAGGCCGAGCAGGATATCGACGCCGAACCGCTGTTGTCCGAAGAACGCCGTTCGAGCATCGCGGATCATCTCAAGTCGTGCGAAACGTGCGCTGCCGAAGCCGCCGCCATACGAGAAGCGATGGCGGTCGTGGACCGGGTTGAGGAGTTGGAACCGTCGACCGGTTTCGGCCCGAGAGTGAGGGCACGGTTGAAGGAGCGCACTCGCTCCCGGATATTCTCATCAAGACTTGTGCCGGTAGGGTTTGCCGCTGCAACCCTCCTGCTCGTTGTCGTGCTCGCCGGTTTGCCGCGACAAGAACCGGGGCGGATGCAGGAGTCCGATAGCTCGATGCTGCTGGCACAGGCTCTCGATACGCAGCTCGAGAATGACGCCAGGAAGACCAGCCAGCTTGTTGCCGCGATGACGAACGGCGGCGGCGGATCGCTTTCGCCCGAGGGAGAAGCCTACGTCAAGCGAGCCATGGATTATGCGGAATCGATCGAGCTGTGCAAACAGGCGGTGCTGATGAACCCGGACAACGTCCATGTGAAGAGATGCCTGGCCAGACTGATGGCAGGCGAGGTCGAAGCGCTGAAATCGGTCTATGTCACCAGGCCTATTTGATGGGAGAACGATAATGTCTCGTTGGAACCTGGTCGCGCTGCTTGGGATGGCCTTCGCTCTCGCTCTCCCGGCATGCACGGCCTCAGCGGGTCTGCTCGGGATAGTCGACGACGTCCTGGACGGCGTGGGAGATGTGGTGGAAGGCGTCGGCGACGCAGTCGGCGGCGCTCTTGACGGCATAGGTGACGTCGGCGAAGGTATAAGCGACGCGGTATGGCATGTCCCGAGGCGCGGGAGAGGCGTCGAGTTTGTGAGAATGGTCGACGAGACGTACTCCGTCCGTCCGGATGTGCTGGTGAATATTCGCCACTCTTTCGGCGATATAAGGATAGACACGTGGGACCGTGATGAGATTAAGATACATGCGGATATCCGCGTCTCGTCATCTTCACTCGAACGATCGCGCGACCTCGCGAACGATATTCATCTGAGGATCGACCCGTCTCCGCCCAGAGTAGACATACAGACGGTCTATCCCAGCGGTCGTGCGCTCAAAAAGATATCGTTCGAAGTCGATTACGCCGTCTCCATGCCGCGCGGCGGGGGAGTCGAGATCAAGACATCTTACGGCAACACACAGGTGAACGGCACGCGCGGCGGCACCGAGATCAACGCCTCCTTCGGCGACGTTTATCTCGGGGACTTGTCGGGACGTATCGATGTCTCGAACAACTACGGCAGGCTGACCGCACGAAACCTGACCGGTCCGTGCGATATCAACCTCGGATTCGGCGACGTGACCGTCGAAGGAGCATCGGGACCTCTTACTGTCGACACCCGATACGGCTCGGCGGAACTGCGTGGCGTATCGGCAACCGAAGATATGACACTGTCATCCGAGTTCGGAGACGTGCGTCTCTTCCTGCCACCGGAGGCAGAACCGAACATCAAGGTGTCAAGCTCGTTTGGAGACATATCCTCGGAGATACCGATCCGCATCGAGAAACGGGGTACCAATGCGTCCGGTTCGCTGACATCGCCGTCGCCGCAGAAGATCAACATCAAGACGTCGTTCGGCGGCGTCACGATTCGGCGGCAGCAGACGCCGTCGCCGCCCAAACAGCCTAGACCGCCCACACCACCCAGGCCGCCCACGCCTCCCAGGGTTCCCACGCCGCCCGTGCGGCCGCCTGCCAGAACGAGGATGAGCGCGCTTCCCGCGGCGGAACACGGACGGGCACCGGGCGAATACGTCGTAGAACACGTCGAGGAGACGCCGTTCACAGGAGGGACCATCAGAGTGGACACCTCGCACGGCTCGCTCTCTGTCGAGACGTGGCCGGAGGAAGCTGTCAAGATACGGGCGACGAAAAGGGTCATAGCATCCTCGAGAGACAAAGCGCGCGCCATGTGCGAGGCCATAGAAATCAGGACCGAGTCCAAAGGCGGCAAGCTGAGAATCGATACTGCCTATCCGGGAGGCCGCTCTGCGTCCATTAGAAGCCGCAGTGTGGATTATATCCTCCGTGTGCCGCCCCGGACGTCGCTCAGCGCCGACTGTTCGCACAGCGATGTGACCGTGCGCGGATTGAAAGGCGAGGTGGACGTGGAGGTGGACCATGGGAGTGTCGCAGTGGCGGATGTCGAGGCACCCGTCACAATCGAGAGCGATCATGCGGACGTGACGGTCGAGCGGATAGGCGGCGACTGCAGAATAGAGATCAGCCACGAGAAGGCCAGTGTGAAGACAGTCACCGGCAATCTGACGATAATCGGCAATCACAGCGATATAGCGGCCGATGGAGTGCTCGGCGCGACGGACCTCGAGAGCAGCCACGGCAACATTCGCGTCATCCACCTCGAGCCTGTCGGCGCACCGCAGAAGATAGACGTGGATCACGGAAACATAACGATCATCATCCCGCCTGAGTCGGCGGTCGACATCGAAGCCAAAGCCGACCACGGCTCCATAGACTCAAACCTTGCGATAGAACCTGTTGAAGAACGACATGGCGCCTCTCTCATCGGCTCGCTCAACGGTGGCGGGGTGCCTGTGAAGCTGACAACCGATCACGGCAAGATAGACATTAACTGACGGGACACAGCAGAAAAATGAAAGGAGAGAGACAAATGAAGAAGACACTGAGCCTGATGGTTTGTGCTACGTTTCTCCTCAGCACTGGCTGCACCACGGTTCAGCGTGGCGCGCTGGCGGGCAGCGCGCTGGGAGCCGGGACCGGCGCCATAATCGGTCACCAGAGCGGTGAAACCGGTCCCGGCGCACTCCTCGGTGCGGGCGTTGGCGCGTTGCTGGGCGCGTTGACGAGCGACCTTGTCGAGGACCACAACGAACGCTACGCCCATATCCGGCGCGAGGAGCACTACCATGCCAGGACTCCGGAGCCCGCCTACATTCCGAGAGTAGCGGATGCAGGCAACATCAAGTCCGTCGAGCCGCACTACGAGTACGAGACAAAACAGGTCTGGAAAGACACCTCGCACGACGAACGAATCTGGGTGCCCGAGCACACGAAAGGCAACCGGCGCATCCAGGGACACTGGGAAGTTGTCCAAGTCGATGAGGGACACTGGGAGACCGTCCAGGACAAGATCTGGGTGCAGGGATACTAACCCGAGTCGCTCCGTGCCCGAGAGGCTACGTCGAGTACTGCGGGAAACTCTCTTTGATG
This sequence comes from uncultured bacterium, assembly GCA_964524145.1. Lineage (GTDB taxonomy): Bacteria > Hydrogenedentota. Next base: position 4,492 of record CAZGCA010000107.1, on the reverse strand, counting down.
TGCTGTGTCACAGTTGTCCGAAAGGTCTTGGCTTTCTCGAGCAGTTCGCATAACTGACCCGCGGACACGATCCCGGCACAGTCGTACTGCACTCTGTGCCTTTGCTTGCGGCATTGTTGAAAGTAGTTGATTTCGCCGTCCGTCCAGGGACCTTCGATGGATCGCAGGGCTTCGAAGATCGTTCGATGTTGCCCACTACCTTTGGGCCTATAGCCGCGACACCGCAGCACGGTTTTGGCTGCATTCATGGTCGCGTTGTATGCACGTTCGAATCGCGCATCAAGCGATATCTCCTTGACCTCAGCATCCTCGATGTCACGGTCAACGAGGCCAAGTAACCCCAGGATTTCGTCCCGGGAAGTCGGGAGCGACTCAAGAAGATTCCTTGCCTGCAAGTCGGTCAAGCTCATCGCTGTTTCCCATCAAAAAGACCTTCTTCCGTGCGAGCACCGAACTAACGAAATGCTGGCCGGCCTCGATTTTCGCACGGAACTCATTCCGGGTATATACCGCGGGATTGACGTCCCGCAACAGCTGCTCTTGGGCTGAATGCAAAACCTCTACGACCTGCCCGAACCCCACATCACCGATGACCATCACGTCAACATCGCTTCCGGGGGATGGCGTTCCGTCCGCAAGACTTCCGTACACAAAGGCCACATCGATCACCCCCGCCAACGGCGATAAGGCCTCGCGCAATACATCAGCCAAGCCGGCCGTCTTGCGAATCAACCCCGCCAATTCCTCGAAGATCGGGCAGCCGCGGTTAGCTTGGTAGTATACGTGCCGGCCCCGACTGCGGCGCACGATTATTCCCGCTGCTGAAAGGCGTTTGAGTTCCCGCTGCACCGCCCCTTGGCCGCTCCCAACGAACGACGCTATCTCGCGCACGTAAAACGATTCGTCCGCATGACCGTACAGCATAGTCAGCACAGACCTGCGCGTCTTACCAAAAAGAGCCGCTGCCAACCCGTTCTCTGTCACTCTTGCACTCATATCGGGTGCAATTGTACTCGGTTCGGGTGCGAATGTCAACGGTTTCGTTCCTGAACATGCCCTGTTCGATTGTGGAACTGCTCCCCCACCAGTCTCTTTCCTGCCCTTGCCGCCTTTGAGACCGGTATGGTTCTTAGTGCGTCAGCCTGATCTTGTAGACCAGATACTCCTCTGGCACGCCTGCCGCCAGCCAGTATTCCTGCAGGTCGTCCGGCACCTCGTACAGAAGAGTTCCCGACCGAGGCCTGCCGGGTTCCAGTTTAACGGCATTGAGACAGTCGCGCAAAGCCATGACAGACCGTTCATGCGTGTCGTACTGCTCCCGATGCTCGTCGAACAGCCAAAACACCGAATCCGGCGCGAGCACGACGCTGGTATCGGCTGTGTTAGCCACCGTCATCCGGACAACGACGAACATCTTTTCTGCACCGGCGGCGATGGTACCGTAGGTCCCCTCCAAAGCAGGGAATTCTCGGACGCTTTGCACCGCGAAACGTATCTTGCCGGCAACCACAAAATCCCCAATCGACTTTTCGACGACACGCACATCCTCCTGCGTGTTCGCAGCGCCGCCGCGCCGGGACTTGTTGCTTGCCCGCTTCCTCATGTCGGGCAATCCAAACACCGCTGCAAGAATCACAACGCCGACCAATGAACAAGCCACTGCCGATACAACCAGCAGGGCCCACCGCTTGCGCGCTTTTCGAGCCGCAACTTTGACGTCAAGGGCTCCAAGGATAAGCACCTCTCTGCCACAGTTCTCGCAGACAACGGTCGCACCGACGGATCCGTCGGCTACCTCCATCCGCTGCCCGCAATCGCAGGTGACTACCATGGCGGCACTCCTTCCAATCTCAGCGCTTTCCCCGGCTTCCGGTATCCATCAGCTTACGAGATACCAGCAGGATTGTCAATGCTCCAGGAGGCCGCGCTTGTTTACGTCTCCTCTTGGGTTGGTGCTACGGGAAGCACGCCGTCCGGTCAAGGAGAAGAAACCTCTTGAGCTCGCCCCATTAGATCCGCGGTAGTTGACAGAAAAGAAGCGATGGGAGTCCAGTACCACAGCCGTTTGGTGGATTGTGCGAGCAACGTCTGCGGTGGGCGGACACTACTCGAGAACTGCCCGAGTCACGGCATTGGTCAGAAAGTTCTGGCTGGCTGGCGGGGCGCGACCCGAAGCCGCATCTCGACACGGACATACACCCAACGAGAAAGGTGTAGGAAAGGCAGATCGGGAGCGTTTACGGTCGATGAAACCTTCTCACACGCGAGCAGTAAGTGTCTGCCGGCACTCGTCGCGCACTACTACATCTTCCCCGACCGGTTCGTCCCTACGGCATCTGCCGGCGGACGCTTCGGCTAATCCCCGTCCGCCTTGGATGGCCCTTGCACACAGACATCTTTGCAGGTGCATAAGGCGTTTGCACCCAGAACTACCTTGCACCGCGCCAAGGATGTGCTCTCAGGCGAACTCAGAACCTTGATCTCTTCAGCCTTCATCTTGTCCCTAATCCCTTTTCTCCCGTTACAGGCGTGCGATCCAACGCTTCCAAACATGCGTCCACAACCTTGTCTCTTGTCACCTCGGCAACCTGCTGGGGGAACTCGGTGGGCTGCATCCCCGCAACCTCGATATCCGGTTCGATCCCGTGCTTATTGAAAATGAAACCGTCAGGACCAGACAAGGTGTTCGTTGTTGCTTGAACTCCGTAACCGTTAGCCAGCCTGTAAACGGTCTGAATACTGCCTTTCCCAACAGTTCTCTCTCCAACGATCACTGCGCGCCCGGTGCCCTGCAGAGCTGCCGCAACAAGCTCGCCGCTACTGACGGTGTGCGTGTCCACGAGCACAGCGAGACATCCCTTCCAGGCAGCTTCACTCTCAGCGGAAATAAGACCTTCGGTATCACTTGGCTCAACTCTCGCGATTGGCGTGCCGCTTGGCAGGAAAAGGCCAGCAAGCTCCATTGCCGCTTCAGCGCTACCGCCCGTATTGCCCCGCAAATCCAGGACAACTCGTTCGACATGAGTACTCCTAAACTCAGCAAGGACTCTTTCAATATCTTCTACTGCCTCTCCGACCAGCCCGTGGACGCTTACATACGCCGCATTCCCTCCCAGAATCGTATGCTCAACCACAAAAGGCACTCTCAATCTTTCTCTCGAAACCCGGACTTCGAAGTCAGACTCCCCCTGGCGTGCGACTTTGAGCTTCACTGGTGTGTTGACCGGTCCGCGAACCAAAGCCGTAATCTGCGCAAGGTTCAGTCCGCGTAACGATGCTCCATTGACCTCAGTAATCAAATCGCCGATGCGTAGTCCGGCCTCCCTAGCCGGTGAATCGTCTCGGAATCCGACGATTCGCTCACCATTTTCCGAAGACTTGAGTTGGACAACGATGCCAATACCTTCATAAGCGCCCGACAGTTCACCTTTGAGAATTCGCAGCTCATCCAGACTCAGTATCCTGTTGGGAAACTTGGGCAGCAATTTGGATTTTGCGCCTCTGGTCTCGAGCCGGTTCAACGTTTTGAACACGTCTTCAATATCCTTGTGTCGTAACGCTTTCGCCGCGACCGACTCGTCGTAATAGTATTTCGCGACGAGCGCTCTGGCGACCCGGGCAACGTCGTCAGGCACTTCGAACCGTCCGGGCTTCTGGTCGTACATCGCGACCTGCCCGAACACTTCTATCTCCTCCTCGATCTCGTCCAGCAGGCGTCCTGCGAGAGCGTTTTCCGCCGTGAGTGCCGGCACGTTCGGTCTCCGGCTCCGATAGACGCCTATCCCACCGAGCACCACCGACGCAGCAAGGCTCACTCCCACCAACGACGCCGCAACCTTGCCCGCTTTCGTACCGAACCACCTGACCGGCTGGCGTGCCGCCCTCTCCCGACGCTCCCTCCTTCCCACCACTGCGCCGCACCGAGGACACGCATCGCTGTCGAGCGGTATCGAGCCAAGACACCGAATGCATATGAGCGGGCTGCGTTCCCTGGACACCAGTTCGCCCACACGCGCTTCCAGCCTGCTCAGCACTTCCTCACTCAGCGGGGCAGGCTCCTCGTCGTCGAACTCCTGCAGCAACTCGTGAAGCGCCACCAGCTCTCGCGTGCAGGACGAACACAGCAGAAAGTGCGACTCAACACGGCCACGCTCCTCCGCCGAAAGATGGCCGCGAAGGTATCCCGCAAGCTGCCACGGCGTAAGACACTGTTCCGACCGTCTCTTCCCGAGCAGCGCCGCGCGAAATAGATCCCGCAACTCAGCGTCCGTTCTGTCCCATTGCTCGTAGCGGCGCTGACAGTCCGCGCACCAGGACAAATGGGACCGCGCACGCTCCGATTCCTCTGCCGACAGTTCCCCGTCCGTCAGCTTGCTGAGCGTCTCGTCCGTCAGACAACCCGAACCCGAGCTTCCTTCACCAAACACACGACCAACCATCTCCTCGAGCCTCGTAAGATCTCCCGGCTCACCCACTATCGCCACCGCATCTT
>CAZGCA010000106.1:0-18195 GCA_964524145.1 uncultured bacterium | reverse complement strand
GCATGATGCAAATCACAGACCGCATAAACTAGATTATGGCCAAACTCCAGGGTTGGGCATCTTGCCCAAGAACTACACTGGCGCCACGCCGCGGTCGTGACCCTAATCCAGGGTGACCGAACGGTTCCCAAGCCTCCGCAGGAGGCGACGGAATATAGCCCCGGGTGACGACGGAGGAGGAACCCGGGGTAGCAGATGCCCAACAAGCCAAGCCCCCGAACGGGGGCGACGGAAACATCGGTCATGTCCGCGAAACTCATGGGCATCGATCGCGCGGGAGAGGGTTTCAGCACGTGAGGATGGCCGGCCCGGATCTATCTCTCGTAGACTACCAGCCCGGCAGGAGGTATCGCCCGTTTCTCCGTCACAGCAGCCAGCACGGGCAGCGGCACATAGTCGCTCCCGAGCAGTAAGCATCGCGCGCCGGCAAGCTGCGTTTGACCGGCTGCATCTGCCCCGTTCCCGGCGAGCAGCTTTACGTCGACGCGTTCGATATCGTCCGGCCCGGTAGCCTCCGGCAGCTCGACGGCGGCACGCGACCACGAGTCTCTGGCAACCCCGGCCGTAACCGCGCCGCCGGGCTGGCCGTGGTTCGAGAGAAACGAAGCGCCGTCACGGGTCCGCACCTCGACGACAGCCTGTCTACGACCGAGTCCAACAAACGACAGGTCGCAGTAGAGGTAGTTGCGTGGGTCGCTCACCGCGTCAGTCGCAGGATCGCCCGGAGACTCGGTTCGGTCCTCACGCCGCATCTCGGCCGCCATGGCCCGGTACGTCCACGGGTTGGCGTCCATCATCGCCTCGCGCGGCAAGCCGGGCGACAGCTCGTTGACCGGCGCAAGCGCCACACGCGGTCCGTCCCGGAACTCGTCCGTGACCATATTGTTGCTCGTGCAGACACGTAACAGCGGATGGCCGCCCAGCTTCCGGCCCTTGAACGGCGGCGTGGCGTGGCCCGGTCCCTGGTACCGCTCGCGCACGATCTTGCCGTTTGCGTCGAACGCCACGTCGTAGATAAGCTCGATATCCGTCGTCCGGCCCCATCTGGACATGAGCATCGGGGCCGGCGTTCCGCCGTCCTCGTGGGTGAAGATGACGGTGTATCGGATCCGTGTCCCGTCAGAGCTGTGCGAGCGCTGGTGATATGCCAACATCGGCACGTCCGTCGAACGGTCCATCGACCATCGCCGGTAGTATATGATCGGTGCGTGCGCAACGACCTCGTATAGATCGTCGCCCGGCCGGTACTCCGCCATGGTAAGTCCTGCAATCTCGACCTGCCGCACGTCGGGCGAGGAGAGTTCCTCATTAAGAAGAACGCAAAGCCTGTGCTGTCCCTTGGTCACAGGGCCGAGCAGCACGCGATAGTCCAGCGTCTCGTCGCCGCCGACGAGCACGATATCCTCGACGTACTCGCCATCGACCGTCACGGTCACTACAGCAGCTTCACGGCTCTCAACGCCCCAGTCCGAGCCCGGTACGGAAGCCCTGAGCCCGAGCACGACCTCAGCGGGCGCGCCGAGCACAAACTCCTTCTCGGCAACCACCTCACCACTGCGTTCGGAGGTCGAGACACAACAAACGGCGACCACGCACAGTATACCCGTCAAGACTGAAAGTCGGTTCCGTGGGCGCATCTTCTGACCCTCCTGTATCGTTCGTGCCGGTTGCTTCTGCCGGAAGCGTTAAGCGCCAACTGCAGCCAATTCCCCAAAGTCCCGGGGCATCGGGATCGTGCTCGGATAGTCCAGACAGAGTCTAACAAACCCTCGAGAACCTGTCAAACCGGTGGCCGCTGTCGGACGGCTCCTTACTTTGACCGGTCGGCTCTCGAGCACCATGCGATTCTTCATTCTTTTGTTTGTCAGAAGGCCGCCAAAGTTCGGGCAGTGCTGTCCCACTTGGGCTGTGACCTCCACCACATTGTCGGCCTGCCTCTTATCGAATCCCTTTCGTCGGCCCCCTTGTCTCCGTATCAAGCATGCAGAAAACAGCCTCCATGGGTCCGTTGCCAAAAGACCTTCTAACATCCTCAGCACACCATTGCCCTCTTCGGTGATCCCCCCGTCACTTGAATGGTTAAAGTGGCTTGAAGATTTTCCTTGACAACAGCCCGGACATTGTTCTAGAATAAGTGTTGGCGGGAACGCTTATCCCCGATTCAAGTACCGGGTTCGAGGTCATAGTCCCGGGGCGTCAGAATTGGGTTAAGAGCCCAGTATCCTGTTTTCAGGAGCGCCTACCTCTTTGGGAAACCGTTCCCGCTATCATATCAGCTCGAAGAAGCTGTCTTTCCCCAGATGAGGAAGATGCTTCGCGACGAGTTCATGCAGAGGCTGACGGTCCAACAACGACCACCATCCTCCTTCCCCCAGATACGTTATTCGCTCCACATCAAACACCCGGGCATGTGCGTCAAAGCACCTTGCGAAACGCTCTTCATGACGTACCGGGTTTTTCCTGTCTTTGCGGTTGTGGCATGATGAAGATAGTACGTCTTACCCTTGCGGTTGGTGTATATGAAACGAGTTCTGCGATTTTCGTTTCTCCTGAGATGGAATGATTCCCTCTTCCCTGTCCCAATCTTCGCGGTTCGTTCCTATATCACAAAGAACATCACAAACATCACAGACGGCGGGCGTTCTGGCAACTCCCAACTGTGGGGTTGCAGCACTTTGAGCCGATCTCCCAAACAACAGAGGAAACCTCTACACCATCGTCATGTCACTCGTTAGCGCTGACCGGTCTCGCTGCGGTTTGACACAACGGTAGATGACCTCCTTGTCGGGAATTCGGAACCGACGAACCTCCTCTGCTGAGAGAAAGTCCGTCGGCTTTATCTCCTGGTACTCGAATCGATCCAACCTGTGCTTGAAGTCCGATAGCGCATATCCCCGCACATGGTAGTTGAGTTCGATGTTTGGTTCGGGAAACTCAAAAGTTCTGTCCGTGTTCGGGTCGAATGGAACCATGACGTAGGCGACGCCGCCCGGTTTCAGAACCCGATGCAGTTCTGCGACGGCCCGTACGTCGTCCGGCACATGTTCGAGCACGTGAACGCAGAACACGATATCGAACCCATTTCCCCTGAAGGGCAGGTCTTGGACATCGGACCGGAACTTCATGCCGGGCTTGTCATCGAGCATTTTCAGGGTCAAGTCGGTCGAGAAGTAGCGTAAGGACGGGTTCTGCTGGATCATCCTTGCCACGGAGTGTTCCGGGGCAATATGCAACACGTTGCCGCGCATTGTGAAGAACTGGGGATCGCAGCGGGTGACGTACAAATGCAGCATACGCTGGCGTTGCTCATATTCGCAGTTCGGGCACGCGACACTTGGCTCCCAAAACCTGATGCCGTCCATCGGGTAGAAGTCGTATCCCTTCCAGCCGCAACACGGACATTCGACCCTCAGTTCTCGGCCGCGTTTGTTACGCCTGCGGATGTAGAGCCTCCACCATTCGCAGCGCGCATGTATGAGTGCTGAACGCCACCCTTTGCGGAAACACCTCCACACGAAGGTGACCAGAAAACTGGCGAAGAACCGGATAAGCGAAGCCAATTCGTGTAACATGGGGCATGACAGCCTTCGGAAAGCAAAAGATATCCTTCTCATGTTTCGCGACTTTCCAGGAGTTCCCGGTGCATTATATGTTGACACTCCGGGCATGTCAAGTTATCCGACGGATACGAAACAAGCGAAACAGCCCGCGCCGGATCGTTCGATGCTCCTATACTGCGGCGGTCGATTCCCGCTGACAGCCGCTTCTTCGGTCTAGATGATGTCGGAATCGCAACCGTAGTCCGAAGGCGACTCGAGCCTGGGACTGATTGACAGACACGTCCGCATATGGTACTATCCTCCCTGCCGAAAAGGCCTGATCTCCAGGGGGTGCGAGGTTCGGGGTATTGGTGTTGGTTGTGTAACGCGGACTGTCTGCTCGCCGGAGTCGAGTCTTCGGCTGACACGTTGCCGGGAGCGTGACGGGCCGGATAGGATTACTTATCTGAAATGAAGAAACTTCTTTTCGTTGTCGTTGTTGGCGCGGTAGCGGCGTTGTGTGTATCCGTCGGGCTTAGAGTTAAGCGTGGTTCAAATAATCCTGCAGCAATGCCTCGAAGCGGGTTCGAGGTGAGCGTCGAAGTCGCCAAGGTCGAGCGCGGTCCCATCCGCCAGACCATACGGTACGTGGGCTCCGTCGAGGCATACGAGTCGGTCACGATCCTTCCCAAGGTGACCGGTATTCTCGAGACCCTCAAAGTGCAGATAGGCGACCGGGTATCCAAAGGCGACCTGCTCGCCACCATTGACGACGCGGAGTTTGTACAACGGCTCGAGCGGGCCAAGGCCAACCTGAAACTCGCGGAGGCCCGGCTCGAACGGAGCCGAATCAGCCTGCGGTCGGCTGAACGAGAGTTTGCACGCGCCGAGACGATGTCCCGCCAAGGGCTCGCACCCGACCAGCAGTTGGACCTCGCAACATCCGATAGGGACGCGGCACATGCGGACGTCGACCTTGCTGAGGCCGACGTCGCCGGCGCACGCGCTTCCCTCGACGAGGCGCAGATCAATCTCGAGCACACACGAATCATCGCGCGGTTGAGCGGTTATATTGACAAGCGCCGAGTAGACCCCGGCGCGCTGGTGTCGGCTACCACACCGCTCTGCACGATCGTCAGGACGGACCCCGCGAAGGCTGTCATCGACGTACCCGAGACTGATATTGCGCTGATCGAGGTCGGGCGTCCCGCGGTCGTGATGGTCGCGGACGGTTCGATCAAGCTTCAGGGACGTGTCGAACGGATCGCCCCGACAGTCGACGTCGCGACCCGCACGACTATGGTCGAGATCGTGGTGCCCAACGAGGCCGGCGAGCTTCGTCCGGGCATGTATGCGGACGTGACGCTCGTCGCTGAAGAGAAGTCCGACGTGGTACTGGCACCCGAAATGGCGCTTGTACGCCGTAACGGCAGAACCGAAGTCCTGCGTGTAGTGGACGGTGTGGCGCACAGCACAGAGGTAACGCTCGGCATCCTCTCCGAAGGCGCTGCCGAAGTGCTTGACGGTCTTGCCGAGGGCGACCTGGTCATTGTCAGAGGGCAGTACCTGGTTGGTGACGGCGACCGCGTCCGGCACGAAACCCCCGGAGAACAAGCCGCCGAGGCCGCCTAGCGATCCCACATGAAACTGACCCAGATAGCAGTTGACAGACCCGTCACTACGGTGATGTTGTTTCTGATCATCATCGTTATAAGTGTCGTATCGCTCGGCCGGCTCCCCATCGACTTGATGCCCGACATCACCTACCCGTCCCTCACGGTCGCGGTCGGGTACGACGGTGCCGGTCCCGAGGAGATCGAGACGCTCATCACCCGCCCCATCGAGGAAGCCATGGGCTCGGTGAGCAACGTCGAGGAGATCGAATCCGGCTCCGAAGAAGAGCGTGCACGCGTTTCGCTGCGGTTTACCTGGGGCACCGACCTCGAAGACGTCACCAACGACGTCCGGGAACGGCTCGACCGGCTCCGCGACGTGCTCCCGGAAGACGCCGACCCGCCGGTACTGTACAAATTCGATCTTAACATGATCCCGATACTCTACTTGGGCCTTGGCGGAAAGCTCGACCCGGTTGACCTGCGGTATCTAGCTGAGCATACACTCAAGTACCGGTTGGAACGCGTACCGGGAGTCGCCTCCGCCGACATCAGGGGCGGGTTCCGCCGCGAAATCCACGTCAACCTTATCAGGGAAAAGATCGATGCCCTTAAGCTGTCGCCGCGAAGTATCGTCCAGGCTATCCGCGCCGAGAACCTCGACCTGCCTGCCGGAGAAGTCGACGAAGGCGAAATCGATCTGCTGGTCCGGACCCATGGCCAGTTCACGTCGCTCGAAGACCTCCAGCAGATCGTCGTTGCGACCCGGGAAGGCGTGACGGTGTACCTCAAAGACATCGCAGAGATTGATGACGCGTTCGAGGAGATACGCAGCGTCGAACGCATCAACGGTCAGCCGGGTATCTCGCTCTCGATACAGAAACAATCCGGCAGCAACACCGTACAGGTCGCCGATGCTGTCTATGACGAGGTCGCACGCATACAACGCGACTTTCCGCATATCCAAATCATCCCGCTCTTCGATTCCGCACGGTACATCAAGGATTCCATCGCCAGCGTGCGCGCCGCCGCGCTCTACGGCGCTGTTTTGGCTGTGATCGTGCTGCTCGTCTTTCTCAGGAATATCCGGTCCACGCTTATCATCGCCACTGCAATTCCTATCTCGGTGATGGCGTCGTTCTCGCTGATCTACTTCGGCGGATTCACCCTGAACATCGTCTCGTTCGGAGGGCTGGCGCTCGGCATCGGGTTGCTTGTGGACAACAGCATCGTCGTGCTCGAGAACGCCTTCCGGCACCGTGAGGCGGGCCAACCCGCACGTGAGGCAGCGCTGCAAGGCAGCGGAGAGGTGACCGCCGCCATCATCGCGTCCACGCTGACCACATTGGTGGTGTTCCTGCCGCTGGTCTTCATCTCCGGTACGGCGAGCGTGATGTTCGGCCAGCTCTCCTATGTCGTCGCGTTCAGCTTGACCTGTTCGCTTCTCGTTGCGCTCACCCTTATCCCGATGCTTTGCCGGACCGTGCTCAAGGTCGAGCGGCCTGACGCCAATGGCACAGAGAGTCTGCTGCACAAGCTGTACCGAGTGAGCGAGGCCGGATTTAACAGCGCCGACGAAACGTACCGGAAGATGCTGCACTTCGCGCTCGGACACCGCAGGTTGGTGGTGTTCGGCGGCATAGTGATTCTCCTGGCAGTCCTCCCGCTGTTGCGGTCGATAGGGTTCGAATACATGCCGACCACGGACGAAGGCGAAGTCCGCGTCTACGGCGAGATGGCCCCGGGGACACGTCTCGAGACGCTGGATGAAACGTTCCGCAAGGTCGAGGGTATCGTGCAGCAGGTTGCGGGACCCTATATAGAGAACGTGCAAACCAGTTTCGGTACCGGCTCATGGTATCGCGGCTCCTCCTCGACCAGCGGTTCGCTCAGGATCAAGCTCGTGGATCTCAATGAGAGGGACTACTCGAGCGAGGAGATAGCGGAGTTGCTGCGCAGCAAGCTCGGGGATATTCCGGGCCTCCTTGTGAGGACGCGCGCCAGCGGCGGACTGTTTATCATGCGCATGTTTCAGTCACAAGGCGAGAGCATCGGGATCGACATACGCGGATACGATCGCGACGAAGCGGTACGCATCGCCGGTGAAGTGGAGCGTAAGCTTGCCGACTACCCGGGGATCACGGATACCCGGTTGAGCCAGAGCCGCGGCCGGCCCGAGGTGACCCTCGCGATCGACCGGGACAAGGCGGGCGAGTTCGGGCTGAGCGTATCGGCGATCGCCCAGACCCTCCAGACAGCGTTCGGCGGCGAGGTCGCGACCAGATACCGCGACGCCGGCGACGAGTACAACGTGCGCGTCCGGTTGCGCGAACAGGACAGGCTCCGGCTCGAGAATCTGCGGACCCTCTGGATGGTGACGCCCCGGGGCGAACGCGTGCCGGTGACCAACTTCGTCCGGCTGGAACGACGCACCGGACCGACAGAAATCGAACGGATCGACCAGGAACGCTCGCTTACCGTCGCGGCCAACCTCGCGCCGGGGTACGATCTCGGGAACGTCATGCGGGACATCCAGCGGCTGCTTCGCGATATAACGCTGCCGAGAGAATTCTCGTTCTTTTACGGAGGCGAGTACGAAGACCAACAGGAATCGTACAGGGAGATGGCATTGGCGTTCGTGTTGGCCGTGGTGCTCGTCTACATGGTGATGGCGTCCCAGTTCGAGTCGCTCATCCACCCGCTGATAATCATGTTCTCGATACCGTTCGCCGTTATCGGCGTCATCTTGACGCTTGTGCTGACCGGCACAACGCTCAACGTGCAGTCGCTGATGGGCGTGGTCATGCTGGCGGGCATAGTGGTGAACAACGCCATCGTGCTTATCGACTACGTCAACATGCTGCGGCGCAAACACGATATGCCCCTGCGCCAAGCCGTCGAGGAAGGCGGCCGACGCAGGTTGCGACCCATCCTCATGACCACGCTCACGACAGCACTCGCTCTTACGCCGATGTCGCTCGGGCTCGGTGAAGGAAGCGAGCTGCAGGCGCCGATGGCCCGCGTCGTTATAGGCGGGCTGCTCGTTTCGACGCTCATCACGCTTATCCTCATACCGACGGTATACACCATCGTCGAGGAGCGACTCGCCCGGTTGCGCAAGCATCCGCAGCCACAGCCTTCAGCCGGTTAAGGGTTTTACCGGACACCCTATTCATCACCCGACGTCATTCCCTTGCGTCACCGTGCTGCCAGAGGGTAGAATGGCTGCCGCAGGTTGTGTAATGGCCGTGTTGCGAGGCTCTGGCGTACGCCAGGTTCTGAGGAGGCGTTGACATGGAGATCAATGAGAGTACGTGGCAGATGATCCAAGAGCGTTTGGGGTACACGGACCAAGAGATAAGACTGTTTAGAGAGAATCCGAGGAACAATGATGTGCTCTCCAAAGGCCCCGAATTGATGAACAAGACGATCGTTATGGAGGTCGTCGAATCGCACAACTGCAATAGCATGCACCAGGTGGGAGACAGGCTTGTGTTCGACGGAGCCGGCAACCTTATAACAAAACTCTGTCCAAAGAGAGTTTGCATCTACGCCTTGAGTTCAGCGGCAAAGGTCATCTTTGCATCTAATGAGCTGCTTTACGCGGGTGTAGATCCCAATGAGATCCGGTTCAAACGAACGGGCTGCTTCGACGTGGGCGTCCAATGCGGCGGCTGGGGACATATTGTTATGGAACTCAAGGTGGAGGAGCGCAGCGGTTCCGGATCGTGAATCCTCGGCCGGGCAGCGAGTACCTGGCGATAAATGTGGGGTGTGTTATGCTCAAGGCGATGATAACGATCGGATTGTCGAACGTCGTGGCGTTGGGAGTTGCGTGCTGTTGTCTCGCGGGCACTGTTGACAGCGGCCATGCAAAGGAGAAGACAATGCTGGAACTGGCCGCCGATACGGGACGACTGTATGCTCCGGAGATGAAGCTTGACTTTGCCGACAGGCCGTACCACTACGCAATATCGGGGTTCGTCGGCTTTGGCAAGAAGATCGGCGGTACGGGATTGACAGAGAAGAGGTGCGTCCGGAACGGCTCCGAAACCACTATCACGGGTCGCTTTTCAAACTCGCAGATCGAACTCGTCCAGGTGTTCCGCAACGTCGGGGACCACATCGAGGAGACGATAACTCTCAAGAACGCCGATACGCAGCCGGTCACGCTCAGCCGTATCGAGTTGGGGTTTCTTGCCGACATGACTCGTCGCGCGGACTGGCGGTTGTGTGCTATTCCCTTTCGGGTACAGCTGAACGGCAGCGTGCACGACTACTCGACCGAAGCGCTGATCAAAGGCGACTTCAGCAACGCGGTCTATTCCGACAGGACACGTCCCGAACCGCTCCTGAGGGAAGAGGGCTGTCTCCGCTCGGAAGCCTGGACGTGGTGGGACGGCGAACGCGGCGTGGTGATCATCAAGTACAACAACGAGGCGATCGAGCTTTCCGTTGCGTGTCCTCAGCGTCAAGGAGATGAGCGGATGCTGCGCTTCGGCGGCGCGGGACTCTCCTTGTACGGCGAACCCTCGGCCGCCCGGCATCTCGCGCCGGGAGCGGAGGTCACCTTCGGCACGACGCGCTACGTGCCGTTTGATGGCGGGCTTACCGAGGCGTTTGCATGCTACCGCGACTTTCTGGACTCGAAAGGACACACGTTCCCCGAAGACTACAACCCGCCGGTGAATTGGAATGAGTTGTACGATGTCGGCTGGTACCATTCCATCGAGGATAGGCTGAAGGAACATTACACGCGTGATGCGCTGCTGCAGGAAGCCGCGAAAGCGCAAGCGTGCGGCTGCGAGCTACTGTATCTGGACCCCGGCTGGGAGGTCGCCGAAGGCACCACGCTCTGGGACGAATCGCGATTGGGAACCGTCCCGGAAATGGTGAAGACGCTCAAAGATGACTACGGGCTGGACCTCGGGTACCGGACGATACTCCGCTGTTACAGAGACCATTGGCCGCACGAGTACCTGGTCAAACACCCTGGTCGCGACGTCGGCCCCGTCTCGTGGCCCGGCCAGAAGCTGTGGGAGACCTGTCTGTGCAATCCGACCTTCTGGCAGGCGAAGCTCGAACGCATTCTCGACATATCGCGGCACGGGATCCGTTTCATGATGTTCGACGAAATGGACTGGCGCGGACCCTGCCATGATGCCGCGCACGGACACACCGTTCCGACAACGCCGCTGGACCACGTGCTCGCTGTCTATAACCTCTGCAACGAGGTCCGCAAACAATGTCCCGGGCTCATCGTCGAGGCGCACGACCCCGTCTGGCCCTGGAGCGAGTCGATCTATGTGCCGACATACTTCCAGCAAGGGTTCGGAGAGAACGGTTCCTACGACGAGAATTGGGGGTTCGAGTACATGTGGGATTGCATCAACGACCTGAAATCCGGCAAGGCGTTGGCGCTTTACTACTACAACCTGGGCTGCAACATCCCGCTCTACCTCCACATCACCATGGCTGCCGACAATGACAGCTCACTCTTCTTCTGGTGGGCCGCCTCGACGGTCAGACATCTCGGGATCGGCGGAAAAACGAGCAACCGGACCGTCGAACCGCCCGGAGGGTTGCCGGAGTACGACCCGGAGAAACGTTTCGCTGCCTATCAGGAACAGATGAAGACGTACAAACGGCTGAAACCGTATTTCGTCAGAGGTCGATTTCACGGATTGGCCGAGACTATTCATCTCCACTCGCTTCCGAACGCGAAGGGAGGCGTCGTAAACGTCTTCAACGTCACGGATTCCGAGCAGGAGGTTCAGTTCCACATTCCAAGAGAGTTGCTGGGCGCAGACCGTGACCTGACCGTGCGCGGCGCGGAAGCCAAGTGGACAACGGACGGAGTCGAGGTTCGCGTAACGCTGCCGACAATGTCGCCGGGATTGATATGCATCGGAGAGGCGAACCCATAGTGATAAAGCATTCCATTAAGACAGGAATCAGTTTCGGCTTGACTTCGGGCATCATCACCACGCTCGGGCTCATGGTCGGGCTGCACTCCGGAACACATTCAAAACTCGCGGTTATCGGCGGCGTGTTGACAATAGCGGTCGCGGACGCGTTCTCGGACGCACTGGGCATTCACGTTTCTGAGGAGTCAGAGAACAAGCATTCAACGACGGAAATATGGGAATCCACGATTGCCACGTTCCTTTCGAAGTTTGTTTTCGCGCTGACGTTTCTCATTCCGGTCTTGCTGTTCGGACTCTCGACGGCGATCGTGATCAGCGTGATTTGGGGGCTATCCATGCTCGGAATTCTGAGCTTTGCGCTCGCCAAGGGACAACAGGCAAAGCCGTGGATGATAGTCGCGGAGCACTTGAGTATCGCGCTTGTGGTCATTGTGGCAACTCACTATGTCGGCCATATCATTTCGTCAGTGTTTGGCTAGGTACATAGGATGACAACCGTACGCAACGGGAGAAAGAGGACTATGAAAGTACTGGCGCTCAACAGCAGCCCGAGGTTCGAGAAAGGCAACACGGCACTGATACTGGACCCGTTTCTCGACGGGATGAAAGAAGCAGGAGCGGAAGTCGAACTCTTCTACACGAACAAGCTGAAGATCAACCCCTGCCAGGGCGAGTTCCACTGCTGGATACAGACTCCCGGCACATGTTTCCAGAAAGACGATATGCAGATGTTGTGCCCCAAGCTGCGCGACGCGGACATCTGGGTCATCGCGACGCCGGTCTACGTCGACGGGGTCTCGGGACCCATGAAGATGGTGATGGACCGGATGATCCCGCTCGGGCAGCCGTTTCTCGAGCTGCGCGACGGCCACTGCCGTCACCCTCTTCAGGAAGGAGTCAAAGCCGGCAAGGTCGTCCTGGTCTCGAACTGCGGTCTTTGGGAGATGGACAACTTCGATCCTCTGCTCGTCCACATGGAGGCGGCGTGCAAGAACCTGGGGCGCGAGTTTGCCGGTGCGCTGTTGCGACCTCATGGAGAGGGAGTGAGGCCGATGATGGAGATGGGCGCCCCGGTGGAGGATATCTTCGAGGCGGCGAAAGAAGCCGGTCGCCAGCTCGTCGAGGACGGCGCGATGTCTGCCGAAACCCTCAATACCGTCAGCCGCGAACTTGTCCCGCTGGATATGTACCTGCAGTTCGTCAACCAGGAATTCCAGGAGGAGTTGGACGCGGCCCAAGAGAAGTAGCTGCCGGCTCTTGTTTCTCTACGTCGTGACGTTGCCCCCGTCGCCAACCGGGAGGTGTGGTATACTGTTTTCACGATAGGGTCAATCTGGAACTCGAACCGGGAGGTTGTCATGAACGTGCGGTCCTGTGCGGTGGTCATTGGCATCGTTGCTTTCTCCTTCTTGATTGTCCACAACCATTCCGGCGCACAAGGCGGCGAGCGTATCCTCAGCTTCCACAGCGACATTACCATCCATGCGGACGGGTCGATGACCGTGAGGGAAGCCATCCGCGTCCGAAGCATTGGCAACAAGATCAAGCGCGGTATCTACCGCGATTTCCCAACGCGGTACAAGGGACGGCACGGCGAGAAGTATGTGGTTCCCTTCAACGTCGAGCGGGTCACGCGCGACGGCAGAACCGAAGGCTACCACACGAGGAAGCAGTCCAAGGGCGTGCGCGTTTACATGGGCCGCGAAAAAGTCACCTTGCCTCCGGGTGAACATACCTACGGGCTGACCTACCGTACGAACCGTCAGCTCGGGTTCTTTAAGAACCACGACGAGCTGTATTGGAACGTCACCGGCAACGATTGGGCGTTTCCGATCGACACCGCCTCTGCCACGGTGCGGCTTCCGGCAGAAGTCGGCAGGACGGATATGTCGGTCGAGGCATACACGGGTCCCAAGGGGTCAAAAGGACGGGCCTACGAGGCGACGGTTGAAGGACCGGGGGTCGCTTCCTTCAGGACGACGAAGATGCTGCTCCCAACCGAAGGGTTCACGATAGTCGTCGGGTTCCCAAAAGGAATAGTCCCGGAACCTACCGCTGCCGAACGGGTCGCATATACCCTGAACGACAACCGGGGTGGCATTCTGGGCGTGGTCGGTCTTCTGTGCGTGTTCTTCTATTACGTCGTGGTCTGGAGCATGGTGGGGAAGGATCCGGAGAAAGGTATCATCCTCCCGCAGGACGCGCCTCCCAGCGGGTTCTCACCTGCGGCACTGCGGTTCATCTGGCGGATGGGGTTTGACAACCAGACGTTCACCACCACGCTTGTCAACATGGCGAGCAAAGGGTTCTTGCGAATCGAGGAACAGGACGGAACCTACTATCTCGTACGCGACCAGGCACCGCCCAACGTGCTCACACCCGAAGAAACCAAGATCGCCGATAAACTGCTCGGCCAATCCCAGGAATTCGAGATCGACCAGAAGCATCACGCAACGCTGTCCAAGGCTCAGCAGAACTTGAGGAGGGCCTTGCAGAAGAACTGCGAGAAGGTCTACTTCCTCACGAACAAGAAGTACCTGTTGCCCGGGATCTTGTTGTCTATAGCCGTGGTCGTTGGTGCGGCGGCGTTATCGTTATCGGCTGAGAGCGGCCCGACTGCACTTTTCATGACCATCTGGTTGACCGGCTGGACCGTGGGCGTGGCGGCATTGCTCAGACAAGTCGTTGTGTCCTGGAAGGCCGTCTTTGCGGGCTCGTCAAAGCAGATCGGACCGGCTCTGGGTATAACGCTGCTCTCAGTGCCGTTCGTTGGCGGGGAACTTCTTGGTGCCGGATTCTTGTATATGGCAACGTCCGCGGGACTGGTTGCCGCTATTGTCGCGCTTGGCGTGATCAACCTCGTCTTCTACCAACTGCTGAAGGCACCCACCCGGCTCGGCAGGAAGGTGCTCGACCAGATCGAGGGGTTTCGGATGTCATTGACAGGCGAGGGCAGCTTCAACATGGGCGGCGATGCCGAACAGGCATCCAGACTTTTCGAGCAGTACCTTCCATTCGCGATCGCGCTCGACGTGGAGAAAGGGTGGTCCAAACAGTTCTCCGAAGCGCTGACGGAAGCAGGCAAATTGCCTCACGACGACCACTACTCCCCACGCTGGTATCGCGGCCCCCACTGGCAGGCTGTCGGCGCGGACGGATTCGCTTCGGCGTTGAACAGCTCGTTCGCAAGCGCCGTCTCGTCGTCGTCTACAGCCCCGGGCTCTAGTTCCGGCGGTGGCGGCGGAGGATCCTCAGGCGGCGGCGGTGGCGGCGGTGGCGGCGGCGGCTGGTAAATGCTGTCCAGCCTTTGTCTTGGCGCGCGCCCTCATCTCCACGGGCGGGGAATAAACATCCAGTCTCTGGGATGGTAGCGGTCCATGCTTTTTTTAAGCGCGCGTGCCTGGTCGTCGCGCCCTTCACTCTCGAGCCACTCGACGCGCGCACGCGGAGCGTGATAATGGAACGGTCCCAGTTGCACCGCTGCTTCGAGCGGGTCGGGGCCGCCGCCGCGAGTGACCTGTTCCTGTCGCCACTCGCACAGCAGGTGGTCCAGCTCCATCACTTTCTCGGGCCGCTTCCCGGCCAGGTTTGTTGTCTGGTGCGGATCAGCGGCCATGTCGTAGAGATACACCTCGTCGGTGTACGGGTACGTACCCGGATGGAGCATGCGCATCATCGCCCAGTCGGCTGTGCGCACCGTGCGGGATAGCGTGTAGATGCCGTGGTCCATGACGAGATACGGCCGCCCCGCGAACTCTTCTCCGTGCACACCGGCGGCGAATGATCGCCCGTCCCAGCGCGGCGGAGTCTCGAACCCGAGCAGCTCGCACAAGGTCGGGCAGAGATCGAGGTTGTAGATGAGCTTGTCGATCTCGCCGCGCCCTTTCATCCCGGGCCAGCGGACAACCATCGGAATGTTGTGTACCGGCTCATTGGCGATACCGTGATCCTTGTACTGGCCGTGCTCGCCGAACGAGTCGCCGTGGTCCGCGGTGACGATCACAACCGTATCGTCCAATACCCCCAATCTGTCAAGTTCCTCGAGCACCAGCCCGACATGGTGGTCCGCATAGGCGATAGAACCGTCATAACCGTCGACAAGCCATTTCAAATCGTCAACGGTCTTGATTTGGGACGGCATGTTCGGCACCTGTTGGCCAGGCCCCTCAAACAGATGGCGTGCCGTCTGCGGGCCGTACATCTCGTCAAACTGGCGGTCGATCTCTGCCTGGTCGGGCCAGTCGGGACCCGGCGCGTCCTTGAACTTGTCCAGCCATTCCTGCGGCACGCGGTAGTCGCAGTGAGGGTCCCAGACGTGGAAATGCATGAACCAGTTGTCCTGCGTGCCGTAATGGCTGAGCCAGTCGATACACGGGCCCGAAGCCTCGTCAGCCGTTTCGTTGCCGCGTTTGCGCGAGAACGTGTGTATCTCCTCCCAACCGTCGCAATACCACCAGGCGCTGTGACGTTCGTGGAACGTGCTGAACGAAACAGTCTTCATACCGTTTGCGCGCAGGTGGCGCGGAAGCATGGGGAAGTCGGGGTTATACCCGTGGCTGTCGACTATCTTGCGGAACCCGGACATCAGCCCGTGGTGGCCGACAACCCCGTTGTTGAACCCGAACCGGCCCGAGAAGAGCGCCGCACGCGACGGCACGCACGGCGAGTTGGCGCAATAACACCGCCTGAACGTCACTCCGTCACGACCGATCCGGTCGATATTGGGCGTCGTCTCACGAGAATACCCGTTAATCGATAGATGATCCGCTCGAACACAATCCAAGTCAATGTACAGAATACGCATCTCAAGCCTCCGTCAAGTTCATGCGAGTTCGCGATACCGAGAAGTGTGCCAGCCGATATCTCCGCAACCAATGGGCTCTTCCGTTGTCTCAAGTGAATAGTGTACCACAAGCTGCGATCGAGTCAAGAAGCATTTCGGGCGTAAGTCTGTCGCAGAGGGCAAGCCACGACTTCTTGCGTTTCATCATGCTCGGGATACAATTTGATGTGGTTGGCGCGGTCAAGTTTACGACAACTGGCTTGCCGCATTGGACTATATTAGAAGTCAGGGATCGTCAATGATGCGAGGTACCGAAGGAAGCCTGTGGCGAATCGAGTTGACAGCCGCCGCCACTGCGTGCATAATAGCGAGAAACAGGGTTGCGGCGGACGCAGCACGGTTCACTCGGTTAATCGTGCCGGTTCGCACCTTCACTCTGCCAGGGAGTTTTGACAGGGGGGCCGGCCTGCGAGCAAGGTCAACGATAGAAAGGTAACCACGAACCGTAAGCCCTGAACCTGTAAACGCTCATTTCCGTCCCGGATGGTGAGCGAAGCAGACAGCGTTCTTTATTGGGGATTCTGCTGATGGGACTTCGACTTCAATGCCACATCAATGAGGAACTGCCAAAACTCGCCTGGCTGGCTAGTGTTGACCGGAACGGGGTCGCTGTCGAAGTCACTCACGGCCCTGCGGTGGAAAGCAATAATGAAGACTGGCTGGTTGAAGGGGTTTGGGATGGTGTTTTCGAGGCCGGGGAGTTCCATCGAAGTGAGTACTTTTTTGGGAGCGGCATGAGAATAGAAGATGATGCCGTCTTTTTCGTTCCTTCATCAGCGGCGATTGACCGGCTCTGTTACTGCGATGACAACGGGAGGCTGCTGGTTTCCAACAGCCTGCTGGTTCTGTTGGCCGCAACCGGCGCCGAATTGGACCCGAACCACAATTATCGCAGGGAATGTCTGTCGATACTCGAGAGAGGGGTCGAGGACTACGAAAAGGAGTTTGCCGTAGTACATCCACGGATAAAATGTCTCTATCAACAGTTCTACCATAATATGGTTCTATCCAGCGGTCAGATACGGTTTGAACAGAAACCTCGCGGAAACCACAAGATCGACTCATATGACAAGTATTATCGAGTGCTTACAGGGATTTTACAGCAGATACGAGCGAATTACGAAAGCAGCGCCAGGAAAACGGCTTTCTCTGCCGTAACAACCCTATCCACCGGTTACGACTCGACCGCCGTATCATGCCTCGCAAAGGGTCTCGGTGTGAGAACCTGTTTCACGGGGAACGGTTTGAAGGTGCCCGTTCTTGACCTGTGTGCCAAGGACAACGGAACGGCCATTGCAGAACGTCTTGGACTTGACCCGAAGTCCCTTGACAAGAAGCGGTCGGAGGTGTCGGAAAATGAGCTGTATTTCCTGGCCACCAGCCAACCGAAATTTGCGACGCTTCCCTGGTTCGAGTTGAGCCTCGACGCCATGTGCCAGTACATCGAAAACAACTGTTCTGTTGCAGTGGTCTTCACAGGGCACCACGGGGATATCATTTGGGGCACGGACACAAAGGAGAAAGAACTGGACGACCGGCTGATACGTGGTGCAAGTGCGCTATCGGGGATGAGTCTCAGGGAGATCAGGTTGAAGAGCGGGTTTATCAACCTGGCTGTACCGTTCATTCTCGCGAGGAATATCAGGGAGATTCACCATCTATCCTTCTCCGAGGAAATGGCCCCGTGGCGTTTGAACAACGAGTATGATCGTCCCATCCCAAGGCGAATACTTGAAGATGCCGGTGTGGATCGGCAGCTGTTTGGCATGCGGAAAAGGTATATTGCCAATACCAGCGCCTGGCCGTTGAATCCCGTGTTGAAGAAGCAGTTCTTCCAGTTTATGAAAAAAGAACATCACATCGGGCGCCTGTTCATTTATGCGTACTACTATATGGTGCGCTTCACCTATACGGTCCAGAGAACGCTCAGGAGGAAGGGGATCATACATAAGACCCGTAATATTGCTTCCCGCTTCAATCTGGACATCTCGTTCTTGATGTGGCAATGGGCCACGGCTTCGCTCGCATCAAGAATATCCACCTCTCTTCATAAGCAATGATGGCAACGGTAGTCTCAAATCGTTCAATACACCGCCTTGAATCGCATGAACGGCACTTGCTAGACTTGACCTTGTCCCGCCAAGCCTGTGTGGGAGCGGCCGGGACGCTTGCGACAATTGCCTGATGATCCCAGGGGCTAACCAACCCAACGCCGAGAGGAGGCAACGATGATCGAGCTAGGCATGCACACGGACAACTGGCGCCCGTTGAGC
>CAZGCA010000105.1:0-18345 GCA_964524145.1 uncultured bacterium | reverse complement strand
GACCGATACCGTGCCGGGGACCCGTTCAGAGTCAGCGGCCGGTTCGGTGTCGCCGTCGAGGTCGAGGACAGGGCCGAAAACGACAACTACAGGCTCGGTGTGCTCGGTGCTCGTGCGGAGATCGACGGCAAACCGCTCTTCGAACCGCGATTCGATAGGTATTCTTACGACCGCACACGCCTCCTTAACCTCGCTTACGACTATTTCCTGCTTCTCAACACCGGCAAGCGGTTTCTGCGGCTGTTCCGTGTTCCGGGAAACTCGCTCGAATCGTACGCGTCCGCTCGATCCGGCATCATCGACGCCGACAAGCTGCCATCCTCAGCGGGAGATACTCACGCCATCGTCGTGACGGCCTACGATCCCGCTGGCAACCAGACAGTCTGCGAGATAGGCGTCACCGTTGCCCCTGAACAAATCTCACCGGTCCCCCAGGACATACTACCGTTCCAACCGCTCTCGGACCACGACACCGTCTTCGAATCACGATCGGACTTCCTGCGTGTGGCCGCCAAAACGTACCGCAACCTCTGTGTCATACGCGTCACGTCCGACCGCGATACAGCTCAGCACCCGCGAATCGCTCTCAGTGTTGACGGCACGGACGCCGGCGTCTTGCCCGTCGTCGCTATCGGTGACAACCATTGGGAGGGAGTCCGCGTTCTCGACTCGACGGCACCGGTTGAGCTGCGTATTGCGGCGGAAGCGACCGCGCAGGATGGCCGGCAGGATCTCGCGACTCTCGATATGCATCTCTGGCCAATCACTCCGAAAGACGGCGGCACCGCGTGGTCGCACGACGGGCGTGCAAGCTTCAGCATGCCCGCCGACACTGTCTACAACCCGGTCTATGTCCACGTCTCTCACACCGCTCCCAGGCCGAGGGCAAGGCTCATACCGCACAGCGAGGCTTACACGTTCGGCCCCATAGACGAGCCGCTGAACCGGGACGGTACGGTGTCGTTGCGATACGCCGAGGGCGCAAACACGGACCGTGTCGGATTGTACTGGTTTAAAGATGGCGCGGGCTGGAAATGGTATGGCAACGCGCTGGACGAATCTACGATGACCGTCTCCGCGGAAAGCAACGAGATGGGCACGTTCGCTGTCTTCGAGGACGACATCGCGCCACGAATCAGGCTGGTCTCGCCTCATCCCGGTACGGCAGCGCAACCGCGCGGCCTCGTGATATCAGCAAAGATAACCGATGAAGGGGCGGGAATAGACTATCGCTCAATAAAGATGTACGTCGACGGCACGTTCGTCATATCCGAGTACGATCCGCCGAGAAAGAGCCTGCTCTATCCCGTCGAGACGGTTCTGCCTTCCGGCCAACATAAGCTCAGAATCGTGGCTGCCGACTTCGCAGGCAACTCCACCGACAAGACCTGGTCTTTCACCGTCCGGTAAGTGGGTTGTCTGCTCGCACTCTGTTATTCAGTAACAGGGGTTGAACCACAAAGGACACAAGGGACACAAAGGACATAAAGAAAGGTCACCACAGACTTGGCTGGGCCATCAAACCTGCGTCAATTTGCGCTCATCTTTGGACAAGAAGCGGCCAAATCCGGACAGGATAAGTAGCAGTCATTGCCAGAGAGTTCTGCGAATCGAAAGACCAGAGTTGACCGTTCCGCTTGAATCCTGTGAATCCTGTTATCCTGTCCAAACTATACAGAGCTGCGTCACTTCGGCCGGCCGAACAGCTGGCCGAGTATCTTCGGAAGCACCGAGAAGGGCCCGGCTTTCTTCGTCTTTGTAACGAACGACGGTTCCGACTCTTTCGAGAACGATTCGTGGTGCACGATATTCTCGAGCTCGAGCCGCGGGGTCGGTTTGGGAAGCTCGCCTTCCGGATACCCGAACGCGATCATGACCACGATATCGTAACGGTCGGGCACGGCAAGCAGATCGCGGATATTATCCTCCTCGAACGCGCCTATCCAGCAGCTCCCGATACCCAGCGCCTCGGCCATGAGCGTCATGTTCGTTCCGGCGATCGCGCAATCCAGCGTCACGGTCGGGCTGATAGTCTTGTTGTCGCCGAGCATAAGAACAAGCGCGGCGGCGTTTGCGACATGCGCGGATTTCACCGGCCCGTAATGTGACAGCCTGGCAATGCGCTCCAGCAGATCCTTGCGGGTCACCACAAGAAACCGACGCGGCTGGATGTTCGCCCCCGAAGGAGCCCACCGCCCGGCCTCGAGCACCTGCTCCATCACCTCTTCCGGCACGGGTTTCTCCGCGTACCGTCTCACGCTCCGGCGGCGTTTTATCAACTGCAGAACATCGTCAGGATCAATCATCGTCTGTCTCCTCCATATCGACGTGAGTGTATCACGCACTGTTCCCCCGCGGCAACGATCAGTGGCCAGTTTGCGACGTTTCTCAGTCAGAACGTCGAGCATTCTCCGCAGCATTCTGTTGTTGACACATGCGTACGTTGCGTCTATACTCGGCAGAAGGAGTTGCTTGGACCCGAAGAAGTCATGTTTTACCTAGTCCGGCGGACGTGCCGTGTGTCGGCGAGTGGTTCTACACAGGAACCGCTCGACCGATGGGCCGCTGCCGTAACAACAGGAGGAGCTATCATGCATTGTAATGAACCGCAGGATGCGACCCGTTGGGGGCCGATGACAGGACGTCGGGGTTTCCTTGTTACGATGGGCGCATCAGCTCTCGCAGCAGACATGGGCTTTCTCGACGTTTCGTCGTCGCTCTTCGCCCAGGAACGGAGTGCGGCCAGGAAGCCCGCGATTCACGCCGTCTTCATCCGCCCGAACGTCGACCGCTACTGGATGGGTTGGCCGGGGACCGGCTATGACGTTAAAGCGAGCCAGGCCGACTACACGAAAACCATGACTCAGGCCGCCAGGGAGTTGGGCATCGAGCTCGAACTGCATTCTAAACCCCTCGACAACACGGCAGCCGTCAAGACGTATATCGAGCAACTCAAGAACGATCCTCCGGATGGTGTTGTAGCCACCATCATGCACCATGACCACTGGCGCGATCTCAACCAGTTCGTCCGGACCCGAGGCGATATCCCCATGGTCGTATTCAGCCCAATGGGGACATCATTCTTGCACAACATCAAACCGCTCGCCAACGTGCCGAAAACGTTCGTGGCTTCCACGCAGGACGTCGACTGGCTCGCGTGCGCTCTGAAAATGCTAAACACCATCCACGAGATGAAGAACACCCGCATCTGCATTCTCCAAGGCGACACGACGGAAGACCGCGAGCTGGAAGTCATCGGAACCACCCTCCACTACATTCCTGTCAGCCGGCTCGCACAGGAGTTCAACAAGACCGAGACGACCGACGAGATGCGGGCTATCGCCGACTACTACATCAAAACCGCCAGGAAAACAGTCGAGCCGACGGAAAAGGACATACTCGACGCCGTGAAAAACTATGTCGTCTGCCGTCGTATCATGGCTGCTGAAGACTGCCACGGTATTGCGGTCGACTGCCTGCCGCTGGTTCAGAAGCGGCATGTCCCGCCGCCCTGCCTCGCGTTCTCTCGTCTCCGCGATGAAGCTGTGGTTGCTTCATGCCAGGCTGACTGGCCTGCCGCCGTCTCATCGCGGCTCACACACCTTCTGCTCGATCGACCCGGGTTCATGCAGAACATCTGTGTCAACACCGTCAACAACACCCTGATGGGGTCCCACTGCACGTGTCCCACCAAACTGGACGGTTTCGACGGAACAGTTGCGCCGTTCACTCTCCGCACACACGCCGAATCCGGGCTCGGCGTTGCGCTGCAGGTGCTCTGGCCTGTCGGCCAAGAAGTCACGATCATGAAGTTCGCCGATCGGTTCTGGGAACGGAAACCGCCGTTGGCGGAATCGAAATCGCGTGCTTCATCTATCGTGCTGGGTTCGGGTCGCGTGGTCCGCAACATCGACAACCCGCCATCCGGCGGGTGCCGGACTGCGCTCGAGGTCGAGGTGGACGACATAGACGACATACGCGACTTAAGAGCGTTACACCACCAGTTGTTCATCTATGGTGACCACACACGTCAGTTCAGAGCCTATGCTCAGTTGGCCGGCATCAACGTCCTCCCCATCTGACCGAGTGTCCGATCTTCATTTGCGGTATGAGAAAGACCGCCAAAGAAGAGCTCCCTACTGCGGGGTCGTAAAGAAGAACTCTTTCCTGACACAGAAATGGGTTGACTTTTTTCGTTCTACGTGCATATACTGCTGTCGTACGAGAAAGGAGAAACGGTCGCGCACCTGGCAGGAGTCTGTGCCTGTCCGTGACACAGTGACAGGTAGATGACCTGCAACGGCACAGGTTGTAAACCTTAAGGAGGCTCAGCCAACCGATGCGGGAGGTCCCGCTCCAACCGTCTGCTCAACTGCTTCGTTCCGCGGCATCCCTCTCTTTCGCGCTCGCCGTCTCGTTCTCAGTCTGCGCCGACCCCACGCCGGACGCAAGACAGATCGTGTCCGATCTCGAGGCAAGGTTCGACTCATTCAGCAGCCTATCGTTTGAAGTCTCGAGAACAACGCGCAAGAGCGACCAGTCGCAGGCCGACAAGTGGGTGTTCACGTACAAGAAACCCGACAAGCTCCGTATCGACTATCTCGAGCCGCACAAGCGTACCATCGTGGCAAGCGCCACCGAGCTCGTCGAGTACATACCGCAACTCAAGAAAGCGATGAAGACGGATTTGCGCGAAACTCCCGAATCCGACCGGAGCAAGATTATCGCGCGGAGCACGGCACCGGTCGCACTCATGGGGTTGCGCCTCGACACTATCGGCGGTTCGAACCCAGCCGAACTCTCTCCGACGCTGGTCGGCGAAGAAACGATTGATGGGGCCAAAACGTACCGCATCGAGTTGCGTACCGAGGCGAAACAGGCTGTCGGCAACGAGGCTACCGCATGGATAGACCCGCTCCGGCAGGTACTGGTGCGCAGCGAGGCGCGCGACGAACGTGGTAATATGTTGTTCTCAACCGAGGCCGGACGCTTCCGCGAGATCGAGGAAGACGTCTGGTTCCCGGGACTCATAGAGGTGAGGAAGTACGGCAGTTCGTCAACAACGGAGACGTGTCGGCTGCGCAACATCCAGGTCAATATGCCTGTGCCCGACACCGTGTTCAGTGTCGAGCTGCCCGAGAACACTGAACTGACAATCGTGGAAGGGAGGTGATGGCGAATTGTTTAAGAAAACCGTCGTGCTGATGCTGATAGCGTGCTTGATGCTGGGAGCCGTTCCGTTCTCCAGCCCGAAAGCATCCGCCGCAGAGGGCAAATGCAACGCTGCGGTGATCTCGATCATCATGCCGGGCACCGGCGAATGGCTGAACGCAGATTGGGAAGGCAACTTCCCGTGGGGCGAGTGCATACTCGGCTACATCTGCTTCTTTATCATGTTCAGCTCCGTACTGGACGCCGCTGCGGGCAACGCTGAAATGAACGCGCTCCGGTTGAGCTTCTGGAGCACGCCGAAAGGCTGACGGTGCAGTGTGCGGGCGGGAACCTGGTTGCACAAGGTTCCCGCCCGCGTTCTATGCAGCCGAATCAGTATTCCGCAAACACTATTGTCTGTCAGCCGCCCTTGCTCAAAGGAGAATGCAGCCCGCCCTATGACTACTTGCCATCGTCAAGTACCACTCTTGCGGAATTGCTGATATTCTACGGCTCCACCATCGCGCAAAACCTGGATGATGTTCTCTGCAACATATCTCCCATACTGGGCTCTGATCGCATCTTGAAACGGCTGTGTTGCTTGCCGATCGTACCCCGTGTGAACGAAGGCAAAGACTAGCGCAGTAGCCCCGTAGCCAGGGAACCACCAACCCGAGCCCGACCAAAAGCCGCGCGTGTACGAACAGTGTTTCAAGTAAAAAGGACTCTCGAACTCCTTCGAACCGGATGTCAGGACCTCCGCATCCATTCCAGCCGCAGACATCTGCGACTTGCTTGACGGCAGCGGGTCTGCAAAGATCGTTGTATCGAGATCGACCGTGTAGTAGTAGCCAAGCCATGCGCAAGTAAACACAAGGAACCCCGGGAACGTAATGGGAAAGTTCCAGCCCGATCCGCCGTATGTAGGTTGTATTGAGACCCGAACGATGTGGCTCGGATCGAAACCTTCTTCAGACCGGTCCGGCGTCCAATGCGTATTGATCCGGTTTACGTGAGGGTGCGCGCGGAGTGCTTCTACAACGAAACTGAAGTAGGTGGTTTCGTCTTGCGCACCCGCGAACGGCGCAAGAGCAACATCAAAGCGCGGCCCCGTGGACTCGATCACCACATAGTCTTGTAGGTTCCTCACATTCATGGCGTGTGTGCACCCCACACACAGCACTGTGAGCAGGAAAATCAGATGGTACTTTGTAGCCAATCGCATCGCTACTCTCCTCCTTCCAACCACTACACAACACCTGCCTTTTCACCGCCTCCACAAGGCGTTTCAAGCATACTTGGGGTGACCAAGAAAATCGGCGAGCCCGTTGTTTTGCCAGCACCCACAACGAGAACTTCCGCCCAAAGGTGCCGAAGCGAACCGCGGCTTCGTCGTGGCGCAATTCGGAGCTAACAGAATCCGGGAACCTGACTTGATCCTCCCCAAGACACCTCGTACGTCTCTCCTCCGCTTCCCCTTAGGACACTCCCAAGGTTCAAAATGCTTAGTCAGAAAACATCTTAACATGGAAGCGCAGCAATGTCAAGTAAAAAAACGTGAAAATCCCCCAAGAATCACCCTTACAACTTGCTGAACGCCGTAACATTAATGGGAGCAGCAGATTACAGGATCCACGCCTTGCCTTCTTGGGGAACTCCTGAAAAGAACCCGACTTTTTCCGAAAAGGAAAAAGGGTGGGAGTGGGATTTACAACCTATCGCAAACAGCTTTTAGAAGTAGAAGTGGGAAGGCCAGTTCATGCGTGGGTCTTCCGCATGATCGCCGGATCGGCGCCCAAGCTCCTTTCTGACACAACATCAGAGCATAGGTCACGATCACGATAGCATTACAAGGGAGCCCCTTTTGAACCGGCGATAGGATTGCGAAACAAGATAGCAGATTTCCAGAGGAGTCCCGGAAACCCAGTTCTCCCATTGCCTAGGCCTGCCCTCTTGTGCTATGCTCAAGCTTGACTCATGTGGAGGATACGGACACACTTGGAGCCGGCGTCGTTGCGAACTCAGCAAGTGAGGCCGTTGTCCAATTCACGCTGAACCAAGACACTGTTGGATGATTAGTAATGGGGTGAGGAATGGCAAGGTGGTGATATCTGCGAGTCGACCACGGTTCATGATGCATTCGAGTTTTTCGTTTTCTCTGCTGTTGGCACTAAGTATTGCAGTCGGGGCTGTGGGGTGTGCCACTCCTCGGAGCGCACTCAATTTGTCTCCGCCGCTTCCAACTGATGACGGTCTCTCGTGTTCCTTGGTTGTGAGACCTTTCCGCGATTTGAGGGGTCACCGCACGAACGTAGTTGGTCCGGCGCTCTGTACGGTGCTACCTGTAATCTCGATCGTGCCGTGGACCATGCTATACGACCGACCGGACCAGGAGTCGCTAACCAGATGGAAGACCGAGGAGATGGGCCTCTCGATAGCGCGGGCAATGTCCGAGTCCATCAAAGAGTCTGGGTTGTTCAAGACGGTCTCTTTCCAGCGATCGACGATCGGCCCTGGAGGTGAGTATTACGAAGGCGACTATTACCTTGAAGGGGAGATTCATGAGGCGCGGCTGGAAGGCACGCTATACACTTACGGCCTTGGAACTACTGTGGGAGTGTGGTTGGGATTTCTCGGATTGCCGGTCGCCTGGTATCGCGTCGGTATCGATATCACCCTAAAGCTCGTGGATGCCCGCAGCAGCAACCCTATATGGCAAGACCGGCTCACCTATGTCCACGCGAGCCCTAAAATGAACCTGTACTATCTCATAGCGCTTCGTAGCGACACAAACATGCTCGATTTGTTGTTTGGTATGGCCGTCGGTATTCCGTGGGCAGAGTCATACCCATCTTTTCGCCAAGCTGTTATCAAGCATAGTCGCCAGCAACGAACACATTCTCTCCACCCGGATTCTTCAGGCCTGTGACACAACCATCAAAACCGCCAGCAACCGCGTCCCAAGCCACAGTCTCTTGCCGATTCCACGGAGCAGAACAGCACACTCCGTGCAACCGGGGTTATGCGCGTCCCGGCGTTTCCAAGCGGCATGTATGGAAGCAAACTCGAGCGGCTGGAAGGTGCCGAAACGGTCGCGTCCAGGAGAAAGGAGAACCAACCCAGTTCAGCCTGCTTCCTTATCAGGTTCAATAACGTTGCGGTTTATAATAAAGTATTCGTTCAGCTTGTCAATGGCATCCTTCATTACCTTCTCGCAAAGGGAGGTCACTCCTCTTCTTCTCGTAGCGCCACCTGGCAACATCTGTTCGCTCAGGCCTATTACGCTCGTATTCAAAAGGGTTCTTCCCTCAGGCGAAAGGACTTCGACGTGCAGTACGAGGCTTGCACGATCATTGTCAAAGATCGTTACCCCAAGGTCCACGCGAAAGCTAGGGACATCGACTACAACCAATACGGAGTCTGGGGCCGGCGCTCTCCTTGAGAGATTGGGGTCACGGGGATATACCTCCTGAAAAACCTGCCCGAGTCCCGTCAGAATGGCTTTCCTAAGCGGATCACCGTATTCGATCCTGTAACTTTCCAGCGTGTACGGCACTGTCCTTGTCTCACCAGTGTGGACGCTAACGTAACAAAGCTTTTTCATACGTTCAAACCGAGAATACCTCCTCAGCGGGAGTGACGAAGATGGTCTGACCGTAGTGACGCATGAGCAACACGCAAAGACCGCAGCAAGAAGCACCACCCAGTTGAAGCTCTTTGCCCTGACCACGTCATACTCTCCTCTGCAACGGTTTGGTGTACCCTACTTGGACATCTCGGCCTTGATTTCGACGGCCCTATCCAGGATACCTTTCTCCTTGAGTTGCACGGCTATGCTGCGGTACAGATCATATTCGAGCCGTGAGGCCGCTACATTGGCGGTGGGGATTAGGGGAAACAGCAGGATCTGAATAACGACCGACAGTTCTCCCTCCGATTCGAGGGTGGCCAGTTCCTCGCCGTTCGCGGCGACCACTCGCGCCGTGCAAGTGGCTTCCACCCGATCCTTGGCAGGGACGAGCAACAGGGTAAAGCCGCAGAGAAACGCCATAACCTGGCTAAAGTTTTCAACTTCCCTTACCGTACAGGATATGTCTATGTCTGGCTCTGGAAGAACAGCATTCACTTCTGCGAACAATCCACTTTCCCGGAAGACTTTCAGAGCGGCCTCTTGGTGGTCTTCTGTCCTCTCTTGCTGGACCGTCGTATCTACCGCTTCGTGAGTCGCGTCCACCGTCACAATCGCTTTCAGTACCGGCTGCGATTCGCCTTGGTCAATGAGGTCGTCGTATCGCAACGCGTTCGGATCGATGTGGGATCGCCACCCGACACATCCACCAAGCACCGGAACCAGCAATAGTGCAACGCTGAAAACAAACAGAGGTCGAGCATTGCCGTTAAGTCGTTGGGTACGAGTCTGTTTCATGATAGTCCTCCCGCTTCTCGAGCCACTACCCCTACATCCGCCCGAGACGATTCTCGGAACTGCGACGCGCATCGCGGTTCCTCCGATTCAACAGCCGAAACGCCCCTTCAGATTGGAAGCGCGTGGGCGCCCAACCTTCCATTCTATCATACCTACGCACAGAGCGCTTGTCAAGGCCTGAAACAGACAAGAGAAGTTCCTGTTGCATTGAGATGCAAGACCCTGCTATGATTCATCCAGAGACATTTGACAGGATGGTGTGGTGCTTGATCCCAGTGGGGAGACAGGTCAATGGTTGAACTTAGAAAGATTCTCGAAGATGCTGTTTCAAGAAAAGCGTCAGACATACATCTCGCCGCCGGGAGTCCTCCCGCGTTCCGCGTGGACGGGAAGATGCAGTTTGTCGGCGAGACGCCGCTCGACCCCCATGAGACAGAGGCCCTGCTCGACGAGGTGCTCAACCCGCGCCAGAAAGCCGCGTTTCTGGAACGCCGCGATTACGATCTCGCGGTTTCCATCCCGGGGTTGGGCAGGTTCAGAACGAATGTTCTGACGCAGCGCGGGTCGGTGGGCTACGTGTTCCGGCACGTCAGCGGCAAGATACTCTCTTTCCAGGACCTGCACCTGCCGCCCGTGGTACAGACCATAGCCGATCTGCAGCGCGGTCTCGTGCTTATCACCGGGACCACCGGCAGCGGCAAGTCGACCACGCTCGCGAGTATCATAGACTACATCAACGAGACGCGGCACTCTCACATCATCACCCTGGAAGATCCCATCGAGTTTCTGTACACCAACAGGAAGAGCGTTGTGACGCAGCGTGAGGTGGTCATCGATACCGAGGACTTCAGCACGGCGTTGCGCGCTGCGATGCGCCAAGATCCCGACGTGATACTCATCGGCGAGATGCGTGATGCGGACACGTTCCAGGCCGCGATATCCGCTTCCGAGACCGGCCACCTGGTGTTCAGCACGCTGCACACCTCGAACGCCATGTTGACGATCGACAGGATAGTCGACCTCTTCCCGTCGAACCAGCAGGACCAGGTGCGGAGCCAGCTCTCGCTGCAGTTGAAAGCGGCGGTGGCGATGCGGTTGTTGCCGAAAAAAGACGAGAAGGGCAGGGTGCCTGCTATCGAGGTGATGCGCGTCTCACCGGCCATAACAGCGCTTATCAAAGAGAACAACGTCAAACTCATACCGAACGCGATTGTGGCCGGTCGCGAGGACGGCATGCAAACCTTCAACATGTCCCTTGCGGGTCTTGTCAAAGCGGACCTGGTGACAGAAGAAGTCGCGTTGCTCAACTCGGACAACCCGGACGAGCTCCAGATGAACCTGCAGGGCATCTACCTGAGCCAGAGCAGAGGCGGTATTCTCAAACGGCACGGCTGATCGGTGGGGGTCGCGACTTCCATCAACTGTTCGGGTCATTGACACACGAGCGAAATCGTGTACACGGACGAGTTCGAAAAGAACGAGCGGAAAAACGAAGAGCCGAAACCGCTCGATGTAGGTGATCTTGTCGAGGTGTGGTCCGTGCAGGGCGACGTCGAGGCGGAGATCTTGCGCGGGTTCCTCGAAAGCAACGGCATCAACTGCCTTCTGAGTTCGGATATCCCCCATTCGGTGTACCCATTCTCGATAGACGGGCTTGGCGAGGTCCGCGTTCTGGTTCGGCCCGACAATGCCCGGGACGCGATGCGGCTGCTCGAGGACGCCCAGTACTACGGCGAACCGATAGAGAGCGCGGAGGAGTTCTTCGACGAGTTCGACGAGCCGCCCGACGAGGACGTGGACCTGGATAGCTGAGCCGGCAGACGCGCTGTGGCACGCGGTTGAAAGGGGAGGCACGACGATGAAGAAGCCCGGCGGCGGATTCACGATGCTCGACTTCGTCCTGGTGCTGGCGGTCCTGGGATTCCTCGCCCTGTTGTTATTGCCCTTGCTTGCAAGGAGAGGCCGCCAGCGTCGGCCGAGCTGTGCGAATAACCTCAAACAGATGGGTCTCGTGCTCAAGATGTATGCCAACGAATGGAACGGACGGTTCCCGCAAAAGACGCCCTATGCTGAGGTTTGGATGGTAGATCCCCGGGCTATCTACCCGGAGTATATTACGGCGCCTGCTGTGCTGGCTTGCCCTGAGTGGCTGAACCACGACGAGCTTGTGGGGCGGATACGGGCAGCGGCGGCTCATCCCATTGACTACGAACTCCTGTCTCGTCTCACCGCAGAAAGCTACACCTACACCAACTGGATGGTGATGAACGACGATGATGTCCGGAAGCTCAGCGAACGGTATCCACAGCTACCAGCGGAAAACTACGACGAGGATATCCCGCGTCTGGATGCGGTAGCAGATGAAGGCAACGAGCCGGATGCAACCGACCGGCCCGCCTTCCGCCGGTTGCGTGAGGGCATTGAGCGGTTCCTGATGACGGATACCTGTCCCCCAGCCTCAGCGATCGCCCAGTCGACCATACCCGTGATGTTCGACAACATATGCGACGAGGTGTTCAGCCACGAGCCGCCCGGATGCAACGTTCTGTACATGGACGGTCATGTCGAGTTCCGCGGGTTCGGGGATTCGTTCCCCGCCACCGAGACCGTCGCGCAGATGTGGCCGATCGGCTGGGACTAGGTCGATCCCTCACCCTGCACGTGCTCTTCGACAACCTTCGTGATCGTCGGACGGAAGGTGTTTCGTCGTCGAGCGAGCGAGTCTATGGCACGCACCAGGAACACCGACAGCACCAATCCTATCAGGCCAAGGAGCGCGCCGCTCAGGTCGGGGTTAACGGGCAGCGCAAGATCTCCCGCGAGCCGGCTGCCTGCGACTGCGCCCAGTATCAGCCCCGCTACTGGCATCACGTAAACGATTGCGCCCGCACCGAGCGCAGCGCCCGGTGTCACAGAAATAGTGACGCGTTGTTCCGGCACGGCGCCGACCGGGTTGTCGACTTCAATGACGCGGTGAGTCTCATCGCCCACGATGCACAGGCTGCGAGCGCTACAATGGCTGCACTGCGCAGTCGGTTCAACCCGCACGCGCGCCCACCCTTCGCCGGTTTCTATGACAACCCCTACTTCATCCACGTTCTATTCCTCTGCGCCATCGGTTCATCGCTGACAATTATACACGATCCGCAACCGCCGCTGCGGCAGTGTTTACTTTTGGGGATCAGTTGGGTACAATTACCCGCGATTTCGAGCGTATCCGTGTCGAAAGAGGGAAACGACTGCAAGGAGCCAAACTGTGGAGATAGAGCGTGCAAAACGGCTGGCAGCGCTGCCGCCGTATCTGTTTGCGGAGATCGACAGGCTCAAGAACGAGGTGAAAGCACGCGGTGTTGACGTGGTGGACCTGGGCGTCGGCGACCCCGATCTGCCTACGCCGGACCACATTATCGAACGGCTGGCGCAGGAAGCCAGGAATCCCGCCCACCACCGATATCCCTCCTATGTCGGGATGCGCGAGTTCCGCGCCGAGGCAGCGAAATGGATCGAGGCCCGGTTCGGCGTCAGCTTCGACCCGGACACGGAAGTCCTGGCGTTGATCGGCAGCAAAGAGGGCGTGTTCCACTTGCCGCTGGGGTTTGTCAACCCGGGAGACGTTGTCCTTATACCCAACCCGGGATACCCTGTCTACCGCGCCGGGACACTCTTCGCGGACGGCGAGCCGTACGACATGCCGTTGCTCGAGGAGAACGGGTTCCTGCCGTCGTTGGACGAGATTGATTCCGATGCGGCCCGCCGGGCAAAGATGATGTGGATCAACTATCCGAACAACCCCACCTCGGCAGTCGCGACACGCGAGTTCTTCGAGATGGCGGTCGATTTCGCCGGCCGGCACGGGGTAATCCTCTGCCACGATATGGCGTACAGCGAAGTCTCCTACGACGGGTTCCGGCCGGTGAGCATCATGGAGATTGACGGGGCGCGGGACGTGGCGATAGAGTTTCACTCGCTCTCGAAGACGTACAACATGACCGGGTGGCGCATCGCCTACGCCGTGGGCAACCCGGAGATAGTCTCGGGTCTTGGCGCGGTCAAGACGAACGTCGACTCGGGCGTGTTCGAGGCGGTCCAGTGTGCTGCAATCGAGGCGTTGCGGTGCCCACAAAGCGTCATCCAGCAAACCCTTGACGTATACCAGCAGCGCCGCGACATACTCTGCGACGGGCTGCGCGAGGCCGGTTGGAACGTCGAGAAGCCGAAAGCAGGGTTTTTCGTCTGGACGCGAACGCCGGGCGGACGAGACTGTCGCGAGGTTGCCTCGACGCTGCTCAACGAAGCCGGCCTGGTCGTCACGCCGGGGGTCGGGTTCGGTAAATACGGCGAGGGATACATCAGAATGTCGCTCACGGTCGATACCGCCCGGTTGGAAGAAGCCGTTGCCCGGTTCAAGAAGGCACGCCTGTAATGGGTCCGGACTGCATTCGGCTCAGCAAGATGGTCTTCACGGCCTGCCACGGTGTCCACCCGCATGAAAAAGTGGTGCCGGCCCGGTTCGAAGTAGATGCCGAGGTCCGGAAAGCGCTGGACACGAAAGCGATCAACGACGACATCGAGAACACGCTCGATTACGGTGCTGTCTACGAAACCGTGCGTGCCGTAATGGAAGGCGAGAGCCGTAATCTGATCGAAACGCTCGCCGGCGCAATATGCGAGAAGGTGCTTGGAGGCGGCGGGTGCGAGTCGGTGGTCGTCCGAGTCCGAAAGATGAATCCGCCGCTGCCGGGTGCGGTCGAGTGCGCGGAAGTCGAACTCAGGCGCGAGAGAGATGGCGACGGTATATCTCGGTCTCGGAAGTAACGTTGGCGACCGCGAAGAGTACATCGAGCGGGCGTTGGAATCGCTCCGCGCGTCGCATGTTCACGTCGCGCGCGTTTCCTGCTTGTATGAGACAACTCCTGTAGGGTATAATAAGCAACGGGACTTCCTGAACCTCGTAGCCGAGTGTGAGACGGAGATCTCTCCCGGCGAGCTTGTCGCAAAGGTGAAGGAGATCGAACGAGCCGTTGGTCGAACCGAGACGTTCAGGTTCGGTCCCAGGGAAATCGATATTGACATCTTGCTGTACGGCGACGCCGAGGTCCACCAGCCGGGGCTCGACATACCGCACAGGGAGATGGTGAACAGAGCGTTTGTGTTGGTGCCGTTCGCAGAGATAGCACCGAATGTCGTCCACCCAACAGAAAGGAGGACGATCGCGGAACTGGCATCTCAACTCCGGGACTCATCCGGTGTGAGAAGGCTTGACCGCAGGTAATGGCGAACTGCTAACAGGTTGGCGCCGGATTGCGCCGCTTGGATCCGGAATACGGACCGGGACGGAGGTAACCGTTCGGCAGGGCTGGAGTCACCTTCTGAGCTCGGTTCAGGAGGTTTTTTTTATGGCTGAGAAACGAGTAACTGCTGCATCGTTGAAAGAGATGAAGGAAGACGGTCAGCCGATCACGATGCTGACCGCCTACGACCACCCGACGGCGGCCATCATGGATCAGGCCGGTACGGATGTCTTGCTTGTCGGCGACAGTCTCGGGATGGTTGTCATGGGCTACGACACCACCCTGCCGGTTACGATGGAAGATATGCTCCATCATGTACGCATGGTCACGCGCGCAACGAAACGCGCGCTTGTCGTGGCCGACATGCCGTTCATGTCGTACCAGATATCGCCCACACAAGCAGCCGAGAACGCCGGACGGTTCGTGCAGGAAGCGGGGGCGCCGACGGTGAAGCTCGAGGGCGGACCAGCGGAGTTCGGCCCGGCGGTCGAGGCGATAACGCGATGCGGGATCCCGGTGATGGGCCATATCGGTTTCACCCCGCAGTCGATAAACCAGATCGGCGGCTACAAGATTGCCGGCAAAGATCCCGACGCCGCAGCGAAGCTCGTCGAGCAGGCCCAGGGTCTCGAGCAGCTCGGGTGTTTCTCGATAGTCATCGAATGTGTCCCGACAGAGGTCGGCAAGGCGATCACCGAGGCCGTCTCGATTCCGACCATCGGCATCGGCGCGGGCAAATACTGCGACGGCCAGGTGCTTGTATGGGCCGATATGGCCGGCATGTTCGAAGGGTTCCAGACCAAGTTCGTCAAACGGTACGCCAACATGGCGGAGGTGTTGCGCAACGCCTGCGAATCCTACATCGACGAGGTCCGGTCCGGCGAGTTTCCCGGCGACACGTACGCATACTCATGAGAATCATCAACGACCCCGTCGAGATGCAGCGCGTTGCGTTCGATCTGCGGGCGAAAGGCGGGACGATAGGGTTCGCGCCCACGATGGGCGCGCTGCACGAAGGGCACCTCAGCCTGATGCGTGCCGCAGTAAACGAGTGCAGTGTTGCTGTAGCGAGCATCTACGTCAACCCGACACAGTTCGGCGCCGGCGAAGACTTTGACGAGTACCCGCGCGACCTCGAGGAGGACGCGGAGCTCAGCCGGCAGGCCGGGATCGAGTACATCTTCGCACCAAGCGACCGCGCGATGTATCCTCGCGGTTCCGCGACGTTCGTCAACGTCGACCGGGTGACGGAAGGGCTTTGCGGGGCGGACAGACCGGACCATTTCCGGGGCGTCACGACGGTCGTGACGAAGCTGTTCAACATCGTCCTGCCGCACAAAGCGTATTTCGGGCAGAAAGACGCGCAGCAGACGGTCGTGATCAGACGCTTGGTTGCCGATCTCAATATGCCGGTCGAGATACGTGAGATGCCGATTGTGCGCGAGCCGGACGGGGTAGCCATGAGCTCCCGCAACAAGCTTCTCAGCCCCGAACACCGGAAGAAAGCCGTCGTCCTGTACCGATCGCTTCAGAAAGCAGACGAGATGATCGGTGAGGGCGAAAGAAGCGCCGGAACCCTCGTTGACACGATGACTGCGATGATACACTCGGTCGAGGATGCACGTATCGACTACGTGTCTATAGTCGACGCGGACGAACTCGAGGCGCTCGAGACTGTCGCGGGCAACGTGCTCATAGCTGTGGCCGTCCGGTTTGGCTCGACGCGGCTGATTGACAACATCAAGCTGGCAGTGTAACCTATTGTGCTAAGAAGGTGGGTGGCGATGTACGTTACCATATGCAAGTCCAAGATTCACAGAGCAACAATAACCGAGACACAACTCGACTATGAGGGAAGTCTGACCACCGATAAGACGTTGATGGAAGCGGCAAATATGGTTCCGCACGAGCGTGTGCAGGTGCTCAACCTCAACAATGGCAGCCGGATCGAGACGTATCTCATAGAAGGCGAACCGGGCAGCGAAACGGTCTGCTTGAACGGTGCCGCCGCCAGACGGGGGCTCCCGGGCGACCTCGTGATAATCATATCATACGCGATGATGGAGCCGGACGAAGCCCGCGGGTTTGAACCCACCGTCGTGAGAGTAGACGAGCACAACAGAATCATCTGAAGGACCTCCTTTATCCCATGGCAGACAATCACAACAACTCAGCAGAGTATCTCGAGAAGCAGAAAGAGGAGATTCTGCGTCTCAAACAGGAGAAAAACGCCGTCATTCTCGTCCACAACTATCAGCGTGAGGAGATCCAGGATATCGCGGATTTCCGAGGCGATTCGCTCGGGCTCTCACGGGCGGCGACTGGAACCGATGCCGACGTGATAGTGTTCTGCGGCGTCTATTTTATGGCCGAGACTGCCGCGGTACTTTCTCCTGACAAGAAAGTCCTCCTCCCTGTGAAGGAAGCCGGTTGTCCCATGGCCGACATGATAACGGCGAGACGTCTCATACGTGTCAAGGAAAAACATCCCGATACGGCTGTCGTCTGTTATGTCAACACGTCTGCGGAAGTCAAAGCCGAGTGCGACATATGTTGCACGTCGTCGAACGCGATAAAAGTCGTCAACTCGATAACCGACCATGACCGCGTGATATTTGTCCCGGACAGGTATCTCGCACGGTGGGTCGATGAGCATACCGACAAGAAGATCATCTACTACCAGGGGTTCTGCCCGACCCATTACCGCTTGACCGAGGACGACGTTCTCAAAGCCAAGGCGGAACATCCGGACGCCGAATTCGTCGCTCATCCGGAATGCTCTTTCGTCGTTCTGAAACTTGCCGACCACGTTGCCAGCACGTCGGGCATGTTCACGTACGTCAAGTCGTCATCTTCCAAAAAGTTTATCATAGGAACCGAGATGGGTCTGCTGACTATGCTGCGACGCGAGAACCCCGACAAGGAGTTCTATCTGCCCTCGGGGCATCTCATTTGTGCCAACATGAAACTGACTACGCTGGGCTGGGTTGTCGAAGCCCTCAAACACGAGCAACATGTCGTCACTGTCGACCCCGTTGTCAGAGAAAAGGCCAAGCGAGCGCTCGACAGGATGTTGGCACTACCATGAGCGGCGACAACGTCAGGGTGCGCTTTGCGCCGAGCGCGTCGCGGGAGCCCTCTTGGCCGAGCCGGTGCGTAGGGGCGAGGCGCTGCCTCGCGCGGCACGGCTGGGCAAGACCAGCCGTGGCACACTTCTGTTACAGGACGTCAGTTAACGGGAGCTACTCGGCTAAACCAGGCCCTGGTCGAGCATGGCGTCGGCGACCTTGATGAAACCGGCGATATTGGCGCCCTTGACGTAGTTGACGAAGTCCCCTTGCTTGCCGTGCGTAACGCAGGCCTCGTGGATGGATCTCATAATCTCTTTCAGGCGCCCGTCGACCACCTGCCGGCTCCACATCGTGCGAACCGCATTCTGCGCCATCTCCAGGCCTGAGATGGCGACCCCTCCCGCAT
>CAZGCA010000104.1:5498-18645 GCA_964524145.1 uncultured bacterium | reverse complement strand
ACAACAGTTTTCCCAGTGACAGTTAGCATATCAGAAACCCGCCTCGTGCTCAACCTCTAAGATCCCCGGACGGTTCTGGAAACACGAAGCCCGTATGTGCGGCTGTTGCGTATTGCGCGAGACTCCATCGTTTAATTTCCCCCCGGCCTCATGAGTTGAAACCCACAACTGTTGACCGTCTCAGTAAGTCAACCTCTTACCCCTCATAGCCCTTTCCAATCCCAAGCGGACGATTTCGCCGGACCGCAGCTCAACTTTCGAAATACACGTCGCTCTTCTCGAGCGCCTTTCTCAAGTGGGTGTATGAAAGTTCGCGTGTCCCGCAGTTCTCGTGGGCGCAGAGAGCCGCCGCAGCGCCTGCGGCCTGTCCTTGTCCCATACAGCTTACGGTGTTTCTGGTCGACATATGGGCTCTATGGTCAGAAGTTATCATCATACCGGCCACCAGAAGATTATCAATTCCCGCCACACGTAGTGCCCTATACGGGATTCCGTATGTACCGCCATTCTTTATCTGCAGACGGGGCGCGGAATCGTGAAAACCGTACGCCATCACGTCGTCATCAAAATGCCTGCCTTCAATCACGTCTTCGTGCGATATGTCATAGTCGCAACTGATCAACCTGCCGCGCCTGATGTTAAGTCGCGGGCTAGTTCTGGCGATAAACGCCTTTTCACACCCGGGAACATACTCTCTAAACAGTTCGACTGCTCTTGCCTGACGCCGTCTCAGCTCCAACTCCGCTTTCGCCACTTCATCCCTGTTCGTAGGACTCACACGCATCTTAAGATTGAGCTTCACGAACATGAAATAGTCGTCGTGAACGGTGGTCGTTACCGTCGACATGCCGATTCTCCTCGCCCCTCGACGGAATCCCGCGGGAAGGTTCACCGACCAGCCGTCCAATCGCACGATCTGCCCCTCTTTCTCGCTGCGCACGCCTTCAGCGTATTGCGTCAGGGCGTCGTGCGACTTGAGAAACTCGTAATACTTCTCAACACTCACATTGCCGACGCCTATGCTGTTGCATACCGCGTAATCGTTTGGCTCGCTGTAATCCGCGCCGGCATAGGCGGCGAGATCGCCGTACGCAGTGCAGTCTACAAATGAGTTCGCTTTGAACGCCTCCCTTCCGGAACGGCTTTCCGCGATCGCACCGCTGATCCGGGTACCGTCCATGATCGCTCCAGCCAGAAGGGTGTTTACGCATACGAACACCCCCGCTTCGTCGAGCATCTCGAACGAGACGAGCTTATAGAGTTCCGTGTCAATAGCGGTACACACTGAATCGTAATCGAACCCGTGGGACATCTCGGCGTGTCCCGAGGTACCGCCGACTTGTGCAAGCCGATCGATAATCTCCTGGGCAACCCCTCGCACTACCTGACGTTTCTTGACTCCGGGGAACGCCTTCCAGAGATTATAGAAGCTGTGAAGGGCAGTGCCTCCTTCTGTTATTGTGCCTCCCAGATAGCCTTTCAGCTCTATCAACGCTGTCTTCGCGCCCTGGCGCGCCGCGGCTATCGCTGCCACGACACCTGCCGTGCCGCCGCCCGCGATCACAACATCGAATTCCCTTACAGGCAGTTTTCTTGCCGGTTCCTCGTAGTAATTCATCAGTTTACTCCCAGACCCTGCGGGACCATTCCTTACAGAGCCGGCATGAACGCCGATTCCGAACGTGAGCACGTGTTTAGAAAACTCTCGACGATTCATCATCATCTCCTTAACTCCGCATTCTGGCTGATAAGCATCTGTTGAAGCGCCTGTATATCGAGCTTTCGTGGAGGAACGTTATCCCGTGCCGCCATCGCTGCCGCGCAACCCGATGCGTGACCAATTGCCATTGCCGGCGCCATCGATCGAGCCGACTGAAACGGGCCCTGTTCACACGAAATGCAGCGACCCGTCAACACCAGACCCTCGACTTTCTGCGGTACCAGCGAACGGTATGGAATATCGAAACCCGGGTGGTCGAAGAAGTATCGCTTGCCGCGATAGCTGGGCATCGGGTTCGAGCTGA
This sequence comes from uncultured bacterium, assembly GCA_964524145.1. Taxonomy (GTDB): domain Bacteria; phylum Hydrogenedentota. The sequence continues at coordinate 16,621 of CAZGCA010000104.1, read as the reverse complement.
TGGCAATGACATCAGGGAACCGCGTACCCTTGATCGCGTCCAGCTCGGTGACAACATATTCGCCCAGAACCCGGCGCGTCTCCCGCACGCCTACATTCGTCGCGCTCTCCATGAGATAGAGTGAATTGCTGCCGGGCTTCTTCCGCATCTCCTGAACCTGATCCCACAACGTCAGGCGCGTCTCGACCTCGGCTTTCGTCAGGTCCTCCACGTTCAGCGCGTCTCCCTCGAAGTGAGGACCCCACTTCACGACCCGGTCGCCAATACGGATCCCGCCATAGGGGCCTTTCACACGTGACGGCAGGCCACCAAGACGGTACATCAAAGTCATCGGCATGCGGTCGCCCTCGCCGTACTCGACAGGCTTCATGAACGGCGCTCCGGCTCGCGCCGCGATGTCACCGTCGCCCGTCGCGTCGACCACGACGTCCGCAGCGATAGCCTGCCGGCCGGACTTTGACTCCACGATCACACCCGCCACGCGCGTGCCCTCGAGCATAGGGCCGACTATCCAACTATGCAACCGCAGCATCACCCCCTCTTTCTTTATCATGTTCAGTGCGGCGACCTTGGCTGCCTCGGGATCGTATCCCACGCAGTAGGGTATGTCGCCCTTGGCCACGTCGTGGGATGGTTTGCGGTACGAGTCCGCGTCCGCCACGCCGCCAAGACGTACAATCTCAGCTATGTATTCGGCCGGAATGCCTTTGACGGTCTGCAATTCTTCGGGAGGACGTTGGTTGCGAAAACCGTTATAGCAGGTCATCAACCCGGCGGTCCCGTTGCCTCCCAGAAACCCGTACCGCTCAATCAGCAACGTTTCCGCTCCGCTCCGTGCCGCCGCCAGCGCAGCGATCACCCCACTCGGTCCACCGCCGGCAATTACCACTTGGTAGCGCTCAACAATCGGAGTGTCAATTGCCTCACGGTACGTTCCGGCAGAAGGATTCTCATTGCTCGAGATACCTCCGGCACCGGTGCAAACTCCGGCTGCCACAGTGCCGCCCAGCGTCGCACACACAAACGCCCGGCGCCCGATGCCGTGCCGCTGTTCTCGAAACCTGGAAGCACTCGGCTCTTCGCTTACACGCAACATAGCTTCTCCTCCTGCAAATACACGCACGCCTCCCGCTTCTGGCAGGATTCACTGAGTTCATACACCTATACAAGTCCTTTGCTGATAATATCCCCGGCAAACGCGTCAATGCAACCCTAGGGGAGGCCTGATCTCAGGTGCTGCTTGCCGACAGTGCGTGCAACAGGTAGCACACAATCCGTATGTGCAGTTGTCGGCTATTCGTTCAGCCTCGCAACCCACTGTAACATCATCGATTACAAGCCTATACCAAGAGACCTGCCCTTTCGTGAGTGCCAATGGAACAGATGCGCTGCCGTGACCGCAAGGGCGTGCTTCAAGCTCTGGAACACTGCCCGGACTCGGATCGCTCCCGTGAAGGGACATTATAGACGAGAAGAAGGGAGTTTCTGTTTTCATCGTTGGGGATGCTGGCACTGCAGTGAAGCTGAAGCCCAATACTGTGATCATCCTGGCGGACGAGTTCGAGATCGTCACCTCGTTCGCCTGCTCCATGCAGAAAAAGGATCAGAGACCAACGGTTCGCTTGTGATCCATATTGTCCCGGCAGAAACAGCAGGTACTTGCATCCTATAGTCTTGGTGATTGTCGTCTGAAACTCGTGCGCTTGTTGGCCGGTTCTTGCATTTTCGTTGCCCATACTCTTTCTCCCTGTCATCGGACGGCGGCGCGCAAAGAAACGCGGCCGCCCGGGAGGACGGCCGCGTACATCGTCGTGTTCATTCGCCGGAGATCGGTCGTCAGAACCATTCCTCCTCAAAATCGAGCGCGGTTCGCTCGCCGCTCTTAAGGATTCCCGACGTGGCGTGCGCTTTGGGCAGCTCGTTGTTGATGTAGAACCGAGCAGTCGCGAGCTTGCCCTTGTAGAAAGCGTCTTCGGGGCCTCCCGCATCGAGCGCTTTCTGCGCCACGATCGACTGCATTAGGAACTGCCACGAGATGACCACCTGCGAGAACATCTCGAGGTACGGCGACGCGTAGCTCATGTAGAGCGGGATGTCTCCGCCCATGGCAATGCCCCCGAGGTGCATGGTCGTGTCGGCAAGCATGCTCAACGCGGCCTCGACGTTATCTGTCACGTCCTTGATCGCCTCGACGCCACGGGCTTCCTCCACCGTCTTGGTTATCTCGGCCATGAGCGCCCGGAAGAAGGCCCCCTGCTTGATGGCGACCTTGCGGCCGAGCAGGTCCATTGCCTGGATGTTGTTCGTCCCCTCGTAAATCGAGAAGACCTTCTGGTCGCGAAGCATCTGGGCGACGGGAAACTCTTCGGAAAACCCGTAGCCGCCGTAGACCTGTATCGCAAGTCGGGCGGACTCAAACGATATGTCGGACCCGTATGCCTTGCACACCGGGGTCAGGATCTCCAGAATACCCAGCGCATTGTCCCGCTCTTCGCCCTCGTCGAGCACGGTCAACTTGTCGGTGAGGGTTGCAGCGTACGCGAGCAGCGAGAACATCCCTTCGGTGTACGCCTTCTGGCACAGCAGCATCCGTCTCACGTCAGCGTGCTTGATGATGGGAATCTGCGGCGTGGTGGGATCCTTCTGAGCGATGTCCCTGCCCTGAAGCCGTTCGTTCGCGTATTCCAACGCGTGCAGGTACGCGTTTGTGGCCACGCTTGACGCCTGCATACCGGTGGCGATACGCGCCGAGTTCATCAGCTGGAACATGTAGAAAAGACCTCTGTTCGGTTCGCCTACTAACCAGCCTCGACAATCGCCGTTATCGCCGAAGTTGAGCGTCGCAGTTGCCTGACCTTTCAACCCCATCTTGTGCTCGATGGCGCTGGTGACCACGTCGTTGAATGCGCCTATTGACCCGTCATCGTTGACGCGGTACTTTGGCACGACTAAGAGGCTGATCCCCTTCACGCCCGGCGGTGCGTCCGGCAATCGTGCCAGCACCGGGTGAATGATGTTCTCAGCCAGATCGTGATCGCCTGACGAAATCAAACTCTTTGTGCCGGTGATCAAGTAGTAGTCGCCGTCCTCGGCCTTCACGGCGGTGGTCTTGACGTCGGTCAGCGAGCTGCCGGCCTGCGGCTCCGTGAGCGCCATCGTACCGGCCCATTCACCCTCATACATCTTCTCCACGTAGGTCGCTTTGATCTTCTCGTCGGAGTACGTTTCGATGAGATGGGCTGCACCGGTTCCGCCTGCCACATACATGTGGGCGGCGGTGTTCGCGGCGTTGAACATGAACGCGGTTGCTTCGGATATCGCAAACGGGAACTGCTGGCCGCCCATTTCAAAGTCGGCCGAAGTGCCCATCCACCCTCCCTCTTTTGACGTCTTCCATATCTTGTGCATACATTCCGCTACGGAGGTCTTCTTTGTCTCGTTGTCGTACGTGACGCCAATCTCGTCCATTTCCTGATACGCCGGCCAGTAGACCTCACGCGCCAGTTTGTACGCGGCATCGAGTGCCATATTGAACGTCTCTCGAGAATGTTCCGAAAAACGCTCGTATTCAAGCAGTTTCTCGACATCCAGCATCTCGAAGAGAACGAACTGGATGTCACGCATATTGACCAGTTTATCGCTCACTTGCAGTTCTCCTTTGTGTTTGGTTCCTCTGGGTATTAAACGCTGTTCAAGGCACGAGCCCAACGTCGTGCACCTTATCCGCCCGCGATCTTACACAACGCCGCCGAACTTGTCAATCGTCTTGTACGACACGTGCACCGCCAGCGCGTCGAGTGGCCCCTGTCGTGACCACATCTCTTGATCCATTGGTGCCGGCCGCGTATAATCGCATCCTGTAACGAAAGGGTCATCTTGTGAGATTTCATGGATATGTGACAGTATTTGCCTTCACGGCTCTGCTTTCGCTCTGCGCGTCCGCGACCGATCCACCCCAGTACGACACGGGCTACAAGAGTGTGCTGATGGGGCACAGCCTGTTCAACCCTGCGGCAACCAACATCGATGATCGCGCGGCCAGGCTCTATTGCGTCCGCGATGGCGGAGGCTAATCCGGAGTGCTGCGAACTGGCTGTCGCATCGGCTATTCCAGCTTCATGGCAGCAAGCCACCATTTCGCATGGGCGCAGCAAGTCCAAGATGAAGCGCGAAACCAGGTGGATTTGGGGCACCCTGTGCGTTCACCTATGCGGCTCGACATAACAGGGGCTGCTCGTTTCGATTCGGGCGAGCAGTAAGGGTTGACAACGCGCACAACTGCCGACATACTGTCTGCAAACCAGCCTGCGGTGGTCGCGGGCAGATTCATATGGGAAGCAATTGATTGGGCTGAGGTCTTCTTGATCCTCATGAAGAGGAGTATTCTCGCATGATTGCATCACGCCTCTCTTGTGCCATGCTGACCTGGGTCGTGCTCGTCACATGCGGCTTGGCTTCCGCAGACGATCTCTTTCAGGTAGAGCGCCAGTTGTGGGAACCCGTGCCGGACGAGGTCTATTTGCAGGAGGTTGCCCGGAAGGTACCCACCGACGCGCCCGTCCATTCCGTGGCCCTGCACGACGGCAAATGCTACGCCGTGCTAAACGAAACAGTCTATGTGCTCAATGGCGATGTGCTCGAACCGGCACAATCGGCCCCCACAGGCGTCCGTGAACTCGAGGCGTTTGACGGCGCTCTCTTTGCGTTGGCCCGAACAGGGCTCTACCGGTTCGACACCAACACGTGGACGATGATGGACGACCGCGTGTACGTCGATCTGTGCATGCACCTCGGCGCGCTCCATGCGGCGACCACGGAAGAGGTGTTCCGTCTGGAAAACGGGACTTTTACGAGCATCCAACCCGAAGGCGGGTATCTTACGAGCAACACGACAATGGTCATGGAAGACGGTACGCAAATCCTGGCCGATCCGGTGCGTCTGGGTCCCATCAAGTGCGTGGCGTCGTATAGCGGCACGCTCTATGTTCTTCGCCCGGGCAAGCTGGTTTTGTTGAACGGCCGAGTTGTCGACGAAGGGTTTGTCGACTGGGGCGCGCTCCCGTCGCCCGCGACACGCGACCTGCTCGCTCTGGGGAGCCGGTTGTTTGTCACGACGGACCGCGGGCTGGCCGTGCTGCGCGGCGCTGCCTTGACGACCCTCCAAGGCGAGGACGGGCTCCCCTACGAAGATACCACCTGTCTGGCCGAAGGTTTCGACGGCGACCTGTGGATCGGCACCACGAAAGGTGCGGTCCGTATGCTGAAGGATGACTGGCACTATTTTGGGGCCTACCACTGGCTCCCCGGGGACAACGTGCACGGCATCGCCGTGGGCGACAACGTCGTCTACATCGGTACCGACGGGGGCATCGGCATCATCCGGTATGAGCCGTACACACTCCGCAAGAAGGCCGACTACTACGAGCGGCACATCCAGGAATGGGGGCACAAGCGGCTCGGATTCATTCACACGCTGTATTGGGGAGACGACGAAAAAGGTTGGATCCGGGAGATAAGCGACAACGACGGCGGCCATACCGCCCCGTACCTGGCGGCAATGTCACACAAATATGCCGTCACCGGCGACGAGCAAGCCCGGCAAGAGGCGGTCGACTCGTTCAAGGCCATGCTCTGGCTCGAACAGATCACGCCCAAAGACGGGTTCGTTGCCCGTGCCATATGGTCAAAAGTGGGAGACTTGGACAAGCGCGCCCGTCACGGGTCCGGCGGACTGCCCGCCAAGTGGTACCCTACCGACGACGGCCTGTGGTATTGGAAAGGGGACACATCGAGCGACGAGATCATCGCTCACTTTTACTCCGTCTCGCTCTTCCATGACCTGATCGCGAAGGGCCCGGAAAAGGAACGGGCCGGAGAGCACCTCACACGGATGGCCTCGCACATCATCGACAACGGCTGGGTGTTGCGCGATATGGACGGCAAGCCCACGCGGTGGGGTCGTTGGGACCCGCAGTACCTCCTGCGACCTTACGGATTCTACGACCGCGGCCTCAACGGCATGGAGGCGCAAACCTACATGCGCGCTGCGCACGCAGTCAGCGGCGACGAAAAATTCGAGAAGGGCTTCCAGCAACTGCTGGACTGGGGATATCATAACCACACGGTACGCCAGCGGAACACGTTTCCGCCGGACACTATTGCGCCGTGGGATGACAACTTGGCGTTCCGCTGCTACTACACGCTGTTCCGCTACGCGGACGACCCCGTGCTGCGCTCCATCTACCTGCGCAGTCTCGAACGGACCTGGGAGGTGAAACGCATGGAGCACGTGTCGTGGTTCAACTTCGTTTACGGTGCCGTCACCGGCAATGACTGCGAGCTGGACAGGGCGGTACAACACCTGCGCGAATGGACACTGGACTGCACCGAGCACAGCTACCGGAACTCTCACCGCCACGACCTGGCGTCCGAGCCCGGCTATGTGGCCTACGGCATCGGCACGCGCGGCATGTCGCCCAGGGAAACGTCGGTGAAGCGCGGTAGCCGCAATGCCCTACCCTACGACGGCGGCAGGAACGGCCGACTGGTCACAGAACCCACGGGGTTTCTGCGGGACTACTGGATGGGCCGTTACCACGGATTCATCGAAGCTCCGGCGGTCACCGATCCGGAACTCCTTTCCGTCAACCCGCGAGCAGGTCAACAGTTCGGGGCCCGGCCTTACGAAGGCCCGGGGAGACCAGACGACCGCCTCCTTGACGCTAAGTAAGACGTAACGGCACCCCAGGCAACTTGGAACAGGTCGCAGGACCGCTGGAACGCGGTGGCAGCCTGGACTTCCCTGGTCCAAGGCCGCCGCACACGCGGGACGTCGCCTGGCCGATCCTCGCTTTCGTCTATTCAACTCGATTGTCCGAGGTGTATAGGGCCTCTTCCGAGGTCCCTTCTGCAAACTCAAATGCAGTGTTGGCCAGACTCAAGTCGTTTCCAACAACGGTAATATGTTCATTCTTGCCCTCAAGACGCAAGAAGACGCCCGTGTCTTTGGGAACGGGACATCCGCGGATAAACGCTCGCCGGACGTCTCGCTGAACGATCAGAGGTGAGGCGTCAGACAGAGACGGGCCGACGAACCGATCCAATTCCAGATCCTCAACGTCCTCACAAATCAGGGCGGGACGCTGGTCCGGTTTCTCCCATCCAAAGTTGACGTTCCGAAGCCGGAGTCGCTTCACGTGTTGGCAAAAGAAACCATACGCGGGTTCTATACCGTACTTGTTGGTTACCGGATCCCTGCCGAGAGCCTCCGGAATCTCCTGGCCGGGCGGGAAGGCGGCTGCACCCCCTTCAACAACGATGTCGATGTCGCTGAGTGACACATTCTCAACCGGATGCCCCGGCAGGCCGGAGATTTCCGACCCCCACGTGGCAACGTCGCGAGCGACGATATTGCTGATACGGATATCACGCACTCGGCCGATCCCGGGCTTGGGGCCGTCGGGCAAATAGGGGCGGGCGCGGTTGCGGAGACGGACCACGAGAACCGACGACACCCCTCGAACCGTCAAGTTGGAGATATTAATCCGCTCCATGAATCCACCATCTGTCACCATCAGTTCGATTGCGGCCTTACCCCGAAGCGTGCGATCCCAGTCATATTCGTCCAGACCCGGTTTGCGAATGGCACAATTGCTTACCGTAATATTACGAAACCCACCATTGGACTCCGTTCCCAGTTTGAAGGCTCGGGACGACGTGCTCAAGACACAGTTGGTCACCGTCACGTTCTCACACGTCCGATTAGAGGTGCTCTTGAGTACGAGAGCGTCATCGCCGGAGTGGATGTAGCAGTCGGAGATGCGGACGTTGCGGCAGGAGTCGATATCGATCCCGTCATTGCATGTACCTTCGTAGCTATTGACGCGAATACCACTGATGACCAGATCATCGCAGGCCATGTAGTGCTGTACCCACATCGGAGAGTTTACGAGCGTCAAGTCCCTGACCCGGACGTTCCGGCAACCCACCAAGCGGACGAGGTAAGGAAGCTCGCGAAACGGCCGACCCACGAAAGACGTGCCTTGCCCGTCGATTGTGCCGCGACCTTCCAGCGTGATATGCTCCAGATCTTCACCAAACAGAAGGCTCTGGTGGACATAGTTCTCGGTGTAGGAACGAAACTTGGGAGGTGTCGACCGAAAATCGGCGAGGTCCGTGCTCCCGAGCAACGTCGAACCCGGTTCCAGGTGCAAGGTGATGAAACTCCGCAGCATGAGGGTGCCGGACAGATAGGTGCCCGGCGGGAAATAGACGGTTCCCCCGCCCGCATTGTGCGCAGCGTCGATAGCCGCTTGAATTGCCTGTGTATCCTTGGTTTTCCCGTCACCGACAGCTCCGTATTCCTTCACGGAGTAGCCCCACGGGAGTGCCAACGCGGGGCCAGCCAGGCACACCATTGCCAATACGCACCCGAGTAAACCTAATCTGAACTTAGAGCGAGACATTGAACAATCCTCCTTGCTGAGCTAGATCGCGGCCTTATCCAGCATACACTGCATCACGTTTTCCGGGTGCCTCGAGCACCCCCGCTGGACATCTCATTGGCAGCGCCCGGAGCCCATTGGTCATAGTGGGCAGCCGCCACCCGATCCTTAGAAGATGTGCGGGCGCGGGGGACCGTCATAGGGTGCGGGGCCGCGTTGCACGTTGCGTTTCTTAACGCCCAACAGGTTCGGATCGGTCGTGGTCGGCGCCTTGATAAACCCGTAGTAGCGGCCCATCCAATACGCGTCAAGATAACTCGATGGATCGAGTATGCCGCGACCGCCCCCGCCGTCCAACTCGAGCGGATTGCGGTCCCAGCGCCGGATTCCCTGCTCGCGCGGCCCCATCGGCTTATGCTTGTCGACGACGTAGTTGGTGTAGCCCGCCGGCACCTGCAAGTCGTGGCGGTGCGAGTTGGTGAACGCGAAATTGGTGCAATCGAGCGGATGCTCGCGTAGTTGCCGCACGGCACGTTCGTTTTCACACTCGTTCCCGGTCAAGGCGCCATAGATGTAGCAGAACCACGGCTGGTTCTCGACGCGCTTGATCTCCCAACTGCGTTGCATGCTGCGCATGATTGTCGCGCGCAACTCGGGGTCCGTCTCGTACCGAAGCAGCGGGTAGTAGGCAAGAAACGCGAGCCGGTCGTCGAAATGGGTGTATCTGGGGGTGATCTTCTGCCGCAATGCGTTCTTGTCGTAGTCCCAGTCAAGGAGCTGCTGCCTGGCGTCCTGATACTTCTGGCCGCCGATAATGACGTTTGCAATCGCGACGAACGACAGGGCCTGGATCGAGTTAAGACCGCGTTCGTCGCTGTGCATGGGGTTGTTGATGAACTCGGGCTCCCAACGAGCCCATACGGTTGGTTTACCGTCGAGGTCGCGCAGACACCACCCGTTGTCGATGATGTGATCGATGATCCGCTGGAGATGTTCCTTGGCGGCTTCTTTCTCCCGGCCCTTGGCCACGAGATCGTGAAACAACGATACGGTAAAGATATGCGACATGACCTCGTCGCTCGAGGTGTCACCCTTCCATTCCCACAGCCCATCGTCCGTCAGGTTCCATTCCGAGGGTCGGCCCGCTGAACCGGTGGACGCTTTGATGGCATCCTCGCCGACGGCGTAGATCGCGCGGGCCGGAAACCCGTCAATGGGCGTGATTTCCTCGGTCCATTTGACGCTCTTGAAAACGTCGATGGCTTCTTCTCGCACCTGGGGGTCGCCGGTGACCGCGTATTCAAAACACAGCGCGTCGAGATAATGGCATATCCAGCCGCCGTCGTTGTCGCTGCAGAAACGCGTGTACGTGCCGTCGTCATCGGGGAACAACTCGTTGATGAATCCAAGGCGTTTCATCCCCCACTCTTCGAGCGAGCGTTTGTACCATGCCGCCTTCTTCTGCAGCGTGTAGGGCTCGTAAGTAATGATGCCCAGCCCGCCGTCGGTCGCGATGTACGCGACGTCCTCGCCGCACGCGATGGCGTTGACCTTGTCGTGAGGGATCCAGCGTTCATACCCGAAATAGTGGTACTCACCGTTGACGGCACGGATGGCGCCCCGCGTCGTGCCAACCCAGTAGTCGCGGTCGAACCCCTCCGCCACACATGTCGTGTCCTCGTAACACAAACCGTCCGCGCCGGTAAGCGTGCGCCACGTAGTGCCGCGCAGTTCCGCCAACCCCTTGTCCGTCGGCACCAACAACCGGGGGCCTGATGTCAGGATATCCCGCGTCGTGGAATCGGCCGGAAGGTGTCCCCATTCCTGGACCTCGTCGTACTCGATGAGGCCGTTCCGCAGGAACCCCACTTTGCCGGCGTGCCGGACGTATACCGTCTCGCTGTACGAGTCGATGCCTAGGATGGGTACGGGAGAGGGCGACTCGGTTGTCGGCACAAGTGTGCCGTCGGACACCAAATGCACGTGCTCTTCGGAAGCAGCGACGACTTGGCCCAAATGCAATCTCACGTCGACGTACGCGCCCCCAGCCACCCGGGTCCAGGAACCGTCCGCATACCGCCACAACCCTTCGCCGGTTGCAGCCCACAGGTCGCCGTTCAAAGCACTCAGCCGCCGTACGTCGGTGGGCGCACCGCCGACAGGCTTCAGCGTGCCGTCTTCGACCCGAAACACGCCGCGCCGACTGCCGACATAGGCTGTGTTGTCCACCACCGCCACAGCCAGCAGCGGTTCCTCGGTCTCGATTTGACTTCCGACCTCCTGCAGGTAGACCTCGTCGACTATCGGCTGCCATCGCGGATTGTCAGGAACAGGCAACCCGGCGGAGACAGCGAGTGCAGACCCGGCAAGAGCGAACACAGTTGCAAGACAAGAGCAAACCCTAAGCATGGCTATCGTACCTTTCTCCCATATGGACCCGCTCGCGACAACCGCGAGCCTGTTCATCGTCATTCTAGGCCGAGCGATAGCCGTTGTCAACACTGGATTCGTCATAGGAATCGTTCGGTACGCCGGAATGCCTGAGGAAACGCGGCTTCGAAGCGCGCGAGCTCTCGTTCGCGCAAACTGCGGCTATTTTCTTATGGGGTACCTTGTCGTGACGAGCCCGCCGCAGATGGCTATCAAGCCGGTGACCGGACCGGCGACAAGCAGGCCCAA
>CAZGCA010000104.1:0-5488 GCA_964524145.1 uncultured bacterium | reverse complement strand
CGCGAACTTGGTGAGCAGCCCTTCCATCCCGAAATACAACGCTTCACGCCGCTCGCCGGTTCTCTGCTCGTCGTCGTCGATGATGTCCGAAACGACGAGCCGTGGCAGGATCACCAGGCCCGACGCCGGCAGCCCCATCAGCGCGTACAAGCCTATCAGGAACCACGGTTTCATTGCCGGCGTGCCGAACGGCAACAACAGCACGACAGGAACCAGCCCCATAATCACGCCGAAGGCGAGGCCCGAAGCTATCAGAAACGTGCGTTTGCCGAGACGCAACGTGATCCAGCTCGCAAGAGGGAACGCAAAGACCGCAACCACCAGCACGCCGGCCATCGCGTACCCTGCGTGCTCTTCAGTGCCTCCCGCCGCGAACCGGAAGATGAACGGCGTCGCCATATTGATCAGGTCGAACGCCATCAGGTAGAACGAGACGCCGACCGCGTACGCCAGGAACGACTTGTTCTTCAAGCAGTGTATCCACGTCGAGACTATCGCGGGCGGCGCGTCGTCCGCCCGACGGCTGGGACGTTCGCGCACGAGCATCACCCCGACATAGAAGCTTACACACGCCAGCAGACCCACGAGTATGCCCATCGGCTTGAACCCGTCCGGCAAGGCAACGCCTGCCAGTGCGAACCCGCCCTTCTGCGGCATGTACGCGTCGACAAGCATGCCCGCGGCCAACGGTGCCGTTATCATCGCCACTATCTGGAACACCCCCTGGATCACCGAGATGCGGACCCGTTCCTCGTTCGACTCGACGACCTCGGGCAGAAGCGATATGTACGGGACCGACATGCTCGTGTAGAGAAACCAGAACAGCCCCTGCAAGACGAAGAGAAAGACGAAGTTTGATATCGCCGGGCTTGACGAAGGAGGGAACCACATCAGCGCGAAGACCACGCACATCGGAAGCGAGACGGCCCGCACCATCGGGATGCGTCTGCCCCAGCGCGTCCCGACATGGTCGCTGAAATACCCGACGAACGGGTTGGCCAACGAGTCGACCACCTTGCCGAAGAACATCGCCACCGACGCTACCAGATCCGGACGGATGACAAACGCGCCCAGCGCGAGTGTCGGCATGAACGCAGGCAACCCGCCCGCCTCGGACGTGTAGAAATACACTACCCAACCCGACACAATCGGCGGCAGCACCCAACAGCCGAAGTTGCCTGCCGAGTACGTCCATCTCTGCCAGAACGTTAGTTCCGGCCTCGTCCCCGTGTTCTCCTCCATCGACATCCTCGCGATACCATCGTTCCAACAGAACTCAGTCAAACGCGCGCCCCATCATACCCAATCCGCCCCGAAAAAGAAAGAAACACGTGCGCCGTATCGACACACTGTCCTTATCAGGAACTACAGCAGCATCTCCGCATCCGGTCTGTGCTCGCAGTCGAACTGAGCGCGCGAAGGACACTAAGAATCTTATTTGCCGGCAACGAGATCGCCACGCCCCGCTCGAGCGGGGCTCGCGAAGACGGAGAAGCTGTGTCCTGAGGAGAGTCGGCCCACGGGAGCGACGGTAACGCGGGCGGTGTCACCGTCTTTGCGGGCACAAGGTAGGGGCACGGCGCGCCGTGCCCCCACAACAACGATGACCGTAGTTCCCGGCCTATGTGTTATGTCTTACGCGGTCTCCTTCCTGCGACCCCGCAGGGCAATGACGCAGACGGCGAGCGCCAGCACAACCAATGTAACGACGCCTGCCACGGGAACGGGAATACTTTCCGCGTCCCGCGGGTCGGTTCCGCCTGATTCCTCCTGAGAGTTCGAGTAGCCGTCGCCGTCCCAGTCGTTCTCTCCGTCGGGCGTACCGTCCGGCCCGGAGGCCCCGTCGTCGCCCATCTCGTCGTCGTCGTTCGGGTCGAACCCGTTGTCGACCTCGAACCCGTCACCCATTCCGTCGCCGTCCGAGTCCTCCTCGTTCGGGTCGGTTCCGTTGCCGAACTCGTCCTCGTTGTCCAATCCATCTTCGTCGTCGTCATCATCGCCATCGTCGGGGTTGCCCGGGTCGAGCTCGTTCTCGTCCTCCCAGTAGTCCGGGATACCGTCCCCATCGGTGTCATCGACTATGAATGGCTCGACACCCACTAGTATGTCGAGCGCGTTGAGGTTGTCGCCTCCTGCCGCCAAGCCCAGCGCAGCAGCCGGAATCAGCACGCCCGCTATGGGACCGGGCCCTACAACCCCGGCAGGCACCAGTAAGTCGGCGGCGTCCAGTCCGTTGACGCTGCCCGGCGCAACGGAGAAGATCGGGAAACCCTCCGCGCCAATAAACAGCGCGTCCAGATCGTCTCCGGGTATCCCCAAGAAGCCATCGGTGAGACGCACCATGAAGCCGCCCGCACCGTCGCTTGTGAGAACGGTGCCGGGGGTAAAGAGGCCGGGCGGTCCCGTCGCGAGCGACGGAGAATCGGGCGTCAGAGAGAAGGCCACCGCCTGAAGCGGCAAGAACTCCGTATCGAGCAAATCTGGATCCTCAAAGAGGTCGAGCGCGTCCATGTCGTCCTCCGGCGCCGGTGCGGTAGTGTCGTCCAGCCCGACCCACCAGTCGTCTATGGCGAGCATGTTCGGGCCCGGAGGCGGCGGCGGTGGCCACGCGGGCAAGGGGAAGAGCGTAAAGAAGACGTCGCCGGCCGCCTCGGTCTTCGCTGCTTGCGAAAACACATCGGGCGAGGCGCCCCCCGGCACGCCGACCGAGCTGGGGTCCACCGAGAAGTGCCAGTAGGTGTTGATGAAATAGCCTGGATCGATAACGATATCAAGGCCGGGCGGGGTGCCAGCGTCTATGATGCTCAACGCATCGATATCGTCGTTCGTCAGCAGACCGAGCTTCTCTTTCAGAATAACGATCCAGTTGGTGCCGTAGGCACCCTCGTAAATGTCAGCTTCGAGCGACGGCAAACGTGTCGTGGCGTTCACGTTGACGTCGGTGCCCGGCATACCGATTGTTGCAAGCGTACCCAGAGGCTCGTCGTGGACCGAAAACTTTATCCCCGGCTCGTTCGGGCACTCGAACTCGACGGTCTGGTCGTAGTAGTCGCTTTCCCACGTGAACGGGAGTATCTCGCCGTCGCTGCTGCCGGGCGCGAAATTGGACCCGCAGTCAGGACAATCGAACCACAGGGGGATATCATACTCCCACGGCACATCTTCAGCCCGCAGTTCGACGGAGAATGTGAGGTCGAGCGCAGCCTCGCCGCCGCCCAGTACCTGCGTGAAGAGAAGTGTGAGCCACGCGTCGATCTCGGCAGAGAACATGCCGCCGTTTTCGAGCGTCTTGGTGATCTGCATGGAGCCGAGAGAGGGTTTTGTCGAGTTGAGTGTTACCTCGACGTCCCACTCGGACGGAGGTCCCATACCGGTCACGACGATCGGTGCCGTACTCACGAGCGACAGCTCTATCAGCTCGATCTCGACGGTGTCAGACTCGGGCAGTTCGGCGGCCTCTTTGCGTTGCACAACGGTGTCCGCATGACCATAATCACCGAGCAACGGGCTGCCCTCGAACGCTATTATCCCGTCGAACGGGTCTGAACCCGGCTCGAAGAAATCCGCCGGGAGCGACAAGAACTCTCCTTCAGCGCCGCCGAAGCTTATCACAACATCCTCTATCGTACGGTAAAGGTCGCAGCCGGGAAGCACGTGGCTCTCGGACACGCACGATGCTTCGAGCCATTGGTCATAGTGGTCCCCGTCCAACCTGAACGGCGCGATCTCGTCGTCGCTGCAGCCGGGGACGAAATTCGCCGCGCAATCAGGACAGGCCAGCCCGGCAGCGTCATATTGCCACGGCACGTCTACCGCTATGAACGAGTTCTGGTACGTCGTGAAATCTTCCAGCTCGACCTCGTCTGCTCCGTCAACACCTTGAACCTTGATGAAGAGAAACCTGGGATAGACGTCGATCTCCACGTCAAAGGTGCCGCCGTTCTCGTGGGTCTTGGTGATCGTCATGGTGCCGGGGGACGGTTCCGTCGAATGGAGCGTCACGTAGACATCAAAGAAGGACTCGGTCATGCCGCCACCAAATGTGACGCTAATGGGTTCAGTGCTCACCAGCGACAGCGCTACCAGCTCGACGTCCACGATGTCGGACGAACCCGGACCGTCAAGCGTGGCCGTGTCGGTTCGTTCCCACACGGTATCCGCCGATCCGAGATACCCCCCGCATCCGATCACCTCGGGCAGAGGAGGCGGGTTGCTCTGGCATGCTATTATCCCGTCGAACGGGTCCGAGCCCGGCCCAAAGAAGTCAGCCGGAACGGGTGGCATTTGCCCTGCACCGCCGCCGAAATCTATCGCTACCGGTTGCGTCGTCCGGAAAAGGTCGTTTCCGGGAGCGACATCCTGTCCCCATGACGCACTTGCCACACACAACATCGCAACTACGCACAGCGGTACGAACCTATGATACTTCATTGCTGCTCCTCCTTCTTGTTGCCCGCGGCACGCTACCGCGGTTCGAGAAACTGATTCCTCCCGCGCTGCTACACCACACGACCAATGGGAAAAAGGATTACAGGCCAATCAGAGTGACGCATCACCCCCTTTAGAATCGTGGAACGCTACAAATCTACCAGTTGGTAGACGATAACATCCTCCCGCCCTTTTCTTGAGAAGATACAACGTCTCCTCTTACGCTCCCTATCTGCAATAATAGACTTGCACGTCGAGTTATGTCAAGGACTCTTTTTGGCGGGCAGACTGGAGGAGATAGTCTGTAGTCCGGAGTCTGGAGGAAGGGAGCTACGGCGTGGGCATCGTGCCCAGGAACCACACGTCCGTCACCCTATTCCAGGGTGATCGAGCGGTTCTCAAGCCTGCGCAGTGGGCGACGGAAACATCGGTCATGTCCGCGAAACTCATGGACACCGGTCGCGAGGGAGAGGGTTTCAGCACGTGAGGATGGCTGGCCCGGCTCTATCTCTCGTAGACTACCAGCCCGGCAGGAGGTATCGCCCGTCTCTCGGTGACGGTAGCCAGCGCGGGCTGCGGCACGTAATCGCTCCCGAGCAGTAAACATCGCGCGCC
The DNA here is from genome assembly GCA_964524145.1 of uncultured bacterium. Taxonomy (GTDB): domain Bacteria; phylum Hydrogenedentota. The sequence continues at coordinate 445 of CAZGCA010000104.1, read as the reverse complement.
GGTAAGCTGCGTTTGACCGGCTGCATCTGCCCCGTTCCCGGGGAGCAGCTTTACGTCGACGCGTTCGATATCGTCCGGCCCGGTACCCACCGGCAGCTCGACGGCGGCACGCGACCACGAGTCTCTGGCGACCCCGGCCGTAACCGCGCCGCCGGGCTGGCCGTGGTTCGAGAGAAACGAAGCGCCGTCACGGGTCCGCACCTCGACGACAGCCTGTCTACGACCGAGTCCAACAAACGACAGGTCGCAGTAGAGGTAGTTGCGTGGGTCGCTCACCGCGTCAGTCGCAGGATCGCCCGGAGACTCGGTTCGGTCCTCACGCCGCATCTCGGCCGCCATGGCCCGGTACGTCCACGGGTTGGCGTCCATCACCGCCTCGCGCGGCAAGCCGGGCGCATGGCAAAAATCAACGGGAACCATTCGCACTTGGCCGGTTTCGTTGGAC
>CAZGCA010000103.1:0-19514 GCA_964524145.1 uncultured bacterium | reverse complement strand
TTTCTGTGCTGGTTTGACGGGTTAGCACTCTACCCGGAATACTGGACCGATCCAGGTATTTCCAGGTGTCCATCGGACTCGACGGCTGACGGATGGGGCACCATGTGGGGCATAGAAGATGATTACCCTGCACAGGTTGAAAGGGCGGCATCGCTGGCTCCGGCAGGCCTTCTTTGTCTGGAGGTGTTGCTCTCAGTCCCAATCTCTTATATCTACATCGGGTACACAACAACGAGTTCTTCCGAGCTTCACGACATCATTTTCGGCCGGTTCTACTGGGCCGCTTACCTTGGTGCCGACGGGAAGATCATCGGCGAAATACGAGGCGATCAATTAGCTGCTGGCGGATGTAGCACGCGGCTCGGATCGCTGGCCGTCCCCGACGTCGGTAGACCGGAAAAGACTATGCCCGATTCGTATAGGGGCGCACCCATTCTTGGAGCTGCGTGGGGACCGTGCATAAATGATGACGGCAGCCCTATGCCCGATTCGTACTATTTCCTGCGGGAGGGCATCGAACGGTTCACGATAACAGACATCAACAATCCCGCAGGGAGCGCCGAAGCACAGAGCAGCATTCCCGTGATGCTGGACGCATGGGGCGAGATGGGCCAATTCGCCGAGTATGGTGACAGTGGAGGTGGCGTGGCGCGGTTTAACCACCTTCCCGGCGGGTGTAACGTTCTCTACATGGACGGTCATGTCGAGTGGGTTTCCTATGGTTCGAAATTCCCCGTCAAGAACGCGCCGCCGGACACGCATGGAGAGTTTCTGTCCTTGACGATAGCGCAGGCAGGCGGCCACGGGTGATTCCCGGGACCGTCCGAGAAACGGCTGGAAGGTGTGTGTGACCCTGATGCGCCGGTGTTGGATGGCGATTGGGGTTCTGGTGGTTGGTTGTTGAGAGGCAGAGACAGGAGGAGGGAAGTTGAAATGAGGAGAATAGGTTTTGTTGTAGTTCTCCTGAGTCTGGCGGCGCTGCTTCTAGCCCCGAACGTTGCTCGGGCGGATGTGGAGATGCCGCCGGGGTTCAGGATCGACTGCGAGCGGATGTACTCGGGCGAAGGTGTCGGCGCGCCTCCGCCTAGATTTGGCATTGACAGAGGCCAGCACTTTCTGTACTGGTTAGGGGGCTCAGTGGATGGCGTTACTTTCTGCGACGCTTTCTTCAATCCCAACAACGCGGTGCTCACGTGCGACTCCAATTCGAACGGGATGATCGATAGTTGGGAACTGGCTATCGTCGGGGCGGTTTTATGCGACGATACCCATTCGCTCTACGCAGCCGTCGAGGCCGCGTTCCAAGATCATCTTACTGAATTGGCGGGCGAGACGAATCCGGTAGTACAATTGAACGCGGATACCGCTCACGACTTCCTGGCGGCGCATATGTTGTGCAGCACGACCGCTCGGGACTTCTGGGTAGGGTACCTCGGCTTGATCGGTACGTACGCACCGTTCACGACCAGTCCGGACGAACCGCTCTCGCCCGGGGGCGACCTGGACGGGGACGAGGTCTCCAACCAGGAGGAGTACGACAACGTTCGGAAGTTTGGTGGAAGCCGGTCGGAGTTCTATGAGGCCGTGGCGGACCCTGAGGCCGGCCATATCGTCCCGGTCGGCGGAATAGTAGCCCTTGCTGTTATGGTCGGCGCGTGTGTCATTGTCAGCGTGTTTGTCGTCCGCGCAAGAAGGCGCGAAGCACGAGCGTAAACGACTTCGATAGAATGTGATTGCGAGGAGGGAGGGCCCGGTTCGGTTTGCCGCGGTGCGGGATTCTGTCCGCCAAGATAGGTGGTGCAGGCGACAACGGCGAACTCGTTGCGGAGGGGGAGTCTGAGGTCGATCGACGGGTCTGGGTTCCTGAAACATGTGGACTCAGGCCCAGCTTGATGCATTGCACCGGAGCTCTACGGTTTGATTTCATTCCTTATCGCCGCCATAATCATATCGTGTGGGGATTGGTCGGAGGACTCTATGAGTATGACGAGGGGTTGGCACGAGGAAGCTTTCTTCGGGCTGCACTATGATCTGCACCCCAACGAACGCGACATGGAGCTGGGGCGGGAAACCACCTACGAGCATATCCGGAAGCAGTTGGAGAAGGTCAAACCGGATTTCGTACAGTACGACTGCAAAGGACATCCCGGGTACACAGGTTACCCGACAAAGGTGGGTTCGCCCGCGCCGGGCATTGTGAACGATGCGCTTGAGGTGTGGCGGGAAGTCACGCGGGATATGGGTATCCCGCTGGGGATACATTACTCGGGAGTGTGGGATACGCGCGCGATTCAAACGCATCCGGAGTGGGCCTTGGTGAGGTCGGATGGCAGCCCGGACCCCCACAGTAGATGTCCGCTGAGCGGCTACCTCGACGAGCTGATGATACCCCAGCTGCTCGAACTCGTCGAGGAGTACCGGATCGACGGGATGTGGATCGACGGCGACAACTGGCAGAGCTACCCGTGTTATTGCGACCGGTGCAGAGCAGAGTTCACCGCACGCACAGGCCTCGAACGGGTACCTGAAAAGCCGGAGGACGCTCACTGGGCCGACTGGCTGGCGTTTCACCGGGGCTTGTTTGTCAAAGAGCACGTCACGAAATACACCAACGCAGTTCACACGAAGAATCCCAGCACGGTCGTGTGCAGCAACTGGATGTACAGCGTCGGGCAGCCACACGAGATCGATGCGCCCGTGGACTACCTGAGCGGCGATCTGAGTCCGTCGTTTGGCGCGGAATGGGGCTGCGCAGAAGCGCGTTTCTTCGCGAGCCGGAGCATGCCGTGGAACCTGATGGTGTGGTCTTTTGTCAATACGAACAACCAAGGATCGACCATGAGGTCGTTGGCCCACCTGTGCCAGGAGGCGTCGGTGGTGCTCGCGCAAGGCGGCGCCGTTATCCTCTACGATCAGCCGCAACGCTCGGGGCGACTGACGTCGTGGCACCAGGATCTTCTTGCCCAGGTGGCGCAGTTCTGCCGGAACCGCGAGGAGTATTGCCACAAGACGGAGACCATCCCTCAGGTGGCCGTTCTGCACAGCCAGAATTCCTACTTCAAGGGCAAGGACCGCGAGGCCGGGCGGTTGTATGACCGCAGCCCGGCAAGCCGTCCGATGGAAGGCGCAGTCCATGCAATCCTCGAGAACGGGTATTCAGCAGACATCTTGAACGAGGAAGCGCTACTGGCGCGCATGGCCGAGTACCCGGTTGTTGTCGTGCCGGAACAAGAATCGGTTCCGCCCAGGGTGACGGACGGGCTGCGAGACTATGTGCAAGCCGGCGGACACCTATTGCTCAGCGGCGCACATGTTGCCGGGGCTTATCCCGACCTTGTCGGTGTCGAAGCGGTCGATGGGCAACAGCATGGTATCAGCTGGGTGCAGGTAGATGCCGGGTGCGTCACCGTTCCCGGACCGTGGCAAGCTGTGAAACTCACCGGCGCGACAGAGATTGCTCCGTTATTGAATCAGCAAGAACCGAAGCTGAATCGAGCCGGGACGCCGGCGGCAACGCTTAACCATGTCGGCCAGGGAAAGGTTGTCGCTATCCACGGGCCGGTATTCCGCTCGTACTTTGAAGCGCACTATCCACGGTTACGCGGTTTCATCGGCGACGTGCTGAAGCATTTGGACTCCCCGGCGCTCATATCTCTCGAGGGTCCCTGGTGGATCGAGATGTCGGCACGCAAGAAAGACGGTCGTACACTCATACAGTTCGTGAACCGTTCGTCTGTCGGCCATCTCGCTCCCAACCGCCACGTGGTCGAGGACGTTCCTGATACCGGGGCCTTCTCCCTGACAATCCCGATGGACCAGAAGCCCGCCGACTGCTATATGGCGCCTGATGAGACGGATCTCGAATGGAAGTGGGAGGACGCTAGGCTCACAGCGAAGATCGACGGTCTGGCGATTCACAACGTTCTCGTCATCGAGAAGTGACGACCGAGAAGCCGACAAGACGCGCAACGGCTGTCCGAACAAGGCGTTTACGGTCTGCTGCGAGCCACCGACCGCGATCAAGAATGACTGGGTATGCTGTACTGATGATTGGAGGGCTGTTCATGGCTTGTTCCACGGGTTTTGCGGCAACCTACCATGTGTCTACAGATGGCTCTGACGAGAAGCCAGGCACCGAGCAAGAACCGTTTGGGACGATTGTGCGCGCGCGGGACGCCGTCCGCAAGGCGATCAAGGCGGGACTCACTGCGGACATCACCGTGAGTATCCGTCGCGGGACGTATTACCTGCCCGAAGGTCTGAAGCTCGGACCAGAGGACTCAGGTACGGAGACGCATTCCATCACGTACTCTGCCTATCCGGGGGAGACGGTAACGTTCGTAGGCGGTATCCAACTCACAGACTGGGAACCGTATCAGGGCGAGATTTGGGAATGCGTCATCCCCGAAGGCGTTGCGCCGTTGCAGATGTTCGAGAACGGTGACCGGCTGACGCTGGCACGCACACCTGACGAAGGGTACCACCATATCGAACAACCCGTCGAAGGCAAGGAGCATACGGCGTTCGTCTACCGTGCCGATGACCTCGACCCAAAGGACTGGGATTTCGCCGACGCCAGCGTGCTAATCTGGCAGCGGTACGACTGGGCATGCTCCACCAAACCGATTGTCGCGATCGACCCCGAAGCTCGTATCATCACGATGGGCACCGCCGAGGGCCACCCGATGACTCCCGGCAACCGCTACTACATCCAGAACCTTCTGGCGCTGCTCGACCGGCCCGGCGAGTGCTGCATCAGCCGCACGCGGGGCAAGGTCTACATCCGGCCGAGGCGGCAGCCCCTCGAGGAACAGACGATTGTCGTCTCGACCGCTGAGAATGTGATCACCGTCGAGGGAGAAGGGCCGGACAATCTTGTCAGGAACCTCCACTTCGAAGGGCTCGACCTGACCGTCGCCAATGGGGACGCCGTCAAGGTGAGCGGCGCGACCCAGTGCTCGATTCGGTTCTGTCTGATCGAGAACGCGCAGAGGGCAGGCGTGTTGATAGCAGGTCACGCCCAACATGTCCGCGTGTATGGGAATCTGATTCGGTTTCACGGGATGCACGGGGTGCAGTTGCTGGGCCTTCCACCAGGTAAACCGGACGTGAACAACCATCACGTCATCGAGAACAACCACATTCACCATTGCGGCCGGCTGGTGCGCCACTGCTGTGGCGTACACATCAGGCAAAGCGGCAACAACAAGGTGCTCCACAACCACATCCACCATATGCCGCGGCATGCGACGAGCGTCAACGGAACGCGGTATCAGCTTCTCCGGGAACAGGCCGAGGGCGTGACATGGGAGAACCGTCACGAGTTCCTCCACTCTCGCAACAATCTCATCGCCTACAATCACCTGCACCACGTCAACGAGGACAGCCAGGACACCGGGGCTATGGAATCATGGGGTCCCGGCCGCGACAACGTCTACGACCACAACCTCATTCATGATGTCGGCAACACCGAGTTCGACTGGCAGACAGGGATATACCTCGACGACGCTACCGACTTCTTTACGGTCAAGAACAACATCATCCGGGATGTCGTTGGCACGGCCTACGTCAACTCGGTCTATGCAAAGGGGACAGGAAACAGGATCACCAACAACATCTTCGTCGTCGGCCGGGGGATGAACGCCGGCATTGCGTCGCTATTCATGGCTGACGAGCGCGCCGATCAGCACGAGTACACTCGAAACATCTTCTACTTCGAGAACCCGGACGGTGTCATCTACGATTTCTACAACTGGAGCGACAACCGGGTTTCAGTCTCCGACTACAATCTGTTCTGGAACCCCAACGGCGAACTGCGCGTCGCAGGCGACTTCAAGCCCGACCACGAAATCCGTCCTTACGGCGACGCGCACACAGTGCCCGGGAAGACATTCGATGAATGGCGCGCCATGTTCGGCGGCCGGTACGATCAGCATAGCGTCGTTGCCGACCCCCTCTTCGTTGATGCCGAGCACCACAATTACCGCCTCAAACCCGGTTCTCCCGCATTGCCCCTTGGGTTCCAGGACATCGACACAAGCCGGATCGGCCTCAAAGACGATTTCCCCGCGCGCTTCGAAAGGGAGTAGGGGAACCACCGGAGCAGCACGGCGAGTGGGCGGCGTGTCGCGATTGAGGTGACCGTTACGTCGGCCCTACAGACCAGGCCTTCTCATGGAGGAATGACCTCGAGCGATATGTATCGCTCTCCTGCGTTCAATTCACACGTTCGATAAAGGAGTCGTCGCGCGTGTCTATCTTTACAAGCTCACCAACCTGCATGAACTGGGGCACTTTCACTACGAGGCCCGTTTCAAGCTTCGCAGCTTTGGACGAAGCGGATGCCGTCGCGCCCTTCATCGGCGGTTCGGTCTCGACGATCTTCAGCTCGACAGTCAGCGGCACCTCGACGCCCACAGGAGTGCCCTCGAAGGACTGCACCTTAATCCTGGTTCCGGGCAGGATGTACTTCACTGCGTCGCCGACCAGTTCCTCGGTGAGTTCCACGATTTCGTATGTCTCCGCGTCCATGAACGCGTACCCGACGTGGGACTCGTAGGAGAAATCCATATCCCTGCTGTCGAGGATGGTGCGTTCCAACTGTTCGTCGGACCGGAACCGGTACTCCTGTGCAGCGCCGGTTTTGAGGTTCTGCAATCGTGAGAAGACCATGCCGCGGCCTTTGCCGGGAGTCACGTGCCGCACGCTGACCACCCGATGAGGCTCCTTCTCGTACAGAACCGTCATGCCAACTTTCAACTGTGTTGCAGGAAACATCTTAGCTGCGTGTCCTCCTTGGTCTAGTTGCCAGTTGCTAGTTGCCAGCAAACTGCTTTGCTGCTACCTGAATGTCCACCACGTCGAGAGTATTATAATGACAAGCACGACGACCCAGGGCCGGTAATCCTTCCAGAACGGTTTCACGAAAGGCGTCCGTTCGCCACGCCGGTAGGTGGTATCCTTAAGCGACTCTTCGGGCGGCCGGCTGGTGAGCAGACTCACGACAACAAGGGCAATCACTGCAAACAGCGCTGAAAACCCGATGCGATGGTGCAGTCGTATCGATGTTTCAAGCTGTAGTACGACGCCGAACGCAATGCTGCCAAGGAGCGCGGCCAGCGCACCCCACTTGTTTCCTCGGCGCCATCCTATACCGAGGAAGAAGATGACCACTACCGGTGCGGCAAAGAACCCGTACATGTTCTGGAGGTAGTTATAGATGAGCTCGGCCTTCGACGGCAGGTATGCGAGGCAGACGCCAAGCACCATTACCGCCACGCACGTGATTCGGCCCACACGCACAAGCGTGCGCTCGTCGGCCTGGGGCCGCCATTTCATGTAGACGTCGCGCGTGAATATGGTCGTTGCGGAGTTAAGAATCGAGTCTATGGTGGACATCAGCGCGGCAAACAACGTGGCGACCATAAGCCCCCGAAAGCCGACCGGCAGCAAATCGACAACAAGCCTCGGATACACCATGTCGGCCTTGGCGAGCTTCGGGTAGAGCAGTATTCCGCACATGCCCGGCACGAGCCCAAGGAACGGGATGGTGAACTTGAGCATGCCGGCGACCGTGGCGCCCAACCGGGATTCGTTGAGGTCGCGCCCGGCCAGCACGCGTTGCGTCATTGACTGGTTCGTCGTCCAGAACCACAGTCCCAGCAGCAGGAGGCCCGAGCACAACCCAGTCCACGGGATGTCGGGATCGCTCATCGGGCGGAACGTATGGAACATCTCAGGCGACAGTTGTGCCTTGAGCTGACCCCAGCCGCCAACCGCGGCAAGCGCCTTGAATGACAGATACGCGCCACCGCCGAGGATCAGAATAGCCTGGACGAAATCCATGTAGACAACCGCGCGAAGACCGCCCGAGACCGTGTAAAACGTCGTGATGACGCCTACACCGATGATGATCCACCAACCGGGAACATCCATCAGGTTGCCCAGCAGCAACGACGCCGAGTACAACGCCACCGGGATGTCTATAACGCAGTATATAAACAACGTGATGAAGGCGTAGAGGTTCTCCAGCGAGCTGCCGTACCGTCGTTTGAGGAACTCCGGCATGGTGAATATGCCCGATTTCAGGTAGTGAGGAAGCACGAAGATAGCCAGCACCAACAGGCATACCGCGGCCATCCATTGGTAGTGGGCGTAGAGCATGCCGTGAAGGTAGCCCGAGCCGGCGACCGCTATGAACGCAAACGAAGACATGTCCGTTGCGTAGAGTGAGGCGGCGATGAGGAACCACGGCAGGGTACGACCTGCAAGGAAATAGCCGGAAGACGTTCTCGCCTCGCGCTTGCGGCTCGTCACAAACGCCACAAACAGAGCCACGGCCACAACAACACAGAAATAGGCCGCAATCACAGCCAGATCCAACACTTCGAGCTTCATCACAACGAATAGCTTCCCACTTGATCTTGGGACGATGTTTGCACCACATACTCTCGTGCAAGCGCACGGGGGATCGGCGCAACCGGTCCGTGCGCTCGCGGCAGATGGTAGCATGTCACGCCGACAAAATCAATCTCAATACCGCCAGATGTTGGATCTCGAACTCCCGGTTGCGATTGTGCGCGGCGTCGTTGTATACTTGCAGCCGGGTAATCATGGTGGGAGAAGGCACCAAGCCGGGAGACGCAGTTGGACGTGGTCGGAACGCCGGCAAGACGCGCCGGTTTGCGTCGGTCCTGACTTGAGGAGAAGATCCAGCGTTGGAAGTGAAGAAGAGTCATCTCGCGCCTACAAGGGCTCAGACGATAGCGAAGATCGCTCTCGTCATCCTGATCATTTATGTCTTCCTGTTCAGCATATCCCTGATGGGCAAGTCGTTCAAGATGCTGGGCAAGGATTTCGCCGAAGGACTCCTCAACACCACGTCGAATGAGTTTGTCGGGTTGTTCATAGGCATTCTGGCAACAAGCATCGTCCAGAGCTCGTCAACGGTGACATCGATCACCGTAGGTCTGGTGGCGGGTGGCGGGTTGACCATCCCGTCGGCGATACCGATAGTCATGGGAGCGAACATCGGCACCAGCGTGACGAACATCCTGGTGTCACTGAGTCACGTCACCAGGCGGGACGAGTTCCGGCGCGCATTTTCAGGTGCAGTTGTCCACGACATATTCAATCTGCTGGCAGTGCTGGTGCTTTTCCCGCTCGAGCTTGCGACGCATGTACTGGCACGCGCAGCGACCTTCCTGGGTCAGCTTTTCGAAAACGCGGGCGGACTCAAGACGGTCAAACCCATTGGCGCGATAACGGAACCGTTGATCGACGCTTGTAAGTGGGTGGCATCCGTTTTCCTGTCGCTGCCGGAATTCGCGGGTGGCGTTGTCTTGGTGGTACTGGCGCTGGTGCTGCTATTCGGTTCGCTTACGCTTCTGGTGAAAGTGCTTCATTCGTTGATGCTCTCCTCGCTCGAAGCGTTTTTCAGCAAGTACCTGTTCCGCAACCCGCCGATAGCGTTCTGCCTCGGCATGATGGCGACGGCGCTCGTACAAAGCAGCTCTGTCACGACATCCCTGGTCGTACCGCTGGTCGGTGCGGGCGTCCTCTCGGTGGAGCAGATATTCCCCTATACTCTGGGGGCCAATGTCGGCACGACGGTGACCGCCATATTGGCCTCGCTGGCGACGGGCAATGTCATGGCAGTGACGGTTGCATTCTCGCACCTTCTCTTCAATATTTTCGGGATAGCATTGTGGTACCCGTTCAGGATCGTGCCCATCTCGATAGCGAAAGGCTTGGGCGAGAGGTCGGCCGAGTCGCGCTGGTTTCCGTTTCTCTACATTGGAGTGGCGTTTTTTCTCATTCCGATCTTGTTGATTGTGATAAGCAAGACGCTTTAACGTAGGAGGTGAGTCGAGATGTTTGCGAAACTTATGAGAGCGTTGAGGGGTCAGAACATTCTGGCGGATACGGTCGGCCTTTTCGACGAGACGATGGAAGACATCGAGTGGATGTTCGCCACTGCCACAGATGTTCTGAAAGGGCGGAAGGCAGTCGAGGAAGTGAAGGATACTCTTTACGCTCGCGACCGGGCAGTGAACGAAAAGGAGCGGCACATAAGGCGCGACCTGCTCCTCCATCTATCCTTGAGAAAAGGTATCGACGCGCCGGCGTGCCTGGTGCTGATGGTCGTGACAAAAGACGCGGAACGCGTCGGCGACTACTGCAAGAACCTTCTCGAGGTTGCCGAGATGTTCGGAACGGCCATCGAGACAGGCCGCTACGCGACGCAGTTTACGGACATAATCGACGGCGTCGCGGTAAACCTCTCGAAGTTGCGGAGCGCTTTTGCAGAGTCCGACGAAACGATGGCCCAGGAGATAATCCGCAACGACGGAATCCTGGCGAGTAAGTGCGAGATGATAATCCGGCAGCTCATCGACGACAACCTCCCCACAAAGAAGGCTGTCGCGTATACACTGCTCGCGCGGCACCTCAAGCGGGTTTCCAGACACACGGCCAACGTCGCGTCAAGCGTGGTGACCAGCGTCGAGTATCTCGACTACATCGACGAGCCGGGGCGAGAAACCAGCACCTCCCCGCCCACTGAAACCGAGTAATCCAGCCATTACTCGACGAAACGAGCGGTCGTCGCGCGGACTGAAGTTCCGGTCTATGTGAACACGACCGTGTCGAGCGTCAGCCGTTCCTGTTCGGCGCGTTCCACTTCGCGCATGTCGGTCAGTCGCGGACGGACTGTCAGGATCGAGGTCGTCTGCTCGGCCGTTCCTTCTATCCTGGCGCAAAGCCGACGCACAGCAAGTCGCGAAGCTTCCCGCTCTGCCGAGGATATCACGACGTCAAGAGCCTCGCGCATCGGACTCTGCAACGCGTCGTCCTCGGACGCGATGATGTCGACGTCCTTCCCGACGACCAGGCCCGCCCGCCACAGAATCTGTGACACTGTGTTCAAGGCCACACGATCCCACGTGATCACGCCGTCAGGTTTGATCTCGGTCGAGAACAACCGAGCGATCAGCGCGCGGATCTCGGACCTGGTCTGGTCCGGCGTGTAGAGCGAGCACTGTCCGGCGTTGAGCCCCGCAACCTTCAGGGCGTTCTCGAAACGCCTCTTCATACTGCCAGCTTGAAGGTCGGACACCTCGATTCTCTTTGCCTCGGTCGGAGCGATAACCGCTACGCGGCTGCGACTTCTGTCAGCCATCTGTCCCAGGCTTTCCTCGAGGACTGCGGCATAGTCGACCTGAACCTGGTCGGCGTCGGTTCCCTCCAGCGGGCGCATCAGAACAAAAGGAATCTCCATCTCGTTCAGAACATTGAGGAACTCGCTCTCTGTCTCTTTCTGAAGGCTTGGCACCATCAGTATTCCGTCAACAGCACGCGCGGCCATCGCGCGGATAGCGCGCACCTCATCGTCCTCCGACGCACCACAACACCGTACCAGAGCGTCGTAACCCCGGCGACGTGCCGACTCCGTGATCAAGTGGATCGAGCGTCCCGTGCGGTCATCGCCGTAATCGGGAAGGATCACGCCGAGAGCCTTCGTGTAGCCGGATGTCATCGCACGCGCAACTTCGCTCGGTCTGTAATTGAGTTCCGCTATTGCGGCACGCACTTTTGCCCGTGTCTCGGCGCTCACAAACTCGTAGTTGTTGAGCACCCGCGACACTGTCGCTTTCGATATGCCCGCTTTCTCAGCCACCTCCGCTATGGTGAATTTGCCCGGTCGCGTTCTTCTTCGTCTCCGCCTTCGTGGCGCTTTCGGCACCTGTGTTGTTTCTTCTTGTTCCGCCATATCTGAACCGTTGACCTCCTTTTCACTCCATCGCTTCCGCGTCACCACTCACCCTGCGGCCCGCGGCACGGCTATCTGAAACCGGTTTCAATTCTGACGGGCAACTCCTCCCCGTCCAATTGAAACGCGATTTCCCTGCGCGGACTCTTCCGCTAGATACTATGACAGACTTTCCCGCTTTTGTCAAGCACTTTTCGTACCTGAGGCCCGCCGCTGTTTCGTGTCGCTATGGCATCTCGAAGTGTGAATGGTGTAAGGTAAAGCAAGGCATTGGTGTGTGGCAGTAGCAGGCTTGTGCGAACCGCAGACAGTCGTTGTCCAGATCTCTGCCAACAGCCACAGAAGCTTTTTGACACGGCGGTTGATCTGTTGTACTATTCCAGATACGCCAATCGTGGTAGCGGCGGCATGAAGTCGTGCACGGGTTCGGCATGGTCACAACGCATAAGTGGGAAGTGCAATGAAGAGAACAATCCTGATCATCGGCGCCTTTGACGTGAAAGGGCGTGAATACGCATTTCTGCGGGAGCAGATACTCGCGCAAGGCCAACTCGCGATCACGATGAACACGGGCGTGCTCGGCACAACTGACCTCTTCCCGGTTGATATAGAGTCAGACGAGGTCGCTCGAACAGGTGGCACAGACGTCGCTGCGTTGCGCGAAAGAAGGGATCGCGGCGAAGCGATGAAGGTGATGTCAGCGGGAGCGCCGGTGGTGGCCAAGCGTCTCTACGATGAAGGGAAGTTCCAGGGGGTTATCGGCATGGGCGGCACCGGAGGCACATCGGTGGTCACGTCGGCCATGCGGGCGTTGCCGGTAGGAGTGCCGAAAGTGTGCGTGTCGACGGCTGCTTCGGGCGACACCTCGGCGTACGTGGGTACGAAGGACATCACGATGATACCGTCCGTAGTCGACGTAGCCGGCGTCAACCGCATCTCGCGGCAGATCCTGACCCGGGCAGCCGGTGCCATCTGCGGCATGACAATCGCCGAACCGGCTACGGTAGCCGACGAGAAGCCGATTATCACCGCTACCATGTTCGGGAACACGACCGAATGCGTCAATGCGTGCGTTGAACAACTGTCAGTGGAAGGGTACGAGGTGCTTGTGTTTCATGCCACAGGTACCGGCGGTGAAACCATGGAGTCGCTGGTGCGCGAAGGGTTGGTGGACGCGGTTCTCGATATCACGACGACAGAGTGGGCCGACGAGACGTGCGGAGGAATCTTCTCCGCGGGTCCCGACCGGCTAAGTGCTCCGGGCGAAATGGGGATCCCACACCTCATCGTCCCGGGCTGCGTCGATATGGCCAACTTCGGCGGCATCGACACTGTCCCGCAGAAGTACAAAGAGGCGGGTCGTACCTTTTACGAGTGGAACCCCTCGGTGACTCTTATGCGCACCGACGTGGCAGAAAACCGCAGGATGGGCAAGATCTTCGCCGAGAAAGCAAACTCGGCGAAAGGACCCGTGGCGTTTCTCATCCCGTTGCGCGGCGTGTCCATCCTGGACGGCGACGGAGAGCCATTCTGTGACCGGGAGGCTGACCAAGCGATGTTCGACGCCATCAAGGAACATGTGCGCGAAGGAATCCCCGTGGTGGAGATCGACCACAACATCAACGATCCGGCGTTTGCCGCAAAGGCCGCAGAGCTGATGCTCGACCTTATCAAACAAGGAAAGCGAGAGTGAATGATGGGTGACGAATCGAAGAAGCTGACGTTTGTGGAAGAAGAGGACGTGGAAACCCAGGTGTTTGACTGGGGACGGCTATCGTGGTTGTCGGAGCCGCGTGTGACAGCGGCGGGCAGGTTCAGTGCCGGGGTGGTGACGCTCGAGCCCGGCAAGGGTCACGATCGGCACAACCACCCCGGTGTGGAAGAGATACTATACATTTTGGAAGGCAGGGGACGGCAGGTGGTCCAAGGGCCCGGCACCGCGGTAGAGCGGGAAGTGGGTCCGGGTGTGCTCGTCCATATTCCGCCGGATGTGTACCATTCGACGATAAACATCGGCGACGGTCCTTTGCGCATCATGGCCGTATATTCGCCACCCGGGCCGGAATCCGAGCTCAGGGAGATGGAGGGGGTCAGGATCGAGCCTCCGAAACGGCACCGCTAACCGTCGTCTCGGCGGACAGCGGACAACGGAAAGGAAAAGCAATGGCTTTCACGCGACAGCAAGTGCTGGCACGTCTGCGGAAGTGCATAGACGACGGCGTGCCGATTATCGGCGCCGGCGCGGGCACGGGCATCAGTGCGAAATTTGAAGAGGCCGGTGGGGTGGACCTGATCGTCATCTACAACTCGGGCCGGTACCGCATGGCGGGACGCGGCTCGCTCGCCGGCTGCATGCCGTACGGCGACGCGAACGCGATCGTCATGGAGATGGCCGGCGAGGTGCTCACGGTCGTGAAAGACACGCCGGTGCTGGCAGGAGTTTGCGGCACTGATCCGTTTCGCCAGATGCCCGTGTTTCTGAAGGAGGTGCGGGAGATCGGATTCTCCGGCGCGCAGAACTTCCCCACCGTGGGGTTGTGCGACGGCCTGTTCCGCGCAAACCTGGAGGAGACAGGTATGGGCTACGGTCTCGAGGTCGAGATGATCCGCACGGCGCGAGAGATGGACCTTTTCACCACGCCCTACGCCTTCAACGTCGAAGAGGCCGAGCAGATGGCCGGAGCCGGTGCCGACGTCGTCGTGGCGCACATGGGTTTGACAACGAAAGGTGATATCGGAGCCCAATCGGCCAAGAGTCTCGACGATTGCGTGAAGGAGATACAAGCCATCGCCGACGCCGCCAAAGGCGTCAACTGCGACATTATCGTGTTGTGCCACGGCGGTCCTGTCTCGATGCCCGAAGACGCCCAGTACGTGCTCCAGCGCGTCAAGGGCGTCCACGGGTTCTACGGTGCGTCGAGCATGGAACGGCTGCCGACGGAGGTCGCGATTAGAGAGCAGATGGAGAGGTTCAAGGCCGTTCGGTTTTCCCAGTAGCCGTCACGTGCGCGCGGCGACGCTCTCTGCCCAATAGGCAGTGCGCCTGTGGTTTGACTTCGTTGCGGAGACCGGTGCGGAGGAGAGGGATCTCGTGCAGAAAGTCGGCTCTGACGCCGGTGAGGAGTCCCATACGGGTAAGTGGGCCGAATCGCTGCAGAAAATGAGGGCCTTACTACCGATTATCGAGAAGTACGGGAAATAGGCCCCCGCGTCCGCACCAGTTCACGGCTTCAGCTTTCGTGGGCCGCGCCGCATCTCTCGATACCGAACTCGAGATACGCTTCGTAGGCCGCCGTAACGTTCTCTTCCGGCGCGCCGACGGCTTGCCTGTCGTATTCGACTGGAATGATCCCGCCGTCTTTCGTGCCCCAATGCTCGAGCAGTAGCTTTGCCTCGCGCCGCACGTCCTCGGGCGTTCCCCGTGCGTAGGTGTTCTGGATGTCGATGCACGGCAGGAACGCGGTCTTGCCGGCGAACTTGGCCCCGATCTCCTCGATGCCCACGACAGTCGGGGAGTGCAGGTTGAATGCGTCAAACCCCGCTTCGATGAAGTCGTGCATGAGGTCGTTGATCCTTCCATCCGTATGGAGAATCGCGTACATGCCCGCGTCGTGGATGGCATCTGTGAGCCGGGTGTACCGCTCCTTGAAGAACGTGCGCCACATCGGCACCGAGATGAGTGTGCTGTATTGCGTTCCCCAGTCGTCGCTCACGAGGAACGCGTCCATACGGCCTTCAAACCGGCTTCCGAGGTTCCTCATTATACCGATATGGAACTCGAGTATTCGTTCGAGAAGCTCGTGCATCTCTTCGGGATGCAGGTGGAAATCCGTGAGCGCCTGGTCGAATCCACGCAGGGAGTAGTATCGCTCCCACAACGTCAATACGGTCTCGGCAAGACAGCCAATAAACATGTCCGGATGCTGGTCCAGTGCTGAGCCGAGCGCCTCATACCGGCTGTCGTCGTCCGGGTCGGGAAACCGATACGTTTCGAGGTTCGCCCAGTCGCTGACGGGGTGCTTCTTCATCTGCCCCATGTTCTCGACTTCCGTCTTTTCCCAGACAGCGCCCCATTCGTCCTCGCCGGGTTCGGACGGCGTCCATGTTTTCGGTGCGGTGTACGCGAGCATTATCAGGTCGGTATGGTCGCACGACGGATATGCCATTGGCAGCCGTTCGGGTTTGCGAAACTCGATGGCTCGCCTACACAGTTCACGCGATGTCATTATTGCCTATCCTTTCATTCCCGTCAGCACAATTCCCTGCACGAAGTATTTCTGGGCGACAAAAAAGAGTATCAGCACAGGCAGCAGCGCAACGTTCGAGGCTGCCAGCAGATAGTTCGGCCAGCCGCCGTAGAGGTTCTGGAACATCCGCAATCCTATTGCAACCGTATACTTCTCGAACGAGTTAAGGTAGATGAGCGGTCCAAGAAAATTCTGCCAGTGCGCGATGAAGCTGAGCACGCACACCGTCGCGACTGCCGGTCCCGACAGCGGGAGCATGATGTTCCAGAATATGCGCAGGTTCGAGCAGCCGTCGAGACGGGCTGCCTCCTCGAGCTCGACGGGTATCGTCTTGAAAAACTGCCG
Organism: uncultured bacterium; assembly: GCA_964524145.1. Classification (GTDB taxonomy): domain Bacteria; phylum Hydrogenedentota. The sequence goes on along the minus strand of CAZGCA010000103.1, from coordinate 3,152 downwards.
CATCAGGAATATAAAGAACGCGCCGCCGCCGAGAAAGCTCGGAACTATCAACGGTCGCAGCGTGTCGATCCACCGCAGGTACCTAAACACCTGGTAGTGGGGGATCATCGTGACCTGCGCCGGCAGCATCATTGTGCTCAGCAGTATGATGAACCAGACGTCGCGGCCACGCCACTTCAGCCGTGCGAAGCTGTACGCCACAAGCGAGGCCGTCAAGGCCTGGCCGAACACCCCGTACACTGCGACGATGAGGCTGTTGAGTATGAACCGGCCAAACGGCAGTATGGTCAACGCCGTCTTGTAGTTCTCGATCTTGAGGGATCCCAGCTTCAACGTCGGGGGGTACTGATATACCGCGTCGAGCGACTGGAACGACGCCGTCAGCGACCAGAGAAACGGGCTGATGAAAGAGATCGACAGCAGGACGAGCAAGGTGTATCCCGCCACCTTGCCAACGCGGCGCTGGAAGCTCTGCCGCTTGAACAGCGGCACGTAGGTGCGACTGCGTGTCACCGTGTACGTTCTCCTTCGTAAAACACCCAGAGCCTGCTCGACTTGATGACGATAAGTGTGAGGCAGAGAATTATGCCGAACAAGATCCACGCCATCGCGCTTGCGTACCCCATCTCGAAGTGTTGGAACGCCTTGCGGTACAGGTAGAGCACGTAGAACAGCGTGGCGTTGTTCGGCCCGCCGTCGGCGTTCTGGCGCATCAAGTACGCTGCACTGAATATCTGGAACGAGCCTATTATGGACATGATCAGGTTGAAGAAGATCGTCGGGGTCAGCATCGGTATAGTGACGTTGAAAAACCTGCGGATGCGCGACGCCCCGTCTATCGCCGCCACCTCGTAGAGATGCTGCGGGATGTTCTGCAACCCCGCCAGGTAGATGAGCATCGAGCCGCCGACCCGCCACAGGCTCATGATGATGAACGCGGGTTTCGCCCACACCTCGCTCTGGAGCCAGGTCGGCGGGTGCTCGACGCCGACGTGCTCGAGCACGAAGTTCAGCGCACCGAAATCGGGGTTGAATATCCAGCGCCACATCATGATTGTCGCCACGCCCGCCACAACGTTCGGAAGATAGAACACGGTGCGAAAGAGCGATATGCCCTGCAGCTGCTGGTTCAGCATCATCGCCAGAAGAAGCGACAGCACTATTCCCATCGGCACGCTCAGGCACGCATAGTACGCGGTGTTGTAAAGCGCTATGTAGAAAAGCTCGTCTTGCGCGAGGTCGGCGAAGTGGGCCGCGCCGACCCATTCCGCGGTCCCGAGCGAGGTGATGCCGTTCCAGCGAAGAAAACAGAGCACCAGTGAGAAGATCATCGGTCCGAGCAAGAAGAAGAAGAACCCTGCCAACCACGGCGACGCAAAGAGGTACCCTTGCAGGTTATCGTGCCACGTGTACGTTGTCCGATACTGTCTAGGTTTCATGCTAGTCGATTACGGGGAACACCTTCGCCATCGCCTTATCGAGGTTGGCTAGCGTCTGCTCGGGTGTCTGAGCACCGAGCCCGAGCTTGTCGTACTCGCGTCTGAGCTCCGTATCCATCTTGAACCACTGTATCGAGATCGGCTGCAGGCGCACATACTCCATCGCGTCGTAGAACAGCTCCATGCCCGCTGCCGAACCCGCCTCGACAAATGCGTCCCGCGCGCTCTTAAGCGCGGGAATCGAGCGCGTGTAGGACGCCACAATATCCTGCGCCTCCCGGGACGCGGCAAACTGTATGAACCGCCATGCTTCAGGCTTGTGCTCGCTGAGTCGAAACATGACAAGCCCGTCCCAGGAAACGCGCGTGAACCGGCCTGCCGGCCCGATAGGCATGTGTGCCACGCCGTAGTTGATGCTGCTTTGTCGTAACGGCGGCGATGCCCAGGGACCGCTGCAGAACATCGCCACCTTGCCGGTCATGAACATGACAGCCTCGTTCATGTCGCTGAACTGTGTGGTCTTCGGCACCACCTGATGTTTGAACCTCATGTCGTGGTAGAGCTGCAGGCTGGCGAGCGCTTCGGGCGTGTTGAACGCCCAGTCCGTGCGTTCTTCGTTCAATATGTTCGCGCCCATGCTCCACGTCCACGGCAGCCAGTACAACCAGTACGGCAGGAAGAACCCGAACTGATCGATCCGCCCGTCGCCGTCGAAATCGCGCGTCAGCCGGCGGCACGTCCCGACGAACTCGTCGAACGTCCACTCGGGTTCGGGGTAGGGCGCACCCTCCTTGTCGAAGATGTCGCGGTTGAAGTAGATCATGTTCTCGCCGCCCCACAGCGGCATAGCGTACTGGTTGCCTTTGTAATGGAACGACTCGACGCTTGTGGGGAAATAGTCGTCGAAGTCCACAGAACAGCCCGGCGTCTCTGCGTAGGGGGCGAGATCCTCGAACTTGCCATACTCGCAGTACGCAGGGAACGGCTCGTCCTGGAGCTGCATCACGTCCGGCGCGCTGTCGGCCGCAAGCAGCAGCCTGATCTTATCGTCGTACAGCCCGGGGATGAAGTCGAGCTTGATCCATATGTCCGGATTGTCGCGCTCGAACGCGGCCTTGATCTCGCGCCACATCAACCACTCCTCGTAGCTGCCCCAGAACGAGACCGTCACGACCACCGCGTCGGGGGTTGCCGGCCTGCTGGGTTTGGGCGCGACCACGGCCAGCACAACAGCAGCGCACAGCAGCAGCAGAAACACGGCCTTAGACGACGTCATCGAACACCTCTATTGACCCCGGCTCTCTACTTCGCTACTTCGCTCCGGGACTTTCGCCGCCTTGCATGATTGAACCTCACAGGTCGGACACGTCCGGGCCGTCGCCGCGTCCGGCGCGCGGGAAGGAACGTAATTGGTGCCTCGGAGCTTATCGAGAATACGCATGGTAGATCCTCAACGAACTCACAACCGACTACATAGTATACGCAGGTTTCGATGCCGTCAACCCTGTAGAGTCCCTAGCCCGCATTTCTCACCACAGCTCTACTGCAACACCGGATTTGCCCATGTCTACTGCGTCGCACTCGGTCGGTCTTCTCGACGTCCGGATTTGCCCATGTCTACTGCGTCGCACTCGGTCGGTCTTCTCGACGTACCGTTAAGGTACGCCTGTGATGGCCTCGGTCGCGCTCCTTGTATCCATAGGCATCTCCGGC
>CAZGCA010000102.1:0-19906 GCA_964524145.1 uncultured bacterium | reverse complement strand
CCTCGAAGACGTTGTGGCTGCACGGCTTCTCGACGTAGACGTCCTTGCCCGCCTGGCAGGCCCAGACCGTCACGAGCGAATGCCAATGGTTGGGTGTGGCGATGCTGATTGCGTCGATCTCAGTGCTCTCGAGCAGCTTCCTCACATCGGTGTACTTCTCGACTCTGATGTTCTGCTTGTCCAACTCGGCCGCTTTGCTGTTGAGGACGCGCTCGTCCACGTCGCAGAGCGCCACCAAGCGGACGCCGTCCATGCCGACCCAGTTCTTGATGTGTGACCCGCCCTGACTGTGAAATCCCACGACGGCCACGCGGATGTCATCGTTGGCCCCGTGGACTTTGGCGAACGGCAGCCCCGCGGCCACCCATCCAGCGCCCACGGCCGAAGTCTTGATGAATGCTCTCCTCGTGATCGGTTTCATAACTCGTCTCCTTTCTTCTCCACCTTGAGATGGACGTTGGCCCGGGGCAATCCGTCCGCGCTCAGGGACAGTTCCACTTTGCCAGGTTCCGTGCCTGATTGTACATACAGAAGCAGCCTGCCTCGAAAGGCCTTCCTCCGGTTGCTCTTGTAGTCCTCGTGACTCCGGGCATCCCCGCTCTCCATGCCGATCAGCCGGGCAGGCCCCTTGGTTACGCAGGTGATCTCATGTCGGGCGTCCTCAACCCGGACGCCGTTCGAGTCGACGATCCTCACCTCGATATGTGCCACGTCTCTGCCGTTTCCCGAGAGAGTCTCTCTGTCCTGCGTGAGAAGGAATCGGTATGGCTCGCCGGGAGCCTGCCACGAGGCCGAACAGACCACTGCCCCTCGCCTCTTGCCCAAAGCCGAGAAGACACCTTCCTCGGAGGAAACCCGCCAGCGAAGAACGCGGGTAGCACTGCCCGATAGCCGTTTCTCCCCCAGCGACTCCCCATCCTGTAGTAGCTCTACGCTGTCGCAGTTCGTATAGCAGACCATCGTCGGTTTCGCTTCGGACCCTTTGCCCGGTTCGAGGACCAAATGCGCCATCGGCGTGTCGGTCCAAAGGCTCTGCCAGAAATGGGCAGCCGGCTTCTTGAAGCCCGCCAGGTCGAGAAGACCTGCCCTGCTGTTTCGCCAGGGCCAGGCCCCTGCTTCGCCCAGGAAATCTATCCCGGTCCAGAGATGGAGGCCGGCGACGAAATCGTTGTTCTCCACAGCCAGCCACGCCTTTAATCCCTTCCCATTCTCGCTCCCATAGATCACCCGCCCGGGATACTCGAAATGATCTTTCTCGTAGAGGTCCTCGTGGTAGTTGTAGCCCACCACGTCCAGACAGTCCGCGAACAAAGCCGTCTCCGGACTCGCCAACGCCGCGGTTACCGGCCGCGATGTATCCAGAGATTTCACGATGGCCACCAGTCGCTTCGCCATGGGCACCAACGCCTCTGCGTTGGGTGGATGGGGATCGTTCGGGTAGTCAATCTCATTGCCGATGCTCCACATAATGATGGACGGATGGTTCCGGTCGCGGAGGACCACCTCCCGCAGATCCCGCTCGGACCATTCCTTGAAATGGTCCCCGTATCCTTTTAGGCTCGGGATCCCTTTATTCCAGCCTTTGACCCATTTTCTCTTGCAGCCGTCCCACTCGTCGAACGCTTCATCCATGACCAGAAAGCCCATGGCATCACAGAGATCCAACAGGTTGGACGCCGGCGGATTGTGGCTCATCCTGATGGTATTGCATCCCAGTTCCTTGAAGATGCTCAGGCGTCTCTCCCAAACCTGAATAGGCACCGCCGCGCCCAGGGCGCCCGCGTCGTGGTGGATGCACAAGCCCTTCAGCTTCATGGACTCGCCATTGAGAAAGAACCCTGTGTCCGGGTCAAAGTCGAAGCGCCGAATGCCGAACGACGTGCAGTCGTCATCCATGACCCCATTCTCTGTCTTGATCTCCGTGTAGAGTCCGTAGAGGTGAGGATGGTCGGGGGACCACAGGAGAGGATTCGAAAGGTCGATGGACTGCGTTATCTCGATTTCGCCGCCGGCCGACACGGTGAGGTCGTTCTCAACCGTTGCGAGACACCCGCCGTCAGAACCGAAGACCGAGTTCACCAGAACAACGTCCCGGTCCGCCTTGTCCTGGTTGACCACGGTCGTCCTGATCTCAACGCCGGCACGGTCCTCTGCGACATGGGGTGTGGTGACGAAGATTCCGTGGCGCTTGACGTGGATCTCGTTCGTCAACACCAAGTGGACGTTTCTGTAAATGCCCGAACCGGTATACCACCGGGAGTCTGCATAGTCCGAGTGGTCCACCCTGACGGCGATCACGTTCGGTGCGCCGCCTCTCTTGAGATGGGGTGTCAGGCCGTAGCCAAAGGACGCGTAGCCGTAGGGTCTCTTGCCCAAGGAGATCCCGTTGCACCAGACCTCGCTGTGGTTGTAGACGCCGTCAAACTCGATGCGGACCATGCGGCCTGCAAAGGCATCGTCGAGCCGGAACGTCTTTCTGTACCAACCTATTCCTCCGGGCAGATACCCTGTACCGCTGGCCAAATCGGCCCGAAAGGGGCCCTCGACGCTCCAGTCGTGCGGAAGGTCGAGTTTCCGCCAATCACCATCATCGAAATCACCTTCGTGGGCGCCAGCCACATCCTCTTTGATGAACCGCCATCCAGCGTTGAAGTCCAGTTCCACCCGAACCGACAGAGCACGTTTTCCTGAGACCATCATCTCCTCCTTGCCTTCAGCATCGACGTCGGCAACCAGGATCGGCACGGCCGATGCGACGGCCAACAGGCAGACAAGAGAAACTGCCAGGAGAACCGTGTGAGTGCGTTTCACCATCGCACCTCCTTGTCGTGAACTGAACGGGCTTCATCGCGGTTCCATGCGCACGACATCTTCCGCGCGCGACGCCGGGGTGACGGTCAGAGGTTCGAGCGCTCCGTCGCGGTACGCGCCCTCAACAGTCGTGTTGTACGGTGCGTGCAGTTTGAACTCGACGTCCCAATCCTTCGGCCAGGCGGGAAACACGATGATCTTCTTGCCGTCCGTCTGCATCAGCATCTGTTGGAGAGCGATCATCGTAACGCTCCCGTGATCCTGGTCGGGAACCCAGTCGAAATTCGGGCCCCAGAACGCGGGGAACCGGCTCCCGTCGTGCTTGGTTTTGAAGTTCCTCGTGACCATGCGCGCCGCGTCGCCGGCCAGACCGAGCATCGCTGCCTGGATCGCGGTCTGTTGCCAGCCGCCCGTGCCCTTGTGGATGCGCTGGCGGTACGTGTGCCGGGCCAGGTCGAGCCGGTCCTTGCCGACACCGAACAGGCGATACGGAAATATCGCGTAAAGTTCGGGGTTCTCGCTGTTGTGTTTAGGTCCTATTTCTCCGGCGGGCGACAACACCGTGTGGTCGCGGACACGTCGCGTTGGAACCGGCGGCAGCTCGGCCTGCATCGCGCGCCACGCCACACGTTGCGTGTCCGTCGTGATGGTGTCGGGCAACTCGAGGAGAGTATCCAGCACGGATCCCAGGCCCGCAATCTCCGGCGCCGGGTTCACGGAATCCCAGTACGTCTCGAGGGCCTGCGCAGGCTCAAACCGAATCCGGCCGTCTTCGTCCCGCGGGTAGTGGCGGTTGTAGAACGTGAGAATCTCGCCGGCGAACGGAAGCAGGGTAGACTTCAGAAACTGTTCGTCACGGGTGAGGGCATAATAGTCGAGCATTATCGCGACCAGCTCGATCCCGCCCTGCCATTCGTAACGGATGTAGCGGTTCTGCGTGAGGCCGTCGGGCATGGCAGTACGATCCCATCCGTAGTTCTCGTTCGTATACGTGCCCCAGAAATACATCGTCTCGGGATAGAACGCCCCGTCGTGGTTGTAGTAGGTGCGCGTACGCGCTTTGGCGAGAGGCAACGCGTCCATATACATCCGAAACAGCGGCTCCATGAGGTCGAAGTCGCCGCTCGAGAGCATGCTCCAGTACGGCAGGCGCGTGTTCTGCCACCAGAACGGTCCGCCCCAGCTTCGATAGTCGGCGTCGAGCCCGGCCGGTTTGTCGCCGATCGGTCCGGCAAGGTCGACGGTGAAGATCGACCCGTTGAACTTGATAGGTTGCGCGCCGCGTCCGCCGCAGGCGTTGATGAACCGCTGAAGCGCGTAGCCACCCGCGACCGCCTCGGCATCCTCGCTGCCGCTCACGTCGATCCAGCTCCGCGCCCAGAACGCGTGCCACCAGTTGCGATGGGCCGCAAGGCGGTACACCTTGTCGAAAGAGTCGATTCGGGAGATCTGCTCGTCGAGCCGGCTCAACCACTTTTCGGCTGTGTCGGTCTGAGCCGTCAACGGATAGATGGATATCTCGAACCCGGTCCCGGATTCAGTCGATTCAAGCGTTGTCTCCCCCGCGTTGATCAGGCCTTGACCTTTGATTGCCGCGCCAAACGTGCGGTGCAACAGCGGATCGTTCATCGTGTTCGTGAGATCGCCCAACCCTTGCAGCGTCAGGTTGTCGGCCCAGATCGATCGCTCGTTGCGGTGGTACCAGACGATGCGTCCCTCCTGGCCGGCAACAATGACGTCAGGCTCGACGAAGACCGGCGTGGGGTCGCCGTGCAGCCCGTACGCCGAGAATACTTCTATGTCGGAGAGCCTCCGCCGTTCCGTGCGCCACGTCTCGAGGTCGGCTCGCAGTCGGAACGGTCGCTCGCTTTGGGCGTCGACATGTATCGCCGGATGGTTCGCATCAACCCAGACCCGCAGAGAGACGGCTCGGTCGCCCGCACCGGCCTCGATGGCGATCTCGCCGTCGCGCAGACGCAACTCCTGTTTGAACGGGCTGCCTTCTGCGAACGGATTCGGTTCGAGACGAAGACGGACGCGGCCGAGCTTCAGCAGCCGGCAGTTCTCGCTCCACGCGTCGGTCTTGCTGATATAGAACACCAAGCCCCCGTTCTCTTCGATCCACACGTTCAGCCCTATGTCGCCGTTGCCGATAGGCATCGAGCCCCACGAGTTCCGGCTCGGCGAATCCCAGAGAACGTTGTACCGGTCCGCACGACCGGCCGCGCCGGCAACCGGCACGAGAGAGGACACGAGAAGCGCTAGCAATAGTGCAAACAGAACCTTGGCCATCTGATCAACTCCTGTCGTCGAAAACGCCGAGGGTTTGCGCCCTTCGCAGGACGCACCTTGTACCACGCGCCCCCGATTCTATCACCGGCTCCATCGCGGATCAATTATCCGGTTTCGTCTGTCGAGAAAATCGTGGTCTGTCCGGGCGTCGATTCTAGCCCAGGCGAAGGCTCGAACAAACGGCCCGCAAATGCGTGGAATCATGTATGCAGGCACAACAGTCCGAACGCAGTCTCTTTCCGGATATCCCCGTAACACCCCTCGGTGCGGTTGCAGTTTGACCAAAGCGGCGGGTATACTCGCAACGGCATAGATCGGACTAGTTCGGAAGATCTGGACCGACTATTCGTTCGTAGCTGAATCTACCAGGAGGAACGGAAGATGAACTCTCGTCTTGTTATGGCAGCCTGTCTGTTGGCTTGTTCTTTCGCGTTCGTGCAGACGATCCACTCACAGGGCGGAGGAGCCATCATCATCGACCATACGTGCGCAGACCTTTCTGCGGTGCCCCAGCAATGGGTGGAACAAACCAGGACGGACCTGCACATTGCTTACGGGCACACGTCCCACGGTAGCCAGTTGACCACCGGCATGACGGGACTGGTCGGATTCGAAGGCATTCTCTACGGCTGGAACAACGGCGGGACGGGCGGCGCGCTCGATCTGCATGACTACTTCATGTCAGGCGATCTTGGCAATCCCGACAGAGTGACGTGGGCGTCGAGGACGCGAACGTATCTGGACAATCCCGCCAACTCGGATGTCAACGTCGTCATCTGGTCCTGGTGCGGGCAAGTGAGCAGCGCTACCGAGACGGATATCAACACGTACCTCTCTCTCATGAACGGTCTCGAGACGGACTATCCGGACGTGAAGTTTGTCTATATGACGGGGCATTTGGACGGGAGCGGGCTCACGGGCAACCTCCATATCCGCAACAACCAGATAAGGGAGTATTGCACGGCGAATGGAAAGATTCTCTACGATTTTGCCGACATAGAAACGTATGATCCGGACGGCACGTACTTCGGCGACAAGATCCCTAACGACGCGTGTGCCTACGATACCGACGCCAACGGAACGAGAGACGGCAACTGGGCGATCGAGTGGCAGAACAGTCATACAGAAGGTGTTGACTGGTACAACTGCAGTTCCGCGCACAGCCAGCCGTTGAACGCGAATCTCAAAGCGTACGCCGCGTGGTGGTTGTGGGCACGGCTCGCAGGGTGGCCCGGACCCGACGAGGCACCTGCAACGCCCGTGGCGGTTTGGCCGATAGCCCTGGCACTGCTCGGCGCGGCGGTTGTGTCCCTGCGCCGAAGCGGCAGATAGTCAAGCCGGAGAGAGGTGCCGATCATTCCTCGAAGCCTGTCCTCACACATTCTGGTTGCATTGATCAGGCTGCTGAATGCTGATACACTGAGCAAGCGGACGTTAGCACGTCTCATTCACGTCCGTCATAGTCGTTGGGGACGAGGACAGCATCAGAAGGGAGAACGACCATGAGCGAAGGACAGATGACCGGAGGCCGGCCGCCTGAACAACCACGAACGCCGCCGCCAACATGGCAACCTCAACAACCGCCTCCGGTACCGCAAAAGAAGTCGGGTATGGCAGTGGCCAGCATGGTGCTGGGCATTCTGTCGTTTGCGTGTCTCGGTCCCATTTGTGCCATCCCCGGCATTATCACAGGGCACATCGCGCTGGCCAGGATAGGACGCGACCGGAACGCCACGGGCGGGAGCGGCATGGCAATAGCAGGGCTGGTCTTGGGCTACCTCAACTTAGTGATTTTCATTTTCATCCTTCCCATATTTGCGGCGATAATGCTGCCTGCCATGGCTCGCGCTCGCGAGGCGGCGCGGAGAGCTTCCTGCCAAAACAACATGAAACAGGTGGGGTTAGTCTGCAAGATGTTTGCAAACGAAAATGACGGGCGGTTTCCTGAGCTATCCCCGGAGGCGGGCCGGCTTATGTTCATCAACCAAGGGACCCGCCAGGAGCATCCTCTGTTTCCGGAGTATCTCCCGGACATGTCGCCACTTGTTTGCCCAAGCGATATCGATGCAGGCATCCTGAAAGACAATAGTGCGCTTTCCGACCCGAGCCTTCTCATGGACGACCACAGCTACTTCTACCTAGGATATGTGGTCAGGAACGATGCGGAAGTCGAAGCCTTTGCCGACGCCTACGAGCAGCATGTCTCAAGTGGGAACACGTTTGACCGGGATCTGGACGCGCCCGCGGGAACAGGCACCGGCGGGAGCGACAAGATCTACCGGTTGCGCGAAGATATCGAGAGATCTGTCCGTGGTGACGCCGATACAGGGCTAGTCCAGGCTGCGATTCCCGTCCTCATAGAACGTCCCGAACACCACCTCCCGGGGGGCGGCAACGTGCTGTACATGGACGGGCACGTCGAGTTTCTAAGGTATCCGAGCAAGTGGCCTATGACGGAGAGGACTATCGGCATCCTCGAGTCGCTGGACGGACTTTAGACCTTCAGGCAAGTCGATGAAACCCCGACCGCCGTTCGAGCAGGATCGCCATGGCTCTTGGGGCGACCGACCTGCTGCGAGGCACTGCAAACAGGAGGAGCGACTATGGCGGTTTCAATCGAGAAAGACGGTCCGGTAACCACTGTCATTCTTAGCCGGCCGGAGGTGCGCAATGCGGTCGACCGCGAGACGGCACAAGCGTTGGTCGACGCGTTTGAATCGTTCGAGGCGGATGACGACGCGCTCGTAGGCGTGTTCTGGGGCGACAACGGCACCTTCTGTGCTGGCGCCGATCTCAAGGCCATATCCGAGGGCCGCCACAACCGTGTCGAGCCGGACGGTGCCGGTCCCATGGGCCCGTCGCGCATGATGTTGAGCAAACCGGTGATTGCGGCAGTTGCGGGCCACGCCGTGGCGGGCGGGCTCGAGCTGACGCTCTGGTGCGACATGCGGGTTGCCGAGCAGGACGCGGTCTTCGGCGTGTTCTGCCGGCGCTGGGGCGTGCCGCTCATGGACGGCGGCACGGTACGACTTCCCAGGATCGTCGGGTTGGGCCACGCGCTCGACATGATCCTGACCGGCAGGCCCGTGAGTGCCGACGAGGCGCTCGCCATGGGGCTGGTCAACCGGGTCGTACCGAAAGGTACGGCACGCCAAGCCGCCGAGACGCTGGCGCACGAACTTGCTCGCCTGCCTCAGACATGTATGCGCAACGACAGGATCTCCGCGTACGAACAGTTCGATCTCTCTTTCGACGACGCGATGGCTTCCGAGTTCCGCTACGGGCTGCGGTCACTCGAGGCGGACACCGCTGAGGGTGCCAGACGATTCGCAGAAGGCAGAGGACGGCACGGCTCGTTCGAGGATATCTAGCCGGGCCGCAACGCGGGTTGACAAGGCCTTGCGTTTCTCGGGCGTTGCTGCTACAATTCGGTTCGCCGTGCTAGAAGTTGGGTCGTGGTGGAAACATAGAAGGAGGCTGCAAGATGAAGACAGGGATGGTCTCAAGAAGTGTTGTGCTCGTGCTCGCAGTGACGCTCGCGATGGTGTCGTTCACCTCGGTGGGATGCCGGAAAGAGCCAAAAGAGGCCGAACCGACCGCGAAGCCGGTTGTGCCGCCAAAGGTCAAATCGAGTCTCGAGATACTGCCGCAAGATGCCGATACGTTGCTCCAGCTGAATATCGCTTCCCTTATGAAGACGCCGGCGGCCGCGAAAGCACTTGAAGACATGACGGCCGAACAGAAACAGCAGCTCGACGATTTCATCGCGACCTATGGGCTCGACCCGCGCAAGGACGTGACCACGGTTCACGTAGCGATCAAGACCACGGGCGAAACTCCGAGCGGTGCGGCGATAGTCGAGGGCACGTTTGACAAAAAGACGCTCACAGCGCAGCTCAAGGAACTCGCCCCCGAGATGGAGTCCGAGGAGTATGGCGGGCTCGAGTTGATGTCCGTGCCGAGCCCTGACAATCCCACCCAGGTGATCTTCGGTGCCTTTCTGAACGACGGCCGTATTGTCGTCGGCTCAGAGGATTACGTGAAGAGCGTCATCGACCTTAACGACAAGGGCGGCATGAGTATCAAGGATAATGCGGAGCTCTCCAAGGCATACGCGAAGCTCGACACCAACGCTGCGTTCCGGGGAGCTGGGCCGATCCCGCTGGCTCTGTCCGAGAATCCGATGGTCGGAGGTATGGCCGAAGGGTTAAAGTCCTGGATGTCGTCGCTGAACGTCGGCGACGGGGTGCAGATCTCCATCTCCGCGATCACCGAGACGGAGGAGCAGGCCACAGAGCTTAAGGACACGCTCACGGGCTTGTTGCCGCTCGCTCAGATGCAGGCGGCGTCTGCGGACGAGAATGCCGCCAAAGTCCTCGAGCTGATCCAGATCACCGCGGAAGGATCGATGGCTACGATCTCAGTGAACGTGCCCCAGGACTTGGTCGACAAGCTCGCCGCCTCTGCACAGGCTTCCGCAACCGGATAGAAAGCGCACAGGGAAAATACGGACGTCTCGGGACGCGCCGCCAAGTCTTGTCAGTCGATCCACTTTCGAATGAGTGCTTCCGCACGGTTCAATGACGAGGCGAATATCGCGGCTGTGTCTATAGAAGTGGCACGATCTTATAGATATACGACCGCGTGAGAAAGAGGCGGTCGGTCTTCACCACGGGAGGCTTTTCCGTCCACCGAGGCAGCAACGGAACGCGGAAGTAGGTTCCACATCGGTCGACGATCGCCATGTTGTTGAAGGCGAGCAGCCGAGACAGCGTTTGGTGGGTGAACGAACAAATGTGCCCCTCCGACTCGGGCAGCCTTCGCAGGTTGCCATATACCTCGACCCAGCAATACGGAATAGGCACACTGAGAATGAGCGTATCACCAGGTTTCAGCACACGCTTCTTCCTTCACTGTGTGAAAGAAGCTGCGTAGCATTTGTAGAGTGTACACGTTGAAAACCGGCCCGAGGCCTTCAGCCATAACCGAGTCCGTACTGCTTCTGCTGACAAGGACATCACAGCGCCGACTCAGGCACGCTTCAAGGAGATCGCGCCTCAACGTTGTCCCTCGCGCTTGGGCACGTTTTCTTCGCAAGCACAATGAGTTCGGAATTCCCAATATATTGTTCCGCTTGGATTACGAACCCGTTGTCCTTGAGGCGCTGTCTAATCAGCCCGTGAGTGTAGTGCGTGATATGTTCGTCAGCATATCCCCCCCGATGCACCAGACCGTAGAGGAATTCTATTACTCGCCAACTCACTTTCCCATAATCGGGGGTGCCAACTACGAGATAGCCGTCCACCTTGAGCACTCGCCGCATTTCCGCAAAGACTCCGGTTTCTGCAGTATGCTCAATCACCTGAGAGCAGACCACACAGTCAAAAGAGCGTGACTTGAAGGGCAGTCCACCGGCCGTCGCACTAACAAGTCTCCGGTTGCTCTTCCTAATGTACCGCAGCTTCGCCAAACTCGTGTCAAGTGCAATAGCATCCGGCAAGCTTGCGATGATGCGACTGCTTCCACAGCCGACATCGAGAACCAGCCGGTTCGATGAGATGTATCCCGTCACTATCCGGAATCGCTTGCGCTGCCACCACCTCTGAAGCGGTATCTTACTATAGTACGCTCGCTCATCGTAATCCGCAAATAAGATAGAGTTGCGCATACGCCATGCCGCATCGAATATGCGTAGATATTCAACGCCGAACTTGAGGAGTTTCGCGTGGGATTTGCCTGTAGCACGTGCACGATAGTGGAAAGGGATCTCTTCAATTCGCCATCCTTGCGCGTAGATGCTGAGCAGTATTTGGATCAACACTCCAAAGTCTACACCAGTCACGTCGATCGAGTCGAGCACCGACTTCTTGTACATCCTGAATCCGCTTGACATATCCTGTACTGGGATAGAGAGCCCGATACGGAAGAAAGCATTCAGCACATGGCTAAGCGCCAACCTGAAGAAGCTCATCTCCGCCTCTCCACCACGAGTGTACCTGGAGGCAACAAGCAATTCGGCTCGATCTCTGGCCTCCCACATTCGCAACACAAACTCTGGAGAGTGAGAGAGATCTGCGTCCATGGTGAGCACGTAGGTGCCTTGCGCAGCCCGAAATCCTGTCCGAAGAGCGTTGCCGTATCCAGGACGGTGTTGCAGTACTATGCGAGCATGGTTGCGTGCCGCGACGGTCTGCGTGCCGTCAGAGGAGTTTCCATCGACCATAATGATCTCGTATGTGGCATCCAACCTGTCGAGCACCTGCCTGAGCTGTGGCAGCAATACTGAAACGTTCTCAGCCTCGTTTAGCGTCGGGATGATTATCGAAAGATCCACCACTACGAGACCTACCCAAAGAATCGGTGATCCTCAAACCGGACTGTTCTGCTCTACACTTCGATAGTCTCACATGATCCTCCTAGACTAGTCAAGTGCCAGGGGTCTCCACTCCTGGGTGCCAAACCACAGGCAGAACCGAAATGCTAGGGAATGTGGAACTCCTACGGGGATCCTCCAAAGGGAATCTGAAGATCATTCGATCACTTCAAGGAGATGCGCAGGTTCACATATTGGAGAATAACTTTCCCCCAACCCATCCAGGGGTCCTGCCAGACGCGACACGACAGTTTGACACAAACATGATGCGGGTGATAACCTATGTTGCGTATCATATAGGTAGTCCTCCATAGTCAGGTTTGTTGCGAGACGAAGCACTATCGCCTCGAGGAATGCCCAGAAGGACCGATTCTTGCGACCCGACGGAGCTAAGACGAGCGCGTTGAAGGACAGATCTGATGTGCCGTTGTCTCTTGCACTGGAGAAGCACAGTTCTGTGCCCACTTGGCCGCGCTGGAAGTGGTGAGCGTTGGAAGTGCTGAGCTGAGGTTGGGAGGGGTTCTTAAGGTTTGAAAGTTGCCTTTCTTCGGCGGATGCTGTCTTGGAAGCATGTTGCCATCATACCTGTTGGCACACTGTTTCTAGCTTTGAGCCTCACGATCGCCTTGAGAAACGATGTCCCGGATTACGATGAATGCGTATACTGTGATATTGCGAAGAACATCTCTCGGACAGGATTGCCGCAAAGGTCTTGGGGCGGTTTGTCGCTGTACACGATCCATCCGCCTTTGTACGAGTATCTAGGCGCACTTCTTTATGTCTTGCATATAGGCTCGTTGCTGACTATGCGTTTGCTGAGCACAGCGGCTTCTCTGAGCACAGTTTTGTTGACTTACTGGCTTGGCACAGCCGTCCGTAACAGCCGAGTGGGATTCCTGGCTGCGTGTATCACGGCAGTCAATGGGTATTTCGCCGCTTACAGCCATAGTGTCTATTCAGAACCCACGGCCACCGCACTGTACGCTCTTTCCATGTGCCTGTTTCTTCGTGCAGAGCAGCGCGAATCTCCGTGGCTGTGGGGCGCCTCGGGAATTGCGGTGGGTCTCGGTTTTCTTGCCAAGTACCTCGGCCTCTTCCTGGTGGCGGCATACGTCTCCTATATGTTGACGCGCCCCTTGCAGCTAAAGGAGCGGTTCCGGCGGCTCGCCTGCGTTCTCTTGCCTGCGGCAATTCCGGTGGTGTTATGGTTTCTGGTGCTC
Organism: uncultured bacterium; assembly: GCA_964524145.1. GTDB lineage: Bacteria > Hydrogenedentota. The sequence goes on along the minus strand of CAZGCA010000102.1, from coordinate 7,210 downwards.
TCGGCGGTGAACTGGCGGGCTGGTGTGATGCAGTTTCGGACGCTCATGAACCTAGCACAGCATGGGTCTGTTGTTGACATGCGATCAGGGCTTACAGTGGGCCGCTTTGCGGTGTTGACCGTGCAGTGGATCGGCATGTGTTGGGCCTTATCAGGTGTGGTTGTGACAGCTTCCGCCCTGCGTTTCTTTAGGACGGGTGCCACAACTCGCGACGCTTTCCTGGTTGTTCCGACTGTGTTTGTTTTACTACTCACCGTAGCGATGTTCAGGAGTGGCATCAAAGAGCTTCGCCACTTCATTGTGGCGGTCCCGTTCGTCTCACTGACCATCGCGGCAGGAGCGGCGGACTTGTGTACGTGGCTGACTACACGATTTCCCAGGAGGAATCTAGTTAAGCATATGTTTTCTGTTACGGCAGCGGTGCTGGTGGTTGCGGCGTCCGTCAATCTACTTTCATGGAATAAGGTTCCAGTCTTGGGAACATGGGTCAAGTCTCGTTACGTTATGAGATTATACCCTCCCCCAGATCCGTACCGCGAGATTGGACGGTTCGTTCGCGAGATTACGCCGCCGGGCGAAGTTGTGACAGCTGTACGAGGCGGCCCTATGGTATGTTTCCATTCCGATCGTCCTTATGACATGCTTTATCTTCGGCGTTTCCACGGTGTCCGAAACGTGCTTGGCAGGTCTCGGGTGGTGGTTAGGGATGGACGTTTCGGGCGCGAACTCGATCTCCTTCACTTGTCTCCTGAGGAGAAAAGGGAGATAGATAGGATCCTGTCTCGTGATTTCGGAGTAGTCCATAAAGTTGGTGATATAGAGGTACTAGTGCGCCAGGAGGGTCGTTAATCGTTCCCAGGCAATCGTCTGAGTTGCGAGATACTACTTCCCCATAACATACACGAATTCGGGTAAGGACCGGGGCGGCTGGAGGAAACTCATTCGGTTGCGTTTCTTTAATACTTGGCACAGATGAGGTTCCAAGTGTCATTTCGAGAGCCGCCTTCAACACGTGGTTTCCCCTCGGTTGCTCTATCGTCTAGCGGTTAGATAGGTCAGCAACGTAATGCGAACTTGGGGCATGGCAAGCAAGATCGGGGTTCGCCAAGCCCGCGTCCCAACGGAGGTGTTGGCGCGGCTGACCCCTGTGAGTCCTCTCTTTAACAGACCCATAATGAATGAACCGCAGGGTCTATGCCATCTGCTGCTCTTTCCGAGCCACCAGACAGTAGCCAGGCGTGAAGTACCGGGACGTCCGGGCAGACAGTTTCCTGCCGACAAACGACTTGACGAAGACGTTGCTTAAGAGAAGATGAACGGCGGAGAGTATCCTGGAAAAGCTTATATGTTTTGCCACGATGTCCAGGACGACTTCCGGTGACCCGCCGTAGGGTTCCAAAGAGACAACTGCAAGACCATTGCTTTCGCAGAACGCTCTGAGTTTGTGTTCGGTGTACCTGTAGTAGTCATACGGTTCTTCGTGGATCCAATGGAGGAACGGGACGCCGACGATGACCTTCCCACCGGGTTTCAACATTCTTGCCATCTCACGCCACAGCATGTCCGGATTCGATATGTGTTCGAGAACGTCCGTCAAGAGTATGGTATCAAACCGCTCGCTTTCCAGCGGAATAACCTCATTCAGGTTGAACTCATGATCTGAGTACGGGTTTTCGTGGAACGCGTGTGACCAGTCAACGCAGACGTTGTCGGAGATGTAGTCTTTGTAAACCTCGTAGAGAGGGACTCGCCCGCAGCCCAAGTCAAGCAGCACTCCCCGCGCGTGCTCTCTGATGGCGTTCTCGTAGACCCTGGCTTGTATACCCGCAATGAACCGCGAGCCAATACCAACCACCCGTGTGTCTCTCGATGCTCTACAGCCGCGTTTTGTCATCACGAACTTGCTGGGTTTCCACGTATCTTTGTTCTTCACGGTTTCCTTGTCGGCACGTTGCTCGCGCCAACACCTCCTAACGCGCGTGCGCCGCAGAACGCGACGTCAGTTCCGAGTACAAAGCTGCTGCCTTTCGAGCGTTTACCTCCCACGTGTACTCGCTGCGAACAAGGTCACTGCCCGCTGCGCCAATGCCACGTGCGGTCTCCGGATTGTCGGCAAGCCACCGTATCTTGTCGGTCAGTTCGGCGACGTCGCGCGCGTCCACCAGCACGCCCGTCCTGCCGTCCTCCACAATGTCGGCTATGCCCTCGCCTTTCGAGCCGATGATGGGTTTGCCGAGCGCCATCGCCTCGAGATAGACGACACCGAGCGCCTCGTCCCAGCTCGGCATAACGAATATGTCGCACCGTGACATCTCGCGGTATACTTCCGGTCGAGGCTTCGGCCCGAGAAACTTCACGTTTTCGGATACGCCAAGCTTGGAACTCAGGGACCGCAACACGTTCTCGTTTGACCCGGCCCCGAGAATGCGATATTCGAGTCTCGGGTATTCGGACTTGAGCACGGCAACCGCTTCGATAACGGCAGCCTGATTCTTTCTCTCTATCAGCCGGGCAACGGTCAACAGCAGAGGGTGTGGGTCGCCGTTCTTGCGCGTTTCCCCGGCTGCCGTGTCGAGCGCTTCGACGTCTATGCCGTTATGGACGGTGCGGACGTCCTGCATGAAAGGGAAGAGTCGTTCGAGCCGAGCCGCGTCGTGCGAGCCTACGGTGACGACGGTGTCCGTCCTGCGAAACGCGAAGGCTGCCAGCGCGCCGTACGGTCCGCGTTTGAAAAGCGTCTTGCTCAGTAGCCTGCCGTGCATGTTCACCACCAGCGGCACGCGGTACTTCCTGTTGAGCATGACGGTACCGACCGCGTCGGGAATGACCCCGTGAACATGGATGCAATCAAACCGGAACTCGTCCCAGATCCGGCGAACGGTCTTGCGTGTTGCGAGGTAGTACAGAAACCCGTCCAACAGCAACGACCTCTCGCGCGGTAGACAAATGGTTCGGGGATGGTATATCGTTATCCCGTCCACCGTTTCACAACTCGGGATACGCGCCATCTCGTCCCACCGTTGTTTTCTCCCTTTCAGGAACCACGGCACGCGGGCAACCGGGGCGACAACCCGAATGTCCCAGCCCAGCCTGGCAAGCGCCGTAGCCTGGTCCTTCACGAAGATGCCGTTGTTGGGATCTTGAAGGTTCGGATACATATGGGTGACGATAAGGAGCCTATTCCTCCGTTGGGCCATACGTTGCCTCCGAACCATGTTTAGCCGCTATCCCTTCGATAATGCCGAAGGCTATCCAGTAGATCTCGGCCATTCTCGGCACCGCAAAGATCTCGGACACGAGTGCGTGAGCCATCATGCCCAGCACCGCCGCCACCATCGCCAGTAAGATGAAGTGCTCGGTACCGCGGGTTGTCTTCAGGGCCTTCAGTCCGTCGCGCACCACGTGCCCGAACAGAAACAGCATTGCGGCAAACCCAACGACACCGTACCTCACGAGCACCCACAAGTACTGGTTGTCAGTGAGCACCCTGAGCTTCAACGTCGAGCCGACGCCGAAGATCGGAGCGGCTGCGAACAAGGCGAAGTTGGCCCGCCAGCTGTCAAACCTTCCGGCAAGGTTTGCGTCGGCCAGAAGTTTGCCCGCAAACAGGTCACGAAACACGGTAAACCTTTCGAGTTGGGCCGAGAGACGGATAACCAGGAAAACGACAGCCGCCGACACCAACACCGCCAGTACGACCTTGGTGTGAAGTCGAACCTTGCCCGAGAGCAGCAAGACCGCAATCGCGCCTACGGCGAAGTTGACCAGGCCGCCGCGCGATGATGTGGCAATGAGAGTCGCCGTAGAGAGGACAAGAAGCGCCAGAAAGATCGCGCGTTTTCGAAGGCTCTTGCTGGTATCAAGGCTGAGCGATAAGAAGAGCACGCCGGAGAACGCAGCAAATGCACCCAGACCGTTCGGGCTGCCATCGAACGTACCTCCCACCCGCGCCGGGGTTGGCCCCCCCCAGCCCAGTTCCCTCCAGGTGAACGGGTTATTGTAGTGGGCGCGTACGAAAAGATTGAACGGTTTCAGCGCGGACACATAGAAGGTTCCGAGATGCTCGACGAACCCGATTGCGACAACGCACGCTGAGACGGCGACAAGCGCCCTGAAGAACAACCGCGAGTCGTCGTATTTAAAATGTTGAATGACGAGCCAGCACAGCACGTAGTAATAGCCGAGCACTATGAACACAAACGTCTGTTTGTAGCTAAGCAGCGCCGGATCGTTAAACAGCACGAGCACCGTCGTTGCCCCCTGGGCGCCCGCGTATAGCAGGAACGGAACCAGGATCCGGGTTCTAAACGATACCTTCTCGGGCGTTGCCACGAAACGGCACAGCACCAGCAGGAACACTATAAACACCACCGGGTAGCTCGGCAGAAGGTCCGACACAAAGGGAATGGACCGGAGTGGCGGCGCAAGCCAGGCTGCCGCCATCGTGAGCGCGAGCCAGGCACCGAGGTTGACGTTGAGGAACAGCAGGAACAGGCAGGCCGATAACAGTGCGATTGCCGGGAGCGGATCGAGAGCGACGGCAATGCCGACTGCCAGCCCTCCGATCACCGCGACGAGAAAGAGTAGCTTCCCGTACTCAAGAGCGTGAGTGCCTGTGACCGCACCATTGCAGACCGCCAACGTGTCACCTCGCGACTATCGAGCCTATCATGGGGAACACCGAACAGCCCATATGACTCTCCGAGCAACCGGATGCTACCGTCATTATGAGTCCCGGGACCGTCTTCTGGGCGGAAACCGCGGCAACACTCATAGATACCAGTTGACGAGCTCGAACTCTTCGGTTGGCACCGCGAGCGTTATTGGGCCGCGGGCGGGCCAGCGCTCAATCTCGAGGCCACCCTTCTCTATTATGACGAAGAACTTCACCTCTGCCTCCGCGGTAGCCTTGAGCAGCGCAAACGGCACACCTATCTCCACAACGGAATCCACGGCCACCTCGGGCACTTCCAGGATCCCGCCATCCTCGTCGCCGTCCTGCGAGTCAGCAACGCGAATCGTCGCTCCCGCGCCCGCGGTTCCATCGGCGAATACGTGCAAGACGGCCGGCTGAGGCGCCAGGAACGACAGCCTGACCCGCGTGTTGCCGCGCATCTCTTCCAGCCAGTCTCGCTCGTTATCGATCCGTACATAAAGATTCTGGATATCAAACCCATAGTATATCCTGCTTACGAAGCTTTCGGCTTGGTGCATGACACCGCCGCGAGTCTTAACGTCCACCAGCCCCGCCGGGAGCCATTCATAATAGTTGCTTGCCCTCCCATCAATCGTCGGCGTCAGCAACCCGATCGGTTCCTCGAGCGGCGCTGCTCCGCGAACGATTATCGAGTCAAACAGTAGCTCCGGCAAGGGTCTGCCGGTGAGCTGGTACACGTTGCGCAGATGCTTCCTGTAAAGGTTGTCGAACATCTCGTCGTTTGCCGAGGTGTGATGCCGACCGTACCACCAGTTCCAATCGCTACCCTCACTGATGTAGATCTCGTCCCAGGCTTTCGCAAGATTGCCCTCTTCTATATCTTCCGATTCGGGACTTCGAGAGAACGCCTCGAGCGTCGAACGTGTCTCTTCGAGCAACTGCCACGCCATGTTCTCTTCCTGTCCGCCTATCCAGACATCGAAGTCGTGCTGTATCCACGAGCCCGGCCAGAGTTCCGGGAGAGTCTGCACCGGTGGAAAACGCTCGAGGTAATCGCCGATACGAACCGTCTCCAGTCCTTCTTCCTTCTGTAATCGTCCGTAGAGCATTCGCAGGAACTGCTGGCCGTCATCTGGATAGGACTCCCATGCGTTCTCGCCGTCCAGAATGATCGACACGAGACGCGGTTGGCCCGCACGCCCGGCCTTGTTCTTTATCCGCATAAGACGGGCGACAAAGTCGTCGACGGCTTTCTCGGCAGGCCACCGCTGGTAGACAAATCCAATGTTGTCCGAAAGAACCTTGTCGCGAAACACCACCGCCACCCGGGCGTCGTCTTTGCCTACCCAGTACGGCCGATACAGGTAAGAGAGCACCTGGCTGAATCGAGCCTCGGCGTCTGAAGCAACCTCTTTGCCGAGCGATCTGGTCAGCACGTCCTCGTCGGTGGCAATCCACTTGACGCCGTGTCCGGCTATGGCGGGCACTATCTCTTCCGAGACCGACCCCTCAGAGGGCCACATGCCTCGCGGCGGCTCGCCAAACAACTCGGCGTGCATCTCTACCGCTCGCCTAACCTGCTCGTCGACATCCTCCGGATGATGAATCCACACTGCCGGCAGGGTCGCATCGGGTCGCGCAACTGACGCTACGTTGCTGTCACACAGAAGTGGCATTATCGGGTGGTAGAACGGCGACGTGGTCAGCTCGATCTGGCCTCGTGCGGCAACTTCCCTGTACTTGTCGATGGTCTTCGACATGATCTCGCGCTGCACATCGAACACCGTCTGCTTGTCCTGCCCGGAAAAGTTGCTGCCTTTCTCGACGAGGTGTTTGAGACGTGGATCCTGCGCTCTGATCGCCGAGTTGATCCACACGAGATTGAACCAGACCTGCAGGTCTTGAAAGTCCTGTGCCGAGAACGTGTCTACGATACCGCGGATAGCCGCCCGGGACGCCTGGCGCCCACGCTTCTCGAGGAGGTCTTCGTATCTCGAGTAGATCCTCACCATGTTGGCCCAGTTCGCCATGAAGAAGTTGTGGAGCATATCGACCTTCTCATCAACCGTCAGCGACTCGGGATCCTTGCGCGAAAGCCTCAGAAAACCGTCCTCCGCTCCGTTCTCGACATAGTCTTTCATCTGCGCGAGCAGCGACGGCACCAAGTTGAACGTCTGTTTCACGCCTGGAAAGTCGTCGAGGATCGACACCATCGAGTAGTAATCTTTTGTCGCGTGCAACCTGACCCACGGCATTACGTATTCGCCGGTCACAAGATCCTTATAATACGGTTGGTGCATGTGCCACAGAAAGGCTACGTACAGCGGTTCATCCGGCATGTGTGGTGTCCCTTGAACGAGTGTCAATAGTCTGCGCAACCAATGGTAGCAGAGAGACATATCCGTGTCAAATAGCTGCGTTGAACCTTAATCGTTCAGCAAATGGCCGACTGAGCGAGAACTCGAGCAGCCGAGAGACGCCCAGATGTTTTTTTTGGAAAGTCCCGTAGATAGAATGGAATGACCGGCACCAAAAAGTGTAGAGTGAGGCAAG
>CAZGCA010000101.1:0-19950 GCA_964524145.1 uncultured bacterium | reverse complement strand
ATTTCGCTCATACCTTGACCCCTGCATACCCCCGCTTCGCCTCTCTCAGACCATCGTCAACCAGATGCGTATAGATGCCCGTCGTGCTCACGAGCGACTGTCCCAGCACCTTCCGCACCGTCTCCAGGTTCTGGCACGACCGCAACAACCCTGTGGCGAACGTATGCCTCAGGAGATGCGGGTACACGTTCCGCTCGATTCCGGCCTTGCTTGCAAGCCGCGTTACCATGGCCCACACATACTGTGGATACAAAGGTTTGCCTGTTGAGTTTCAGTACATTTGGGACAGATGGACTGCTGGGAAGTGGTGAGACTCGGCGGTGATTGGGCCGCAACCATCTAGAGTGGCAGCTTAAGAGAGAACGGCCTGGTCAACGCTATCGACGTCCAACTCGTCATCAACGCAGCGCTGAGGATAAACACACAGAACAATGGTGCATGTCGGTTGACCGAGCTCGATACCCTCATGCGCAGCAAGGGGTAACAACGGCGCCGTCTCCGACGGGGCGACAACCATAGATGCTTGAAATCCTGTCCCGATGTATGCTGTAATACGGCGTGGCTCATGGTATTCTAGGAAGGTCTTGATACGGTAAACCGAGAGGCGTGAATGCGTCCGATTGTCTCGTTACGAGCGGCGTTTACGCACACTCATGCGTGACAAACGGAATGCGTGAACGAACTCATCCTAGTAGACAGCGCGAGGGTTCTGGCTTCGTTCAAGAAGGCACGCCATATAGACACATGAGGAATGGGCGTTCCATTCGTGTTGCAGAGGGTATTGCCTACCGCCGGCAACACATCACTGTAGTGGGTTGGATAGGGAGTAGTGCAGGCGATGAACCGAGCAATAATTGATCTGGGGGCCGTTGCGCACAACCTTCATGCGGTGAGATCGGTGCTCGATGAGACAGTCAAGGTGATGGCCGTTATCAAGGCTGACGCGTACGGGCATGGAGCCGTGCCCGTAGCGCAAGCCGTTCTCGAAGCGGGTGCCGACAGTCTCGCGGTAGCCACGGTGCTTGAGGGCATGGAGCTACGCGAAGCACAGATAGACGCCCCGGTACAAGTCCTGAACACGCTGCTGGAAGAAGAGATACTGGCGGCGCTGGCACACAACCTAATACTCACAATTCCCTCGGACAGTTTTGCTGAAAAACTGAACCGCGCGGCGGTACGCGCTCAGAAGATTGCAAGAGCACACTGTGTCTTCGATACCGGTATGGGGCGCAAGGGTTTTCCGCCGGAGGATGCCGCAGCCCAGATGTCGCGAGTGGTGCGGTATTCCAACATCGACGTTGAAGGCGTCTACACGCACTTTCCGTCGGCAGAAGTCGAACGGGACGGTTTCACACAGAAGCAGATTCGCGATTTCAAGACCCTTCTGCGCGAGCTCGAGGACGTCGGGATACCGTTTGAGGTAGGCCATGCGGCAAATAGCGCGGGAATCCTCAACTATCCGACGTCGCACTTCGACATGGTACGGCCCGGCCTTCTGCTCTACGGCGTACACCCGACATCAGCGCTGGCTGGCAAGCTGGCGGTGAAACCTGCGCTCAGACTGGAGACCCGTATCGTCTTCTTGCGTGACGTGTCTTCGGGAACACCACTGGGTTATGGTCGCACCTTTACTACGAGCACACAGACGAAGATAGCGACGCTGCCAATAGGCTACGGGGATGGTTTGCCGTTTCATCTATCGAACAACGGGGACGTCCTTGTGCGGGGACAGAGAGCGCCGATTGTCGGCAGAATAAGCATGGATCAGACGATGATAGATGTGGGGCACATCGCGGGGGTCGAGATGGGGGAGACGGTCACGCTGATCGGCGTTTCGGGAAACCAGGTTATCACTGTCGAGGAGATCGCCGACAGGTGCCGCGTGGTTCCACACGTTGTCCTGACCGGCATCAGCCGGCGCGTGCGCCGGGAGTACGTGACGACCTGAATAGGTGGACTGGCGTAAAGGACGTTTCGAGTGTTTGTTCACGCTGATGAAGGGGTTAGCGAATGGCCACGGTGTACATTGACGGGTACAATGTGATACACAGGTCGGAACGGCTCAAGAAGCTCACCCAACAAAGCCTCGAGGCGGCCCGCGAGTCGTTGATCTCCGAGTTGTCCAAGTACAGCAATATCGTTGCAGACAAGGTGATCTTGGTGTTTGACGGCCGATCGCGCGCCAACGAGCAGTATGACGAGGAGACGGTGGAGGTCGGCAGCCTGAGTGTTGTGTACCCGCCGGGTGCTCGCGCTGCCGACGCCTATATTGAACGAGAGCTTCAGACCAGCTGTATTCCGCATGAGACGGTTGTCGTGACGGCTGACAGGGGCATCGGGCAATTTGCGTCCGGCAAAGGGGCAGTCGTTGTCAATCCGCGAACCTTCTTTCGCAACGTTGAATCGAGCGTTGCCGAGTTAAAGAGAGATTTGAAGCGTGACCAAACGCTGACCATCAAGATGTCTGACACGCTGGACGAGAAGTCCATGGCCGCACTCAGAGAGATTGCCGGTGCCGTCGGGCAAAGGAAACCGCCCGGACGTCGTGGCCGCCCTGCAAAGCGCCGGAAGAAGAAGACGGGCAGCCGGCCCAACGGACCGAGACAAACCTGATGCGGGTAGCACTTATAGCCCTCGGTAACTTCCGTTCGCACGCAATACATCTTTTCCACGATCTGCTTTCCCGCGACGGGTTCGATGTGCGCTCTTACTACTTCAAGTCGGGCTCATTCCGCGCAACGGAAGACGAATTGTCGCTGGTCGCGCGTCTTATCGCCGAGTTTGAGCCGGACCTTGTTGGGTTGAGTCTCGTATCAACGTTCTTCAAGCTTGCAGTGTCGGTAACGGACGAGGTAAAGAAGCAAGGTAATGTGCCTGTCATCTGGGGAGGGGTCCACCCCACGCTCTGTCCGGAGAAGTCCCTGGAGCATGCGGACGCCGTTTGCGTTGGCGAAGGCGAAGGGGCGATTATGGAGTGTGCGGCGGCGTTGCGCGACGGCAAAGACATCAGTTCGTTGCGTATACCAAACATTTGGGTGCGGGCCAATGGCGGTCTCGTGCGAACCGAACTCAGACCGCTGCTCACTGACCTAGACTCGCTTCCCTACAAGAACTATCTCACCCCGAACAAGTTTTTCATCGAGGCGGGACGGGTCCTCGACCTTCAGAAGCATCCCGACTTCGTTGAGATTTACGAGACCATGACTTCGCGCGGGTGTCCGTTCGCGTGTACGTACTGCGCCAACGAAGCGCTCCGAGCACTCTATCGGGGGAAAGGACCATACGTGCGCCGACGCAGCGTGGACAACGCGATAGGCGAGCTGAAACATGCACGCGAGCTGTATCCGAACCTGCAGTTGTTTATGTTCAGCGACGACGTCTTTACCTTTGACCACAGCTGGGTCGAGGAGTTCTCAACGCGTTACAAGGCCGAGATTGGGATCCCTTTCTTCTGTTACACGCACCCGAGGATGGCCAAGGAACAGACACTGAGAACGCTGCGAGAAGCCGGGCTGTGCTACGTCATCATGGGCGTCCAGTCAGGATCTCCGAGAGTCAGGAGGGAAGTTTTCGGACGAGACACGTCGCAAGAGCAGATTCTGGGTGCCGCTGCCATGATGAGGCGGCTGGGCATCCTGGTCGGGATCGATCTGATTGGCGAGAACTCTTACGAGACGGAGGAAGACAGGGAGGAAACGCTCGAACTCATTCTCGATATGCCCAAACCGCTCCAGATCAACCTTTATTCGCTCGGATGGTTTCCAGGAACCAGTCTTACCGGGACGGCGCTCGAAGAGGGGGTCATACGGCCTGAGGACGTCGAGACGGAAAGCGAGAAAGGATATGACCTCTTTGGAGGATTCCTAAACCTCTGGCGAACCGACGACCAGCTACGATGGGACACTCTGTACTATCTGGCCAAGAAACGTCTCCCGCGCAGATTCGTCCATGCACTCAAGAAAAGCGCACTGTTCAGATCGCACATACGCAAGATCGCCAAGGCGATGCGGTACCTGCCTCTGGACAATTACCTGTACCCCTACCCTTCGTGCTACAGCAGGTTCAACTACTACGTGCTGCGGATCTACGAGTACGGCCGCTTGCTGAACCGCGGCCAGTGGAGATTCTTCTTCAAGAAGCTCAAAGCGCGCTTGTTGCGCCGGGAAAACGCCCACCTCTGACAGTGTGGAGTTCATTTCTTTGAACCGATGACTCATGCATAGCTGCGCGAGCGCGCAGGAATCCGGAAATGCTATCCGCATCTCGGCATTCCACACCCACCCAATTGACTGGCTGCGATTTTGCGGCTATTATGGTCGCCAGAAGGAGATGTTTCGCCGTGCAACGACAACCTTGTGACATCTGCGGCTCACCGGACCCCAAGGTCGTTTTCGAGCACAAGCATCTCGACGGCCCTTTGGTGCGGTGTCAGCGTTGTGGGCTCTATTACGTTGATATAGGTTTTGCCCTGGCGATTCTCGAGAAGTTTCCGGACGCGCCGGAAAAGGTGGCTCCCGAGTACTGGAAATTACTGGGACAAGGCATGCGCGTGTGCGCCGAGCTTGAGGCCGCTGAAGATGATGTCAAGAAGGCATACTTCAGCGACCGGGTGCGGTTGCTGGAGGAGTTGTGCGATCGAGGCGCTCGAGTTCTCGATGTCGGCTGTAGCAGAGGGGTCTTCCTCGAACTCGCAAAAGACGCCGGTTTCGAACCGTTCGGCGTCGAGCTTGGTGTGGACGAAGCGGAGGCGGCCGGCAGCAAGGTTGGGGGCGAGATCGTCGTGGGGGATTTTGAAGAAGTGGAGATTCCCTATCGCGACTTCGACGTTGTGACCCTTTTCCACGTGATCGAGCATTTCAAATCGCCCTCCCTGGGCGTGGCGAAGGTCCGCTCGTTGCTTAAGCCCGGTGGATTGGTAATCATCGAAACGCCGCGTATAGACAATTTGTGGTTTCGACTGCTGGGACGGCGATGGCGCCAGTTCATACTCGGCCATTTCTTTTTTTTCTCGATGAAGACGCTGGGCGACCTGCTTGAGAGGCACGGGTTTAGCATAATCGAGACGCGTACCCCCACGAAGACCGTGACGGCGCGGTTTCTTCTGAACCGTGTGGAGAGACACTGGCTGCTCCCCGCAAAGGCGCTTGCGTGGGTCGCACAGGCGTTGCGGCTTGCAGACGTTCGAATCCGTCTCCGCCTGTCGGACACAATGCTTGTCTGCGCAAAAAAGACGGACGACACGACCGTATCCGGGCGTATGTAGCCTCACAAGAGCTTGCGCATCCGGGTCCTTTCTGAGATACTCTATGCAGAAACCACCGAGACACACGTCAATGATGAAGGAGACACGTTGATCAAAGAGAGAATAGTCATCCTGGGTGGCGGTCCGAACCGCATCGGCCAGGGTATCGAGTTCGACTATTGTTGCGTTCACGCTGCGTTCGCAGTGAGGGAAGCGGGGTACGAAGCGATTATGGTCAACTGCAACCCCGAGACCGTCAGCACCGACTACGACACCTCCGACAAGCTGTACTTCGAGCCGATGACGGTCGAGGACGTGCTCCACATCATCGACGTTGAGAAGCCGAGAGGCGTTATTGTCCAGTTCGGAGGGCAAACGCCGCTCAAGCTTGCCGTACCTCTCGAGCGGGCCGACGTCAAACTGCTGGGGACCAGCAGCGACTCGATCGACCGAGCTGAGAACCGCAAACGGTTCGAGCTGCTCGTAAGGGAACTCGGACTCAAGCAAGCGCCCAACGGTACCGGCATGAGCTACGACGAGGTGCGCGGCGTTGCGCGAGAGATAGGGTTCCCGGTGCTTGTTCGCCCAAGCTACGTGCTTGGGGGACGCGCCATGGAGATAGTCTACGACGACGACGAACTGCGCGACTATATGGGCAAAGCAGTTCTGGCGTCCCCGGAACATCCGGTGCTCGTGGACAAGTTTCTCGAAAACGCGGTCGAGCTCGACGTTGACGTCATCTCGGACGGCACCGCATCTGTTATCGGCGCAGTCATGGAGCACATCGAACACGCGGGCGTCCATTCAGGCGATTCGGCATGTGTGATACCTGCATACTCATTGTCTGGAGAGATCCTGGACACGGTTCGGCGCCAGACGCACGAGCTTGCGAGAGCGCTCAACGTCGTTGGGCTGCTCAACATCCAGTACGCGATATACAAGGATGAGGTGTATGTGCTCGAGGTGAACCCGCGCGCATCACGTACCATCCCGTTTGTCAGCAAGGCGATAGGGGTATCGCTGGCAAACCTTGCCACGCGGGTCATGCTCGGCGAGTCGCTCGATAGTCTCGGGTTCACGCGCGAGATCATTCCCGAACACGTTTCGGTCAAGGAAGCGGTGTTTCCGTTCACACGTTTCCCCGGGATAGACACGCAACTTACGCCGGAGATGCGGAGCACGGGCGAGGTGATGGGGTTGGCGGACAGTTTCGGCATGGCGTTCGCCAAGTCGCAGATCGCCGCCGGCCAGAATCTGCCCAAGACCGGCAGGGTCTTCTTCTCGATAAACAACGAGAACAAGGGAGACGTCCTAATCAACGCGGCCAGAACGCTGAAAGAAGAAGGGTTCGAGATCCTGGCGACTGTCGGAACGAGCAGGTTCCTCGGAGAGCACGGCGTCGAGAACGAGCTGGTGAAGAAGGTCAGCGAAGGGCGGCCGAACGTCGTTGACATGATCATCAACGGCGACGTCCATCTCGTGATCAACACGCCGTCGGGAAAGAAGCCGCGCAGAGACGAGGTCCGCATACGCTACAGTTCGTGGCAGCACGGGGTTCCGATCGTGACGACGATACAAGGAGCGTTTGCCGCCGCTCAAGCCATCCGGACGCTTCGCACACAAGAGATCCCCGTTAAGACGCTCCAGGAGTATGCCGAGGAGACCCGCGCCCTTATGGAACGGCGCGGGTAGGACTCGCATCACGGCAACGCATCAAGCAGCGGTTCAGTCGGGCATAAGCTCGTGTACCACCGGCCAGGTGGGTTCCGCGTAGAAGCGGTGTCCTTCCGGGCCGACGACGAGCCTGCAGTTGTCGGCGCATCCTGCCGCAGCGAATATCTTCTTGGCTTTCTCGAATGCTTTATGGACGCCCTCGATCGGGAAGATATCGTCTTGCTCGCCCGCAACGACGATGAGCTTGCGCGGCACGATGAGCCCGGCCAGATCGGCCACCTCCGCAACCTTGAGTATGCCGGGGATGTAGTTGTCCGCACAGTGGTATATCCGCATTACCGAGTCGGCGAAGGTGCAGAACCAACACGAAGGCACCGCAAGCTTGATTCGCGGCTCGACACACGCGGCATAGAACGTGATGGTGCCGCCGCCCGAGTTGCCCATGCAGGCGATACGCGACGCGTCGACCTCGGGCAGCGTCTCGAGATAGTCGATGCCGCGCATGACGTCCCACACCCGCTCGGATATCACCGTGCGGCCGAGCATGAGCGAGTGCATCACCGCGTCGTGGCACCCGTGGTCGGACCGCTTCTCCTGCAACGTCTCCCGGCGTTCGCCGAAACAGCGCTGCTCGATAGCCAGCGCGACAAACCCGTTGTTGACCGCCTGGATGGCGAAATCACGGTCACCGGCTATCGAGTCCCGCTCTGCTTTGTTGTGGGCGATACCGACCGATAAGTGCATGCCCGGATTGTGCCCTTGCAGGCAGACCATTGCAGGGTACGGCGGCTTGCCCTGCTTGGGCACGAGCAGATAACAGGGCACCTCGGCATACGGCTCGCTCGTGTAAACAAGCTTGCGCATCGTGTACGTATCGGTATCGCGCGTCTGAAGCTCGCGAACGTTGAGATCGCACTTCTTCTCCGGGAACCAGCCCATCAGGTCGAGCAACCTCGCACGCAGCTCGTCCTGCCAGGGCTCGAGCGGCTGGCCGGTCCACTCGAGCTCCTGTTTTGTCTGTTCCATAACGTTAACGTGATACGTTGACGGGACGTAGAATGGGTTCTTCATTTGTTTGGACTCCGTACCTGTCTCACTTGTCGCCTCCTGCACCACCGCACACCGGCACAACGCCAGTGCCAGCGTGCAACAGAGCACCAGGCGACACATCTTCACCAACCGCTTTCGGCTTGACATACCCCTTCTCCTCCTTCCTGACACGACGTTCCGAGAACCAAGAATAGCAGCGCTCGCAAGGACAGGTCAAGTGTTGCTCCCGGTTTGTAGTTTCGTCTTCAGACGGTCGCTTGGTGCTTTCCACGGATGGTCAAGACCGCCTAAAGGCGGAACTACGAACCTTGGCGTCCATGCCCTCTCTCTTGGCCAAATCCTGACAAGTTTGAAACCTTTTGGCGCCCAACCTCGTTAGTATATAACGAAAGAAAGATGGAACCTTTCGCCCCAGGTCGGGATTAAGTATACTGAAACCGGGAGGCAAGCCGTCGGAAGGCTGATGGCGGGTTCTCTTACCAACGGAGCTGGATCAATGGACACGCACACTGAAGACAGACGACGACATCCGAGACTGGACGTGGAGACGTCCGCGTGGTTGCTGTTCCCGCACGAAGATGCCGCCCGCGTGACAACTACCGTGGATCTGAGCCAGGACGGCGCCCAGTTCAGCGGCGTGCAACCTGTTGACGTGGATACGCATGTGTTGCTCAACCTTCAGCTGGACCCCGGCCTGCGGTCGCTCGAGTGCAAGGGTTCGATCCGCTGTTGCCGTGCGGTGGATGGCGGTTTGTACCGGTATGGAGTGCGATTCCTGGACCTGCTCGAGGACGAACGCGGCCAGCTGAGAGAGTACCTGGCCGGGATTCCGACCCAGACAAGACTGCCGCACACACCGTGCCATTGCACCTCGTGACCGGCAGGGATGCAGGCCTGCGAACCCTTGGCTGCATTCTCTTCCGCTGAACTTTCCCATTCCTGGAGCATTCTTGCGTTGACGAAACGGCTTCTGGTACGATCAGAACCGTTCTGAAAAGCAAGGAAGGTGTGATCGTAACAGAGTGTTCCGGGAGCTTCGCATAATGACAGTGAATCGGCTTTCAACGACTCTACTCACCATTGTTTTCGTTGCAGTCTCGTGTGTCGCATTCGCGGACGCGACCGACGTCAACGGCGACGGTGCAGCAAACGCTCTTGACGTGCAGCTAGTTATCAACGCCGCGCTTGGTCTCGCGGTAGAACACGACTGCGATATCAACGACGACGGCGCTCATAACGCGCTCGACGTCCAGCTCGTCATCAACGCCGCGCTGGGTATGGGGCCGCCGGAACCGAAGATCGAGCCCGGGTCGGGTATGCCCGGATCGATGGTGACGGTCACCGGTGACGGGTTTAACACCGCGGACACGAACAACAACGCTGTCTTCTTCGGCGCGGTCGAGATGCCCGTGGTCGGTGCGTCGCAAACCGTGCTGACGACGGCCGTCCCGATCACGAGCGCCGGCGCGGTCGACGTGCGCGTCGAGGTGAACGGGATCATTGTCGTCGACGGGCTCACGTTCGAGATACTCGACCTGCCGGATTTGACCGAGCCGGCAGGGGCGGTCGCAGCGACCGCGCAGAACAACATCGCCTCGGTGGCCGCAACGGTCGGCACGTTTCTCGACCCGATGATCCAGACGATGGACCAGGAAGACGCCGAGACGATGGGTGAAGTGTTCCAGATGCTCGACGCCCAGATCGAGGCTATCGGCGAGCTGCGGGACGACGCCACCGAGGACGAGAAACGTGTGGTCGACCAGGTGCTGCTGAGTTCGGGTCTCGCAGGCGCGCTCGGAGACATTCATACGGAACTCGCGAAACGCAAAGCGGAGCTCGACAAGCTCGATGCGGCGCTGGCGGCGAACTATGGCAGTGCGCGCGGCGCGAAAGCGACGTTCCCCGCGCGGTACCGGTTCACGCTCGACTGGCTTGCCGCGCGTCTTCATCACGGCATGGAGTACGCCAACGTGGCAGTGATGGGGCTCAACGCGGCCGCTGCAATTGCGCCGACCACGCTTGGAACCGGCGTCGGCATGCTTGACCTGTTTGCCGCGTTCCTGAACGGTGTCTACACCATTATCGAAATAACACCGATGCAGCTTGTGAAAGACTCGATGATCGGCCGCGTGGGCGAGGGCAACACGATCGCGACGGAAAGCTACGGGGAAGTGGTGTTTGGAGGCGATTTCGAGCCGGAGACAAGCCTGGCAAAGGCTGCGTACGGGTTGTTCTTCCCGAAGTTCGGCGAAAAGCTGGGTCTGCCGAGCATACTTACTGCGATACTCCAATCGCTGGCAAGCGGTCTCGTCACCGATCTCGAGAATTCGGTCGATCTGCCGACCATCCCGCCGGAAACCGGCGTGCCGATATACACCTACGACTTTGTGGGCGACCCGCCTACCGCGCCCAACCCGCCGCAGTTCGATGCGGGCTCGATTGCCATGCTGGCCGTGGAGGAATCAATCATCTACACCTTTGAGATCGAAGGGGCCGACGAAGCTGGACCATTCTTGTTGGACGCCGACCAGAAGGTATACGAGTTTAAAGGCAGTTTCTGGTCCCCGTCCGACCAACCGCGCGTCGAGACGCGGGTCGAGTCCTACACCATACCCGTCAGGGTGAAGAAAGGGCTCAGAGTCACCATCACCGAGCCGTCTCCCGGTACGAGCATCGACGAGCCGCCCGTCAAGGTGACCGGCACCGTCAGGAAACACGACGGCTCCCCGGTCGACGATTCCGAGATTACGCTCACTGTCAGGTCGGCGGGAGGATCGAGGGTTGTTCAGACGGAAAACGGCGGCGACTTCGACGTGGACATAGACGACGTTGGCACGGGCGAAACCTCTATTACGGTGATAGTAACCGACGGGGACACCACTGCCACGGCGGGTGTGGTGGTCTTCAACAAGGCCCTGCCGGACACGTATTGCGTCGTGACGAACGTCTCCGGCGATTCGTTGTCGCTTATCGATCCTGCGACGAACGAGGAGTTCCATCGGATCGAGTCCGTGGACGTGGGCAATTCGCTCGACGGACCGCGTGACGCGGCATTCCTGCCCGACGGTGACACGCTCATTGTGCTCAACAATCCGAGTGGTTATCCGGTGCATCTCGCGGTATTGAGTCTGGCGGACCTGGAAAGCATTGAGGCCGTTGGCACAACGCTCACTCTTGGCGACGGTACATCGTGGTCGTTCGATCTCGCGCCGGACAATGCGACGCTGCTCGTACCGAGGCGTGACGATACTGTCGGCATTAACGAGGTCCATACGGTGGATGTGCGTTCGCCGACCGCGCTTCGTGTCGCCGACACGGTGTCCTTGGCGCAGTTCGACGATTACGGGCCGGTCGATATCGCGACCGGCGTGGCGAACGACGGCCGCCAGGTCGCGCTCGTGACCACAGGGTTCTACCAGGACGGGGGTCCGGGCACCGTAGTCGCAATGGACATCAGCAATCCGTATGACGTTCAAGTGCTCGGCAGCGTTCAGGTTGCGTCCGGCGGCGGCCTCATCGCCGCTGTTCCAGGTCAACCGCTGGCGGTCGTGGCCGGCACGTCATTCTTTGGCGCGCAGGTCGATTCTGCCGTCGACATCATCGACTTCTCAGATCCGGACAACGTGACGGTACGAGATACCTTGCTGCTGCCCGTGAGATTCTCGTTCGGTCTCGCGGTCACGCCCGACGGCGGCATGGCGCTGCTCGCCGATGCCGGACAACCATCCGGCTATTCGAACACGATGCTGTTTCTGGACATCTCCAACCCGGACGACGTTGTAGAGGCGGCAGGAATATCCCCCATACCGTTCCCGGGAACCGGGTGTCCGAGAATCGCTGTCTCTCGAGATGGATCCAGCGCGGTCGTGAGCAGCAACATTGGAGATATCGCTTTTGTCTTCGACCTATCGGTTCCAGAAACGCCTTCTGTCACGGACCCCATCTTGGTCGGCGACTACCCGTATGGAGTGGTGTTCAACCCGGGCGAGTAACCTGAGAAGAAGCACCGCACAAGAGCGCATATGGCCTCGCGCCGGCAGGAGATTCCGCCGAACGCTCTAGCCCGCTTTGACCTGCCGGGCCTGTTGCCGGAGGTTGTCGCGCATGGTCTGCAACGCGTCGAGTTCGATCCTATCGCCCCACATCTTGAGATGCGCCGGGAGCTCGGCATAGAGCTGTTTCAGGCGCGTTTCGAATCCCGCGCCGCAGGCAGCGTAGTCCAGCAGTCCTGTCACGACGTCGAGCTTCTCGAGCGCGGGAAAGTTGAGCCTGTGGACGGGGTCGCCTGCCTCACCGGAGTCGTCGACAAGCGGTGGCGCGTCCGATAGCGTCCCCGAGAACCGTTCCGCCAGCCGTTCGAGCTTGGCCAGTGTTAGCTGATCGAGTTGTAGCGGCCTATCCCTGTAATGCGCGAGGAACGAGTTGGCGTTCTGGTCGAACCGGTACTTGAGGTGCCCGATCTTGGGATGCGGCGCGCCTTCGTCGAATACCGTGACAGTCCACTGCTTGCCGGTGTCCCATTGCCGGTCGATCTTGAGCTTCTGCGGCGGCATCTTCTTGCCCTGCGAGCCCATGACCGTCTCGATATCGAGCACGAGCAAGTCGCGCGGGATCTCCTCGACAAATACGGAGTAGCTCTCCTCGGGCAGCAGTTCGAGGAACGGCCGGCGCGAGTTCTGTTCTTCGGTCAGCGCTTCGAGTCCCATCTCGAACCCGTCGGGGAACTCTGCTGGATCCGGCTCGACGTAATGGTCCCGGCTGAACTGCGGCATGGGCACGAGCATGTCCGCGGTGGAGATCGCGAGCGAGACAGGACTTGTCACACGCGGGTAGTACGATATGGGGCTGAGCTTGTACCACGCGTCCGAGGCGAGATCCTGGCCGAACAGCTTCTGGGCGTCAAGCGCTATCGGCGACACGGCGAGCATCACCGGTAGAGGGGCTTTCTGCCATTCCAGCGGCGATTCCGCCGTGCCTTTCGCGAGGTCGAGGTTCTTGACGAGAAACGCGGCGTTGTAGGCCCAGTTGACGACCGGCGCGTCGGCGACCGTCGCCGCTACCGGGAATACTTCCGCCGACATCGCCAGTGCCATGTACCCGCCGGCGCTTCCGCCGACGATGGCGAGATGCTGTCTGTCGACAAACGGCAGCCGCCGTCCCCATTCGATCATTGCGAGGTCAAGGTTGAAACTGTTGCCGAGCGCGTGCTGCGGGTTGAGGTGCGGCGTGAGCATTGCCCAGCCGCGTCTGCACCACCCCACCGACCCGTCGGGCGACGATTCGTAGTGAACGAACGTTGCAAGCGGCGTCTTGCCGCCGTTCTCGACCGCCGACCGTTCGACGAACAGGTTCGCCTGCGCCTCGGCCGGTTGACCGTGTATGTCGAGGTAGTCGAACTCGACGGTAGCCTGGCCGACCTCGATCCCGTCCCGTTCTATAACCTTCTCATCAACGACCCGGAACAGACCCGACGCGACGGTCGGCTCCTCTGCGAGCAGCTCGCCAAGCCACAACTCCTGTTGCGGCTCGGTCGCCGCAGGGGTCTCGACCTCCTTCGTAACGGAATCCTGACTCGCACACGACGCCACCAGCATCGCGACGAGACAGACTGCGGCCCAGCTCGATTTCTTCCTGATGACCTTCATACGGGCCTCCTAGCTCATGCTCCCTTCTTCAGGTCGGCGTGCCCGGCTATCACAGAGCAAGGGCAGGCCCTTAGAAACCTGCCCTTACAAGCACCCTCGCCCCACCGTCATTGCGAGGGGCGAGGAAGGAGCGACGTGGCAATCTGCCAAACCACACAAAGAATCAGGCTGTACCTCCGGCAAGCGACATGCCGACTTCCAACTCCTCGCCAAACGAGCCTGCGGGCCCGTTGGCAACAGGGAACTTCGTACCGTATCTGACATACTCGACGTGCCCGTCCATGTACAAAACGTTGCTCCCGCCGGGAACGTGGTTGAAGCGCAAGGCCGCGTTTTCCAAACCCTCGTAAAACGCGCGACCAGCCCACACATCCATCATGACGGGTACCTCGCTCTGCGCGACGGCGGACGAAGCGGGATTGTTGATGTCCGTAATGAGGAATCGCTCGATACCCTCTCTGAGCGCATAATACGTGTCCGGCAACGGGCTGCCGTCATCGTCCGGCGCCCCCTGGGAAGCAGGGACGAGAAATCCGGGACTTCCTTTGTCGGCGGTCATGTCGCCGTAACCCATCCCGTAGTACCAGTGGAACGCAAAATCGCAACCATACTGTTTGACGCGCGCCTGTTCCACGTACAGCTCCGCCAAGCCCTTGCCGTTCAACGTGAGGGCCAGGTTCCAACGACTCCAGATAATGTCCATGAGTTGCGATGAGCTGTGAGTTGCATATCCGATGTAGACGTACGAGAGCGGCAGTGAGAGAATTGCAGCAAGGCACTGTCTCGCGTCGTCGTTCTTGTGCGCGTTTGACGCCACTATCGCCACCTGGGCGGCGTAGTCTTGTGCGGCTCCGCCGTAACCCCGACCGAAGAAGTCACCTCGCGAGTCCGACGGACATATGGCGATGTTTGGATCGGTCCAGTACTCCGGGTACAATACATCGCCCCTTACGCCGAGCTTCTGAGGGATTTGGTCAGTTTGATGTTCCGACCTGGGCGGAAAGTGCCCGTTCCACTCGCCGGAGCACATCTTGAAGATCAGCCCGAACTGCTTGAGGTTGTTAGCGCAGGACGATCTCCGCGCGGCCTCACGCGCCCGCGCGAGTGCCGGGAGCAGTATTGCCGCGAGTATGCCGATGATGGCTATGACCACCAGCAACTCGATCAGCGTGAATCCTCTGCGAGTGGAACTCGATTCGGCACCCATAGCTCTACCCTCCTATTGCTCTTAGACTTCGCCTGCAAGGAAGTCCTCGTCGACCCGGTTACCCTGCTCGAAACGTCGTCAACCACACACCAATACGATCAACCGAACCCTGCGCCGGCCCGCCGCGAACAGTATGAACCACCGATCACGTCGTATTGTAATGCGATTGGTAGCGCTTCCTTCCTTTCAATCAGCCACCCCCGCCTGCAGCAGCCATCCAGTTTGTGAGGTCGGAACCGTATGTTCCCTCGGGTGAGTTCATGATGGGGGCTTTCGTCGAGTATCTTACGTACTCGACGTGTCCATCCATCCACAGTACATTGCTTCCCCCCGGAATGTGATTGAATTGTGCAATCGCGTTTATCCCGCCGGCTGCGAACATTCCAAAGTCGCCAAAATGGTCAAGCATGACCGGGATCTCGCTTTGCGCTGTAGCCGAAGCGGCGGGATTGTTTATGTCGGTGATGAAGAACCGCTCGATTCCTTCCCGCAATGCATAGTAAGAGGTGGGCAACGGGCTCCCGTCGTCGTCAGCTGTTGTCCCTCCCGACGTGTAAGGTTCAGTCCGGTTCTCGGGGATGTCACCGTCACTCGCCGTGTAGCCCGCGAAGTTGAAATGGCAACCATACGGACTGACTGCGCTTTCAGGATAGGACTCCTGATGCGGCAGGGAGAGAGTACGCCACGTAAACATGCTGAGCAGCATCGCTTTGAGTTGTGACGAGCTTTTCGTCGCGTACGCAACATAGTCGTAGGAGAGCGGGATCGAAAGTATTGCGTGCAAACAATCCATGGCAGCCGGATTCCCTCCTGCGTTGGCCGCTATCTCCTCGACTTGCCCGGCGAAATCCTGTTGGATTTCCCATGCGCCTGCCCAGAAGTCGCCCCGTGAGTCTGAGGGACATATCGCGATGTTGGGATCTGTCCAGTATTCTGGATACAGTGCTTCACCAGGCACGCCCAGCATGCTCGGTGTTCCGTCGGGAACCCAATAGCTGGGACGCGGAAACCTGCCGTCCCACTCGTTCGAGTACATCTTAAAGATCAAACCCCACTGCTTGAGGTTGTTGGCGCAGGAAGCCCGTCGCGCCGCCTCGCGCGCCCGTGCGAGCGCCGGCAGCAGTATTGCCGCGAGTATGCCGATTATGGCTATCACCACGAGCAGCTCGATCAGCGTGAATCCCGTTCGCGCTCTTCTTCTTCTACAAACCACTTTTGCCTACCTCCTTTCGAAAACTGCCCTACTCCACTGTCTTGGACTGCCACCTTCTCAACGCTGGCGCACGGCGCAGAACGCGCCGTCCCGCCATTACCACCAGTGCCAACAACGCCAGCACGCCCACGTACGAGATGGCAGGCACCTCGTTGAAGAACAATGGGTCAGTGCCGTTGAGCATCTCTTCGATATTCGTGAAGTCGTCACCGTCGGGGTTGCCGCTGGGAGTCTCGTCCAGGTTCTCGAAGTGCTCGATCTCCCACTCGTCGGCAAGATGGTCCGCGTCGCTATCGGTCGACCAATCGCCGTTGCCGGGCCACGGGTCGATCTCGTCGTCGACGGCGTCCCCGTCGTGATCGTTACTGGCGTTGACGTCGGGAACGAGCGGCCCGGTGATGGTGGGATCGATAATGCCGCCCAACCCTCGGACCTTGAATGTTATGTAATGCGCTTGTCCCGATTTGCCAATGGGCAAGAGCGGGATGTAGTCGTAGCCGTACACGGTGGTCAGGGGTTGCCACGGTCCGTAGTCGAGGCTGTATTCCTCGTACACCGCATCACCACCGCTCCACACGGGGTTGGGGTCCCCGCCACGAACGCACGTCTGTCTGACGGCAACGTGGCTGGTTGTGGCAGGCAGGGCAACGTCGCCCTGGGCAGCCTGGTCGCGCACCCACCACTGCTTTGGAGCTTCCGGTGGGCTCCCATCGGCTCTCTTCCACTCGGTGCCTATACGGAGTTTCTCTTGTTCTATGCCCGTGACCTCGAAACCGATGTAGAAATAGCTGTCTTTCCCTTCGATAGCGGTCGGATCGGGCAGATCCCATTCCGCTGTCAACACCCAGCCGCTTGCCGCTGGAATGATCAAAGTGGTGATCCCATCGTCCTCCGTGAAGCTGCCATAGGCAGCGTCCGACCTGACCCCTATCTTCCAGCCGGGATTCTGCGCTTCCAGGATCGTTCCTGTGGGCGAACCCGAGAAGAAGGGCACCCCTGCTTCAGCAGGGGGATCGTCGAACCCGCCGTAGTACGCGGTGCCGGCCTGCGCCATGCCGCCGAGCACGGCCAGGATGCCGAAACAGATTCCTAGGAGCACAGGAACCCGAGCGAATACCGTCTTACTCATTTCGCACACCCTTTGTCATGACCACGTACTTCAGAGACCTCGATGCTCGTCCGCTTTGCTCAGCCAACGATCACACCGTACTATTGACGCGTGCCACTACTACCCATCTCTCTACTGGAACACCCCGGGAGAGGGGCGCATGCGAGCCCCTCGTCCCTGGTGTCCAAAGACTGTTCAACTCCCGCCTGACAACACATCCGCTGTGCCATTGAGACGTCAGGCGGAAACCATGCCACCTCGTATTCTATATTCTATGCACGAGCGCGCCGAAACACCGTCCATCCGGCCACGATCACGATGAGCGCCAACAGAACCAGCACGCCAACGTACGTCATTGTAGGTACGTCGTCGTAGACGTTCGGGTCTGTGCTGTTGTTCATCTCTTCGATGTTTGTGAAACTGTCGCCGTCCGGGTTGCCACTGGCGATCTCGTCCAGGTCGCCGAAGTTCGCCACCTCCCACTCGTCGGCGAGGTCGTCGGCGTCGGCATCGGTCGACCAAGCGGCGTTGCCGGGCCACAGGTCGACTTCATCGTTGACTGTATCTCCGTCATGGTCGTGGCCCGTGTTCACGTCAGGAACCGCGACTCCGGTGATCGTCGGATCAATCACACCGCCCAGGCCTCGGACCCTGAAGGTTATGTAGTGGTCCAGGTTATCCATCGCTAAGAGTGCGTGCGCGAGCGGGATAAACGGGAAGTACATATTCGTGAACGTCGTCCATGGACCGTAGTTGACCCTGTATTCTTCAAACACAATGTCGCCGCCTGGAACTACCGTTGTGTCTCCGCCACGTACGCAGGTCAGCCTGACATGGACGTGCGAGCCCGCGGGGATCGGGATTTCCGTATGCGGTGCCAGTGGGTGACTTCCCCACTGCTCGCGAATAACGAACTCTTTGACCGTATCGCCGTCCAAGTCTTTGTACTCGGTGCCCAACCGCATCTTGCTACCGTCTATGCCGCCAGCGTCAAGCCCGATGTAGAAGTAGTGGTCTCGTCCCTCTATGGCGTTGGGCGCGGGCAAATCCCACTCGGCGGTCAGTACCCAGCCGGTACCGTGTGCGCTGTCCGGAATAACCAGCGTCGTGGTTCCGTCATTGCGCGTGAACGAACCAAGCCCTCTGTCAACTTCGACCCCTATCTTCCAGCCCGGGTTCATGGCTTCCAGGATTGGGCCCGTTGGCGTACCGTCCCAGTACGGCACTCCCATCTCAGCGGGCGGATCATCGAACCCGCCGTAATACGCTGTGCTGGCGTACGCTGCGGCGCACAGGCCGAAACAGAGCGCCATCACCACAGACGCTCGAACAAATGTTGTTTTACTCATTTCGCGCATCCTCCTTCTCATGAATCGATGCTCAAAAGCCGCGCTCCAACACCTCACCATCTTTCTACCTTCCCACTTACACGGACGTCGCGCCGAAACATCCCTCCTTTCCTCACTGTTGCGGCCTCGCTCATGCCTGCGAAACCAACCCTGCATTCGCGCCTTCGCTATAATGCCAACTCGACGACACCATCACAGTATTCTACGCCGGCTGCGGTGCGCTCAGGTGTCCCGTCAACTTCCGTCTCATAAGTGTGCCGGGAAGCACGATCCGCTCCGGGGACGTCTCCCCGTCCATCAACCGTCTCAGACAATCCATTGCGACCCGACCCTCTTCTCTCAAGGGCTGCCGCACCGTGGTGAGATAGAGACCCTCGGCAAACTCCATATCGTCGTATCCGACAACAGCTATCTCGTCGGGCAGCTCGAGATGCCTGCGCCGGCACGTGCTGATGATCGCCAGTGCCGTGTAGTCGTTCAAGCAGAATATGGCGTCCATCCGCCCTGTTACGAGAAACGTGTCCACAACGTCGTCTATGCCGTCGCTCGTCGGCTGGCGATGTTCGAGATTGTTTACAAGCTCCTGATCGAACGGTATCCCTGATTCCTCGAGAGCGTGGCGGTATCCCGCCAGGCGATCGCGCTGCGATGAACAGTCAGGGCCGCCGATAAACCCTATCCGGCAGTATCCCGCCCGCACGAGTTCGAGCGTAAGCTCGCGGGCTTTGGCGAAGTTGTCCGAGATAACACAGCATTCTCTGTCGCCCAGCCCGACATAGTTGTCAACACACACAACAGGGATGTCCCTGTCCCAGAGCGCTTCCACTATCTCTTTGTTGAGCCCGTACGAGGTCGAGCTTTCGATTGGCCTGTAGATAACGCCGCAGGTGTCCTCCCGATTCGTGTCTTTGACGTGTCGTAGCGCACCCTCAAGATCCCATTCGGCACCCGAAAGAACGAGCCGGTATCCCAGTTCGCGGGCGCGCGTCTCGACGCCCGCAAGCAGCTCGGGGTATATGCCCACGCGCACGCCAACATAGACTAGCTCGATACCTTTCACCGTGGTCGGCCGCTGCTCGGCCACGTAGGTGCCGTGGCCTTGAACCCGCACCACAAACCCTTCCCCGGCAGCCTCACGCAACGCACGGTTCGCCGTCATCCGACTGACACCGTATGTCTTCATCAGTTCCGCTTCTGAAGGCACTCTGCTTCCGGCCGCCAAACGCCCAGCGCGGATCTCTTCTATCAGCTCCTGTTTGATCCGGACGTATTTCGGAAGGAAACTACCGCGAATAGACTGAGTTTCTGCCATTTATCTATGCCTGGTATATCCCCGGAGCATGTATAGACAAATTATGGAATATCCGTTCCCCACTTCGTGATTCACGCCTCTAAAGCTAAATCCGGAACCCATTTACTATATTTATAGCATACAACCTCCTGTTTGTCAAGGGCTTTTTTC
>CAZGCA010000100.1:0-20158 GCA_964524145.1 uncultured bacterium | reverse complement strand
GAACCCCTTTCCTCTCCTCTTCTCACGAGATTCCCCCCGTCACTGAAGGGTTACGGTAAGGTCTCGCCTCCCAGTTAGTGCCGTCAATTGTCGAATGAAGGGTCTTCGGGGTTAATGGCTGGACGCGTCGTCACTCGGAGCCGATGGCTGCCCGGAACTGCTCGATGGAGCGTCTGTACTCGCCGTCCTCGACAAAGAGCGCGGACGTGCCAAGCACAAACCTTCTTACTCCGGCCTCCGCCAGGCGAGCGCCGTTTTCCAGGCTGATGTTGCCGTCCGCTCCCACGACGATCTCGCGGCCGGAGCTTCCAACAAGTCGCAAGAGATCCCCGGCCTTCCTGAACGAGTCCGGTACTATCTTCTGGCCCGCGAACCCCGGGTTGACTGTCATCAACAGGATATGATCGACGAGAGGAAGCAGGTCCCGGAGCGTTTCGACGTCCGTCGCAGGGTTCAACGACAACCCCGGTTCCATACCGGCCTCCCTGATCTCGTTGAGCAGCGGCTCCGCATCTATCGGCAGCTCGACGTGAAACGAGACCGAGTTGACGCCCAGCTCCGCCAGGATAGGAATTTGCCATGTCGGGTCGGTCACCATGAGATGAACGTCCAACGGCAGACTCGTCATCGGTCGGCACGCTTTGATTATGGGGAATCCAAGCGTGATGTTGGGTACGAACCGACCGTCCATAATATCGAAATGGAGTTCGTCGACGCCGGCATCTTCGAGTTTGCGCACTTCGTCGCCGAGCCGCGCGAGGTCGACGCACATCACCGACGCGGAAAGGATCGCGTGCCGTTTCACGACCGCTCCTCGAGGAACGACTCGACAGCCGAACGCGTCGGCATCGACGGTTGCGCACCATACTCGAGCGCTGCCAGCGCGCCGGCTGCGTTGGCAAACCTGACCGCAGGCTCGATGTCCCTCCCCTCGGCCAGCGCGACAGCCAGCGCGGCGGTAAACCCGTCGCCGGCTGCGGTCGTGTCCACAGGCTGTATCTCGAACGCCGGAACGTGCGCGGTTACCGTATCCGAAGCGATGAACGCGCCGTTTGCGCCAAGCTTGAGCACAACGGTTGCCACGCCCATGCCGAGCAGCGAATCGGCCGCTCGGCGCGCCGACTCGAGGTCCGTGACTGCGCACCCCGTCAGGGCTTCCGTCTCGGACTCGTTGGGCGAGACGATATCGGCCTTGCGCAGGACGTCCGGCGGGAGCGCTTTTGCCGGCCCGGCGTCGAGCAGCGACGGGACGCCGCACGCGCGCGCTGTTTCGAGCGCGCGGTCGACCGTCTCGACGGGTATCTCGAGCTGAAGAACGAGAAAGTCGACTGTCTCGACGAGCGGTTTGAGTGTGTCGATAGCGTCAGGCCTGATACAATGATTTGCGCCGGGCGCGACCACGATACTGTTCTCGCCCGCCTCGTCGACGATGATCATCGCGATGCCTGTCGGGGCAGTCTCGTCGGACCCGAGATGATCGGTGTTGACACCGTTCTCCGCGAGACCGCGTGCAAGATGTTTCCCGAACGGATCGTTCCCGACCCGGCCTGCGAAACACACTTCCGCACCGAGCCGCGCTGCAGCTACCGCCTGGTTCGACCCTTTCCCGCCGGGTACGGTCACAAAGTCGGAACCGGAGAGTGTTTCACCCGGACGCGGAATGTGCGGCGCACGCACGACGAGGTCCATGTTCGCGCTGCCGACGACGAGCAGCCTGGGGGCGGCCACGATCAGCCGCCTCCTATCGGCGGAAAGAGACTGAGCTTGTCGCCCTCCATGAGAGTAGCTACTGGGGGCGCCTGGTGCCCGTTGAGAAGCGTCAGCCTGGTGATCGCGGCCGGTACGCCCAGCATGTCGATGATCTCCTGCACGGTGATCCCGTCCCGGACGTCGAGCGTACAGACCCGGCCCTCAGCGCCCGGCGGCATATACTTCTGCAACGTCGCGTACAGACCGACCTCAATCTTCATACAATTCGCCTAAGCGTGGCACGGGCGTCCCGCCCGTGGTTCAACTGAGAGCGAGCTCTTCCAGCTTCGCCGATGTCGGGCGGCCCTCGGCATCCCAGCCGCGCAACTCGTAATACTCGGGCAGCATCTCGCCGAGACGGCACACGCTGCCTGCCATCGGTCCCTCGGGAATGGGTTCTTCAAGGATCCGTTTCGGCAACGTATCGTCCTCATGCGAGAGCCCGGCCGCAAGGTTGAACAGCCGTTCGAGGTTCCACACCCGGTCGCCTGCCTGCATCAAGGTATCGAGGGTGTAGTCCCGTCCCGTTGCCGCGTTCAGAAGCGCGAGCACCTCCTCCGCGCCGATAGCGAACGTCGTGAACAGGCAAATGCCAGCAGAATCTACGACCGCGGTCGTGTTCTGGAACAGCATGTCGAACTGGGCTTTCCGCTCTGTCTCGCCCGGCTCGAGCTTCTCGGGTATGCCGAACACCTCGGGCGAAATCATATAGCCGCGCACGTGGCACGCGCCCCGGTTCGACGTGGCGTAGTTGAGACCCATACCCTGGCTGCCACGCCCGTCGTAGGCAGGAAACGCCTGTTTCTTCACGCCCATGAACAGTTCCGGTCTGCCGTACTTCTCCGCGAGCCGGGCGCCGCCTTCGGCAAGGTCGTCTCCGAACCCTTCGCGGTATCCCGTCTGGCGGGTTAGCTCGACGAGGGCGTCGGCGTCGCCGAACCCGAGCTTGCGACCTATCTGCTTGGCGCTGACCACACCTTCCTCGGCGAGTTCCATCGCGCAGGCTATCGCGGCGCCCATCTCGATAGTATCCAAGCCAAGCTCGTTGCAGAGGTAGTTGGCTTTGGTGACCGCGTCGAGATCGTCAATCCCGCACATCGCGCCGAGCGACCAGCTTGTCTCGAACTCCGGTCCCTCGCCGTGGCTCTTGTACTTCGGGTTCTCGACCCTCGTCACCCTGCCGCACCCGATAGAGCACGCGAAACACGCGCTGTTTCTCACAAGCACCTTCTCGCGGACGGCCTCGCCGCTGATCTTGTCGGCCGTCGCGAACTGCGACTCGCGGAAGTTGCGCGTCGGGAAGAACCCGTGCGCGTTGATCACGTTCACCAGCACGAGCGTGCCGAACGTGGGCAGCCCGGACGACGTCACCTCCGACTCGCGCAGCTTTCCTCTCACGTCGGTGCACGCATCGCGAAACGCTTCGCGGTCGGCAACCTCGAGCCCGCCGGTACCGCGTACGACAACCGCTTTGAGGTTTTTCGACCCCATCACCGCGCCAACGCCCGACCGGCCCGCCGCGCGGTTCTTGTCGTTGAGGATGGCAGCCATACGCGACAGCTTCTCGCCCGCAGGCCCTATACACGCGACACGAACGTTCTCGCCGCATTCTTTCTTCAACGCGTCGGTGGTCTCGTGCGTCGTCATACCCCACAACCCCGACGCGGACCGCAACTCGACGGTCCCGTCCTCGATCAGAAGGTAGACGGGCTCCTTGGACTTGCCTTCGAAGACTATCCCGTCAAATCCCGCGAACCGCAGTTCCGGACCGAAGAACCCGCCCGAGTTCGAGCACGCTATGCCGCCGGTCAACGGCGACTTGGTGATAACCATGTACCGGGCGCCGCAGGAAGCGGCCGTCCCTGTGAGCGGTCCGGTCATGAAGATGAGCTTGTTCTCCGGCGCAAGCGCGTCTATCGTGGGATCGATCTCGTCGTAAAGCATCTTCGACCCGACACCGCGACCGCCGACGAACTCCTTCAACACCTGTGGCGCGACCTGCTCGGTGGACGTCTTGCCCGTCGACAGGTCGACCCTGAGCAGCCTGCACTCTCCGCATTGAGCCATTTCAGTCCACCTCCTTCTCGTCCTCGATAAGCGACGCTGCATACGCCTTCTTCTTGCGCAACGCGGCGTCGATATCCTCGAGCAGCTCTATCGCGCCGGCGAAACACGATGTCGCGCATTCCGGATCGCCGCCGCACAGGTCGCATTTCGACGCGTCCTGCAGTATCTCCGAATAGCTTATTGCGCCGAACGGGCATGCCTGGACGCACGCCTTGCAGCCTGTACACCTGTCCGAGACAACCAGCACGACGCCCGCGTCGGTCTTGATGATAGCGTTCTCGGGACACGCTCTCATGCAGGCGGGGTCGCCGCATTGCAGGCATGTGACGGCAGTGAAATACTCGCCATCCCTGAGCGCGACAGCGTGTATGCGCGACTCGGACGGCTGGAACGCACCGACCGCGCGCATCGAACATGCCACCTCGCAGCTTCTGCACCCCGTACACTTGTCCGAATCCACTACGAGCATCTTGGCCAACGTGTGCCCCTCCTTTCAGCGAACCAGTGCGCCCTTCTTTCCATCCCATTGCCCGTTCTGGTCAAATCGATACTCACGCTTCTCGATGCCGCCACGCTCCGTGCGGGTGGAAGCCTTGCTGGCTAACGCATCGTTGTGGTTTGGATAGCGCGGTCCTTCGAACACCGCATACCGGTACTCGATGACCGCCTCGTAACGTGTCCTTGTAACGCCCGCCGTCGGGCTTTGTTCGCGCCTGCGTTTCTTGTCGACGTTCGACACGTAGAACCGTTCGTAGACTTTCTTCTCCTTGTGGTATTCCCCCGCGCCTATGGGATCGTCCGGATACTTCTCGAACTTGACCTCCACGTTGGCGGGATCGGCGTTGAGCCTGTCCAGCTCGGCGCGACCGGCTTCCTCCGCGCGCGTGGGTACAACCTCTTCGACGTCCACCTCGGGTTCCGGCGCCTCCCGCAGACCGAAATCCGTCAGCACATTGTCAACGACACCCCTGCAGCCGAACGCAAGACACACGGGAATCGCCGCCATGAGACAGCAGCGGACAAATCGAGAACGTGCGAGGTTCATCTCTCTTGCCGAACTCCGTCCTTTTTGAGCGGGCTGCGAAACCGGCCAGTGACAGGAGATCATCCCGCTATCGCGAACCGGCATACCTAAACGTTAACGTTCCCTCACCCCAACCCTCTCCCGGTGGGAGAGGGGGGATAACCGCGCTACTGCACGCTGCTCTTGGGCACTATTGTCACGCGTTTCATCTTGATCGGTTTCATCGGCTTGTCGCCCGGGCCCGTCGGTACGGTCGCTATGTTGTCGACAACGTCCTGCCCTTCGATAACCTGGCCGAATACCGTGTACTGCCCGTCAAGATGGGGTGAGGCCTTGTGACAGATGAAGAACTGGCTGCCCGCGCTGTCCGGGTCCCCGCTGCGTGCCATCGCAACGGTCCCCGCTACGTGTCGGCGCGCGTTGAACTCGGCCTTGATCATGTAGCCCGGGCCGCCCGTGCCGGTACCTTGCGGGCAACCGGTCTGTATCATGAACCCCTTTATCACCCGATGGAAGATGAGGTTATCGTAGAACCCCTTTTCTGCGAGCGTGACAAAGTTCTCGACGGTCTTTGGCGCGTCGCCGGGGTAGAGCTCGAAGACGATCGTCCCGAAGTCCGTATCGATCCTGGCAACCTTGTCGCCGTACTTCGCGACGGCCTCGTCCCTACCCTCTGTTCCTTGCTGAGATTCTTCCATTTGCTTGCGCATCTCCTCTTCCGCTTCCTTGCGTTGCTGCCGTTCGAACCTGACCTGCGGGTTCACGAAATAGTTGGCGACAAATACCAACACGAATATGGCTATTATGCCGAGCAAGATGTAAACGCCTCGCATCGCCTTCTCTCCTTCAGACTGTCTGCTAACGTATCGCCATACCTACTACCCAGGCGGTCGCACGCCGTTCGCCTGGTACCACCGCACTGCACGACAGTCTATCACCGAAACAGCGCCGCTGTCAATTTCAACCATGTCTGGGTGTCAAGACTCTTTAGGAATGTCCTCATGTGTCTTTGTTTTTCTGATCTCAAAGTAAGTAGTCGTAGTAGTAGAGGTTGTGGGGATGTGGGTAACCCTCCGGGGTTATCCACATATCCACAACCAGGCTGTTGGTCATCGTATTGTCCTGGGTGCAGCTGCGAGCTTGCCCCGTCGCCAGGGGTGGTCGGGCGGGGGAATGTATTGTTTTCGTTGCTTTGTGGGTGCAGCGCGTTTCGGGGTCTTATCTTTCGGTCGAATCTCGGGTTGAGCGATCGCTTTGAACCGCAGTTTGCGCTCCCGGTAGACTATCTGCACTGAGCCGTCGAGCAGTCTTCGCACGATGACCTTCTCACCGGGCCGTGGCAGCCGGGTCTTTGCCTTAAGCAGCTGGAAGAACCGGTTGTTGTAGCGTATGGTCCAGTCGTTGCACACGGTACGGGTCTCCTCGAAGCAGAACACCTCACGCAGCTCGAGCTTCTTGGGCAGGGGGCGATGGAAGTCCTGCTGGGAGGCCGGGGGCGTGGCAAACTTGTCGTTGAGGGCGTCGACAAAGCCGTCGTTGAGCAGTTCGTTGGCCACCTCGATGGTGGTGATGCCTTTGCGCTTCAAGAGCTTGACGAACCGGTCCTGGTAGACGGCGTGCTTGCGTTCGACCCGGCCCTTGGCCTGCGGGGAATGCGCAGTTATCATCTCGATGGCGAGTTTGGAACATGCCTTACCGAACGCCGTCATGGGTTCCTGGCCGGCAAGTTGCTCCTCGAGGGTGGGCTTGCGGTCGGTGACAAAGACGTTCTTTTTGTCGGTATACAGCGCTTTGGGTATCCCGTAGGTCTCTATCCACTGCCACAGCAGGCGCATGCACGCCTCGGTGGTCTCCTCTCCGGCCATCCGCGCCATCGTCGCCCCGGTGGCATCGTCTACCATGTCATTGAGACAACACTGGCCATGCTGGTGACCGAACCAGTGATGGTGGCTCCCGTCGAGCTGCACCAGCTCGCCAAAATGCGCCCGTCGCTCACGCCGTGCCCGATGTTTGCGCCCCCGCCTGTGCCTCTGCCACTGCCCATCTGCCATCAGCCACCGGCGCAGCGTTTCGTGGTCGACTACATATCCCTTCTCGGCCAACTCCTCCACTGCCAACGTCGGCCCATAGTCCTCGTAGTCCTTACGACACCGAGCCAACACCTCGTTCCTGAACTTCGCAGGCTTCCCGCGATTGGACGGCCTGCCTCTACTGCGATGCACCAGCCCCTTGTCTCCTTGCTCTCGATACCGCGTGTACGAACGACGACACTGACGGTATGACAACCCCAAGCGCCTCGACGCCTCACGAATGCTCATCCTCCCTGCCTGCACTCCCTCAAACTCCACCTTCCTCCTTGCCTCCTTCCTGCTCATCAATACCTGCCTTTCCATACTCACCTCCTTCTCACGAAGAAGGTCAGTATAGAGGACATTTCTATCGAGTCGCTATGAGGACATTATCAAAGAGTCTTGACAGATCTTTCTCATTCTCGTAATGGGATCGGACAGGTACATTGTGATCCACCCCAGCTGATGTGCATGGGGCCCGCGACGCCTCTACAGTCCCTGACAACCATAGGTAGGCCTAACCGAATCAAGCGTCGCTTCCAACAACCAACACAGAAACCGTATGTGCGCGTGTTGCCAATTAGAAGAGAGACGGAACCTACTGTTGCATAGCCGATTACATGCTCACATCAACACGGCAAGCATTTCGTAAGTGCACAATAAGTGCCAAAAGTAGCGGGAAATCGAGACGTTTTCGGCGGGTTATGCATTGGCAATTATCCGGATCAGGATAGGCCTCGGGCACACACGATGAGGCGCTCTGGGTGAGCTTAGAACCTCTGTCGGTCTAGCCCACGATCCCCAGAGCCGCGTTGATGGCCAGTTGCACGTCAACGGCGTCGATGTACCCGTCGCCGTCCATGTCACAGTCCCACATCACCTCGAGGCCGAGCGCTGCGTTGATCACCAACTGCACGTCCAGCGCGTCTACCCTGCCGTCGCCATTGACATCGCAGAACGCCAGCGGCGGCGTGTCGCCTGCATCGTGCGGGTTCGTGCCGTATGACGCCTCATACCCGTCTGACGCGCCGTCGCCGTCGGTGTCAGGGTCGAACGGGTCAGTGCCGGTATCCTCAGCCGAGACGTAGATGCCCGTGTTTGTCTCCACGTTGTCCGGGAGCCCGTCGCCGTCGCTGTCCAGACCAATCACCACTTCGCCGTCTACAGTCTCGACGGGCAGACCGTCGTCCAACTCCGCGCTCTTGAGGTGGAGCAGGGAACGCTGGGCTCCTATCGCCGCGTCGCTGATCCTGAAGTACAACACCACGATGCTGCCGGAGCCTTCGAGTGCGCTCGTACCTGCTCCGGCGACTCTGAGACGGTTCGGCTCCGCGTTCACTACAGGCGTACCCCAACCAACCGTCAATGTACCGGCATCTATGCCTGTGGACTCGAGGACAGCGCTGTCGAACCTCAGGTCAAAGAAGTACGAGAACACGCCCGTTGCGTCGTCCAACGTCACCGGCACTTCTATCTCGTCACCCGGATTGCCGGCGATCGCTCCCGGCAGGCTCATCACCCGTACCGGCTCTTGCCCGTCCGCATGAGGCGCAACTCCGGGTTTGGCTGCGCTGTCCGGACCGTACTCGTCGCAGTCCAGGTCCGCAGGGAAACAGTCCAGCAAACCCACCTTCTTCTGAAGGATGAGCGATGCATCGTAGGAACTGAGGGTTCCGTCCCCGCTCACGTCAGCACATGGCGGGAAATCCGGCTTCACTGTCGACTCGTCGATAGGAAACCAATCTCTTAACCCTACCACCCACTGGAGTATCAGCGAGGCGTCAAAGGAACCAACGAAATCGCCGCTCACTTCGCCCCACAGGAACGGCGCGTCGTCCGGCACCAACAGAAAGATCGCCTCCGTTGTGGATGCCGCGTTGATAGTCACACTGGGCCGGGTTTCGCTGTCATGCCCCGATGCGGAGACCTCGACCGTGTAGCTGCCCGGCGTCATATTTGTGACGTAATACTCTCCTTGGCTCATCGATGTGGCGTTGAGCGGACCTGGGGTGACGGTGATGCTCGCCCCGACAATGGGTTCCTTGGTAACCGAGTCCTTGACCTGGCCCATCAGCACGCCCGGCCAGTCGGCGTTCTCGTTATCCACATTGAATATCCGATCCTCGGGGCTCGCCGGGCTCGCACCATACTCGTCCACCGGGATCACACGCCAGTAGTAGCTCGTGAGATCGTTAATACCGTCTGCGGCAGTAAGCTGTGTCACCGTGCCGACGATACCTTCCTTGACTATCAGTCCGGTGGTGAACCCGATGTCCTCCGCCACCTCGAGACGGTATGTCACCGTGTCGTCCTCGGGATCCACGCTCTCTGTCCACGCGAAGAACGTCGTCGTGCGCACCGTCGCAAAGTCGTCAGGATAGACAAGCGTCACTGCCGCCGGCGGCTGATTACCCGCCAGCTCGCGGTAGATCGCTGTCACCATGTGCGTGCTCGTCTCATCCGTCACGCCGTCTTTCACGTAGTAGAACACCTTGTAGGTGCCCGGATCCTCCAGTGTCGTGCCGAAATCGTTCCACCGGAACGCGCCACCGGAGAGGTACTGGGACTCGAACGGCTCCATTACGACCGCTTCCTGCAAGTTTTCGGGGTTGGTCTCGTCGACACGTGTCGCGCCTTCGTAATCCGGCGTCTTCACCTCCATCCATGCGGTGTGGGCCGACGGGTCCTCC
Source organism: uncultured bacterium (assembly GCA_964524145.1). Classification (GTDB taxonomy): domain Bacteria; phylum Hydrogenedentota. The sequence continues at coordinate 10,559 of CAZGCA010000100.1, read as the reverse complement.
GTCGGTTCTGCAAACAGCTCGCCCACCGGGTCCGTCGGACCTATCACCAGGGTCTGTGTCACCGTGATCCAACCGACCGAGTCCGGCGCGTTTACTCCATAGCCTAACACCAGTTCGTGTGCGTAGCTGCCGTCCTCGCCAGGCTCGAACGACAGCGGCGCGACCGTGCCCACACCGTCAGCGTTGTCGTCCAGCAACGCGTGCTGCGGTTGGTCGGATGCACCCGCGTTACTCTTCGAGGCGGTATACTCGACCGTCTTCTCCGAGGCAAGCTCGAACGATTCCTTGAGCGTCTTGCCCGTGCTCGCGTTCCGGAACAGTTCCGTCACAAACACCTCGCCGTCGCGGATCAGGTCGTCCGGGTCGACAACGCCACGGTGCGACACCTCGTCCTCAGATGCGCTCGTGATGATCACGCGGTGCTCGGCGGAAACCGTCGGGATGAAACTGCCCGAGTGGCACGCGCCGTACATGAGCACAATATCCTCGTCCTGTGCCTCTGCATCCAGCCCGGACTGGAGCGTGTCGAAATACCCGTCCAGCTCATCGGGCGTGATCACACGCGTCTCGTCGAGGCTGCCAGAGTAGACGTAGAACTTGTCTCTGCCGCCGTGGTCGGTAAACACCACGTAGAGCGGCGCTGCGGTAGCATTCATCTTGCCCTGCGCCCACGACTCGATGGCGGTTTGCACGTCTGACTGTGTTGGTGTGGTGTCGTCGACATAGATGTCCGGCGCGGGCTGGACACCGCCTTCACGCAGGTAGTAGATATCTTCCTCGGCAAATCCGCGATCCCTGAACGTCCGGTACGCGTAATCGGCCGTCTTCGCGTGCGAGTCGTGACCTTCACCGTCAGCGTCCAGCTTGCCCACCACGATCACGGCATAGCCCGCACGGTCCTTGATGGTAAGACGGGCCGACTCCGGTTCGTCGTAATTAGTGGAAGTGGACTGCAGGAAGTTGTCGTCACCCTGAAACTGCGCGAGGAACTGCCACGTCCCTGCCAAGTCGAACACGATGCCGGCGTCCGTGAAATCCGCCGGCGCAAACTCCGCCACGCCGTTGTCATCAGTCGTGCCGATCAGGGGCCCCGCCGCGGTAGCGTCAGGTTTCTTCATCCACAGCTTGATAGTCTGATCGGACAGTAAGCCTGAAAGCTCTCCCGGCATTGGCGCAGTCAGCGTCGCCCACGCTGTCAACTGGTCGAAGTTAAGCAGTGCCGACGAGTGCGACAGCTCCAACGACAGCGTCGGCTGTGCCTTAAGGACTGTGATGGCAGCACCATCAAAGTCGCCGTAAGTGGTCGTATTTCCGAACCACTCAGCAATGAAACCCCAAGAACCCGCCTCATCCGGCAAGAAAGCGTGTGAGAACGTGCCCGAACCAGTGGTGATTTGCGTGGGTGGTTTGTTGTCGGTTCCTCCGGAAGGCGTTTCCGTACGATCAAAGAACACCGAAACCCCGGACACAATTGGGTTGATGGAGCCGTCGAGCGTCACATATTCGCCGAGGGCGATCTCTGCCTCACTTGCATTGAGCGTTAGCGTACTGATGATAAGGTCTTGGACGGGTGTAACGGTCGAGTCATGAGCAGAAGGCGAATCACTGGCGCCGTCGTTCGCAACCACGGTACAGGTCCAGATCTCCCCAGCTTCCGTTTCACTTGAAGACAACGTGTCTTCAAGGATGGTCGTGGGGCCGTGAACAATGGTCTTTGTAGCGCCATCGTTTGTCCACGTGTAGGTGTACTGTGCGGTGCGGCCAGGACCTACGAACCCAGGCACGATGAGACAGAAAATGTTCTCGGTAGTGTAGGGGCTGGATGGAAGCACAAAAGGTGTTGGCGCAGTCGGTGATTGGTAGACAACAGTTATGTCTATGTCTTGGGTGTCGGAGTAACCCCGGCTGTTCGTCAAGGTAAGCGTGACGCCTGCTTCGACACCGCTCTGGTTGAGTTTCGGGGTTATCGTCAACAGGTCGGTGCCGTCAATTGTCGCCGTATACAGTGGAGTATCCGCCGGATCGATCGACCAGTCGAGCTGGGGGCCTGAATCCATGGCATCGTTTTCGTGTGGTGTGAGATCGTAGGTGAGTTCAACGTCCTCGTCAGTTTCCATGTCCGGAACGGGCGGATCGATTGAAGGCACGCCACCCGTGACGACAATCCCGTCCACCGTGGGCGTCAGTACAGGCGAGAGCGACCCGAGCTCAGCCCGCCAGCGGAGGTTCGAACCGGTCGTAGGGAACACGATCGGTTCATGGGATTTAACCTGCCACCACCGTACACCGCCATCGTTGCTCAGCCAATAGTCGATCCACGTATTCGCAGGCATCGTGGCGGTCGCCGTCAGGCGTGCGGTCGGGATGTCCGTCACCTCGGTGTCCACCTGCAGCGATGCGGCCCGGCCTCGGGCAGTCTGATACTCGAGATTCGCACCACGATAAAACCTGTTCCGTTGACCGCTGTCGGTTCCAACAACCACATCAACAGAACCATTGCCGTCAATGTCGCCTAACGCCAGCGATATTGTCGCGACTCCATCGGGCGTGACATCAATTCCCTGCACGCCGTTCCAAGGGTCACTCGTACCGTTGTTGAGGTAAAGACGGGAAGGCTCATAACTGGTATTCCCCGCAACGAAGTCAAGGTCGCCATCGCCGTCCACGTCATGCAGGGCGACTGCTGCCGTGTGGTCGCTGTCGGAGGTGATATCACTCCCGGTCACGCTGTTCCAGGGATCACTCGTGCCGTTATTCAGGTACAGTCGGTTGGGCTGGTTATTGTTCCCGACAACAAGGTCAAGGTCACCGTCTCCGTCCACGTCGCCGAGGGCCACGGCATTTGTATTGTGGGCATCGGAGGCGATGTCACTACCGGAGGCGTCTTCCCAGGGGTTCGCGTCCGGCCACCCTACCACAGTGCTGCCAAAACCGGCGAGGTTGCCCGCCGCCGAGAAAAAACCGCCGACAAGGACCCCCGTGCCTGACGTCTCCGAAGCCCAAACGGTTTTGCCCATGCCCGGCAAGGGATCCCAGGTTGAATCCACAATACCGGTGTCGATTCCATCAGCAGGATTGAACGCTGCGAGACTGCTGCGGGCCGTCGCTCCGCCGTTGACTGTGGTGAACGACCCGCCGATGTAAACCTTCCCGCCCGAGACCGCCAGGGATAAGACCATGTTGTCTATATCTGGATCCCAAGCCGCGTCGGCTGTTCCCGTATCAACGCCATCGGCTTCGTTAAAGGCGGCCAAGTGGTTGCGTGCTGTGGCCCCGCCGTTGACTGTCGTGAAATCACCGGCCGCGTAGACCTTTCCACCCGAAACCGCTAAGGCATGAACATGATTGTTCACGTCGGGGTTCCAGGCCGCATCGGGCGCCCCGGTATCAACCCCATCGGCAAGATTAAGGGCTGCAAGGCGGTTGCGTGTGACTTGAACTCGATCGAAAGCCCCTCCTACGTATACCTTCGAACCCGAAATCGCCAGAACATAGACAGCATTATTGGGACGCGGATTCCACGCCGGGTCTACCACGCCGGTTGCCATACCATCGGCGGTTTCGAAAGCAGCTAAGCGCTCGCGCGCCACGGTTCCGGCGTTGACTGTCCCGAAGCCCCCTCCCGCGTACACCTTTCCTCCGAAGATTGCCAGCGCGTGGACGCTACCGTTTACATCAGGGTCCCAAACCGCATCCGCTGTGCCTGTATTGCTACCGTCAGCTTCATTGAAGGCGGCCAGGTAGTTGCGCGACGTCGCCCCGGCGTTGACTGACGTGAAATAGCCACCCGCATACACCTTTCCTCCAAAGAATGCCAACGCACGGACTTCATCGTTCATGTCAGGATTCCAGGCCAGATCGATGGCGCCGGTTGTGGCGTCGAAGGCCGCCAAGTAGTTGCGTGCGACGCCTCCGATGGTCGTGAAATTGCCGCCCACGTAAACCTTGCCGCCCGACTGAACGATAGCATAGACGTTCCCGGGGTCATCGGCATCGGGCACGCTAGGGTCTGGCTCAGAAGGGTCAGGAGGGGGTGCGCCGGCTGTGTCGTCGCCGAGATACAGACGATTCGGTTCATTAGAGTTCCCGGTGACTAAATCCAGGTCGCCGTCACCGTCAACGTCTCCCAGCGCAGTGGCGGACGTTGAGTACACGTCGGAAGTGATGTCCTTGCCAGCGACAGCGTTCCAAGGATGTGAAGTACCATTGTTAAGGTATACTTGAGTTCGTTCGGCCCAACCGCCGGTCACGATGTCGATATCCCCATCCCCGTCCGCATCCTTCAGGAGCAGCATCTGCATGTTGTTGGAGTCAGCACCTCCAATATCTATCCCGCTTACACCGTTCCAAGGGTCAGCAGTGCCGTTGTTGACATAGTAACGGATCCCCCAGATATGCTGTGTGACTAGGTCCAGATCTCCGTCTCTGTCCACATCGCCCAGGGCAACATCATACGTATAGTCCGCATCAGAGGTGATGTCCGTCCCTACTACTCCGGTCCAAGGATCGATGGTGCCGTTATTCAAGTAGAGTCGGTTTACCTGTCCGGAATCCAAGTTTCCGGCGACGAGGTCAATGTCGCCATCGCCGTCAACGTCACCGAGGGCAACAGCCCGTGTTTCATAGTTGTCATCGGTTACATCGCTTCCGATGATAGTACTCTCATTCCACGGGTGCAGCGGCGCGGCCTGGTTCAGGTAGAGGAAGTTGGAGCCATCAGACCCAATCACTAGGTCGGGATCGCCGTCGTTGTCCACGTCGCCAACCGCTATGCCTAGTGAACCGAGCCCATCAGAAGTAAGGTCAAGGCCAACTACCCCATTCCACGGGTCCGAAGTCCCGTTGTTCAGGTAGAGTCGGTTAGGCACAGCTCCGCTGTTGGTGACAAGATCCAAGTCGCCATCACCATCCACGTCACAAAGGAGAACCCCTTCAGTGCCCTCCGAGTCTGACGTGATGTCGATGCCTGACACTCCGGCCCAAGGGTTGGCCGTCCCATTATTGAGGTACAGGCGATTGGGTATGCTCGATTCGATTCCCAGCACGAGATCGAGGTCACCGTCGCGATCCACATCACCGACTGCTATGCCCGTCACGCTATTCAGATCAGACCCAATGTTCGTGCCCACGACGCCATTCCAAGGGTTGGAGCTACCGTTGTTGAGATACAGCCGATTGGGAATCAAACTGCCGCCTCGCTGGGTTGCCAGGATGAGGTCTAAATCACCATCGTTATCCACATCAGCCAGCGCCGGGATGCCGATCAGGTCCTCGGGGGTGGCATCAATTGCTATGACGCCGTTAAACGGGTCCGCCGTTCCGTTGTTAAGATAGAGCCGATTGGACTTTTCCTCGTTTGTGACGACCAGATCGAGGTCCCCATCGTTGTCCACGTCGCCAATTGCCATGCCCAGACTGTAGTCGTTGTCGCCCTCGGGCGCCACGATTCTGGTGCCAGATACCCCGCTCCAAGGGCTACTCGTGCCGTTGTTAAGATACAGCCAGGCGTCGCCGGCATATCTCACGAACACGAGGTCCAAGTCACCATCCCTGTCAAGATCACCCAGCCCCATTCCATTGAGTCCTTGGGTATTGGATGCGATGATTGTGCCGCTGACACCGTCCCAGGGATTCGACGTTCCGTTGTTGAGATAAAGGCGAAGGGGAACATCGATGTAACCAGTTCCTGCCAGAAGGTCCAGGTCCCCATCCCCATCCACATCATCGAGAACCATGTTCCAGGTCTTTTCTTCTTCAATTCCCGCTGTTGCTGCAGAGACGCTGTTCCAGGGATTTCCTGTAGTATTGTTGGTGGTGTAAAGGCGGTTGGCTGTTCCGGCGTTCCCGGCGACCACGTCCACGTCGCCATCACCGTTTGCATCATGCAATACAATGTCAAACGTAGCATGCGCGTCGGATGTGATGTCGCTGCCCGTCACGCCAGACCAGAGAGCAGTCGCCCCTCTATTCAGGTACAACCGATTGACCTCACCGTCGTTGCCGACGACCACGTCCACGTCGCCGTCGCTGTCCACGTCGCCGAGGGCGACGGCGTAGGTGACGTCAGTATCGGACGTAATGTCGTTGCCGGTCCACACTGTGCCAGAGCCATTATTCGTGTACCATCGGTTGACTTCACCGGCAGGGTAGCCGTTTCCTGCCACGACGTCGATATCACCGTCTGCATCCACGTCGCCAAGCGCGATGCAGTGGCTGTTATGCGTATCGGACGTAATGTCGCCGCTGCTCCACGCCGTGCCCGTACCATCGTTACGATAAACACGGTTGATGCCCCAGTTCCCCACGACGATATCGAGGTAACCGTCGCCGTTCACGTCACCAAGGGCGACGGCCTGTGAATTGTGGTCGTCGGGAGTGATGTCGCTGCCGGCCCACCCCGTGCCCCTACCGTCGTTCAAATAGACCCGGTTGTGTTGTGCGTAGTTCCCGACAACCAAATCAAGGTCGCCATCGCCGTCCACGTCGCCCAGCGCCACCGCACAAGTGCGATACACGTCAGCAGTGATGCTCAGGCCGCCGACACCGTTCCATGGATCGGTCGTGCCGTTATTAAGATACACACGGTTGACTTGGTCCGAGGAGTCACCACCGTTCCCCGTAAGCAAGTCGAGGTCGCCATCATTGTCCACGTCGCCCAGCGCGACCGCGCGCGTATTGTCCATGTCAGCCGTGATATCCGTACCTGATACACCATTCCAGGGGTCAGCAGTCCCGTTGTTCAGGTAGAGACGGTTCACGCCGTCGTTTCCCGCGACGAGGTCCAGGTCACCGTCGCCGTCCACGTCGCCCACCGCTATGGCCTGAGTATCGTCCGCGTCAGACGTGATGTCGCTGCCCGTCGTGTTCCCCGCTCCGAACGCCCCGTACTGTTTCTCTTTCCACGCCAGATACAGAGCCTGGTCTTCCGTGGACCAGTTGGCGTTGGTGTTGGACGCATCCATCAGGTTGTCGGCAGAGAAATCTTCCGTGAAGGGCAGTCCCGGTACTGCCGCCCAGCATGGGACCGAGACCAACGCCATTGCAGCAGCAAGTAGCAACACACCTGTTTTCATCGCATCAACCTCCTCAAAACCATATGATCGTAACACAAAGGCACGGAGGGTGGCGAATCGGACATCAACCACCATCTCAGCGTATACTCTGTAAACAGTCTTGTTCTGGTTCTCAACCTCCCAGTGCTGCGTTGATCACAAGTTGTACGTCGATAGCGTTGACGAATTCGTTGCCGTCGATATCGCAATTCCAGGAAACGTCGAGACCGAGCGCTGCGTTGATCACGAGCTGCACGTCGACTGCATCGATTGTCTCGCTGCAGTTCACATCACACGAAATGCAGTCCACGCAGCACTGTCCGGCGACGCCGATGATGGGCACGGGCGCACCACTGGGATCGAAGCATGACACACCCTGCAAATCGAGCGTGGAACACTCACCGTCGCCGGCGCCTTCGGCCGCTCTCAACGTGACTACCACGATCTCGCCGTCGTCAAGCATCGAGCTGCTTCCATTTACGGAGACATAGTGATGCTCGGCGTCCACCGTCGTGACCCCGACCGCCTTTCCGGCTGCATCCGTCTGCGCGCCGGCAAGGATGTCCGCCACCTCGACCACTTGCGAGTCTGTCACAAGCGTAAACTCTATCTGGGCAACGTTCGCTCCGCCGGACGCCAGCGTTACTGCAAGGGAACAGGTGTCGTTGCCTTTAACACTGCCGGAACCAGCGCTCAGAGCCACTGTGCTGCTTACGACGAACGCCAACGTATCGTCCTGCGTCACGCCGTCAAGCTCGACCGTCACAGAGATCTCGGCAGCGCCGGCACTAGCGCTTTCAAAGATGCCGGTATCCGGGTTGATACCACCGACTCCTGCGATAAGCGCCCACGCGACCGTTGCCGCGCTCAGGTTCGCTGGGTTCCCGTCGCGCATGTCGCCTGTGACCTCGAACGGCAGCGGAATACCTGTCCACGCTTGCGGATTTTGCGGCGCAATCGCGACATTGAACAGCCAGGGATCCGGCACGTCATTCCCATCATCGGGATCGCCGCCGTGGTCGATCTCTTCCTTATCCGTATACGTGTCGTCGTCGCTGTCAGCGTCCACCGGGTTCGTCCCATGCGTGTTTACCTCGTCGCCGTCGTCGAGCCCGTCGCCGTCAGTGTCTGCAACAAGCGGGTTGGTACCGGTATTCTCAGGCGATACATACTCGCCGGTGTTCGTCTCCACGTTGTCCGGGAGCCCGTCGCCGTCAGTGTCAGTGGGTACCAGCTCGAAATCCGCTTCCACATCGCCGCCCTCTGGTACTTGCACAGTGACCGATGGCTGCTCATCGTATCCGGAAGCGGAAGCCGAAACCTCGTAGGATCCGGGCTCAAGATCCTCGATGGCGTACTCACCATCATCGTTTGTGGTGTCACTCGCGACCTCTTCGCCTTGTTGCTTGACCGTGACGTTTGCACCCTGTATCGGCGCACCAGTGCTCGCATCAGTCACCACACCCGATATGGTGCCGGGCAACGGGCCGACGACCACTTCGCCGTCTACGGTATCGACCGAAACACCCTCATTCAATTCGGCGCTGTCAAAGTGGATCAGGGAACGCTGGCCTCCTATTGCCGAGTCGCTGATCCTGAAGTACAACACCACCAGGCTGCCGGAACCTTCGAGCGCGCTCGTACCTGCCCCGGCCACCCTGAGGTGACCCTGCTGAGCGTTCACTATCGGATTACCCCAGCCGCCCGTCAAGGTGCCGGCGTCCGTGTCTACATACTCCAGGACATCACTGTCGAACCGCAGGTCAAGGAAATACGAGAACACGCCTGTTGCGTCGTCCAACATCACCGGCGCTTCTATCTCGTCACCCGGCTCGCCTTGGATTGTCGCCGGAAGGCTTATCACGCGTGCCAGCTGTTGCCCGTCTGCACGAGGCGCGGCTCCGGGCTTGGCGCCCGTGTCAGGACCGTACTCGTTACAGTCCAGGTCCGCAGGGAAACAGTCGAGCAGACCCACCCTCTTCTGAAGGATAAGCGATGCATCATACGAACTGAGACTTCCGTTATCGCTCACGTCAGCACATGGTGGAAAGTCCGGTTTCACTATAGATGGAGCGATCGGGAAACTGTCTATCAAACACACCTGCCACTGAAGTATCAGTGACGCGTCGTATGCACCCACGAAATCGCCGCTCACGTCGCCCCACAGGCACGTCACGTCGCCCGGCACCAGCAGGAAGATCGCCTCCTCTACGCTTCCCGCAGCGATAGTGACACTGGTCGGGTCCGAGCTCTGGTATGCGGGCGCCGAAGCCTCAACCGTGTAGGTGCCCGGCGCCACATTCGGCACGCAGTACTCTCCGTGGCTCGCCGATGTGGCGTAGATCGGGCCCGGCGTGACTGTCACGGTCGCCCCCGCGATTGGCTCCTCGGTAATCGAGTCCTTGATCACGCCCATCAGCACGCCCGGGAAATCGGCGTTCTCGTTGTCCACGGTGAGCGCGCGGACCTCGTGGCTCGCGGGGCTCGCACCGTACTCGTCCACCGGGATCACGCGCCAGTAGTAGCTCGTGAGATCGTTAATACCGTCTGCGGCAGTAAGCTGTGTCACCGTGCCGACGATACCTTCCTTGACTATCAGTCCGGTGGTGAACCCGATGTCCTCCGCCACCTCGAGACGGTATGTCACCGTGTCGTCCTCGGGATCCACGCTCTCTGTCCACGCGAAGAACGTCGTCGTGCGCACCGTCGCAAAGTCGTCAGGATAGACAAGCGTCACTGCCGCCGGCGGCTGATTACCCGCCAGCTCGCGGTAGATCGCTGTCACCATGTGCGTGCTCGTCTCATCCGTCACGCCGTCTTTCACGTAGTAGAACACCTTGTAGGTGCCCGGATCCTCCAGTGTCGTGCCGAAATCGTTCCAGCAGAACGCACCGCCGGAGGGGTACTGGGAGTCGAATGGCTCCATTACGACCGCCTCCTGCAAGTTGTCGGGGTTGGTCTCGTCGACGCGTGTCGCGCCCTCGTAATCCGGCGTTTTGACCTCCATCCAGGCAGTGTGGCCCGATGGGTCCTCCGTCGGTTCGGCAAACAGCTCGCCCACCGGGTCCGTCGGACCTATTACCAGGGTCTGCGTAACCGTGATCCAGCCCACCGAGTCCGGCGCGTTCACTCCGTAACCCAACACCAGCTCGTGCGCGTGGCTGCCGTCTTCGCCCGGCTCGACCGACAACGGCGCGATCGTTCCCTCGCCGTCAGCGTTGTCGTCCAACAACGCGTGCTGCGGCTGGTCGGACGCGCCCGCGTTGCTCTTCGATGCGGTATACTCGGCGGTCTTCTCCGAGGCGAGATCAAACGATTCCTTGAGCGTCTTGCCTGCGCTTGTGTTCCGGAACAGCTCGGTCACGAACACCTCGCCGTCGCGTATCTCGCCAGGCTCAGCTACGCCACGGTGCGACACCTCGTCCTCCGACGCGCTCGTGATGATCACGCGGTGCTCGCCGGAGACCGTCGGGATGAAACTGCCCGAGTGGCATGCTCCGTACATCA
>CAZGCA010000099.1:0-20711 GCA_964524145.1 uncultured bacterium | reverse complement strand
CTCGAATAGGTTTCCCCGGGCCCGAAAATCCAGCACAAGGCGTCGATCAGCACTTCCGCATCGAGCTGACGCACTTGATAGTGCGCGAACAGGGCCTCGGCGTCGGGATGGTTGCTGCGCGGAATCGAGGACTGCTGATAGGTGAGCGAGTTGAGGATGAGCCGGTACATGTGCCTCAGGTCATAGTCGGCATTCACCAGTTCCTTCTCAAGGTAAGCGAGCAATTCGGGGCTCACAGGGGGATTGTCCGGCCGAATATCGTCCGGGTCGTGGATAATGCCGCGGCCCAGCAGCCAGGCCCATAGACGGTTTGCGATTGTGCGCGCGAACCACGGGTTGTCGGACGCAACGAGCCAATCGGCAAAGACGAGGCGAGGATCGTCGCCGGGAAGTATCCGCACAGTCGTGCCGTCGGGGAAAACGGCATCCAACGGGTCAACCGGAGCCGGGTCCAAATGCACGATCTCTTCCTTCCACTCTGCCGTTCCCTTGTAGGCCACTCGCGAGAAAAAGGCCTCCATACCTGCACGCTGGGCTTCCGGCCAGCTCTGCATGCGCGTTCCCATGAACGTCAGGGCAACCGCACTTGCGATAGCCGAAGGTTCCCGGCCTTGAATTGCGCGGTAGAAGTTCACCGGCGGCACGCGAAAGTTGCTGCCGCTCGATGTCAACAGCTCGCGCGCAAACTGATCGTACGGTTTGTTCTCCCGGATCGAGTCACGTATCCAGCGGTGATATGCCTGGACCGCGTTGGGCCACAGGTTGATGGGGAACTCCGCCTTGACCCGCAGCAGGTCGCACCATTTCAATGCCCAATAATCAGCAAACTCATCTCGTTCAAGGAGGGCGTCGATGAGTGCAGCACGCTTGTCGGGACGGCGAGCCCGCAGAAACCTGCGAACCGCCTGCGGATCGGGTAACGTGCCGATGACGTCAAGGTACACGCGCCTGATAAAGACCTCGTCAGAACATGGCTTTGCGGGCTCGATACCCCGCTCGCGCAATGCGGACAGCACCAGAGCATCGATGGGATTCTCTGATACGATTTCCCCGCCGCTTTCAAACGGGCGCACAATCCCAGGTTCCGCGCTCTGCACGCCAAGGGCTGTCATGAAGACCGCAACTGTCAACATGAACGTCCTCATTGCGGCCTTGGGCAGTATGCACATGAGCATTTCAGTCGATTTCTTCTCCATGTTCCGGCCTGCGCGCAACGGGTTGCATAGTTGGATCTTCTCGCGCTTATTATAACACCTCTTTGGGTGGAATGTTCCAGGCAAGGCCCCGTCACTCTCACGATCCGAGTTTCGGCAGCTGCAGAATGCTCGGAGCCAACCTGCGTTGTTGGTAAGTGTAATTGCACAAAGAGTATGTCCACGGTGGTTGTTGGGTCGAACGGAAGGTCGGCCCGTACGGGAGTCGATAACGAGGGAACAGGGACAGCTACCACCTAGTCCAGCTCACACATATCTCCATATCCCCCAAATCCCCCCATCTCCTTTTCCTACACAGCGTAGCGTATAAGCGCAAAAGAAACAGGGGATGTGGAAATAAGGGAGATGAGGGGATGAGACGGCTACCGTTCAACGTGAGCGAAACTTACCTTGCTGCAATGCGAAACCGTGACAGCGCAAATGCCTTGCTCGGCCACCCATTGACAACGGCTCGTGTATCTCGTACGCTACTTGAAGGGTAAGGTGCGGAGAGATATGTACAATAATTGCACATCCCAGCAGTTTGCGACGCGCGGCAATATCGTTCTGTGCCCAAGAGCAAGGGTTGTGTGCCCGCACGACGCAGGGCTTCATGGTGATTGTTGCGGAGCGGGCGCATGAAAGGAGTAACTGAGATGGAAGGTGACTGGCGAGTCTCAAACAGGGTGGCGCAGATAGAGAAATCCGCGATCCACGAGATGACACGATTGTCAAAGGAAGTGGAGGATGTGGCGTTCTTGTCCTGGGCAAAACCTACGTCCGACACGCCCGAGCACATAAAGGAAGCGGCAATTGCCGCTATAAGGAGTGGGGCTGTAGGGGGCTATTCGCCAAACGCCGGATTGCCGGAACTGCGAGAAGAGATCGTCAAGAAACTGAAGCGCGATAACGGTGTCGATGCTGTCGCCGGCCAGATAATGGTTACGGTAGGTGCCATCGAAGGCCTGGCCGCTGCCGTGATGGCATTGGTGGACCCCGGCGACGAGGTTATTCTGTTTTCCCCGACCTATTCGACCCACATTCGTCAGGTGGTCATCGCCTCGGGAACGCCCGTTCCCGTCCCGACGATCGAAGAGGAAGGGTTTCGTTTGGATATCGGGGCCATCAAGAATGCAATCACTCCCAGGACGAAAGCTATGATGTGTTGTTCCCCAAACAACCCGACCGGCACGATTATTGTCGAGGAACAACTGCGCCAACTGGCTGAGATTGCCTTGGACAACGATCTCATGATCATCACCGATGAAGCCTACGAATACTTCACGTATGATGGTCACAAGCATTTCAGCTTGGCGTCGTTTCCTGAGCTGCGGAAGAACGTCGTAAGCTGTTTCACCTTCACGAAGACGTACGCGATGACGGGCTGGAGGATCGGGTACCTGCACGCGGACGAAGAGTTGATCCCGCAGATCACCAAGGCACATATCCCCTTTGCGATCTGTGCCCCGGTAGTGTCCCAACATGCCGCGCTTGCCGCGCTGAAGGGGCCCCAGGATTGTGTCACGGCATTCAGGGAACATTACCTTGCTACTCGCAATCTAATGTGCGAACGTCTCGACGGGCTCGGTTCGCTTTTCGACTACCAGAAACCAAACGGGTCGTATCTCATGTTTCCCAGAATACTGGCCAAGGAAGGCAAGGATTCGACGACGTTCTGCAAACGGCTCCTCAAAGAGGCCCACGTGTCAACAACGCCCGGGATAGCGTTCGGACCAACGGGCGAGGGGCATTTGAGACTGTCGTTCTGTGTTCCTGAACACGAGATCAACAAAGCGTTCGATAGGATTGAAGCATACTTATAGAGACACTACCTCTGTACGGCATCCAGGCAATCGCAGAGTAGCAGACAAAATGGAGAGGCCCCATGTTTGAGTTGGCGTTTGACGAGAAAAGATGTCTGAGTTGCACGACGTTCGATTGCCTCACCAAGTGCCAGTACATGGATATAGACAAAGAGACGGCAAAGTCGGAGATAAGAAAGCTGATCAATGGTGAAGATAGCTTCGTGCTGCATGATTGTGTGACCTGCTACGCCTGCGAGGAATACTGTCCAAGGGGCAATCACCCCTTCTATCTGATTGTCGTGCGCCAGGAAGAGAAGAACATATTGCCTCTGCCAAGGCCCATCACCAGGCAAGCCGTTCAAATGGGAGTTCCGTGGAGAGAGGATCTCGATATCAAGGACGTCACGGAACCGGTGATTTCCATGGGGGTTTTCGCTCCGCTCAATCATCTGATTCGGGGCAGGCTTTTCGAAGGCGTTTCACTTCTATCGGCGAACACTCGCACCATGTTTCGCCTGTTCTGCCAACTGATGTACCTGCATTTTGCCAGAACTTCCGTCATCAACGAGCGGCTGCCGAAGATAATCGAGAACATCGCCAAACATAACGTCAAAGAAGTGATATTCTTCCACGACGAGTGTTATGGGACTTTCAGATCGTATGCCCCGGCATTCGGCATCGAGGTCCCGTTCAAACCGGTCCATTTCTTTGAGTTTCTCTACAACACGCTTCTCGGTCTCGAGAGCGAGATCAAACCGTTAGCTTTGAAGGCGGCATATCAGCGCCCCTGCTCGTCGCGGCTTTCGCCGGACAAACTGCATTTCGTGGACGACATCTTCAACCTGATAGGTGTTGAAAGTGTCGATCGCGAGTATGTGGGTGAGAACGCCCTGTGCTGTGCAACCACTATCAAAGGGCAGGTAAAGGAAGGGAGCCGTCGACGTGCTGCCGAGATACAAGAAAGAAACATACAGGACATGGTAGATGCGGGTGCTCAACTATGCGTATTCAATTGCCCCGCGTGCATGGGTACGCTGGCTGAGCTGGTGGCGAAGAACGGCATGATGCCTATCTTCATGAGCGATCTTTGCCGACTTGCGCTGGGCGAGGAACCTGCAAGGGGATGATGGTATGGACCCAATAAGTGAATCGTTGGCTGGAATAGTGGGGCAAGACTATGTCTCGACAGAGCCGGAAGAGCTTTACATTTACTCTCGTGACCTGGGAACTGCTGAACCTCACCAAGCGGACTACGTGGTAGCTCCGAAGACGGCGGAGGAAGTGCAGGCGATTGTCAAGCTTGCAAACAAGGAGAAGATCCCCGTGGTTCCTCTGGGAGGCGGGGTGTCTCTCACCGGCATAGTCATGCCCTTGCACGGGGGTATTGTGCTGGACCTCAAGCGGATGGACCGCATAATAGAGGTGAACAACAGGGCACGGTATGCTGTGCTTGAGGCCGGTGTTTCACAGGGGAAGCTGGCAGCCTATTTGGAGAAACACCACCCCAACCTCATACACTCGGAGCCTGGTGCGCCGCCTCAGGCTACGATCGGCGGTAACGTGGTAATACACGGCCAGGGCGATTTGGCTCTGTACGGCTTCAACTCCGACATGGTTGGCGCGTTCGAGGTTGTACTGCCAACAGGCGAGCTATGCAAGATCGGGTCGTGCTCGTTATCGCCCTACTGGTTTTCACGACCGCCATTACCTGAATTGGGCGGGTTGTTCCTCGGATGGTTTGGCACCACGGGTATCATCACCAAGTTGGCGCTTAAGCTCTACCCGCGAAGACGCATGAGGGACGTCGAGATGTTCCTGGTGGAAGACGCCGCGCTGGTACCTGATGTCGCCTACAAACTCACTCACCTGGAGATGGCGGAGGATATCGTCGCGTGGTCACAGGAAGTCCCGCCTATGCATCGCGGGCTGCACAACATCAACATCGTGTTCAGCGGCGATACCGAGAAGGAACTCGAGTTCAAGAGAGAGGTGATTTGCGAGGATACACTTGGCGAGTATGTCCGGACGGGAGATGGCGGGTTTGTTGATCTGCAGCCACAGATGAAAGGGCGGATCCTGAGTAGACCTCAAATTGACAGGGTTACTGCTGATATCAAGAAAGGCGGCGGATTTGAGTATGTAGGCGCCATAATCCCCGTCGACACCTATCCTGAATGCTGGAGGGAAGGGGTCGAGATCGCTGAAAGACACGATATCGCGTACACGTTATTGGGTCGAGTCATCGGAAGATGCCACGCCATGATGTTTTCCTGGACATACGCGTTTAATCGAGCAGACATGGCAAGCATACAGCAGGCCCGGCAAGCGTTGCACGAATCGGATGAACTCATTCTCAAGCTGGGAGGCGTTCCCTGGAAACCCGGGATTCACGCGCAGAAGATGATAGTGGACAGTATGGAGCCAAACACGCTCAAACTGATGATGAAGATGAAGGAGGTGCTTGACCCTAACGGCATTATGAACCCTGGTAACTGGGAGGTGCAGTGATGGCTCTTCAGGATTATCACGATATCATCCACCGGTGCTTCAGGTGCGGATATTGCAAGTTTCCGACCAACCACATCGAGGCCAACAACTGCCCCGCCTACGCACGGTTCCGTTTGGAAAGCTATTCCGCCGGGGGACGACTGTGGCTGATCCGGGCCTGGATGAACAACGAGATCAAAGGGTCGGAACGCCTGGCAAGAATCGTGTTCTCATGTACGGCATGCCGGAACTGCGTCGAACGATGTCCGTACCGGTTTGGTGACGAGATCGTCAACATGATCGTAGCCGCCAAGAACGAGATGGTCGAAAAAGGGTTGGTGAGATCGACGGTACGGACGTTTCTCGAGAACGTCAGCAAGTACGGGAACCCGTATGGTGAACCACGGGAGAGTCGGCTCGAATGGGCTGAAGGTAGCGCCATACCTCAGTACAACGGACACGAGTATCTCTATTACGTTGGATGTGTCGGTTCATATGATACCCGCGCGCGGAAGGCAACGAAAACGTTCGGCCAAATCCTGTTGCGGTCAGGCATATCGTTCGGCACGTTGGGTACAGAAGAGAACTGCGACGGTAATGAGGTAGGCAAACTGGGTGAAGAGACGTTGTTCCAGGTTCTGGCAGAAGGGAACGTTCAGCAGTTCAAGGATTTGGGAGTCAGCAAGATTGTCACCCTGTCACCCCATTCCTACAACGCGATGAAGAATGAGTATCCCAGGTACGACGGACAGTTCGAAGTGGTGCACGCGAGTCAGCTTCTCCGCGACCTCGTCAGAAGTGGCAAGGTGGACATGTCGAACGGGTTCAACGCGAAGGTGACGTTTCACGATCCATGTTTCCTTGGCCGTTGGAACGACGAATACGACGCGCCCCGACAGGTGCTGAGAACTATTCCTGGTGTCACGCTGGTCGAGATGGAACGGTACAGATCGGGCGCACTGTGTTGTGGCGGCGGCGCCGGCAATTTCGGTACAGACTACTTGGGTGGCAGCGAGGATAGTCCAGCCAGAATCAGGGTCAGGGAAGCGTGTGCGACCGGCGCGCGCGTTCTGGCAACCGCGTGCCCGGTATGCCTTACCATGCTCGACGACGCACTCAAAGCCGAGGAACTGGAAGATAAGCTGGCCGTAAAAGATATCTCCGAGATCGTCGCAGAGGCGTGCCTCGGTAAGAAAGCATCGAGAAGGCAGTGATTCCCGGAAAACCTCTAGCGCACACATCCCGGACAGAGCTGATCGAAGATTCGAAGAGGGCTTTGGTGTGCCGGGATTATTGGTGTGTGGCTTTCGTCGTCGGGCTGTCGCAGGGTTGATAAAGCGAAAGGTGCAGCGTTGTCACGGGAGATGTCAACACGATGAGGCCCTTTGGGTGAAGTCACGACCGTCGCGTTGTCCCGTTAGCCCACGGCCCCCGGTGCTGCGTTGATCACGAGTTGGACGTCAACTGCGTCGACTGTTCCACTGCAGTTGACATCGCGCGACATGCAGTCCACGCAGCACTTACCGGTGACGCCATCGATGGGCAGGGGCGCACCGGCCGGATCGTAGCATATCACATCTTGCAACTCGAGGTCGGAACATTCACCGTCTCGAGCGCCCTCGGCTGCCCTCAGCGTGACTACCACGATCTCTCCATCGTCAAGCACCGAGTTGCTGCTATCCACGGAGAAATGGTGATGTTAGGCATCCACCTTCCTGACCTCTACTGTCTCCCTGCCGCATCCGCCTGCTCGCCTGCGAAAACCTCCTTTATTCCCACAACCTGCGAGCTACCACCAGCGTAAACACGAACTCACCTACCTCCGTGCCACTCGAAGCTAACCTCATGGCTACAGAAAGCCCGTCGTTATACTTGATGACTACCCTGACCAATTCACGCCTCGATGCAGGGCTCATAGCTTGTGCCGACTTATCGTCCTTCCTACAACTCCACCAGGTAAGATCATAAATGACGCAACGAAACATCCCCCGGCAAGGTTTTGGACGGCGCAATACGGGGTTCCCTGCCGTTGGCAGAGACGCCCGCGTGGAGCAGAGCGTTCGTCCCTTTGTCGCCTCTTTCCTACTGTACGGACGTTGTCAGAACAGCGTTCGGCTCGGCCAATTACTTCCCTATATGGCTTGACTTCCTTATGCTTCCGGCATTCACGGGTATACTCATTGTGAGTGCCTGGTTCTTCCACTTTCACGCTCACGCAAAAGTCTTGTAGGCATGTAAATGGCGGTCGAGAAGCGAAGCACCCGTGAGCTACTCTTGGGATCTTGTTGGCATGAGGCTGGTAGGATCCTGGGAGGTAACGGAGGGTGTTTCGAGAGATGGAGAAGTGGAAGGATATTCGCGACCGGGTACTTCGCAAAGGAGTAAGCATCCGTCAGATTCAGCGTGAGACAGGTTTGCTTCGACCGTCGGTTGGCGGAGTTTCGATCTTTAAAGACTTGATCTTGCGGTAAAGCGTACTTGTATCGATTCCTAAGTCCTTCGCGGCACGTGTGCGGTTCCCTGCGTGCCGGCGCAACGCCTCCGCTATGAGGAAGCGGTCCATCGACTTGAGCGAGACAGGGCCACTCGTATCGGACGTCCTCGATGAGCTTGGACTGCGGAATTCTGGTGGCAGGTGGTGTATTTCGATCAATCCGCTGCGGCACAGAACAAATGCCTGCTCTACGATGTTCTCCAGCTCACGCACGTTGCCCGGATAGTCATGCTCCATCAATCGGATCAGAACCTCCTCGGATACCCCAGCGATGTCTTTGCCTTGAAGACGATTGAATTTCGCCACCATGTGTTCAACCAGTAGCGGAATATCCTCGCGGCGCTGCCGCAGGCTGGGGAGCCTAAAATGGACAACCTGGATACGGTAGAAGAGATCCTCACGAAACTTGCCGGCTCGCACCAGCCTGGCCAAGTTCTTGTTCGTCGCTGCCACGACGCGGACGTCAATCGGCACCGGTTCCAGGGACCCGAGCGGCTCGATGGATCGTTCCTGGAGCACGCGCAAAAGGCGGGACTGCATCGCAGGAGAGATGTCGCCAATCTCGTCCAGAAATATGGTTCCCCCGTCAGCCATAGCAAACCGTCCCAGCTTATCGTGCCGGGCATCAGTGAACGCCCCGGCCTTGTGGCCGAAGAGTTCCGATTCTAACAGCGTGTCCGGCAGGGCACCGCAGTTAATTACCACGAGGCGTCCGTTCCTGCGTGGCGAGAGGTTGTGGATGGCTTGAGCGAACAGTTCCTTGCCCGTGCCGCTGTCTCCTTCGATCAGTACTGTGCTATTGCTTTCGGCAATCTGAGGCAGAATCTGGAACAGCTTTGTCATCGCCGCGCTTCGCCCAACAATGTCCTCAAACGTGTAGCGGGACTCCAGTTCCTTCCGCAACTGAGCAACCTGGCTCAGGTCCTGGAACGTCTCCACCCCACCGACCACCAAGCCTTCGTCGTCTCTGAGAAGTGCGGTCGAAATGCGGATAGGAACTCGCTCACCTGTCTCCGTGACAATATGTGCCCTGGCGTTCACGATAGGGTTCCCCGTAGTCAACGTGCGTTTCAGAGCGCACTGCTTCTCGCAGATATCTGCTCGGAACACCTCGGAGCATCGCTGCCCAACCGCGTTTTCCCGCGGCACACCGGTGATGCGTTCCGCCGCACGGTTGAACGCCGTGAGCCGCCACTCCAGGTCGATAGTGAAAACTCCCTCGTTTATGGAGTCGAGGATCACATCGTGTTGTTGGGTAGGGCGTTTCATTTCCATAGTCACATACCCAGTGTAGCAACGAAAACATGCAGATTGCAAGACTGAGGCGCCGGCGAGATGCGGCGCGCCGAGGTCATGCACAATCCTGAGATCCATATAAGGAGACAGTGTGATCTGGTGCATTGCTCTTGCAGAAAAGGGCGACGGTGAAGAAACCATTAGGTGCTGGCTGGACAGTTGTGTCGTAAGAAGCGGGGATTTCCGAAGTGGGACCTCATGACATTGGGGTTGAGGTGAATGGGAGGTGGAACCCATGTAGTAAGCGGATCGGATTCTCGTTGGCGCAGACCTTGGTCTATGGAAGCTGAGGGGAGGTTCTCATTAGCAGTCAGCCACAAACGAAGGCAAACCAATGCATAATGCAATTGTGCTGCATCCAACAACCATGCGCTATGCATTTCTTGCGCCCTATGGCTGCTGGTCGTTATGGTCAACAACTTTCAGTCAGTGCAAGACTTACGTGGTGAAGACACGCTGTCGGCCCATATCTTGCTCGTCTGAAGGCATGATGAAGCTGGCAATTGCACATTGGCAAGGTCGCGTGTCTCCAGTTTTCGACGTCGCTCGCAACTTGCTTATCGTGAACATCGACGCTGAACAGGCACTACAACGCGGTAGCGTTGCGCTCGCTTCTAAAGACCCGTTGGACTTGGCGAGATGGGTTTCAGGGCTGGATATCGACGTCCTGATTTGCGGGACAATATCTCGGCCTGTTGAGATGGTTTTGCTCGGGGCCGGAGTGGACGTGGTCCCGTGTATTTGCGGCGACGTCGAGGAAGTGCTCGCGGCATTCTTGGACGGACGACTGCAGGAAGGAGACGCATTTCT
This sequence comes from uncultured bacterium, assembly GCA_964524145.1. Classification (GTDB taxonomy): domain Bacteria; phylum Hydrogenedentota. Next base: position 10,626 of record CAZGCA010000099.1, on the reverse strand, counting down.
GCTGCCCGGGTGTCGTGGTCGCCGACGGGCGTGCCGCGGCGGCAGAGATCCGCAGCACCCCTAGACCGCATGGCGGCAGCAGGATCTGAGAATGCTGCTGTTGTAAGGGCAGACAAGAACACGGAGGACGAAAGGATGGAGACCCGGAGGCTGGGCAAGACGGGTATGCAGGTAGCACGCATCGGCTTTGGTGGCATGACGATTCCTAAGGTCAGCGTTGACCAAGCAGTTGCCACCCTCAATAGAGCGTTGGATTTGGGCGTTAATTTCGTTGATACCGCTCGTCTTTACGGGAAGGGCGACAGTGAGCGAAAGATCGGCCGTGTGATGAAATCAAGAAGAAGCGAGGTGTATCTGAGCTCTCGGTCGCCGGAGATGAGCTATGAGGGTATGAAGAGAGCAATCGAGGAAAGCCTCGAGGCACTTCAGACGGATTACCTCGATCTCTACGAGCCGCATGATGTATCTACGGAAACCAAATACGAGCAACTCACCGCAGAGTGCGGAGGGCTGAAGGCGCTCCGGGAAGCGAAAGAACAAGGCACGATCAGGCATATCGGCCTGACCAGCCACAACTGGGGCATCATAAGCCGCATGATTCGTGAACCCGATATTGAGGCGGTTCTGATTACCTACAATCTTGCCGACCGACAAGCCGAAGAGGACGTCATTCCGCTCGCGAAAGAATATAATGTCGGCCTTTTCGTGATGAAGGTGTTTGGAAACTCAAGACTGCTCGAGCTGAGTCCCCCGGGAAAGGATAGAAAGCCCACAGTGAAGGAATGCCTGAGGTTCGCGCTGTCGAATGACCGATTGCCCCTGATTCTTACAGGAGTGAAGTCGCCGGGAGAAATCGAACAGAATGTCTCTATTGCGGAGACCGCCGAGCCGCTCTCGACCCAAGAGCGTCAGAAGCTGGCGGATTTTGGGGATCGGCTTGGCCGTGGATACTGTCTCGGCTGCGAGTATTGCCTGCCTTGCCCACAAGACATTCCAATACCGGCGATCATGCAGATTGTTGATCGCCACGAGCGCATAAGCTGGGACTGGCCGCAGACCAGGGGGGAATATGCCCAACTGGACGCAACAATCGAAGACTGTATTGACTGTGGCGAATGCGAAGAGCGGTGTCCTCAGAATCTGCCTATAAGAAAACGGTTGCGGGAGGCGCACGAGCGATTTGCAGTGCCAAGATAGCGTTGACTCGCGCAGCCTGAGCAGGTGTCCGAGCAGCAAAAGCGTAGACAACATGGAAAAGGTCAAGCGATGAATACGAGAATCGACGCGGGCATCTATCCGTTACCGGAGAAGTATCTCCGTCATCGCGTGCTTGACTTTGTTGACGTGCGCGAGGACCACGACTGCATCGTGCAGCATCAAGGACGGAACCCAAACGGTGCGTTGATCATTGATCACGGGTCTCGCTTGGATTCTCCGCGTCACCCCGGGAGCGACCTATGAAGAAAGACTATAGATTCTTGTTCGGCCCCGTGCCGTCAAGACGGCTGGGACGTTCGCTCGGCGTGGATCTGACCCCCCACAAGACGTGTAGTCTGGACTGCGTGTTCTGTCAGTTGGGGCGCACGACACACAAGACACTCGACCGCGAGGAATACGTTCCAGTTCAGGAGGTGAAGAGTGAGCTTGCGGCGTGGGTCGAAGAAGGCGGACGAACGGATTACATCACGCTGTCCGGGTCTGGCGAACCTACCTTGCACTCTCGCTTCGGCGAAGTCTTGAAGATGATTCGACAGGAAACCCCGTTCCCAGCCGTCCTCCTGACCAACGGCACGTTGTTCTGGATGCCCGCGGTACGAAAGGCCGCATGCCACGCCGACGTTGCGAAGTTGTCACTGAGCGTCTGGGATCAGTCGTCGTTCGAGCTCATCAATCGCCCCCACCGCGACCTGGACCTCAAGCGTGTTATCGAGGGACAGCATGCCTTTCGCGAGGAGTTCCAAGGAAAGTTGTGGATCGAGGTGTTTCTCGTCCGGGGAATGCACTCGGTCCCGCGCGACCTTGAGAGAATTGCAGCGCTTGCGGAAGCCATCGGGCCGGACGAAATCCACCTTAACACGGCAGTGCGACCGCCTGCGGAGGAATTTGCACTGCCGTTTTCGCGGAAAGAAATGGAAGCCGTTGCGGATCTTTTTCATCCCACGGCCAAGATCATTGCGGAATTTCCATCCGACAAATCCGCCGATGTCGAAGCGAACGAAAGCACCATTCTGGCTATGCTCCGACGACGTCCCTGCTCAGTCCACCAGATCGCCGAGGTGTTCGGTATGCATTTGAACGAGGTGTCGAAGTACATCGGGAAGCTGTCGCGAACAGGAAAAGTCTGTGCACGGAAGATGAACGGAGAAACATACTACGTAGCGGTCGACAGCCAGGGAGTGCAACATGGGGACGTATGATGGGTATGCGTTGAGCCGTGGCTCCCGGACCGCGCAACAGCAGAATCTAAGGAAAGGACGAACGAAATGGTAATCACTGTCGCCAGCGGAAAAGGAGGCACCGGCAAAACCACCTTCGCGGTTAACCTCGCCTATGCACTTGCTCAACGTGGGGACAATGTGCGGCTCTTGGACTGTGACGTGGAGGAACCCAACGATCATCTGTTTGTGAAGCCTGACTTCTCCATAGAAGAGAAGGTCACCGTCCCGAAACCGGTCTGGGACAAAGACAAATGCACCGGATGCGGCACGTGTGACGAAGCCTGCAACTACAATGCGATTGCCGTTGTCAAAGGGAAAGTCCTCATCTTTAACGAACTGTGCCACTCGTGCGGAGTCTGCTCCTATGTCTGTCCCGAAGACGCCCTGCACGAAGAAGAAACAGTCGTGGGCAAGGTTCAAGTGGCCCCAGATCATCAGCCGTTTTTCTTCGCGCACGGCTTACTGAACATCGGGGAAGCCCTTGCTCCGAATGTAGTTGCGGCCGTCAAGTCCCACATCGATCTGGAAGCAACTAATATACTGGATGCATCGCCTGGAACGGCCTGCCCCGTGGTGGAGGCGCTGGAAGGCGCGGACGTTGCCGTGCTTGTGACCGAGCCTACCCCGTTCGGACTCAACGACCTGAAACTGGCTGCGGCAATGACACTCGAGATGGGGATTCCGACGGGCATCGTGGTCAATCGTTCCGACGGCACGGACACCATCATTGCCGAATATGCCGAAGCCGTTGGGTTGCCCGTCATCGGGAGAATTCCCTTCAAGCGCACCTACGCCGAGACGTACTCTGCCGGCGACATTCTTGTTGAGTTTCACGAGGAACTCACCGAGAACCTGTTGGGCATCCACGACGAAATTCTCGCGTTAAAGGGCTCCACAGTTCCCTCTGTGCCGCCTATCGAGGAATTCGTCACTGCTACGGGACCGCTCGAACCGTTTGCTTCCGGAACCGCAACACGCCACACAGAAGTTACGGTGATCAGCGGCAAGGGAGGCACAGGCAAGACAACCGTGACGGCCGCGTTCGCCGTCCTCTCAAACAGCATGGTGCTGGCCGATAACGACGTGGATGCCGCCGATCTGCATCTACTCCTTGCTCCTCGCGTCAGAGAGTCTCATCCTTTTGTCGGCGGTAAGAAATGTACAATCGATGCGGCGAAGTGCATAGCGTGCGGCGAATGCGCCGAAGCCTGTCACTTCAACGCAATCCGGTTCGATGGGCCCGGCAACAGCAGGGTGGACAAGACGTACCGAATTGAACCGTTTGCCTGCGAAGGTTGTGGACTGTGCCCGCTCGTATGCCCGGTGGATGCCGTACTTGCCGAAGAGGCCGTTACGGGCAACTGGTTTGTTTCTGCAACGAACCGTGGACCCATGGCCCATGCCAGGCTTGGAATCGCAGAAGAAAACTCCGGTCGGCTGGTGACACAGGTCCGCGACCGGGCCGCCTCTCTTGCCGATGAGCTGCGTCTGGGAACAATTCTTGGTGACGGCCCACCAGGAACGGGCTGTCCGGTCATTGCGTCGGTGTCGGGCACTGATCTTGTGGTTATTGTCACCGAACCTACGGTTTCGGGCGTACACGATATGGAACGCGTACTCGAGTTGGCGGCTCACTTCCGTGTACCGGCGGTCGTCATCATCAACAAAGCCGACCTCAACACTGAACAGGCGGCACGGATCACACAAATTGCGACAGCACGGCATTCCCGTGTAATCGGCAGAATCCCGTTCGACAAGATTGTGAACGATGCGTTGATGGCGGGCAAAACCGTGATTGAGTATGGGCAGAGCGCCGCTGCAGATTCAGTCCGTGATGCATGGAAAGAGGTGCGGTCGGCCTTGTAGTAGAGGCTATCTGAAATGACATTTAGGAACGAGACAAGGGACGCAAGAAACAAGAATCAAGACCGCCCGACTCATGGTGGAGCGCGACGGCAAAATGGCCTTCACCGGCCCGGCAACTGCGGCCCGACGCCTTTGACAGAATTGAGGCAGCCGCGGTCCAGAAGGGTGCCGAATGTTGTGCTCCCGTCCTGGCGTCCGCGCTGGACTAGGCAAGTGGCATCAAAATGGTGAGGAGAGGAATGCAACGTGGCCGCGGAGTGAGGAGAGGCAGGGGGCGAGGGATGGGCTCGATGGGACCCGCCGGCATGGGGTTTGGTGCGTCGACCAATCCGGCTTTCACTGAAACCAGCGAGGTCGATGCTTTGAAGGCCGAAGAACACAAACTTGAGCAACAGCTCCGGGCAATCAACGAACGCATCTCTCAGCTCGAGATAACGAAAGAACCTCGCCGCCGCTTTGCCGCCGTTGACGCCGCAAAGTGTGCCGGGTGCGGGATATGCGAGCAGGTTTGCCCGACAGGAGCGATCTCGGTCGGTACGGTTGCTCGCGTCGACACACTGAAATGCATGGGGTGTGGCCTGTGTACGACCCAATGCCCTCAGGGCGCTCTAAACCTGGAAGAGGTGTGAGATGCCGGGATTGTGCCAGCCGTATGGATACAGACGATGATGCGCACGTTGAACCTAAGACTAGAATGGGAAAGGCTGCAAACCGAGTTTGCATTGGGGTATAGCCGATTTGGTCAAGCAAGGAGCAGCCAATGAAACTATGTGTGTGTGGGAAAGGTGGCAGCGGCAAAAGTACCATCGTGACGCTCTTGGCCTTCGAACTCAACCGCCGCGACAAGAAGGTTGTTGTAATCGACTCAGACGAATCTAACGCGGGATTGTACAGAATGCTGGGCATGAAACATCCACCACACCCACTGATCGAGCTAGCTGGTGGCAAAAAGAACGTTATGCCCATGATGAGGAAGGAATCTGTTGCATCTGCAAAGCCGGAGGAGCAAGCGTTGGTTCTGATGCAACCTGAAATCCGGGTTGCCGATCTACCGACTGAGTTTGTGGTGTGTAAGGAAGGATGTTGTCTTGTAGTGGTGGGTAAGATACATCAGTCGTTGGAAGGATGCGCATGTCCGATGGGTGTTCTCACCCGCGAGTTCCTCAAGCGGTTGCGTCTCAACACAGACGAGATAGCGATAGTTGACATGGAAGCCGGTGTCGAGCATTTCGGTCGTGGAATTGAGACGAGCGCTAACGCAGTGATGGCCGTCGTTGAACCATCTTTGGAGTCAATCAGCCTATCCGAGCGAATCAAGGAGTTGGCGACAAGTGCTGGCGCACAGTTTGCCGGAGTTGTGGTCAACAAGGTAGCTAGCGCCGAGATAGAACGACAGGTCGCGTCTGAGCTCGAGAGGAGAGACATGGGCGTGCTAGGAGTGATTCGCCATCATCAGGAGGTTGCGGATGTTGCGCTACTCGGGCGGACACTGGGAGGATTGAAGCATGAGGATGGACCGTCCTGCGCAGAAGAGATAATGACTATAGTGGATGCCTTGAGGGTTTTCGGAAACTTCGAGCAGCCTGCAATAGCTCTGCGGGATACCTGAAAACAGAGGAGATAGGACAGATGTGTTTGGCGGAAGTGTACTTGACGGATGGGCAACAAACCGAAAACGGCGAACTGGTTCTTGCCGACGTCGCCTATGTTGAATGTAAACAGGATGGTCTTCTAGTGAGCACCATGTTCGGGGAAAGCAAGGTAGTTCAGGCGGAGATATGCGCAGTGGACTTTATGAGAAATACCGTTACTCTTCGGCAGAAAGAAGGCGCGAAGAATGTGTGATTGGGAGTACAGCGTTCATCTTGCGTGCGCGTCACGAAAGCGTTTGAAGGGATGACCGGTGATCGCACGAGGGACAGCGAAAAACACCGCACAACAGTTGAAGACACGTATTTGTGTCAGAAGACGGGAAAACGGGTTCCGAAGAGTGCTCCGCGGTGCCCGAAACCCAAAGATCCGTGTAAATACCGACTTGACTGTATCATCTATGCTCTATACAAGGATGCGCAACAATCAGCACGAAGCGCTAAGAAACGGTCTTGAGAAAATAGCAATCTTCCTGCCGAGCCAGGTATCGATTGCTGCTGCCAGCGTCGAGACCTTGTCGGATCGTGCTCGCCGTGTGGGGATGAGCGGACTCGTAGCGAGATATGCGAAACCGATGCACCAGCGCACAGGCAAAACAGGATTGGGATCACGACGACCGAAAGAGGACCGCTTCCCGTGTGTGGACGCGGCATCCAGTCTCCAGACACCCGAACCGAGAAAACACCAAGGAGAACAATGATGCGAGAATCCGAAGCAGTAACTGACAGCGTGCTTGATAGGAAGCTTTCAGCGAGTTCCGGCAAATGGAAGCTGCCCATCATCTTTATGCTGGTCGGGCTTGTCACGGGCGCGGGGCTGATTGCGTTGAGTGGGTGCCGATCCATGCCCGGGAGGATGGTCACGGTCTACGAGAGCAACCACCAGGACGTCGACCAGACATGCGAAGCGCTCAAGGCGGCAATCGAAGCACAAGGCTTGGAGTGCCCGGCGATCCGTAACCTGAACAAATCCATTGCCAAGCACGGCGTGCATCTCGACCGGCAGGTACGGGTCGTGGAGTTCTGCAAGGCCGAGTATGCTCACGATATGCTGAAGGACAACCCCGAGGTATGCACGCTCATGCCGTGTACCTTTGGCGTCTATGAGGCCGACGATGGAAAGGTTTACGTCAGCAGCATGAACCAGCACCTGATGGGCAAGATGTTTGGCGAAACAGTCAGAAAGATAATGGGCGAGCGGGTTGCCCAAGACGAGGCGAGCATACTAAAGGCTCATGTCCGGTCGCGCCTTGGTTCAGCGAATTAAGAGACGAGGTAAGAGAGGCAGTCAGAATACGACGACTGAAATAGAAGATGAACATGGGATCGCAGATCAGGGAGTCTTTGCTGGTGAACGATAAGCGTGTTAATGGTGCGATGGTGAGGCTTACAGCGGCCGTCCTGTTGGGTGCGGCGCTGCCGGGCTGCGTAATGGTCGCCGGCACCGACGCATTCCCCAGAATCCGGGAGCGGGTGCTGAAGGAGTATGCGCCTACCTCGCGCCCCACAACGCAGCCGGTGGAAGGGCCGATCACGCTACCGGAGGCCATCGAGATCGCGCTGGCCAACAACCCGCAGCTGGCCGCGGCCCGCTATGACGTTGACGCGGCCAGTGCCGATCGTGACATGGCTCTCGGGGAGCTTCTACCGAAGATTAACCTTGAGGGCGGATACACGTATTATCGTGAGGACAGGCTTATCAAGCCAAGAAGGCCCGGTACGGTCGAAGTGTTAGGATTCACCGATCAGCTTGTTACCGGAGATATTGTTCTGACTATGCCGTTATTCAGAGGTGGACGGCTTGTAAACCAGATTAAAGCCGCTGAGTTAATCACCGAGTCGGCGAAGCAGGAACTCCTTCACAGTCGAACGGAATTGGTGTTCAATGTGTCGAGCGTGTTTTACTCGATGCTCGGCCAGCGGAAAGTGATAGAGTCGCTGATATTCTCACGAAAGGCTCTACGGGAACACCAAAAAATAGTTGCGGAACTGTTAGATGCCCAAAAGGCAGCAAAAGTTGATTTGCTGAGAACAGAGGTCAGGCTTGCCAATATTGAGCAGGAGCTGATTCGCGCACGTAATGTGCTGAGCATAAAACGCTTCCTACTTGCCAGCCTGCTGGGATTAAGCAGGCAAAAAGAACCCTTGGACATTGAGGGCGAACTGGTGCTGATTGATGTCCCCCCCGGTCTTGGTCAAGGTCTTGCAACAGCACTTAGCAGCAGACTAGATTATCAATCTCTGAAATCAAGAACCGATGTCCAGCGAAGAAATCTCGACATAGCAAAAGCCAGACGACTGCCGGAGGTATCGCTTCGGGCGTCCTATGGAAAGCGATGGGATGCGACCTCCAGTTTCCATGGCGGCAGGGATACCGACGTCAATGAAGTGGGGGAAGTCAGCGTCTTTGGGGTGATACCGGTTTTTGAAGGTGGGCGGATTGACGCCAGGATAAGGCGAGAACGCAATCGCTTAAGAGCTCAAGAAGAAGCCTTGCGGAGATTAGAGCTTCAGATTCAGCTTGAAGTAGAAACAGCAACCTCAAACATTGAATCGACTCGTGCAAGGGTTGGTGTGACGCAAAAAGCTGTCGAGCAGGCAAGAGAATCCTTACGGATAGAACGCGAAAAATATAATCTGGCTAAGGGTGCTATTGTAGACGTCCTGGACGCCCAGTCGGCGCTGCTGGATTCGCAGATGAATTACTACCGAGCCCTGGCGGACCATAACACGGCCGTGTCCGAATTCCGCCTGGCAGTGGGAGAAAAGCAATGAGGACAGAAAGACGTGTGCTGGCGGTCGCGATCCTTGGGGCAGCCATCATTGGTGTGATCGGTTGCGGTTCGGACAAGGACGGTCAGGCGAAGGACAAATCCAAGAAACCTGCGCGTGTTGAGGCCGTCGCGGCGGAGAAAACACGCTTAGTGGAGTTCCTGGAGACGACGGGAGATGTGGTCGCCGTGAACACCGTGATGATGCAGGCGACCATTGAGGGTCCGATCTCATTTTGCCCTTGGCGAGAAGGTGACCGCGTCGAGCAGGCCGGGCAGAAGCTGATCGAGATAGATCGGCCGCTGTACCGCCAGGAGGTTGTGGCGGCCGAAGCCGCCCTGGGCGTGGCGAAGGCCAAGCTGGCCGACCTCAAGGTCGGCCCGCGCCCCGAGGAGATCGCGCAGGCAAAGGAATCCGTTCGGCACTTCAAGGATTGCACGGATTTCGCCAAGGCCGACCTGGACCGGGTCAGGTCGCTGGTTAAGAGTGGCTCGCTTCCTGGAGAATTGGCGGAGAAAGCCCGCGTCGACTATGTAGACTGCCACACGCAGCTTGAGGCCGCGAAGGAACGGCTGGCCATGCTCGAAGCGGGACCGACGAAAACAGAAATCGCCGTCGCGCAGGCCGCTGTCGATGAAGCGGCCGCCAAACTAGCCCTTGCTCAGGCGAAACTCGATGAATGTTTGCTCACAGCGCCCTTCGCCGGCGTGATTACAGAGGTCTTTGTCCGACCGGGCGACCTAGCCACGCCGCGAGCGCCGTTGCTGAAGATGATGGATCCTTCATCGCTTGTGGTGCGGGCAGGGCTGCCGGAAAGCTGCGCGGCCGATATCCGTAAGGGCGCCGAGGCGGCTGTCCGGTTGGACGCGTATCCACGAAAGACGTTCAGTGCACGAATCGAGCGGGTCTATCCCCGACTCGAGTGGGACTCTCGCACGCGGATAATCGAGGCGAAGGTCATCGAGCCTGTCGAACTGATTCCGCGCATGTTTGCCAGAGTGTCGGTACGGGGCCGAGTGGCCGATGAGGCCGTGGTGGTTCCCGACGCGGCCATCGTGACCACTCCCAGGGGCGAGAAGGTCGTCTATGTGGTGAAGGAAGGCAAGGCGAGCATGCAGAAGGTCACGATCGGGCTGGAACAGGAACAGCGCGTGCAAATAGTTGATGGCGTGCGGGCTGGCGAGATGGTCGTTGTCGCCGGGAACCTGAATTTGAAGGATGGGGCGCAGGTCCAGCTCGGCAAGGTGATGCCGGCGTCGGCCTCGAAGAAGGCATCAGGAGGACATGAGCAATGAGAATCACCGCGGCCGCGCTCAAACGTCCCGTAGCGGTCACCGTGCTGACCGTCGCGGCCTTGGCCGCGGGCTTTTTTAGCCTGTCGCAACTCGACGTTAATTACTTGCCGGACATTTCCTACCCCATGGTGAAGATTCACATCTGGTGGCGCGGGGCGACGGCAGACGATATCGAGGACAACATCGCCGACCCGCTCGAGGAAGTGATCACCACGGTGGATGACCTCGATTACATCGAATCCTCGAGCATCGAGGGCATGTACACGCTGTTGGCGAACTTCTTTTATGGGGTGGACGTGGAGGTTGCCTTCCAGGACGTGGTAGCCGCCATGGGTCGGGTTACAAAGAGATTGCCGCGCGACATGGACCCCCCGATCATCATCAAGGCCGATCCGTCGCAGTTGCCGGTGATCGAGGTTATGATCACCTCGGACGAGCACGACCTCGTCTGGCTCCGCGAGTGGGCGGAGGACTGGCTCATCGATCGGCTGACGACGGTGCCCGGCACGGCGGGCGCGGAGATCGTCGGCGGGCTTGAGCGGGAAATCCGGGTCCACCTCGACCCGGATCGGCTTCAGGCCTACAAGCTCTCCCCGGCCCGGATCG